>JACPPF010000081.1 GCA_016191165.1 Planctomycetota bacterium
GTTCCAGCCAGCCAAAAGGAAGTGATCCACCGCCGCAAGGTGATGCGAGCTGCACGCTCGACAAAGAAACGCCCGGGGTTATTGCGAAAACTCGAAAAACGGTACGCAGCGTCACCCCATCAATAAAGCGGGTGGTTGCAAAAATTAAGTAGGGTGTCCCCGGAACTCCACACGTTTCCTGACACCTGTTCTCATTTTCCCAACGCTCTCTTGGCCGCCGAACGCAGTTGTTCCGTTTCAAGGTTCTTTGCCATCCAGGCGAGTAACTCGCGCGATTCAGCGGCGTCGATGCGCTCGAGAATTGAAATCACGCGGAGAGGCCGCAAGTCGGCGGGTCTTAGGCCATCGAGCTTGGGGATTTTTTTTAGAAGGTTTTCAATACGACGGCGCGTTTCCAGGTCGGTGCCGTTTGTTAGTCTTTGCCTTAGAAATGGCTCAGCGGCGTAGAGTTGTTTTTCGATTTCGACGGCTGCTTTTTGGCGAACCCCAAAATTCGCGTTTGCAAGGTCATTGACATTTTTGGAAAACCATTCGCCCTTTTTTTGTTTTCGGACCAAAAGTCTGCTTTTGAGAAACGGGAGGGCGAGCTTGGAATGTTGCAAGAAAAACTCCACCGCAACAACGCCCCTCAGGGCCTCACTGCTATGCAAATCTTGCCAAAACGGTTGCAAATCTGTGCCAGGCTTTCGGTTTGCCGTTGGGCGAACGTGTTTTTTTATCCCGGCGAAATCGGTAAAAAAGACATCTCCCGCGTGGGAAATTGAAAAACATTTATCGTCATCGCCGTGGAATAAAATCGCGTTGACGGGTCCTTGGTGACCCGGCACACTGGTTATCTTTTGTCCTGTCGCGGCCTCCCAGAAACAAACCCGGTCGTCCTTGCCAGCCGAGGCCACCAGCAAGCCCGTTGGGGAATAACTCAGGCAACAAATGCCTCCGACAAGTCTACGGCCAAGATCAAAAATTGGATAGGCCGCAATCTTTTTTGTGACGCTTCCGCTGTTGACGTCCCAAAAACAAATGTTCGTCGTTTTGCCCCAACTAGATTCTGCCGTAATCACCGTTCTGCCGTTGGGGGCGAAGTTCACATTGCTTAGCCAGGCTGCCTTGCCAGAGCTTCTCGTCCAAACGGATTTGCAGGCGGGAAATTCCACCAGCTCCAATTTTCCACCAGGCAATGTCAACGCCATAAGTTTGCCGTTTGGTGACAATGCGACGGACACCCCGAACGCGTCGCGAACTGGAATTGTTTGCTTTTTCGTTTGTAGATCCCAGAACCTGAGTTTGGTTTTTCCGTCGTCAATACCGAGCGACACCAGGATATTTGCAGATTGGGAAAAAACCAAGCCTAACACTTGCTGTCGATGGGCACGAAAGCTATCTACTTGGTCTCTCGCGTGGATATCCCAGAGACGAACAACTCCCCGGCTGTCGCCCGAAAGGAACACGCGCTCGCCATTTTTTGCCGTCGCGAAAACAACGCATTCGACCGCATCCGGCGTTTGCCATTGGTAGACCGCTGTTGGTTTCTTGGAATCAAAAAAATGCCAGCTTGATAGTTGCATTTTTCCCATCTGGGCCATTACAAGAATGTTCCGCGACGAATCGATAGCCGCCGCCTGGATCAGTGTTTTGCCATCACTCTTTCGCACGCTTATTGGCTGGGCGTTTGCCGGTAGCCACGCGGTCGCCACGATACCGCCGCAAAGGACTAAAACATATAGCAGGCAAAAGCAACGCATCGGAGATTCCTATGTCGAAATCCATCTTTGGCTTGACGGGCTCGGGAAAAGCAGTCATGGATTGATGGTGACGGGATTGTTGAAAATGACTGCTTTCCCCTCGATCATAAGCACGAGTTTCCACCCCGCTGATGAGTAATTCACGGCGAGGGGAAAGTTGTTGGGGACAACAAATCCCCCAGTAATACTGGTCGCTGTTCGTTGGTCGAAACCGAGAATAATGAAAGTTTTTCGCCAGACGTGCGGCCCGCTCGTGTCTTCCTGATAAATGTAGGCTCGAGTAAGTTCGGCAACGTTGGCGGCGCCGCCTGCGGTCAGACCGGTCCCGGAGATCGTAAATAAAACGACGTCTTGCCTGGTAACCGCCGTGACGACCTGGTTGTTTACCCTGGCTTCGAACCCCGTAATCGTGAAATTGGGAAGTGCGGATGGCGCGAGATTCCTCGTCAGATTTATTATGGCCTCGCTACTCCAACTGCCCCCGCCGGTGTAGGCACCGTTCCCGATCGAGCCAGTCAAGGCAAAAGTAGTGGCGCTTAGGACCGTGATAACAAATGTCCCGTTCGCCGCCGTATTGCCGTTTACCCCGGCAATTGTGACGGTACGTCCCGTTGCGAGGTTAGCGGTGCTGCCGGTGGTAATGACAATTGGCGTCGCGTTAGTGGCGGCGGTAAGCGTGCCGGTTGTGGTGCCGGCTACAACTCGGTTGTCGCCTTGAGTTTGAAGGTCATTCCTTTGGCCAAAGATGCCGTTATTTTTGCTCTGCGAGGCCACCCAATACCACGGCACCGTCGGCGAGACCGCCACTCCCGCGTAACGTGCGGTCTCATAGAACTGATCACGAACCCTTTTGAAGTCACCGTTATTTGGAATACCAGAGCCACCCATCTGCGGCGCATCGGTGTCCCAAACGTAAAGGCGCGTGTTCCCAGCCGTCCCGTCCGTATCCGCCCTTAGGTCCTTATCAAAATCATAAACGGGCAACGCACCGGCGACCCGCCGCTCAGTTTGGTCCGATGTGTCCTCTTCATTAAGAACGAAATCGACCGGATCGCCTACCGGCGCCTCCAATAATTGGGTGTCATTTTTATATGTGCGCCCGGAGACTCGCCTATCGAACATGAATGATTCATTTCGATTGCTGGCCCGATTAAAATCGGTGGGATCTATCCCGATCGGTGAAATTTCCCCCCGAAACACGATTGCGCCAACCGCTCGTCTTGCGTCCTGTGAATGACCCAACATACCTGGCAATGACGCCGTCAACGGCTGGTTTCGAGCGTTCGATGCATTCCTCAAAGCGGCGTTAGTCGCACCACTGGTGATCGGCACGATAGCGACCGTGAACACGGTAAAATCCCACGTCGCCACCGTATTGCCTCCGACCGTGGCGGTAAGGCGCATATTCCGTGCCTGGCTACTTACGGTCCCGCCGTAAATCGAAATGGTGGTCGTGGCCTTTCCCGGAACGGTGGTGGAATCCTCTGGGGTAAATGGCTCGTTGATAAAAAAAGCGGTCCCCGTGCCGGCTTGAGTTGATATCGTCAGGGTTGCATTTCCAGCGCCGACGACTCGGATGTTTAGTTGCTTGATCCCACCAACAACTGCACCGGGTAATGCCGCCGAAACGCCCCGATCATTCCCGCGCGTGTTGATAATGTTGGCCGCCGGCCCCGCCTGCACATTGATAGCCACGGTTACCGGATCGCTCTGGGCGACGCCATCTGAAAGCACGTATTGGAACTCGTCCAACCCCGTGGAGTTTTCATCGGGTGTGTATTTGAACGAACCGTCCGTGTCGAAATACTCCAGCGTGCCATGCGTGGGGCCTGAATTGGCGACGAGGCTTGCCGTTGGCGTTTCGCCATCGGGATCAAAATCGTTTCCCAAAAGCTCTTCGCCGGTCACGATCAAATCGGCATCGGGCTCCACCGTAAAGGCGTCGTCCACGCCCAGCGCCGTTTCGTTTGTGACGTTAACGGTCACGGTAGTCGTGCTGCTGTCGCCAACGCCATCGGTTGCGTAATAGCTGAAAATCACAGTGCCGACGTAACCTTGTTCAGGCGTATAAATGAATGAACCGTCGTCCGCAAGCGTCACCGCACCGTACGCAGGTTCGTCCACCAAGACGACCGTGAGGGCGTCTTGGTCCTCATCCCAATCATTCGCCAGAACGCCGTTCGCGACGTTGATTTCCAGGACGCGATCGTGTACGAGCCAATACTCATCGTCGTCGGCCGTCGGCGCAACGTTGCCCACATTGAACGTAAGCGTGGCCGAGGGGCCGTCCGTCGTGCCGTCGTTCGCCCAGACATTGAATACTTCGATGCCGCTCCAATCGGATGGCGCACTGTAGGTGAATGTCCCGTTCGTTTCCAGCGTCAGCTGCCCGTGGCTCGGCGACCCGGAAAAGTAGATTTGCAAAGAATCGCCGTCCAGATCGGAGGCGAGGGGATCGATGTTGTAGAGGACCTCGCTGAGGTCAACCGAAATGTACTGGCTTTGCACGGTGGGCGCCTGATTACCGACGGAGACATAAACCGTCGCCGTGTTGCTGTCGGCCGCGCCGTCGTTGACTTTGACCGTGAAACTGTCCGTGCCGTCGTAATTCGTCGTTGGCGTGTACGAGAACGAACCGTCCGAATAAACCGTCGCCATGCCGTGGGTCGGCCAGGAAACCAGCGAGGATGTCAGGGTGTCGCCGTCTTCGTCTGATGCGACGGTCATGATGCCGTTCGCTGCGGGGACGTTCAAAGTAGCATTTGGGTGGATGTAGTACGTGCCGAGATCGCCCGCCGTGGGCGCGTGATTGACAATGGTCCAGCTAAAGTTCTGATTTACGTTGCCCGAACCGTCGTTGACGCTGACGCTGGCCAGGTACGCCTGGTTGGTGACGGCGCTGCTGGACACCGTGCCGCTGATTAGGCCGGTGCTGCTGTTGATGCTCAGGCCCGGCGGCAAGGCCATCGCGCTGTAGCTCAGCGTATCGCCGTCGGCGTCGCTGACGTTGACTTGCAAGGAGACGACGTCGCCGCGCAGGTTTTCCTGGTTGCTCATCGAGAACGTCGGGGCGCTGTTGGCTATCGTTGCGCCGGGGTTCGCGGTCATGCCGGAGGTGTACGGATCGTATGGCGTGATGACGACCGAGACGTAATCGCCCTTGTTGCCGTTGCCGGAGACGCTCAAGTCGAGCGTGTCATTCGTTGAGGAGGTGCCGAGTGTGGACTTGACGGTGTTGCCGTTGACTTTCCAGACGTAGTCGAAGGTAAGCGGATCGCTATCGGCATCGCTGGCGGAGACGTTGACGGTGAGGATGTCATTCGTCTTGGGGGAGAACGAGTCGAGCATGGCGCTGTTGATCATCGGCGCGGCATTGAGCAAGTCGCGATCCTCCAGGCGTTCGATGGTTAGTGCAGCGTAACGATCCCCACGCTTGCGCATGAGGCTGGTATTAGCGCGCTGCCCCCCCCCTATACATAAGTCTACGTATCCAGGAGCGGAGTGGGCTGAACATGGTGCGATTCCTTGCTTGAAGTGGGGCCGATTTTTCGATCTGGGTGAAGTCTACCGATTGGGCGCGAGGGCTGTCAATGACGAAATCGGAATTCATTCGTTTTTCATTTATTGCCACACCTCAACTTTGAGGCCTGGCATTAATTGCCGGCAGGCCTATACCCCCCCGTTCCGTGACAAGTCCCCGAAATGATCGCGGCAACCCACTGGCGTGAAACAGGTTGCGACGCGACTACGACTATTCGCTTAGTTCCTTGGCTCGGGACGAAGGCTCGCGGTCGGTCATGGCCGCAAGCCCGCGGCCGATTTCTCGTAACCGTCGGCGATCAACCAGTTGGTGGCGCCGTCCTTGTAGGGCATCGGCACGAGCTTGATCATGCGTCCGCTGGCATCGGCCCAGGCGACGTAGGCGCTGTTGCCGCGCAGGCGAATGGTGTGACGGTCGAGGGCAACCTTCCTGCCGGCGTGCGTGATGGCATCGGCGCCGACGCGTTCGATGGTGAAGGTGAGGCGTTGACTGGGTTGCACCGGATGGACCCACAGACCGGCGAACGATTGCTTGCCTTGCTTTTTGCGATCGTACCTCTTGCACAACAGGAAGGTGTCGGTCCAGTCGGGCGCGGAGGTGACGATGACGTGGGAAGGCACGTCGAATTCCTGCGCCGATTGTCCGGCCCGCAGGACCTTCGCCTTGCCATCGGCAGCCTGGACCGTTGCGACTTTTTTGCCAGCGCCGCCAAGCAAAAGGACCTCGGCAGCGATCAGGCGTTTCGCGCCGTCGTAGCGAGCCCGCACGGTCAGCCTGGTTTGGCCGCGAAAGGTCGTGCTCTCGATGGTCGCACCGGTTTTTTCCTGGCGCAAAGTGAAGGTGCACTCCGTCTGCCATTTTCCCCCGGCCGGCCGTAGATAACGGACGGTCTCGCCCGATTCGCCGACAAGGGTACAAACGATGCAAAAGAGTGTCATCATGCATTCACCAGCGCGGGAACAACCGGTTGGGGCAGATCACAGCAAAGGTCGCGCTGGCCATGCCATTCGTGGGCGAGGCCGCGCATTAACAGGGCGCAATCGAATGTGATCGAACCCGCGGGAAAGCGAGCGGGATCGTCGAAGAAGCTGGAGCGAACTTCCTCGACGTCGAGCGGCTCAACACGCCAGCCGTCGCAGCGAAGCTCCAGACCCTGGAAGGTCGTCGGATCGGGTGTCGCGGAGTAGCCGAGCGCGCCGGCCTGAAAGAACGCGGAGGCGTCGTCCAGCGAGCGAAAGATGGATGTCGGCGGCAGCTTGTCGGCGAGGCGGGCGCGGACCGCCATCTGGGTCTGGTCATCGTCGCTATGCACGGCCACCTCGAAACGCTCCGCGGTCTCCTTGACGACAAACGCGGCGTGGCTGTGAATGCCCGGAAACAGCCGGCCGCCGACCAGGGCGTTGAGCCTGGAACTGGTATCGCGCCGGCGGATGTAGACGCCTTCGCGCGTAACCCTCCCCGCGCCCCCTGGAAGCGGGACTGGGGGTGAGGGACCATCGGGAATAAGCTCGTCCCATTCGACCGCCGCGCGATGGGCGGCATTCTCCGAGGAGATGCCCAAAAACGCCGGCACGAAACGTGGACGCACGTTCTTGAGCCGAATCAGGCAGATGCCCACCATGCCGAAGCCGCCGACGATCTTGGGCCGAAACGGCGCGGGAAGAAGCGGCGCGAGCACACCGGGATCGACCCGATAGTTGACAAGAATGCGGCGATCGATGATGCCGCGCATGATCGGAATTCGCATGACACACCTCCCGCGGGCCAGACCTCAACCGCAGGTGGGCGACGCGGATAACTTCAAGCCAGCGCATTGGTGATCATAACGCGCTGGCTGGCGAAAAGCAAAAGGGCTGTTTGACAATTGTTTCCAATGGCATTGCCGATTTTGTTATCGTTGAATGACCCGGGCGGCGATAACACAGAACGGAGGTGACGACGATGCTTCAAACTGTCGAAAGAGTGCTTCGAAGCGGTAAAGTGGAATTGCTCCAAGTGCCTGACCTACGGCGATGTTGGCAACCGCCGTGGTGCCGGCATGGTCGGCATGACCAAGGGCGATCTGCTCGTTTTCTATGGCGGCCTGCGGCCGGTGCATCGTTGCCAGCACCGGCTCATCTACGCCTTGCAAGGCATGTATGTAGTTTGGGACGTCGTATACGCATCCGCGGTGCCGACAGATCGCTGGCATGAGAACGCCCATGTCCGCAAGATCAAGCGCGGCGACACCGACATCGTCGTGCGAGCCAAACCTGGCGTGTCCGGAAGGTTCGAGCAATGCATCCCAATCGGCGAATGGCGCGACGGTTCTTATCGCGTTCGCCGGGATATACTGAAGGCATGGGGTGGATTGTCAGTTAAGAACGGTTTTATTCAGCGTAGCGCTGTGCCGCCGGCTTTCGCGAAGCCAGAGCGGTTTCTGGATTGGTTGGAGGAGCATGACATGCAGCTCCTACAGAGGAACAACTAAATGTCCCGGAGGTCAGGATATGGAGATTTCCGTTTTGGTCGAAAAGGTCGCGGACAACGGCTACCGCGCGCGCGGCGCCGAACCATTCGGCTTCACGGCGGAAGCGACGACGCGGTTGCGAAGGTTCAAGAACTCTGTCAGGCGCGTCTCAATGGCGGCGCGGAAATCGTGACCGTAGTGGTCAGTCCTTCGCCACACCCGTGGGCACCATTCGCCGGCATATTCAAAGACGATCCTGACTTTCAAGAAGTCGTGGAGATCATCGCCGAGAATCGGCGCAAGATGGATACGGACGAAACGATCCCATGAGCCTGCACGTTCTGGACACGGACATGTTGACGCTTTATCAAGCCGGGCGCGCATTTGTCGTGCAACGTGTTCAAGCCTGTCCGCCCACGCAGCTGGCTGTCTGTGTCATCAGCGTCGAGGAAGAATTGACCGGCTGGTATACCAAACTTCGCATGGCGAAGAAGCGCGACCAGTTGGCCCGCGCCTACCAACGGCTTGCCGACGCCATCGGTTTTCTTTCGCATGTTCGGATCCTGCCGTTTCCGGAACCAGCGATTGACCGATACGAGACGCTGCGAAAGTCTCATCGGCACGTCAGCAAGAACGATCTGCGTATTGCCGCGATTGTGCTGGAACTTGGCGCGACACCCGTGACGCGGAACGCGCGAGACTTCCACCAGATTGCAGGTTTGGCGTTTGAAGATTGGTCAAAATAGCGGAGGCAACGATGTCGTTTTTTTCCCGCCGCTCCTGCTTCGCCCGTGCCGGCGCCGGCTTCGCCGGGCTTGCGTTGATTGATTTGCTTTCGCGTGACGGCTTCTTCGCGCAGCCCTCACCCCCGGTCCCTCGTCCAGGGGAAGAGGGGAGAAGGACGCACCATGCTGCCAGGGCCAAGCACTGCGTATTTCTGTTCATGAACGGGGCGCCGAGCCAGGTTGATACATTCGATCACAAGCCGGCCCTGACGCGCTATCACAATCAGCCCTATCGCGGCGACACGCCCATCGGCTCCAACGGTCGGCCCGTCGGCAACCTCATGCAGACGCCATTCACGTTCCGCCGGTACGGGCAATCGGGGCTCGAGATCAGCGCCCTCTTCCCGCACACATCACGCCATGCCGACGATCTGTGCGTCATCCGCTCGCTGCACACCGATACCGCCGCGCATGCGTCCGGGTGCATCCAGATGAACACCGGCAGCGTGCAGATTGGCAAGCCCTCGCTCGGCGCCTGGCTCAGCTACGGCCTTGGCACGCTCAACAACAGTTTGCCGAGCTACGTCGTGATGACCGACCCGCGTGGCGGCCCCATCGGCAGCGCCTCGAACTGGACCGCGGGCTTCATGCCGGCATCGCATCAGGGCACCCTATTCCGCAGCACCGGCATTCCGCTACTCGATCTCGCCACGCCCCCGGGCGTCAGCGCGCGGACTCAGCGCGAGTCTCTCGATTTGCTCAAGCGGCTGAATCAAGACCATCTCAAGACTCGGCCCGGCGATTCCGAACTGGCGGCGCGCATTGAATCCTACGAGTTGGCCTTCCGTATGCAGACGCGCGCGACCGACGTCGTCGATGTCAATCGCGAGAGCGTCCAAACGCGCGCCATGTACGGCATCGACAATCCGCTGACCGCCGATTTTGGCCGGAAGTGTTTGATAACGCGCCGCTTACTAGAATCGGGCGTTCGCTTCGTACAGCTTTACTCCGGCGGCGGCCATCTGGAAGACACCTGGGACGGCCACAGCGACTGCATCCGCAACCACCGCCTGCACGCCGGCGAAACCGATCAGCCGATCGCGGCGCTCATCACCGACCTGAAACGCACGGGGCTATGGGACGAAACGCTCCTGATCTGGGGCGGCGAGTTTGGCCGCACGCCAACCAGTGAAGGCGTCGGCAGGCCGGGCCGCGATCATAACCCGTTCGGTTTCTCGATGTGGCTCGCCGGCGCCGGCGTCAAGGGAGGGCAGACAATCGGCGCGACCGATGAACTCGGCTTCAACGCGGTGGAGGATCGCCATCACATCAGCGACCTGCACGCCACCATCCTGCACCTGATGGGCCTCGATCACGAACGGCTCAGCTTTTTCTACCAGGGGTTGGACCAACGGCTGACCGGCGTCGAGCAGCGGCGGGTGATAACCAAGGCGCTGGCGTAAGCCATTGATAACCGCCCTCGCTCCTGGTATTATTCGGCATGGGGAATAGCCATGACACAACAACAACAGAACCTGATCAACGCTGTCCTGAGCCTGCCGACGGAAAGACTGCCACTCGTCGCTGCGTTTGTTGAAAAACTGAAGCTAGAAGCACCGCCCGCAACAGGCGCCGGCGACGTGGCGACGGATCCGTTCGTCGGCATGTGGAAGGATCGCGAGGACTTACAAGACAGCAACGCCTGGGTTCGCAACCTTCGCAAAAGCGAGTGGTAACGCATCATGGCCAACTCGACGCTCGTCGACACCGACATTCTGATGGATGCGGGGCGCGGGATCGCCGATGCTATTGCCTGTCTGCAAAACGCTCAATCCGCTTCCTCCCTGGCAACCAGTATCGTCTCGGAAATGGAGCTTATTGTCGGCTGTCGGGACAAGGCGGAACTGCGAACCGTCGGGACGTTCCTCCAGCAGTTTCATGTCGTCAAGATAAACGAGACCATCTCCGACAAGGCCGTCGAGCTTTTAACAACCCATCGCCTCAGTCACGGATTGCTGATTGCCGATTCGATAATTGCGGCAACCGCATTGGTCCTGGAATGGGATCTGATCACCAAGAATCAACGTGACTACCGATTCATCGCGGGGCTGACCCTGCTGGCGTATCCGTGAGCGCGACCATCCTGCACCTGATGGGCCTCGATCACGAACGGCTCAGCTTCTTTTATCAGGGGCTGGACCAACGGCTGACGGGCGTGGAGCAGCGGCGAGTGATCGCGAAGGCGCTGGCTTGATGATTCACGGAGAGTTGTCGCGCACAGGTTTCCGCCTTGGCAGAACCGCCGTGACGTATTCCGGCTGGTAGACGTGCTCCGCCCAGTAGACCAGGCGATCCGGCCGGTGTTCCTTCGCCAGTTCCTGCAACCATTCCTCGTAACTGTCGAGAATTCTGCCCAGGCAGCCGGCCTTCGTCCAGTACATATGCCCATAGCGCAGACTGAGTTGCTGGCGTGCTTCCGGCAGCGAGGCGGGTGTGCGCAAGAGGAGGTAGAACGCCGACGCCAGGCTCGTGCGATCATTGCCGTTGGCGCAATGAATCAACACCGGCTCCGGGCAATCTCGCATCGACAGAATCAGGCGTTTGAAATCATGCGCTGGCGGCTGCTCCTTGCTGGCGAGCCCCGCGTTGACCAGGGTGATGTCCAGGCGCGCGCACGTGTCACGCTCGCGGCGATACCAGGCCTGATCCTCATTCTCATCTCGCAAATTGAAAACCGAGCGAATGCCATAGGCTCGCTGGGCGTTGACGAGGAATTGTTCCGTCGGCTGCGCGGATCGGCAGCACTTGTCGGCCACGACGACGTAACAGTTACTCCCGGTAAAGACCCGCAAACACTCCGCGGTGGCCATCACGAGAACCGCCCACCCGATGCTGCGAAACCAGACGCCCCATTGCCGGCAGGGCGATGACGCTGGCTCGCCAGCGTTGATGGTTGTCGGTGGAGTCGATTGGGTTGGCACCGGTTTTCCTTTCGTCATGCGCGGCCTGGGTGGCCGGGAAAGACACCGCAATTCGTTATCGACTCGAAAGACCACGATAGTTGAAGCCGGCTCGTACAAAATCTGCCCGGTAACCCGACGCCACGGTCAGCTTCCACTGCGCGATCGGGATGCCTCTCTCGCGATAGGTAATATCTCGCAGTTCGCCCAACGTTGCAAAGGCGGGTCGTAGCATTTCCACATCCGGACCGACGATGATAAACGTTCGCCCCACGAATTCCGAGGGGTCATGGATTGGATTTGGCCGCCACAACTCGAACTGACTGCGGCGATCGCCCGTCAACGGCCCCAGGCAAAAAACCGTCGGCTGGCCTTCGCAATAGAAACCCAGCTCGCTAGCATGGGTCCAGCGCTGCCCGGCGAGAACGGGCTCGATTCCCCGTTGTCGCAGCTCGGCGCGAACGCGGTCGACCTCGCACGCCAGGTGGCGCCAGCCGCGCAGTCGGCAGGTGGGATCGACGCGGCGGATCGGCATCGGGTGCCGTTCCGTCGCCGGGCCAGCGAGTCGCAGCAGGATCGGCTGCATGGGCAGCGGTTCGTGGATCAGAACGGCAATCACCAGCCCGAGGCCGGCGAACGTTACAACTCCAGCGCGGGCCAGGCCGGCCCAAAGCCGGTGCGGATGATACAACGCCCGCATCAACGTATCGGCACCCAGGACCAGACCGGACAGGTACGCCGCCAGCGGCCAGTTGGGCTCGCCGCCGCCGTTGAAAAAAGAAAAGAGCCCGAAGAAGACGAAAATTGGCGCCGACATCCACCAAAGCAAAGCGAACGCCGGCGCCGCCTCTCGCCCAGGCCGCCGTTCCCACATGGCATAGGCCCAGACAAGAAACCCCAGGCCCATTGTCACCGCGACCTGTCCAGCCACGTATTTCAACGGACCAAGCCAATGGAACGAAAACTCATGGGCCACCCCGACGTGGAGCCGCGAATGCTCGAGCATGGGCCAGCCGTTCAGCGCGTTCCAGACGAGAATGGGAATTCCGCCCAGGGCCCCGATGCCGAGCATGATCCAAAAGTTTGCCGACCGCAGATGATGTCGCATGAACGGCGTCGCGGCCAGAAATAAGGCGAAGGACGGAACCCACAAAAGCATCGTATGCTTGGCCAGGACACCGATGGCGACACAGACGCCCGCAACAAGCCAGGGCCAGCGCGCGTCCAGCATCACCGCGCGCTGCGCGAAGACCAGAGCCCAAATCCATGCGCACAGGAATGGCGCGTCGATCGTCATCAACGAAGCGCCTGCGGCGACCACGGGCAACGTCAACGCCAGGGCAACCACGCCAAACGCCAGCGCATCGTTGCGGTAGACTTGCAACATCGACGCATACACGCCCACGAGCAACAGGCTCCCGCACACGACCGCGGGAAAACGGATCGCCAAGACCTCGCTGCCGGTCAGCGACTGCGACAGCGGGCCAAGGAATTCGCAACTCAGACGGATGAGCCAGGCAACCAGGGGCCCCTTGCTATAGTAACACCAATCAAGCTGACGCGACCAGTTCCAGTAATGGGCTTCGTCCGGCGCGAGATCAAGCGGACAATGCCAGCCGAGATAGACTAGCCGATACAGCGCCGCCGCCACAATGAGCGCGACCCCCGCCCAGCGAAAACGCACAGAAAGATGGGGCTCAAATGCGGGTTCCATGCCGCGTCCCTGCGTCAATGGATAAAAAAAATGCGACCGGGAGTATAGAAAAAATGCGGGGACGATGCAATGCCACTCACCCAGTGCCAGCGCACATTAAACCCTGTTCAGTGACGGGATTTCGGTGAGGAAGTCCGTATCCATTCTTGATCGATAGGTGCCCAACCAACCAAGCAAGGCGATCCGCGCCAGGTCCGAAGTCGAGGCGGTAGCGATCAAAGACAGATGGCACGAACGCCTCTCGCGCCAGTCTGTCCAAATCACGCAGCGTTGCGCTCTGGGCTTGTGGCCCCGCCAGATCGCTGAGCGTCATTCGATCAAAGCGTTTTGAGGTATTCGATGATGGCCCAGCGCTGGTTTTCGTCGAGGTCATCACCAAAAGTATGACCGCCGTTGCCCCGTCCGGGTTGAGTCGTGTCGTAGATCTTACGTCGCTCAACCGGAGCGAGATTCTTCGGCATGTCCTGCATCACGCTCACTTTCCAGCCGACCTTGACCTTGTCATATGCGGCTTCGTCGGTGGCAAAAGAGCGCGTGAACATCTTGGGACGTGTCTTCGAGTTGAGCATGTCGTACAGCGTCGGCACGGAGCCATTGTGGAGATACGGCGCCGTCGCCCAGACGCCATCGAGCGGCGGGGCCTGGTAGCCGACGGTGTTGGCGGCCTTGAAGCCGGCTGCTTTTTCCTTGGCGAACCACGTCTGGTTATAGAAATCGACGTATTGTTTTGAGAAGCCACGCAGGCGCGTTGGATCGGTACCGATGCGTTTCAGGGGAACGATTTTGCTCGGGTACTTTGCGTTTGCGCCGTAGGTGCCGTGACACTCGGCGCAGTGATTGCTGAAGAGGTCGCGTCCTTGCGTGGCCATTTTTGTATCGATCGGGAACGGATACTTCGGCGCTTCCAGACTGAACAAATAGGACTGAATATCGCGAAAAACGGCTTCCTCTTTCTCGATCACGGCAAAAGGATTACGCGGGTCGAGCATGAACTGCATGTTGGTACGCACCGAGCCGGCATGGTGTGAGCCGCTGTGATACATCGTTTTCTTCTTCTTCAAATGCCACCAGGCGGGGACGTCCTCGCACAGATCATCGCGCAGGTCCCATGCATCGGGTTGTTTGCGAACGCTTAAATCCCTGTTGCGCAGCGAAAATAGGAAAATGGTCATTCCAAACGCCTCGTTGGTGCCCCGGACATTGGTTAGCGTGTGCGGCACTTTCCCGGAACGGCCGGAGGCCTGATTCAAGTCCTCGAAGAGCGCCTGGAGATCGAGTGACGAATTGCCCAAGCCCAGGTAACTCTTGCCAAGGATCGAACCGCCGTGACAGGTCATGCAGTCATGGCTCACCCCCGCGCCGCCCGGACCCTGGCGCATGCCCATCGGATATCGGCCATTCCTGAACGGTGCCGGATGCAGCCCGTAGTAGGCGGCGAAGGAGGTGTCGTAATCCGCGGGTGCTTTTTCCAGCTTCGGAAGCCAGTGTTTCCAGGCGCTCTCATAGGCATGGGCGGGCCAAGGAGCAGGAATGAACGCCCGGCTTTCAAGAGCTTTCTTGCCGCGGGCGATCGCGTCAACGTCGTCGGCCCAAGCGATTGTTGCTTGCAAGAGGAGAGCACCGCACAAGATAATCCAGCGTGACATTCTTTTTCTCCATGGTTAAAAGGACAAAGGGGCAGGGATTTAACTCATGTTCAGACGCTGCCCGGAAAGGTAGGCGTCCAGGGCGTCGGTCAGGCTCAGACGTGACGGGGGGTGAAACGCCAGCGCCGTGGTCGCCGCCAGGAGATAGCCGACGTCGGACGAACAGATGAACGCCATGCCGCCCAGCAGTTCGGCGGCCAGCGCGGTGATTCGGCCGATGGCGGCCTGCGCGGCGTAGCGGACGAAGAGCACCTGCGCCAGCGCGTCATTGCCGGATTCACCGGCCATCATGGCGCGCGCGATCCCTTCCAGGGCCGTCGCGGCGCCTTCGATCTCGATGGCCAATCGGGTCCTCTCGGTCGCCGTTCCCTTGGCAGCATTCAACACGCGTTCGACAAGGGCACTCGCCACACCCAGATACGAAACGGTGATCACCATTTCGAACCAGAGAAAACTCAACTCCAGCAACGCGGGGTTCTCATTCGAGTAGTAGAAAGCTTGTTCATCGGGCACATACGCCTCGCGCAGGATGACCTCATCGCTCTCCGCACCGCCGAGGATCGAAGTACCCCAAAACGGCTTGCGTTCCAGACCGGCGGTGTTGGCAGGAATGGCGATCACGGCAAAGTGCGGCATGCCCGATTCGGTCGGAACCAGCACGCCGGCCGTGAATAGGTCCATGGACGCCGCGAGACTGCAGGGCTTCTTGCTCCCGTTGATCACCAGGCCACCAGGGACTCGCTTCACTTGCATACCGGACCACAACACGCTCACGCCAGACCGACCCTCGGCAAAGCCCGAGGCCATGAGGAGGTTTTGCCCGGCGATGAGCGCAAGGATTTCCGCCACGCGTTCAGGGTCCAACTCCGCCAGGCCGATGACGCTGGCAACCGAAAAGTGGTGCATCGTGGTGGCGATGGCCAGCGAAGGCGATCGTGCCGCAAGTGCCCGCTGCACATGAATCACTTGTAATGGCGTTGCCCCTCGGCCACCGAATCGCGCCGGGATCAACAAGCCCGGTCCGCCCGCTTTGCGAAAAAGCGAGAGGGCCGCACTCCCTGGTTTTTCCATCTCCATCAACGGCAACTTCGCCAGGGCTTCATCGAGTCCCGGCATGAACTCGGCGAGCGTCGAGCGCTCACGCTTGAGGAAACTCATTTGCCTCTCCTGTTGGTTAAAGGGCGTTCGTTTATTCAAAACCGCCAGTGTCGCATCCACTGGCGACCCAGACGACGAGTAACGTCGCGCAGAATGCTCGTCACGCTCCGGTATTGCCACAACACCTCCGCGACCATGTTAATGGCGGTTTCCACGCGTTCCTCGGTTACTGTCAGAGGAGGCTCGAGACGGAGGATATCCCAGCGATGAGTGGCCGTGGCGCAGAGAAACCCGCGTTCCAGAAGCTGCACCGAAACCCACAGGCCGAACGCGCCGCGCAGGACCATTTCCACCAGGCGCGGACAGAGTCGGTTCAGGATGCCCTGGTCGGTGGGGCCGAACTCGATTCCGACCAGCAGGCCGGGACCGCGGATCGCGCGGATCAGGGGATGGCCTTCAAGCCGCTCGCGCAGTCCGCGAAGCAACTGTTCCCCGCGCACCTTGCTGTTGGCCGCCAGGCCTTCCTCCTCCAGCACCTGAAGCGTTTCTAAACCGACGGCACAGGAGTAGGCGTTCCCGCCGAACGTCGAGAACGGCAACTCGAAGTTGTGCATCGATCCATACGCTCTTTTGTTGATAGCCGCGCTGGTGATGGTGGCGCCGATCGGAGCAATCGCGCCACTCAGAGATTTCGCCAGGGTGACAACGTCGGGAACAAAACCTTCGTCCTGGAAGGCAAACATTCGGCCCGTCCGTCCGAATCCGGTCTGGACTTCGTCGAGCACCATAAGCGTGCCATGGGCTCGACAAAGCCGCTGAACCTCGGCCAGGTATCCCGGTGGCGGCAGCATGATGCCTCCTTCGCACTGGATCGGCTCCACCAGGAACGCCGCAAACCGCTCCGTCGCAAGCGCCTGCCTGGCGGCCTCGATGTCGCCGAAGGGAACGCGCTGGCAATCGGCGAGCAAAGGGCCTACTGATTTCGCCATGTGCTCTTCCCCCATCACCGAGAGAGTGCCCAGGCTGAGGCCGTGATAGGCTCCCTCGCAGGAAAGAAACGCGGTGCGGCCGGTCGCCAGACGTGCAATCTTGAGGGCGCCTTCAACCGCTTCTGCGCCGCTGCTGCAGAACAGGCAAATTGACAACGGTTCGCCCAGGCGCTTGCACAGCGCCTCCGCCAGGTTCGCGGCGTGCCTGGCCGGCCCCATGTGGCAGAAGTTCAAAGGCTCCTCGGTAAAGAGTCGGCTCAAACGTGCAGCCATCCGCGGGTGGTTGTGGCCGATGTTGACGGACCCGAAGCCGGCGTTGAAGTCGAGATAGCGTCGCCCCTCGGCGTCCCAGATTCACACATCGCTGGCTCGCACGAACACCCGCCCCATGCCGTACATGCCGAGCAGCTTGATAAAAGTTGGGCTGATGTGGCGGGCATATTTTTCGATTGTGTTCTGGCTGTTCAAGATCGGTGTGATGGTTGGCTCCATTGGCTCGGATGTCACGATGCGTTCCTTTCGAGAGCGGTGGCTTGCGCTCCCGGTTCACGAATTAGATGCAGGAGTATCAGGCTTCTACCTTGTCACTCCGCGAAAATTGCAAAGACCCTTCACGTCGCCGAACAAATCAACAACAGACTTTCCCGCGGATACTGCTCAGCGGCTCGGTCACAGCCTTCTGTGCCTCCAGCCCAGGTAGAAGAAATACGGCGAGGTGACGACAGCCCCGAACAAAGTTCCGGCGCCGGGCCGCTGGGCGCTCAGCATGGCCCCGACCACACAAAGGGCGGCAGAAACGTAGAACGAACCGCCGAGGATGGCACCCATTGCTGCAAAGGTCAGGGCCGTCAACATTTCCGTGATCGGAGTGAACCCAGCAACGGGTGCTCCCGACCGCTGGTAAAGCCAGGCCGTCACAAAATGGTTGGCCCAGAAGAACATCCAGATTTGCAGGAGCTGTCGCTCGACGGGCAACGCCGGAGGTCCGCCACGGATGCGGAGGAAATAGGCCAGTCCCCAGTCGGCGAACATCTTGACAAGCCAGGTGACGTAGTACGGTGTGTAATCTTGTACCTGGTACCAGAGTAGTAAGGCCTGTGTCAGGCAGATAAAGAAGGCATTGACGGCGAGGCCCATCCAGACGCCGCTCCAGAGCCGCATTACCGCCGTGTAGCGACTCTCGCGGAATACCGCAGCAATAAAACGCGTCGCCGATCCGCTTTGCGCTTGAACGCTTTCGCCGTGCAGGAATGTGGCCAGGTCGTCCGCCAGCGCATCCGCCGTCGGATAGCGGTCGGCTGGCGCCTTTTGCAGGCACTTCAAACAGATTGCCTCCAGCGCTCGGTCGACGCGCGCATTGAAGGCGCGCGGCGGTTGCGGCGGCTGTTCCACCACGAGACGTAGCGTTTCCAGCGCACCCGCTCCCCGAAACGGTGGCCGACCCGTCAACAACTCGTACAGGATCGCGCCCATGGCGTAGATATCAGCCGACGGTCCAATTTCGTTGGCCTTGCCAGTCGCCTGTTCTGGCGCCATGTAGCTCGGCGTTCCCAAAATGGCGCCAGTTCGGGTACCGCCGCTATCGTCGCTGAGATCCTTGGCCAGGCCGAAATCGGCCACTTTTGGCAAGCCGCCTTGCGTACGGAGGATATTCGCGGGCTTAAGATCGCGATGCACGATGTGCTGGCCGTGAGTGTAGTGCATGGCACGGGCCACCACTTCGATTAACTGGGCGGCTTCCATGTCCGATAGCAGAGATTCCTTCACCCATGCAGCGAGGTTACTGCCGGGGACGTACTCCATCGAGAAATAGGGGAGTCCGTTGCATTCACCAATTTCGTAGATCTGCACGATATTTGGATGCGTCAAACGCGCCACCGCTCGCGCCTCGGCCAGGAATCGTTGGATGTGATCGATACTGCAGTGACTGGCAGCGAGTATCATCTTGAGGGCGACGATGCGGTCAAACTTGAGATGCCGAGCTTTATAGACGACTCCCATGGCGCCCCGGCCAAGTTCAGCCACGATCTCGTATCCAGGCACGTCAGGCCAACTCGAAGCCGCCTCGGCAGGGGAGTCGCACCCGATCGTTGGCGCCGACGGATACCAACATGAAATCGAGTCGACATGGGTCGGGAACCGGGACCTGTATTCCTCGATGGTCGGCTGCTCGCCGCGCCGGATGCGATATTCGACTTCGAGCCGCACTAACTCGCGAAGCAACGCCGTGCGTTCGGGCCCCGACGCGTCACCGAGATACTCCTCGATCTTGACGACCTGCCCCGCCTGCCAGGCGCTCTCGAATCGGACGCAAACCTCGTCAACGCGCCGTTCTGCGGAGAGGGATAAGGGGTCATTCACGAATGGACCTCACACGGTGTTGTGCGGACAAGCCGACCGCTGATCCTACGAATAGAACTCCGCAGGAATCGCGAGGACCCTTCACGCGATGTGAGAAATCGCGTCAGTCACTGTCGCGCCCCTCCCATTCCAGGCGAATCAGGCGGAGGCGTCGTTCAATGGTGACCAGTGAGCAACCCAGCTCCTTCGCAATCTCGTTGTTCGTGTAACCCTCCATCTTACGGACGGCGATCAGACGCAGATTGGCATCCGCTAGCTTCGTCAGGAGCTTTTCACACTCCTCGGCGACCTGGGCCGCGAATGCGGGGTCGGGCTCTCTTCCTGCGAGAACCAGCTTCCCCGACGAGGCATCGGTCGACTGGTTCCTACGCCAATCGCGTTTCTGCCTGCCTTCATGTTCGAGCAGGTCAAAGGCTTTCCGCTCCGTGATCATCAGAAGAATCTGCCAAAGGTCGTCACGATCGTCGAGTTGCGGGAACCGTCCTTGCTCCACGCCGCGAAAGAAGCTGTCGAACGCGCTGAGCGCGACGTCCTCCTCGTCGGCGCCGCGCCGCGGCATTGAACGCAGTTTGCCCCGTGCCAGGCTGACAAGCCGATGAAAGTACCCTTCCCAGAGTTTCTGGGCGGCCCGCGAATCCCCTGCGCGAAGCTGGTCAATCCAGATCGTCACCGACGCCGCATCGGACATGGACATACTCCTCGAGATTGGCCCATTGTAAGCAGCGGGCATCAGGGTGAATACGAGAAATCGCAAATTCCTTGACGGGCTCACCGATTGCTTACGGAGTAGCCAAGGAGGAGGTCGAAGTATTCACCCAGTCTGAGGAGTGCATCATGTGCTTTTTTAGCTTGTTCGGGTGGTTCAGTTGGCGGCGATCTAATCCAAATGCTGCGACCTGAAGTCGAAATCAGTTAACGAAATCGGCGTGTTTGGCGGTAGGTTTTTGGCCGAATGCACGCATTCCTGATCGTCAGCAGGCTCCTGTCGCAGTTCCACGAAAAGGCCCGGTCGCTTCGGCGATTCGTCGGCGCTCTTCGCGAGCAAAGAGTCAGATGGCGTGCTTGTGGCGGCGCGAAATCGAATCCACGTTCATTGAATTAGAAGTGGGAATGTCAGGGAATGGCCATGACTCCGTTGTGTTGCATACAGCCGAGACCTGATAACGCGCCTGGCGCCTAATATCAAACCTTGTCCGGCCTGGCGCCGTCTTCACACCACGCAACCTGGCCTACCTCTTCTTCATTTCGCGGAAGGGAGGCGCCTGCGCCAAAGTGAAAAGCACGACCTCTTCGCCCGTCACGGTACTGATATCGTGGTGCAGGCTCAACACCTTGACGCCGGTGGCTTCCTGGACCATCGCCTCCATGAGCGATCGCGCCGCCTCCATCAACTGCGTGCGGACCTCTTTGAGCAAATCGCGCCCCTTCGCGGACGGAAGCGACTTGACCAGTTGCTGCTCGGCCGCCGTCAAGACCCCTTCGAGACGGACTACGAGTAGGTCGCCGATCAGGTGGGCGTGGATGTTCTTCGGTCCGCGGCCCATGTAATCCTGTTCGAAACGGCTCATCCCCTGGCAAATGGCGGCTTCGATCTCTCCTTGAGTCTTCATGCTGACCTCGCGGTTTACAAGGCTGGACGATCCCGGGGTGGAGGGTTTTTCTTTTCAGTGACCGCACGGAATTCTCCGGATTCCGGGCAGGTCGGAATAATAATATCGAACGAATTGTGGCGGTCCACTTGCCTTTCTGGTTCGCGTCCGTAGTATACTCTTACCGATGGGGCATCAAATCGAGTTTGGCTCCGTCGAAAGTTAGAGCGAGTTTGTCGGGCGACTAGGTGAAGAGCAGTCCAGCATCGCTGGAAGGCTCGTTGACGAGTAAGCCGACGTGGTTGAATACCTCAGGGTGTTCGACCACGTCGGCTTTTTTTTTGCTTCGCTCTGTGTAGCTAACCGCGGCTTCGCCGCAAAAGGTATTTTATGGGGCTTCTGCTTCTCATCGTGCTGATACTTCTACTCGTCGGCGGCTTGCCGAGATGGGGTCACTCTCGGGAGTGGGGCTATGGGCCGAGCGGCGGGCTAGGCTTCCTCCTGGTAATCCTTCTCGTCGTGATGCTTTTCACCGATGTGATCCACTTCTCACGATTCTGATTGTGGCCATACCGCGCGTCCGAATCGGGGCGTCCGGCGTTCGAGGGTAATCAAGCGAGTAGCTCCGGGACCACGTTGCCCCACGGGACCAGGGTGAACGGCCGATTGAGGCGATCGCGCAGCTCCAGATCGGCGGGAATGCCGAGGCAGCGGTAAAGGGTGGCGATGATGTCGGCCGGCGTGAGCGGATTCAGGCTTGGCCGGCCGCCGATGCGGTCGCTGGCGCCGTGGATGTAGCCCTGCTTGATGCCGCCGCCCGAGAGCATCAGCGAGTAGCAGAAGTTCCAGTGGTCGCGCCCGCCGGCGTTATTGTTGATGCGCGGCGTGCGGCCGAACTCGCCCATGACCGCGACGAGCGTGCGCTCCAACATCCCGCGCATGTCGAGATCGGCGATCAGCGTGCCGACGGCGCGGTCGAGCTGGGGCAACAGTTCATTGCGCAGCTTGTTGAAGTTGTTTCCATGCGTGTCCCAGGTCGCGTTGGCGTCCGGCGCCCACGACACGGTGACGACGCGCGTGCCCGCCTCGATAAGACGCCGGGCGAGCAGCACGCTCTGGCCATAGATATTCCGGCCATAGCCGTCGCGCAGTTGCCCCGGCTCCCGATCGATGCGGAAGGCTCGCTGAGTGGCGGGCGAGGTCAAGAGGTCAAAGGCCCGCGTCTGGAAGTTGTCCATATCGCGCAGTGCAGGGCCTTGCGCGAACGAGCCCAGCGAGGCGGACAGGCCGCGGCGTTGATCGAGACGGCGCTGGTTGATGTCGGCGCCAAGGCCCAGTTCGGGCATGGCGAATGCTGCGTTATTGGGATCGCGCAATACGAACAGCGGGTCGTGATTGCTCCCCAGCCAGCCGCCTGTGAAGCCCGGCTGCGGCGGGCCGCCGGCGCCTTCCTTGGTGATGAACGGCAACGACACGTAGGGCAACAGTCCGCTGCCGACGGGCCTTACCATGCCGGCAACGCTGCCGAGGGCCGGGTAATCCGTGGGCCGCGCCCCGCCGCCGATCTCGCCGCGATCATGCCCGGTGAGCCCCGCGTAAACCGCCGCGGCGTGCGCGTTGTTGACGCTGTGATGCATGGAACGCACAACGGTCGAGCGATGCATCTGGCACGCGAGGCGCGGGATGTGCTCGGAAAACTGCACGCCCGGCACACTCGTCGAAATGGGCCGAAACTCGCCCCGGATTTCGACCGGGGCGGCCGGCTTCATGTCCCACATATCCAGATGGCTCGGACCGCCGTTGAGGAAGATGACGATCAGGTGATCGGCCGTGGGCGGATGCTCATCATCGCGGCGCGCTGACTGGGCGCGCAACAATTTCGGCAAGTTCAGGCCAAGAAGACCGGCGCTGCCGACTTGCAGCATTTGCCGGCGCGACAGACGCGGGCCGGGGCAGGAGGGAGTGTTCATGGTGGATATCGTATCAGGTGGGTAGTTTGGCTGCAACGCCGCCGTTCACGCCATCCGAGCATCGCGCCGGTCACGGCTTTGGGTTTTCAGGCACCGCCAAGCGGCGATAAATGTCGGCCAGGGTGATCCTGACGGAAACGCTGGTCAAGGCGAGCGTCGGCTGCAATCCGCGGAACTCGGTCATCAACCAGTCGCCATTGGACTGGCGAACGTGGCTCTCGACATGGGCTTCGTCCTGGGCGATCAGGACGTATTCTTGCAGCGAGGCCACTTGCCCATAGTGCTTGAACTTCGCGCCGCGGTCGTATTTCTCCGTGGAATCTGATAGCACTTCCATCAGGCAAAGGGGATTGAGCAGGGTGTCGAACCGCTTGTCTTCAAACTTGGTTTTGTCGCAAACGTTGATGCCGTCGGGATAAGTGTAGAGGCCGATCGCATCGACCTTGACGCGCAAATCACTTGTCAAGACGCGGCAAGGGCCATCGTCGAGGTGATTACCCACCGCCCGCGCGGTGTTGTCCTTGACGAGCGTGTGCTCCCAGCACGCGCCGGCCATCGCGAATATCCTGCCGCGGGAGAATTCACTCTTGAATTCGGCTTTGCGTTCGCGGGCCAGGTATTCTTGCGGCGTCAATAGAATCTTGGGAACGCTGGACACGGCGATATCTCGTTCGGTGTCGTTATACGCTTGAGTATAATGGGAGGGAGACCTTACTTCGAGTTTCGCAGATTTCAGGCCGTAACTCAAGCGGGCTCAGCGACAAAATCACCGGCGAGCAAGAGGACGCGGCACAGGAGATTGTACGGCAAGAGTGGCATTGCGAGTGTCAGCCGGTTCGGCTGAGAAGTTCGATAA
>JACPPF010000082.1 GCA_016191165.1 Planctomycetota bacterium
CGCCTGCTTGTCCCACAACGGCTTGCCGAAGGCGGTGCGCTGGCTGACGTGATCGTAGGTGAGCCGGATCGCCTCGCGCGCCTCGGCCATGGCCATGGCGCCGATCACCAGGCGCTCGGTCTGGAAGTTGGCCATGATGGAGTAGAAGCCGCGGTTGGGCTCGCCCAGCACGTTCTCGGCCGGCACGCGGCAATCCTCGAAGATCAGCTCGGCGGTGTCCGAGGAGCGCCAGCCGGTCTTGTCGAGGGCGCGGCCGACCTTGAAGCCCGGCGTGCCCTTCTCGACGATGAACATGGTGATGGCGCGGCTGCCCTTGGCCTCGGGATCGCTGCGGGCGGCGATGAAGTAGAGATCGCCATGCACGCCGTTGGTGATGAACATCTTGGTGCCGTTCAACACATAGTCGTTGCCGTCGCGCACGGCGCGGGTGCGGATGCCCGCGACATCCGAGCCGGCGGCGGGCTCGGTGACGCCGACCGCGGTGATGGTCTTTCCCGCCATGACGCCCGGCAGGTACTTCTCGAGCTGGCGCTTGGTGCCGAAGCGCACGAGATGCGGGCTTGCCATGTCGGTGTGGACCAGCACGGTGATGGCAAAGCCGCCGTGCGTCGAGCGGCCGACCTCCTCGGCCAGCACGACCGAGGCGCGCGCATCGAGGCCTGCCCCGCCCATCGCCTCGGGCACGCGCAGCGAGAAGAAGCCGAGTTCGCCCATCTCGCGCAGCACCTCGCGCGGCACGAAGCCTGCTTCCTCCCATGTCGGCCCGTGCGGCTTCACCTTCTCCTCGACGAAGCGGCGGAGCTGGGCGCGGATCAGGTCGTGGTCCTCGGTGAAGATGGGATGTGCCATGGCGGCGGGATGCTACACTCGCGCCATGTCACGCGACAAACGACTACAAGATCGCTCGATCTATCCACACTGGTGCACCGATGCACAGTCGCCCATCCCGTCGAATGCCCGCGCATGTCCCGAGGGCCGGTTTTGTTGGGTTTTCCCGATGCGATTGACGGGGCCGGTCCGGTCCTATGACCCCCTGTATCGGCTAGTTTGGGGACAGGATTGGGGACAGGGCGACTGCGCGTGATACGCCTGATACGCTGCCAGGGGGCGACGGTACAGCCGGCGAACCAGTACCATGATGCGCGGAACGGGAGGAGCCCACCGAGTTGATGAAGCGCCTAACGGAGGCGCGCAAGAACCGCGATGGCTACGCCCGACAGACCTTCGATCACGCAATCACAATCCTCGACGCTCAACCCGACCCGATAGCGATGCGTTCACCCAGATATGTGAACGAGCCGAAGCCACTGCCGCCGGGCCGGACGCGGAAGCCAGCCAGCCAGCTAGCGAGGCTTGGTTCCTCCCATCCGCGAGCGCGCTGTTGCAAGCTGATAGGACTGCCACAACCGGATCATTGCCGGTGCCGCGTTGAGCCCGCCGCTGTCCCTCAGAAAGTCGCGAATGTTGGTGGGCATTGTCGCCAGCCAAGGTTTCATCTGCGCAGCAGCCTCAGCCCAGCCGACTTTCGTGACCTTGGCGAACAGCGATCTTTGTTCAAGGTGAAACTGCTGCTGCGCAGCCTCGTCTCGTTCAGCCAAGTCGTCCGTCGCCGCAGCGGCGTCGAGAAAATCCTCCGCGAAGGATTGGCCAAGGGCCTGGGGAACGCGAAGCGCAGATAGCGACTGGCGCAACATGCCGTCAAACTTGGCCATGTCAGTGACCGTTTCCGGCGAACGCTGTAGCCAAATGCCGTTGAGATTGTAGGAGCTAGGATCGACGGGCGGGGCCAAGCTCGATGCGTCAAATTCCTTCTGCGCTTCTGTCCGCGTGTCGGCTGGTGCATCCACTCTCGGCACGCCGGCCCGTTCAAGCGCAGCCTCCAGTGCCTCGGGCGAGCCGGTCCAGAATTTCCTGAGCGTGTCGGCCGCCTTCAAGGTCTCTTCGCTGGTGAGCCCCCGAACACCGGTCGCCGGATCAATGTCCGGTCTCATAGGTGCGGCCTTCGGGGCCGGCGCGTTGCTCTGGCCCGCCTGCTGGCCGTAACCGTGAGCGCGCAAGGTGGCGTCAATTTGGTCAGCGGGCACTCCGCGAGCGGCGAGCTGGTCACGGAACGTCTGCGCAGTGGCATCGCTGACGGTGCTGGTGCCAGCGACAAACGCGCTGCGCACAGCCTGTTCTGTCTCGTTACTCATAGGTCACTTCCTTTCCAGTGTGGCGCGAGCGTCGCAAACGCGCTGCTCGTGTGCAGCCATGGCTTTGGAGCGAGCCATGGCGATCTCCTGATTTGCGAGGGCGCGGCTTTCGCGGACCCACTTGGCGCTATCATCACAGATGCCGAGCACGCGGCGCTCGTGTCTTGCTTCCGCCAGTAGCTTCGCGCCGGCAATTTCATCTTGGGCTTGCCGCAGCGACTTCCTGTTGTAGTCGTCGAGCATACCGCCCGGCTGCTCTGCTATGGCGACTTCGCGCGCGATGCGCGACCGCTCTACTTGGTCGAGCATGGTCCGTCTCCTGTGATTGATCGGGGATTAAGGTAGGTTCCTGGTGAGGCTCGTGTGTGAGCGGATGGGGAAATTTATATGAGCGCGAGGAAAGCCGGGGGTGCCGGCACCCCACCCCGGTCTTTTGGGGCCGACGCGCAATCGCGCCAGCACGTCAGCAGACCAACGGTGATGCGGCGACGGCGGATCGAAGTGCAGGCGCGAGGGTCGAGCATGATGCAGCATGACGCTGCGATCCGAGCCGAGCAGAACATCATTAGGAGCCCAATTCGAGCGGGCACCGCTGCCGACAACCGGTGCGCCGACAGCGAAAGCGCCAAGCGTTTCAACGACTTGGCAGTTTGCCGTCGAGCGGTGTCCCCAAATCTGACCCCAACACGTCGCCATGACGGCTACTCCACAGTGAGTTTGACGGTCGGGAGGTTCGGCGCCTGGAAGGGCACCAGAGCGCTTTCGTCTACCTCGGGTGGCTCGACCAGCACGGGGCGCTCGTCCGCTTCCACGGCCTCCTGTGAGGCCGCAGGAACAACCACAGGAGCCGATGCGGCCGGCTGCTTGCCCTTCAGTGTTGCCAACGCATGCTCGTCAGCATCGCGGATCACGTCGGCCAGCTTGGGCATGGCGTTGGGATCGCCAATCTTGCCAACGTCGCGCGGATCGGCACCGGGCAGCGCTCGGCCACGGTTGAGCGCGCCGGCCTCGCCGCTGACACGGAACAGCTCGCGCTCGACCGCATGACGGAGCTGGGCAATGCTGGTGATCGCACCAGCTGGCATAGGAGCCGGAGCAGCCGCGACCATCTTGTCTGTACTGGTGAGGAGTTCCCGCCAGCCCTCACCCATCAGCTCGCTGCCCTGTTGGATTTTTGCGACAGCCTTCTCGCGCCGCCGCGCATAGATTGCCGCCGCATGAAGCCTGCTCGCGAACATGCTGGCCTGACGCTCGGCGTGCTCGGCTGCGGCCTTCTCCTGGGCGGCCTTCACCGCAGCCGTCAGAGCAGCCACGGCCTTACGCTCGGCCGTGATCTCTGCGTCGAGCCGGTCTAGCTCGGCGCTGTTGCCGGTCTCGGCCCAAGTCAGGGCAGCCATGCCGTGCTGGCGTTCCAGCTCGGCCAAATGGTCCTGGGCAGCACGGGCTCGACGTTCGAGCGCGAGCGGATTTGCGTTGGGCTGGCCCTTCGGCCTAGCAGTCAACTTGCTGAAAATACTCATGAGTCACCTAGAGGGGTTCGAGGTTGCGAAAGGGAGCCCGTCGAGCCGGCCGGAGTGAAACCAGCTCGACGGGCGGCCAAGGCGCTGGGAGAGGTGCTGGACCAGCGCTCGGCGCATCGCCGGGGAACGAAGCCGGCGAATAAAAACGGCAGGAGAAACCTCCAGCCAATAGGTTGGGGAGCGATCTACCAATAGGGCGAGCCCGAGCATCCCAGCGAGGGCGAAGCCCGTGGGGGTATAAGGGGGTGTGCACACACCGGTTCATGCTCGGTTCATGCGCGGTCCATGCCTCGGTTGATGCGCGGTTCATGCCCGGTTCATGCACCGGTTCATGCCTACATCTAGTAGGACGTACCCCGCTCGCGCGGGAGCCGGCCGAAGGGGCGACGGCGCTAACTACACTAATCATGCTGTCCCCCCTTCACCGCCGGGTGTGCTCGACACGTCGGCCAATGTAGCCGTCGGGAAGTAGCCGGCGGGGTGACGCCTCGGAGCCTGCAAGCGGTATTCAAGCCGGCCCTGGGTGATGGCGTGGGCGAGCTGTTCTTTGATGATGCGATCCGTTGGCGCGTAGCCGACCACGGCCGCGACCTTCTCAATTTGCCACTGCTCGCACCGCCGCTGACGCTGAATGGGCGTGTTCTTGGCCGCCGCATCGGTCGCGACCTGGACACAAGCGTCGAGCAGCCGGCCGGTCATTTGCGCCGTGTCGATCTCGGTGTGAGGCACCAGAACGCCAGCGCTGAAATAGAGCGTGATCGGCTTGCCCTTGGGGCCGTGGTTGCGCTTCTCAACCTTCAAGTCGAAAGCGTCATCAGTGTCCTTGACGGCCGTGAGGCTCAGTCGAGCGCGCGGCGCATTGTGCCAAGCCACACTCCAGCCCGAGGCATCGCCCCTCTCCTGCCCCGACTGCGACGGATGCCACAGGACTAGAATTGTGCAGTCGCACTCAATACAAAGGCGCTGCAGCAGGCCGATGGCGGCCATGACGCTGCCCTCATTGATCTTCGCCTTGCCCTCGAAGCGGAGCGCGTTATAGCAACTGTCGATGCCGACGAACTTGTGACCAGCAATGCTGCGCAAGTGCTCGTGCATTTGTCGGCCGAAATCGGTTAGCGTGACTTTGCCGGCTTCCGTCGCGACGGCAATAGGCAGGTCACTTCCGGCTAAATCCCACAATTCAGCGGCGCTGTTCGTCGGCAGGTTGAAACGTCGAGCGATGGTCTGCGCACGTCGGGCGATTTCATTGCCGTGATCCTCGTAGGAGAGGCAGACAAACTTGGCGCGCTCGACGGTGCGGTCCCAAATCTTCGCGCCAGCGTCGAGGCAGAGACCCCACTGCTGCAGCAAGCGCGACTTGTGCGAGCCGCCCGGCGCTGACAGGAATGTGGGCACCCCCTTTTCGAGCAAGCCGGGTATCAGCTCACGTACCGGGGGCACGACACGCGCGAGCACTTCGCTGTAGGGAGTGGGCTTCGGTTGCTCGACAATGGTCGGCGCGTCATCGTTCGCGGGCTTGTTCAAGCCAAGTTTTTCGATTGCAGCGCCGAACGTTTCTTCGGCGGTACGCGGCGCATCGCAGCCGATTTCGTTCTGCGCATATTTCGCAGCGTTGGCGATCTTGGTATCTATCCAAGTGCGGTCGAAATGCGATGCCCAAAGGTCTTGCAGCGCATCACCGATCTTCTCGTCACTCAGGCCAAGGTCGCGGCCAATTCCAATGATGCGGTAAGTACGATCATCGGAGCCATGCCCGTCGAGTGGTGGTCCGTTCTGCGCAATGTCCGTTTTGATGCGGCTGCGGAATGTCTCGACGGCGATATTACGGTCAAGTTCTACACTCGCTAGGGCCTCGCGCGGCGGCGTTTCTTTGGCCGCGAGCAATTCATAAATCCAACTTGGACAAGGGGCGACTGCATGATCTAACAGCACGGCGTACTGCTGCCCGTTCTGACCAACACTGGGCGGCGCGAGGACGTAACCCCCGTCTCCTCTCACGTCGATATGAGGGCCGAGCTTCGATTGCGAATTGCGGATTGGTTTCGCTGGATCGTATTGCAGATAGACGTGGAAGCCTCCGCGTGGAGTCTGCACAACTCGCGTTTCCGGCAGGTCGCCGTGCTCAGCTTCCAGCGCTTTGAGGGCTTCCTGTCCGCCCGGATCAACGTCGAGCACGATCCAGCCCGAGGCCGCGCCAGTTGGCACGCCGATGTTGTATTCTGCCTCAGACCACCATTCGCTGATCTTGGTTCGATCCGTCGTTGCGGCTAGGTAGCCACGCTCGCACGCTGGCGTCTTGTCCGCGTTGCATGGAAACACGGGCAGCTTCGCGGAATAGTCGAGCGCTGCGGCATGGAGTGGCCCGGCGCCAAAGTATTCCGTCGTGATCGGATCAAGCGCGTTGGTGATGCTGTCAGGCATGGTCCCTCTCCCCCGCGATGCTGGCGACGGCCCGGATCAATGCAGCCGCCGCTTCCTGCCGTGACGGAAATTTGCTTGCGCTGTCTATCCAATCAGCCGGTGGGCACGAGAGGATTTCGCGCGTCAACTCATGGAAAAGCTGCACCCGGCCGAGCAACGACAGGTCAGCGATTGCGGCTCGCGCACGGGTGTAGGGATGCCGCTTCATAGCCGCTCCCTACTATTTGTCCGAATGACGTGACCGAGCGCAGCGCGCACGCTTCCACAAAGAGCGTTCGCAGCATCTTCACTCGACCAGTCAGCCGGCCGCTGCTCGATCAGCAGTGTTGCTAGCTGCTCGAATGCAGATCGGCGCCCGCTCCAATCCAGCTCGCTTATCGCGGCGAGTGCGCTACGCAGCGCGGGCATTGGAGGGCTCGCTATTGTCGTTCGCCAGAGCAGCGGCCCTCGACGCCAGCTCCATCGTATCCACGCCTAGAAGCGCCGCCAGCTTCGCGGCCGGCACCACAAGCCGCCTGCCAAACCTGACCACTGGCAGGTCGCCTTTTCGGGCCGCTTCGTAGGCGGTGCCTCTCGATATGCCGATGATCGCGGCTGCCTGTTCGACCGTGAGGGTGTGATTTTGTAGGGACATAGGCCCACCTCCATGTCGTCGGTGATAACTAGTACGAGCTAAGAATAGCGAGTGGCGAGGTACAATTCAACCCCATATATACCCCGTTCACGCAATTTTCATTCAATAGCCAGAAATAGAGATATTTATCAAGGCATTATCGGAGCAAGCGTCTCCTCGCCGATGCCGTTCGGCTGACACGCCGGCAAAAGCGCTATTGCAAATGGTGTCGTCCTGTCGTTAATATGGGGCGTAGTTGGGGTTGATAACAACACCACCAAGGAAAACGAAATGGCCCGCAAACAAGGCGACATGCACCAAACCGCGCTTCGGCTGCCTCGCGAGCTGCATAGGAAGTTGGGCAAGATTGGCGGCGAGCGCGGCATGGGCGAGGAAATCCGCCGACGCCTAGAAGCATCATTCGAGCGTGAGGCCGACGCCGCGCATGACCCCAAACTCACCGAGCTGCAAGCCCTGATCACTGACATGGCAGGCTTGATCCAGCTCGACAGCGACGGGCCATGGCACTCCGACCCCTTCGCATTCGAGGCGTTCCGGGCGGCCATCCTCCACTTGCTAGACGTGGCGAAGCCGGAGGGGGAAGTGAAAGCGCCAACAGGCGCGGGACGCGCGCTCGGCCTCAACGATCCCGTAGCCCTTGGCCGGGCCTATGCACATATGGAGCTGCGGCGCGCGGGGCAACCGACAGGAGGGGGCAATGGCTAAGACCAGATACGGCGACGGTAGTATCCGCGAGCGCAGTCCGGGCAGCTATCAAGTGCGCTGGCGCGTCAATGGCAAGCGGCACGAGATCACCGTGCGCGGCACCTATGCCGATGCCCGGCGCGAGCTACGAGCAAAGCTTAAGAGTGCCGACGATGGCCAGCACGTCGCGCCATCGAAGCTCACAGTTGCCGAGCATGTTCGCGAGCGTCTGGCAGAGTGGAAGGCGTCCAATGCGATCTCGCCCAACACCCATGAACGCTACAGCCACTTGATAGAGAACCAGATCGTCCCGCATATCGGCACGAAGCTGGTGCAGAAGCTAAAGCCAATCGACATTGAGCAGTGGCATTCGACCCTGCGGACGGAGGGCCGAAAAGATGGCAAGAGCGGTATCAGCGCGCGCACTATCACCAGCGCTCACCGTGTCCTGGGCAAAGCTCTAAACGATGCCGTTCGGCACGATTTGGTCACGCGCAACGTGACAGGGAGAGAGGGGCAAACGGCCCCGCGCGTGGCCGCCGATGAGGTTGAGATCATCGCCGCAGATAAGATCAATGACGTGCTGACCAAGCTGCGGGGGCATGCGATCTACCACAGGGCAGTGACTGCGCTGTTCACTGGCCTGCGACGGGGCGAGCTTCTGGCGCTTCGCTGGGCCAACGTTGATCTAGACGCCAAGGAAATCCGCGTGCGCGAAGCGCTGGAGGAAACCAAGGCCGGTGTCAGGGTCAAGGACACCACCAAGACCAAAGCCGGCCGGCGCGACATTTCTCTGCCTGATATTGTTGTGAACGTCTTGCGGGAGCTTCGTCGGGAACAGTTGGAGCAGCGTATGGCGCTAGGGCTCGGCAAGCTCGACGATGACGCGCTCGTATTCCCAGCCCTCGACGGCGGCCTTCCCCGGCCAACGAACTTGTCGAGCGGATGGGCGGACGTGGCACAGGCAATCGGCCTACCCGGTGTCACCTTTCATGCGCTGCGGCACACTCACGCCAGCATGTTGATTGATGCCGGGCTTGACGTGGTGCGGATCAGCAAGCGGCTAGGCCATGCCGATCCGTCGATCACGCTCCGCGTCTACTCCCACTTGTTCCAGAAGCGCGATGACAAGAGCGCTGAGGCGATCAACGCGGCGGTGTCGGCGTTCAAAATCTGATTGGGGACATTTTGGGGTCAACGCGCGATATTGTTCAAGGTATGTTCCAACTCGCAATTGCCTAAGTGATTGATTTCCAATGTCACGCGACAAACGACTGCAGGATCGCTCGATCTACCCGCACTGGTGCACCGACACGGTGCGCTTCTCCGACCAGGACGCCGCCGGGCACGTCAACAACGTGGCGATCTGCGCCTATCTCGAAACCGCGCGCCTCACCTTCATGCGCGACATGGGCCTGGCGAAGAACACGGACGGCACGCGCGGCATCTCGGCCGGCATGACGGTGAGCTTCCTGGCCGAATCGCACTGGCCGGGCCAGGTCGAGCTCGGCACCGGCGTGGTGAAGATCGGCACCAGCTCGCTCACCGTGGGCTCGGCCGCCTTCAAGGACGGCACCTGCATCGCCGCGGCCGAAATGACGGTCGTCCGACTCAGGGGCAAGACGCCCCATCCGATCGATGGTGACCTGCGGGCGAAGCTGGAAAAGTATGTGTTGCCAGGGTTTTAGCCCCTGCTTGACCGGCCCCTGACCAACCTTTATCTTTGCATGTGCGAGTAAGTCGCATCTGCATGGGGACCGCGGCGCAAGGGCATGTTCATCTGCATCTGCCAAGCCATTCGTGAACGCGAAGTCGACGCCGCCGTCCGGGCGGGCGCCCGCCGTCCCGCCGATGTCTTCCGCGCCTGCGGCAAGAGCCCTCAATGCGGCAGCTGCGCCTGCGACATGCGCGAGCGCATCGCCCAGACCCGGGCTTGCGAACAGGCTGCGGCGGCCAATCTCCTAGCTGCTGATTAGCGCCGGGGGCGCGCCACTCCAGTGGCGCGTCTTTGTCGATCACACAGCCCATGAGCGCC
>JACPPF010000084.1:0-58171 GCA_016191165.1 Planctomycetota bacterium
AACCAATTCTCGACAAGCTCATCCCCAGCCCCGACGGCTAACGCATCGACGCCAAATTCCCCCGAGCCCCAAAAGATCACTCCGCGACCGTCCGAGACGCCCGTGGCCGTATATGCTGCGCAGAGATTGGACGGCTACTTGATGCCTGGTTGTTCAATTCGGCGCAGAACAATCACGATCGGATGCAACGGGAGCCGTGGGCGCGACAACTGCGCCGCGATGAGAAGGGACGGGAGTGGAAGGGAACCAGCATATCACGCCTTTCGCCATCCGGCGATGGGAAGAATGATGTCCGTTGTTGAATAGGATGCGCGAACCCAAAAAAGGTTCGCGCACCAATCAAGGCAAATTCACGACGCTGGCGGCGGCGCAGGCGCCGTCTCCGCGGCCTGGAAGCTGTACGCCTTGTGAGAACCGTCACAAAACGGCTTGTTCTTCGACGCTCCGCAGCGGCACAGCGCGACGTTCTCCTTGCCTTCCGGCAACAAGAATGCGTTGCCAAGGTGATCGACGATCTGGAATTTCGCGGGCAAAACCAGAGGGCCGTTCTCGCGACAACGGATGATGAGCTTTTCGTCGGACATTTCGGTTTCCTTTTTTTAGGGTATCCCCCAGGTTCGATGCGCTCACCTGGGGGCTTTGGGGGTAGGCAAGATTCCAACGCGAATGCGGCTCGCCCGGTCCGGCGTCCGGTACACGCGCTGGGTCGCGACCGTGAAGTCGGCGTCGTTGGCGAAGAAGATGTTGGGCACATATTTCTGCGGATTGCGATCGACCAGCGGGAACCAGGTGCTGTGAACCTGCACCATGATGCGATGCCCCTTCTTGAACGTGTGCAGCACGTCCTGCAAGGTCAGTTTGATTTTCACGGGCTCATTCGGCAGGAAGGGTTCGGGCTTCGAGAAGCTGTTGCGATAGCGCCCGCGAATGACCTCGCTGCGGACGTGCATCTGATAGCCGCCCATCGGCTTGCCGAGCGCGTTTTTCGTGTAGCCGTCGGGGAAGACATCGATGACCTTGACGATCCAGTCGGAATCGGTGCCGGTGGTGGCGACGTGAATCTCCGCGTTGATCGGGCCAGCCAGCGTCACGTCGCGACCAAGCGGCGCGGTCTGGTAGGTCAAGACATCGGGCCGGGCGGAGGCGAAACGCATGTCGTCGGTCATGTACTCCTGCGGCATGCCGAAGGCGATGCGTTCCGTCGTGGGCACGGGCTTGTTCGGATCGCTGAGGTAGCTGTCAAACGCCTCCTTTTCCTTGGGGGCCTGCGTTGTCAGTCGGCCCTTCGGGGCGAAGAAAAAACTCATCGGCATGACGTTGCGTGGCGGCCAATGGTCGAACTGGCGCCATTGATTCTTGCCCGTCTCGAAGACATAGGCCTCGGGCAACTTGTGCTGGCACTTGGCCTTGAGATGGTGGTTGAAAAACGGGAGTTCGATATTCTTCTGATAGAATTCAGCCGTATTGGAGCCGAAGTTGATGTGCCCCAGGCTCGTGGCGTCAGACCGCGACCAGGCGCCGTGGGCCCACGGACCAATCACCAGCACGTTGAAGATGCCGGGGTTCTGCTTTTCGACGGCCTGATACGTGTTGAAGATGCCATACAGGTCCTCGGCATCGAACCAGCCGCCGACCGTCATCACGGCAGGGGCGACATTTTTCAGATGGGGCAGAAGGTTACGTTCCTTCCAGAACTTGTCGTAGGTCGGATGCTCCATCATCTCATTCCAGAAGGTGATCTGGTTCTTGTAGTGCTTCGGGTTGACATTCTTCAAGGGGCCGATGTCGAGGAAGAAGCGATAGCCGTCCACGGTTCCGTAATTCGGCGCGGTTTTGCGTTTCGTCTGTAGCACCGGCCCGCGCGGATCGCCGAAGCGATCGAAGAATGGAAAGGCATGGGACAGAAAGAACGCGCCGTGGTGGAAAAAGTCGTCGAAAAACCAGTCGGCGATCGGCGCTTGCGGCGAGGCCGCCTTCAAGGCCGGGTGCGCGTTCACCATGCCGGCGGCCGTGTAAAAGCCCGGGTAGGAGATGCCGAACAGCCCAACTTTGCCGTTGTTGTTCGGCACGTTTTTGACAAGCCAGTCGATGCTGTCGAAGGTGTCGGTGCTTTCGTCAATGTCCTTCGGGCCCCCCTTCTTCTGAAGCTGGGGCCGCATGTTCTGGTAGACGCCCTCTGACATGTATCGGCCGCGCACGTCCTGGTAAACGAAGATGTACCCCTCCTTGGCAAAGTATCGGTTGGGGCCCAGAGAGAAACGGTGTTTGTCCTCTTCATAGGGTGGGATGCTGTAGGGCGTGCGCGTCATGATGATGGGGAATTTTTGCGATTTGTCCTTGGGTGCGTAAACGATGGTGTAGAGGTGAATGCCGTCGCGCATTTTGATTTTATGGGTGCTGCGCGTGTAGTTGTCGCGGATATAGGACGCCGGTGTTTGGGCATGCGCCGGCGGCGCGGCGTGGACGAGAAAAACGCTAATGACGAACACGATCCAGAAACGAGCCATGACCGTTGCCCCCGGCGGAGAATCGACGCTTGCCTCAGAGTGTTTTAACATCCGGGCGGCGAGTTGCAAGTTGCGAGTTGCAAGTAGCGAAAAATCGACTATCCTGCCCGTACAGAATGCTGGGGATTTTCCGCGAGGGTTATCATGTCCGCGTTCGCTGTGATGTGGGCGCCATTGCTGTTCGGATGCGCGTTGTTTCTCAGTGCGGCGCTTTTGTTCGTCGTCCAGCCGATGGTGGGTCGAACGTTGCTGCCTCACCTGGGAGGAACGCCGCTGGCGTGGAGCGCGTGCCTGGTGTTTTTCCAGGCGACGTTGCTGGCGGGGTACGTCTATGCCGATCTGGCCCATCGTTTCCGTGGTCTGCGCTGGCAACCCCTCATTCACCTTGTGCTGTTGCTGAGCGCGATCATCCTGTCCTTCGTGGGCGTGTTCGGCGACGGCATGTTGCTCGCCGTGGCGCCGCGCCTGGAATCGCTGGAGAGCTGGCCGATCGTGACGACGTTTTGTTTGTTGTTTGTCGTCGTCGGAGCGCCGTTCTTCGCGCTGTCGGCCGTAAGTCCGCTGGTGCAGCGCTGGTTTGCGCATCTGGACCATCCGAAATCATCCGATCCGTATTTTCTGTTCGTGGCCAGCAATCTGGGCGCCCTGTCCGGACTGGTGATTTATGTGCTGTTGATCGAGCCGGCGGCGCCCCTGTATGCGCAATGGCTGTCGTGGAAATTGGCGGCACTTGCGCTGGCGATGCTTTTGTTCTTGACGGCCCTGGTTGCCTGGCGGTCGCCGCGCAGTCACGAACTGGAGCCCGCGGCGAAGCCGAGCGACCCGGACGCCCCGGTCGTTCCGAAGCTAATTGGGCGGGGCCCCGCGACCTGGCCGCGGCGCTTCGCCTGGTTTGTCGCTTCGGCGCTTCCGGTCGGCCTGCTGCTGGCGGTGACGGATTACCTCACGCTCGATGTCGCGCCCGCGCCGATCCTGTGGGCGGTGCCGCTGGCACTCTACCTTCTCGCGTTTACCCAGGCGTTTGGACGGTTCGCGCCCCTGGAGCAGGGGCCGCTGGCGGTGAAGATCACCCTGCACGTGTTCTACGGCATCGCGTTCTTGATCGGTGTCGCCCTGCTGGCCGTGGCCGTGACCTTGAACCGCCCGGGCAACGCCGACGCACAGGGATTCCTGGCCGCGGCGGTGGCGATCTTCCTGGCCGCGCTGGCCCTGGCGCCGTCGACGTGGGTCTGGGTCTTGCAGCCGTTGTTCGCGCTTGCGCTGGTTTTCTCGCAGGCCAATCTATTTCAGCGCTCCACGGTCGATCCGCTCTTCATTCTTTTTTGCCTGGCGGGGTATTACCTGAGCGTGCGCGTTTGCCTGGAAGCGCTGGCGCGGGATCGCCCCGCGGCCCCGGCGCTGACGGGCTATTACGCCTGGATGGGCCTGGGCGGCGTGTGCGGCGGCCTCTTCCAGCTTATCGCCGCACCGATCCTGTTTCCGCGCAACTACCTCGAATACTCCTTCCTGGCTGCCCTGGCCTGCTCGCTGCGGGCAAACTGGATTCCGCATGGCTTGACCGATTGGGTGCTCTGCTGGCTCTTTTTTCGCCCCAAGAAAGATCAACCGGCGCCGGCGAGCACGACCGCTTGGAAGAAACGCATCGCCCTGTTTTTCGATCTGTCTTTCGTTTTGCCCGTGGCATTGATCGCGCTCCTCTTGTTTGTCTGGCGCGCTGAGCTTGAGAATAACCAGCTTTTCCGCGTCGGCCCCGTGGCGCTGCGCGACCTCGTGGGACTGTTCGGTGACTTGGCCTTGATCCTGGCCCTGGTCGCGGCCGTTTTTTTGATCCTGCGGCCCTTGCGTTTCGGGCTGGCTTTGTCGTCCATTGTTCTTCTGAGCTGGATCGGCTTCGATCGCGACCGGTCTGGCTTGACGCTGGTGCGCGAGCGCACGCCGTTCGGTCTGGTGAACGTCCGGCAGGATGTCCTCTCCGTGCGCGTCCGGGGCAACGATCCGGAGGACCCTCTTCCGAAGTCGCTCACTGAACGCCGGCTGATGCACGCGACCACGCACCATGGCTCCTGTATCACCGAGCCGGTGGAAATGTTGCGCTACCCGACGACCTATTACCACCGCAAAGGTCCGGTCGGTCGGGTCATGCGCAATTTGGAGTGGTTCCCACTCCCGGCGTTCAATCTACGGCAAGGTGGACCGGATGTGTGGCTTCAGCGCAATCGAGACAATGCCAAGGATGACGCCCGCATCGCCGCTTCGCTGGTTGGTTTGTCGGCGCCGCTGGGAATTGCGTCGCTGCCAATGGCACCCATCGCCGGTGGTTGGTCCGAGCCGCCGTTCGCCTGCGTCGGCCTGGGGACGGGGACGCTTTTCACTTATGCACATCCCTATCAATGGGTGGACGCCTATGAGCTCGACCCGGCGATCATTCGCCTTTCCGAGGGGGAAAGGCCGACGTTTCACTATTTTCAATCCGCCAAGAAGCGCGGCGTACAGGCGACGCTGGTCCCCGGCGACGGGCGGCGCAGCTTGACGAAGCCAAGGCGCGAGCAATTCTATCACGTGATCTTTGTCGACGCGTTCAACTCCGATGCCGTGCCGGTACACCTTCTCACGCAGGAAGCGGTGGCCGTTTACTTTCAGAACCTGGCGCCCGACGGCGTGGTCTGCTTTCACACGTCGAACCGCTATGTCGATCTCAATCGCGTGCTGGAAAGCGTGGCGAAGAAGCTGCGCGTGGTGAGCCGGCCCCTGCAATATTCCGCTCGCCCCGATGAGGTCGAACCCTTGCTTTTCAGTTCGGAGTGGACGGTGTTGGCCCGGAATCAGCGGGCCCTGGATCGTTGGACGCGCTCCGACGCGTTTGAAAAGCTGAATCCGCCGCCCGTCACGATGACGCCGCGCGACACGTCGCGGCTGGCCTGGAGCGACGAGCACGCCAGCCTGATGTCGGCCGTGCGCCAGGGGCAGACCTGGGTGGGGTTGATTTACGCGTTGCTCATTCTGGTTCTGTTCTTCGGCATGTTGCTCGGCTTGATCGAACTGGTGTTTGCCATGGTAAGCCGGGCTCGCACAGCCACACCTTCTTCCGGGAAAGAAAAAACACGATAGGTGTTTTTACCTGCAAGACCGCTCCCGAGCCGCGACCGTAAGGAAGCGGTTTGTCCAGACCGCTCCCTTGCGGCTCGTATCGATTCTCAAATCGAGCGATTATTTTCGCGCGGCTCCTTACTCCGTCCTTTTTGACCGCAAGGCGTTCAGCCGTTTCTTGATCTCCGCTTCGTAGCCGCGGTCGGTCGGTTCGTAGTACAGTTTTTCTTCAGGCAGATAAGCCTGATCAACCCATCCGCCCTCGAAGTTGTGGGCGTACTTGTACTCCTTGCCGTGACCGAGTTCTTTCGCACCCTCGTAGTGGCTATCCCGAAGGTGAGCCGGCACGGCCAGCGTGCGGCCGTTCTTCACGTCAGCGCGGGCCTTGCCGATGGCGAGTGTCACGGCGTTGGATTTCGCCGCGGTCGCGATATAGGTGACGGCCTGGGCCAGGGCGAGCTGGCATTCGGGCAGGCCAACGAATTCGGTCGCTTGCAGCGCCGCCGCCGCGACCATCAGCGCCCGCGGGTCGGCGTTGCCCACGTCCTCCGAGGCACAGATGACGATGCGCCGGGCAATGAAACGCGGGTCCTCGCCCGATTCGAGCATCCGCGCCAGCCAGTAGATCGCCGCATCTGGATCGCTGCCGCGCATGCTCTTGATGAAGGCGCTGGCAACATCGTAATGAGCGTCCCCGGTCGGATCGAAATCCATCGACTTGCGCTGAATCGAATCGCGTGCGACTTCGAGCGTAAAGGTACACCAGCCCGGAGCGCAAGCGACGGGGTTCGCCGGCCCCGTCGCTTGCGCTCCGGGCTGGTGTTCGAGGGACAGCACGCCGACCTCCAGCGCGGTCAACGCGCGGCGGGCGTCGCCGTCGCAAATCTCGGCCAGGAAATCGAGGGCGTCGTCGGCCGCGCGGATGGGTTTGTTGCCCAGGCCCCGTTCCTTGTCGCCCAGCGCGCGCACGAGGAGCATTTTGATTTGCTCATTCGTCAGCGGTTGAAACGTGAAGATCTGGCTGCGCGACAGAAGGGGTGAATTGATGGCGAAGAATGGGTTCTGCGTGGTCGCGCCGATCAGGATGACGCGCCCCTCTTCGACGTCGGGCAGCAATACGTCTTGCTGGGCGCGGTTGAAGCGGTGCAACTCGTCGACGAACAGAATGGTGCGCCGGCCCGAATCGGCGAGTTCGGCGCGAGCCTCTTCGAGCAACTCGCGCACCTCCTTGATGCCGACCGCGACGGCGTTGACCTGTCGAAAGATGCATTGCGTGTGCTGGGCGATCACATGCGCCAGCGCGGTCTTGCCACAGCCAGGCGGACCGTAAAAGAGGACCGAGCTGAGCCGATCCGCCTGCAAGAGCCGGCGCAGCAATTTGCCCTCGCCCAGAAAATGCTCCTGCCCGGCGAACTCGTCAAGGGTGCGCGGCCTCATCCGTGCGGCGAGCGGTTGGGCTTTTTTCAGGTTGGCTTCGTGAGCCTGGCGGAAGAGGTCGATGGTGCGACTCCCGGCTGAGATCGTTTAGCGTTCGCACGGCGCCAGGCGGGCGCTAAACGAAGAAGGACAACAAAAAAACCGCGGGCGCGTCGTGCGTCGCCCGCGGTTTTCATTGTAGGCAAAATCGCTCACGGCAAGGCGATGTGGGTCACGCGCACCACATCGCGGCCGCCGATTTGCTCGGCCGTGCCCAGAACGCTGATGCGCTGGCCTTCATACTGCGCCAGCGTACCGCCGTCGCGGGCTACCAGGTTGATAGTGCCCAGTTGCCAGACCGTCTCACCGCCCAGTTGAAAATTGGCGCGGCGCAGCGTGCCGTACTGGCTCCAGCGCTGCGTGCCCTGGACCTTGAGCGAGGCGGTGCGGATGGTCGCGTCACGGCTGCTGGTCCCGGGCCGCCAGCCGGTTTGCAGCAGTTGTTCTTTTTGCAGCTGGCTGATGCGCAGGTCCAGCTTTTCGCCCTTGAGTTCAAAGCGAGCGGGATTGCTGTCGCTGACGTTGGTGGTGATCCGCTGAATGCGGACCTGGGCTGCGCCCTCGAGGACCAGCCGGTCTTCTTGCAGTCCGATGGCGAGGCGTTCGCACTGGCCGTTGATCGAGTCGCCGGAGATTTTCACCTTGCCTATTGCGTTGAGCGTGCCCTTGCCGGTCTGAAGGTCGAGGCTTTGGCAAACGATTTTGAATTCGTGCTTTTTGTTGACGATGGCGGTGAGCACGGTTTCCCCGTCAATCACTTCGATGTTGAACATCCAGGGGCTGGACTTGCCTGCCTTGGCCTGGTCGCCACGAAACGCCCGTAGGCCTTCAAGCACCGAGGGATCAACGGGCTTGATCTGCTGTGGCGCCAGCTGTGGCGTGGTCGGTTTTTCCACGTCCACGGATGGCTGTGCCGCTGGCTTCGGTTTTTGTGAGGGCAGAGCGGGCTTGTCGTCCACCACCGGGGCAGGCGCCGGTTCCTGGGTGGCTTGCACGACCGGTTTGGTGACCTGTACCGCCGGCTTCGTGATCTGGAGCGGCGCGAAATCCAGTTTCTGGGTGTCCTTGCCATCCAGGACGGGCGGCAGACCAACCTGGGGTGTTGCGAACGGCTTGGTTTCGGGCTTCGCGGGCGCCGTGGGCGGCGGGAGGTCGACCGGGGGCGCGGGAAGCGGGTCCTTCTTTGCGCCCAGGTCCTTTTTCAGGATGTCGAACAGGCTGCCCTTTTTCGCGTCTGGTTCGGATTTCTTCGGCGGCTCCTGCGCGCCGCTCAGGCGGTTGAACACCAAATCGCCAGCGACGACCGTGACAACCGCGGTGAGAAAAACGCCCAGATAGAGTTTTCTTCGCATCGGTACTTCCTTGCTCGGGTGAATGGGGTTCCTTCCAGTTGAGCGGGATTCTACCAGGGAGAGCTTTTTCGTGTCATCCCCAGTTTTCATTGGACACGCCAGGAAAAACCCACCGGCAATCCCTTGAAGTTGACTTTTGTCCACACCGAAACGCCGACCACGGATTACGAACTATTAACGAAAAACACCTATAAATGGCTGGGACATATCTCAAGCTCTCGCGTCCAATGCCCAGCAACATCACTCTTGATTTGAGACAAGGAGAAAGCACCATGCGTCTGTCATTTTGGTCTGCAAGCGCGTTGATCCTGGTGGGTCTGGCTGCCTGGTCGACGCCGGCGCAGACCGCGAAGAAGAAACATCCGCATCACCACTTGCATCACGCCCTCTGGGAGTTGCGCGACGCCCGCGCGGCATTGGTGAAGTCCTCAAAGAAACTTGCGGGCGGTAAAAAAAGGGCCGTCAGCGCGATTGACGACGCCATCCGCCATCTGGAGTTGATCCTCCAATACAAGGGCGACAACATCAAAGGCGTGCCAACCCGAGGCGACCTGGCCGTGGCCTACAAGAAATACAAGAGCCATCCCCACCTCCATCATGCTGTCCACGAGTTGCGTCACGTCCAAAAGCACCTCCAGGCTGCGTCGCACAATTTCAACGGCCATCGCAAAGCAGCGCTGAGTGCCTCCAACCACGCCATCGCGGAGATCGAGGCATTATTGAAGCCCAACGTGAAAAAGAAGAAGAAAAACTGAGACCGGATGTCGAAAACCGCCACATGGCCGTGCATTGGAAAACGCCAGTCCATCGGGGCGGGACGGGTTTTCCTGGCTGAATCATGTCAGACAATGTCGCGTAAATCATGCAATAACAACCAGTTATGACGCGGGCCTCTCCAACGCGATGCCGTTGGCATCGCGTTTGCTCGTTTTCACTTTCTGAAAGATTTCCGAAAATTTCGCGAACCTTCTCGCCTGCCGCGTTGTCCGAGAGGAGTACGCGCCCAAGGTTCGTTTTTTTTGGAATGCCCTGTAGGGTATTGAAAAGAACCACGCCCTCAAACAAGCCGGAGGCTCCCATGGCCGTCAAGAACATGCAAACCGTGGCATCGACCGTCGCCGAGAATCAAGGCGTCGAGGCGAGCGGTACGGATTGCGCGGGTTCGATGCGGACGGATGGGCGGCTCCCGGCTCCCTTCTTGTCCCTGTTTAGCCTGCCGCAACCCGGAACGTATCCGATGCTGGCGGCGCCTGATGCCGATTTACGCGCGGTGGAAAACCCCGCCGCGGCACAGGCCGCCGAACGGACCGGTCGGTCCAGATGCGACACCGGCGCCAACCCAAGCGCAAGGCTCGTTCGCGACGAATGCGCAACCATGCTATCAACATGGTCCGCGTTCGGAACGAAACGAACGCATGGGTAAGCGAGATCCGTATTCCGGATCTTTGGCGTCGGCACAGGCAAACATTCCCGCGCGGGCTCGCGCCCGCACACCGTCATCCACTGCGATAACGAATTCGCCGCTCCCCGTTTAGCGCTCGCGCGACGGCGCCGTTTACCTGGCGCCATGTCGCCCGTGCCGGGCGGTCAGCGGTCGGGGAAATGGGAAAGGAAGGGTACCGCCATGACCTGGGAAATCATCTCCACGTTGATCACGCGCGCCCAGACGGGCGACCGGGCCGCATTCGGCGAACTGGTCGAGCGCTTCCACCCCGCCGTTTACGCTGTGGCGCTGGCGCGCATGCGCGATCCGAACGAGGCGACGGAACTGGCGCAGGAGGTCTTCATCCACGCCATGACGAAGATCGACCAGCTGCGCGATCCGCACTGCTTCGTCGGCTGGCTGCGGCAGATCACGGTGCGCATGGCGATCAACCGCGTCACGCGCAAGGGGCCGGTCAAGGGCGTTGAGCCGGAGTACTTGCAGAACGCTCCGGGCGCCGGCGATGGCCCGCTCGACGAGATGATCCGCACGGAAGATCGCGCGGATATCTGGAAGGGTCTCGATCGGCTCAAGGATATAGATCGCGACACGCTGGTCGCTTTCTATATTCAGGGCCGCACCTTGAAGCAGATGGCCCGGCAGTTCGAGACGCCGGTTGGGACCATCAAGCGCCGGTTGCACGTCGCCCGCAACCGCCTGCGCTGCGCCATGGAAAGCAAGGCGATCGCGTAAACCCCATCCCCCGCCATGAGCGCAGCGCTTGGCGGGGCTCCTTGCCGTAGCTCAGGCGCTCCAGCCTGGCATGTCGCGACTGCTGTCAGGCAAGAATGCCTGACCTACTTCCAACTGTGGCCCTACTCGCCTGAACGTAAGTTGCCAATTCCCAACCTCTCCCCTATATGTTTCTGAAGCGATCTCCATCCGGACGCTGCGACGCGGTGACGGAAACGCCGGGGCTTTTCGCATCTTGCATTGAAACTCAGCAGCAGGAATTCAACTGCTCAGGGCCTCAACGATGGAACCACTCTCCGAACCCAGCATTTGGCAAACCCTCTTGCTGCTTTTTCACACCCTGGGCACGCTGGTGATTCAATTGGCGGCCCTGGGGTATCATCTGCTCCTGTGGATTCTCTTCGCGGCCTGGTGCCTGTGGGGCATCAACTGGAAGCGCACCCGGCATTTCCTCGCCACCGGCGCGTGGGCGCCGGCGATCCTGTTGATCGTCCTGATCGCCATCGTCTGGTCGCGCATCGACCCGAGCCCGTGCGCCCAATGTGGTCTCCCCGCGTTCTGGTGGCAACTTGGTTACGTCTCGATGCTGGCGGCGCTGGCGATGTTTTGCGGTTGGATTCAAAACGTCATGCACTGGACGCCGCACGACATTTCCGTCGATCCGCCGGCGCATGGCCACGGCCATGATCACGGGCACAGCCCCGGGCATCATTGATTGAAGTCGCCGTTCAGCGCGAACCAAACACTTTGACCAGGAACTCCTGCGACTCCTGCCAGCGCTCCACCGCCTTGGCGAAATCCACGCGGAGGGCGCGCACGGTCCGCGGCGTCTGGATGGGCGCGAGCGAATCGACCTTCACGTTGGGATTGAGCGGAATCTGCCGACTCGCGGATTTCGCAAGCTTCATTTCCACTTCCGGGCTCAGAAGATAGTCGATCAGCTTTTTGGCGCCGTTCGGATTGGGGCAGCCCTTGATCATCGCCACGGTGTTGGGGATGAACAGCGTGTCGCCGTCGGTGAAGATCATTTTGACGGGGCGGCCTGCCGCGATCTCGGCCATGGCGTCATCGGTATCGGTCAGGCCGACCGCGTAATTGCCCATGCCGACCCCGGTGGCCGACTGCTTGTTGCCTCCAACTGGGACGACGCCGTTGGCCTTGAGTTTGCGATAGAAGGCCTGAGTTTTTTCTTTGCCCCAGGATTGAAACAAGCAGCTTGCCTGGGTCGCGGTGGTGCCGAAAAGGGGCTTGGCCAAGGCGATCTTGTTCTTCCATTTCGGATCGGTCAGGTCGAAGAGCGTTTTTGGAAAGTCCTTTTCCGCGACGAGATCCGTGTTGACCAGGAGTACACGTGCCCGGGCGGCGAAGGCGGTCCAGGTCTGGTCGCCGGCCTTGAATTCGGCAGGGAAAGCGAGGGCCGAAGGGCTTCCATAGGGCTGGAGCAGGCCCTTTTGCTGCAAGCGAATCGTCGCCAGGATTTCGTTGTTCCAGTGGACATCGCAGCGGGGCTGCGCCGCCTCGCGGATCAGGTCTTCGTAGAGTTGCACGGACTTGTTCGCCTCGGTGTCCCAGCGGACGTCCACCTTGAGACCGGACGCTTTCTCGAAATCGTTGAAGATGTCCTCGGCGAATTCGCGATCATGGGCGCAGTAGACGACCACGCGTGTCGCCGGTTCACGCTGGCAGCCTGAAAGCAACGCGGTCGAAGCGAACAACAGACAGGAAACGATAAGCCGGCCCGCGTTATATCGCGGGCGATAAGGCCTGACACGTTTGGCGGCGATACCGTTCGTCGAAGAGCACTTGACCAGCCCCCAGCGCAAGCTGGGGGTTTGGGGAGGCTGCCCAAACCCCCACGCTTGCGCGTGGGGCTGGTATCGCTCCGCTTGACGACGCGCGGCTGCGCCCGCGCTCCCCGTCGGGTCGCGGCTAAACGAATCGGCCATTTTTCACCGCGTGGAGTATCGAAGTCATCATGCGTGAACTAGTTGGGCTGCCCGGCCTTCTCCGCTCGCAGGCTGTCGCGTGGGGAGAAGTATTTGATCAGCTTCACTTCGTTGCCCTTGTCGTTGTAGGCCATCTCGTCCACCAGGCCGCGCGACATCATGATGCCAAAGCCGCCTTCGCGGATGCCCAGCGTTTCGCGAACCATCATGTGGCTGACCGGATCGTCGGGTTTGGCGGCGTGGGGCAGGTTGGCGGGGCTGAAACCCGGGCCGGTATCCTTGATGTCGATCGTGATCTTTTCCGGATCGATGCGATAATCCACGGTGACGATACGTTCGGTCTGGCGCTGGTGACCCCATTCGATGGCGTTGGTTCCCAGCTCGCGCACGGCCGTCGTGAACTGCTTGATCTGTTGCTTGGTCATGCCGCTGAACAAGAATAGCGAGCCGAGCAGGTGGTTTAGCTCTTCCAGGTAATGGGTGTCGCTTTGCAAATGAAAGCGGATTTCGCCCTCGGTGCCGTGTTCCTTGAGGTCTTCGAGCCAGTTCAGGGCGTTTTGAATCGCCTGGTTGAGTGAGTCGGCCGTGAACGGTTTGGTCAGGTAGGTGTTGGCGCCGACCTGCAAGCCATGCACGCGATCGTCGTGACCGGACATCGCGGTGATCATGATGACGGGAATCAGATTGGTGTCGCGGTCCAGCTTCAGCGTTTCGCAGATCGAGTAGCCGTCGATGTCCGGCAGCATGAGGTCGAGCAGCACGACCTCGGGTTTGTTCTTTTGCACCCACTCGACGACGTGTTTGCCCTCGAACAGCGTCGTGGGTTCGTAGCCCCAGTGCCGCATGTGCTCGGCCAGGATGAGAGCGAGATCTTGTTCATCATCGACGATCAGAGCCGTGCGTTTCATGATGCGCCTCACGCCGGAACGAGACGGGACTATCCAGCGCCTATTGTTTCAGTTTTCATGGCAGCGGTCAAGGGGCTAGAATGGAGACACTGCCCTTGGCATGGACGGCGAACATCAAGCGCGGTCTGGACCGGTGATGGGTCGTTGTCGTATGACGGCGCGGCAGTCAGGCCTTGGAGCCTCCGGAAACGTCCGCCTTGTTTCCCTTCTGAAATGGCAAAGCCAGCATCCACGCCAGGCCCTCGGCGACACGCTCATCGCGGACCTCTGGCAGGCCAATCGCCATTTCCGCATGGCCTTTTGCCGGCTGCGCCAAATAGGTTCCAAGCAGAAAATCCCACCAGGGCAGGCTGAAACCAAAGTTGCGGTTGGTCTCTTCCGGGTTGGTCGAGTGATGGACGCGGTGCATGTCCGGCGTGACGATCACGAGCCGAACGAAAGCATCAAGCCAGCCCGGCAGTTTGACGTTGGCGTGATTGAACAAGGAAGTGGCATTCAACATCATCTCAAAAATCAGCACGGCCAGCGCCGGAGCCCCAAGCAGCAGGACTGCCGCCAGCTTGATGGCGTGTGAAATCACCATTTCGAGCGTGTGGAAGCGGGCGCCAGTGGTTACATCCATATCGAGGTCGGCATGATGCACGCGATGCAGGCGCCACAGGAAGGGCAGGGCATGAAAAAGCACGTGCTGCAAGTAAACAACGAGATCGAGCAAAACCACGCAGATCAGTACGGACAACCAGAACGGCATGTCAAGACGGTTCAGGAGGCCCCAGCCTTGCGATTCCGCGAGTAGCGCCACGCCGGCGATGCCCGCTGGCGCCAGGACGCGTAGCACAAGAGAATTGATTGCCGCCAGTCCAAGGTTGCTCAGCCAACGGCGCGGCTTGTCAGTCGTCAGCCGCCGGCGCGGCCAGGCGAACTCCGCCAGCGCCATCAGTGCGAAGACGCCAAGGAATGCGCCCAGGCGCAATTGGATTTCATCGAACACGCTTCCTGCTCCAGGTAACGGTGACCTGTTGTCAGGATACCTGAACGGTCCGAAAATCGCATGGTGAGCCTGGTGATAGATCGGACGGGAATCAGAAGGAACGCTAATGCGTCGCCTTTGGGTGAGCGTGTGCCTACGCCGCCGGCTCCACCGGTTCAAGCAGTTCGAGAAACAGCCGGGCGGGAATGGGCAGAACGCGGCGGCGATCCCAGACGACTAGCATCTCGCGCGCGAAGGACATGTTGGCGACCTGAACCACAAAAAGTTTTTTGGCGAGAAGCTCGTTCTCGACTGCCCGGGTCGAAAGCACGGTGACGCCCAGGCCGCGTTTGACGGCTTCCTTGATCGCTTCGTTGCTACCCAGCTCCATGGCGACGCGCAAATTGCGGAGCGACTTGCCGGCTTGCAACAGGGCCTGCTCCAGACAGGACCGCGACGCCGAGCCGACCTCGCGCACAATCAACGGCTCCGCCTCCAGCTGGGCCAGTGTGACTTGTTTGAGCTTGCACCACGGATGCTTGGCCGGGACAACCACCGCCAGCTCATCGGTGGCAAAAACGCGGAACTCCAGATGTGTGCTGTCTCCGCGCCCCCCGACGAGGCCGAGGTGAACCTGCCCCTGCTCAACCCGTTCCAGAACCTCCGAACTGTCGGTCACGGTGGCGCGCAACACCACATGCGGGTGCCGTTCCTGAAATCGCGCGATCAGATCGGGCAACAGATATTCGCCCGGTACCGAACTGGCCGCAAGGATCAACTCGCCGTGCAACTTGGTTTCCCGCCCCGTGATCTCGGAAATTGCTTCCCGATGTAATTCCAAAATACGCTGCGCGTAGCCATAGAGGCTCCGCCCGGCCTCGGTGAGAAGCACATGCCCACCCTGGCGATCAAAAAGCGATTCCTTCAGCACCTTCTCCAGAGCTTGAATGCGCTGGCTTATGGCGGCCTGCGTCATGCCCAGCGCCCGGCCGGCAGCGGTGAAGCTGCTCAACTCCGCTGCCTTGGCGAAGGTTTCCAGATACGGCAGTTGCTCGGCGTCCATGACGGCCATTTTATACTCCGCGCGGTGAGGAATGGCACATTCGTTTGGCCGCAATACGGTTCGTCGAAGAGCACTTGACCAGCCCCCAGCGCAAGTTGGGGGGCTTGGGATCGCTCCGCTTGACGAACGCCATTGCGCCCAAACGTTTCAAAGCCCCCTGCGAGCGGTAAACTTCGCTCGCGTAGGTCAGAGTGAAAGTTGATCGCAGTCAAAAAAAAAAACGCCGCCGCGCTGATCAGGATCAACGCGGCGGCATGTCGCTCCATCCATCAGCCAATGAATGGGTTTCACTCGGACGCGGGCAGAATCTTCGGCACGTCGGCCAAGATCTTCTCGATGGCCTTGGCGTTCAACTGGCCCTTCTTGAAGGCGTAGTTGGCTATGACTTTCCGCTTGTTGTAGAGAACGACCGTCACGTCGGCGTCCTTGGCGACATGGTAGGCCTTGGGGCCAGCGGGGTTGTCGATCGACAACACGCAGGACTTGAGGCCTTGCTTGGTCGCAAGGGAACCGAGCGAATCGCTGAGCTTCTCGTCGTCAGAAAGGAACACGACGAAGCTGCCCATGCGGGCCTTCTTGTTCTTGGCGGTGATCACATCAATCTTCTTGACCAAACTGGTCAAGCTGTCGGAGACTTCGCGTGCGAAGATCATCGCGACAGGGTTTCCACCGTTCTGTCAGACCAGGCAGTGCTTTTTACCGGCCTGACCGCCCGTCACGTTCAACGGGTGAAACGCTCCGGGAATGCCCTTGCCCACCTGAGGGCCCGATTTGAGGGCGTCACCCGCAGTTGCGCCGATGGTCATCAGCGCCGCAGCGGCGAATACGCCCGCAGCAATACGATACTTCATGCAAAAACCTCCACATTAAAAAGGGGGTTTAGCCCACCCCCAGGCCTGCTCCGATGCAGTCCTTATCCACACAGGGGTTAGCATAAGTATGGACGAGCGCAAAAGCAGCCGCATTCAAGTGATACTCAATGCCACATTCATAAGCAATGCTTATAGGTTTGGCCGCTCGCCTTGGGCGAGCGGGTCTGAGAGGCGCCGCTCGCCCAAGGCGAACGGCTAAACCTCCTGCAACGCGCGCATCACCAGTTCCTGCACCAATTCCGTCTTCGCCATCCCTTTCGTCTCCCGCATCACGAATCCCTTGATCGCATCCGCGGCCTTGACCTTGCCCTTTTTGAAATCGGCCACCGCCTTCGGATTGGCGGCGATTGCCTTGCGGACCAGTGCCAGGAGCTGCGATTCGTCGGCAACGACCTTGAAGCCGAGCTGGTCAATCGCTTGCTTCGCCGTCGTGCCATCCAGCATTGCCGCGTAAACTTCGCGCGCACGCTGTTTATTGAGGCCCGTCGCCTTGATCTGCTGGATCAATTCGCCCAGATTGTGAGCGGAAAGGGGGCAGGTCTGAATGTCGAACTTGCGTTCGTTCAGCGTTGAAAGAAGATCGTTGATGATCCAGTTGCACGCTTCCTTCGCATCGCCACATTTTTGAACGACGACCTCGAAATAGGCGACAAACGCCCGGCCCTGACGCGACAGCACGCCCGCGTCATAGGGCGTTAGCCCAAATTGCGCTTGCAGCCGAGCGTTCTGCGCGGCTGGCAGCTCGCCTAGCTCGGCACGCACTCGTTCCAGCGTGGCTGCATCGACGGTGACGGGGACGAGATCGGGCTCCGGGAAGTAACGGTAGTCGGAGGCCTCCTCCTTGCGGCGTTGAATTTCCGTGCGTCCGATGCGTTCGTCCCAGCCGGCGGTCGCCTTGCTGACGGGGCCGAGTCTGCCGTTCGATTTGCGTTCGACGACGGTTTTGATCTGATAATCGCGAAATGGCTTCGCTGCGGAATCGATCTGCCAAAGCCCGCTTTCGAGATTCCGCGTCAGTTCGGCAGCCTGCCTGTCCGCTTCGTATTTGAGGGCGCGTTCGACGCCGCGAATGGTGTTGAGGTTTTTCACCTCGATGATCGGCGTCGCGACGAATGTGCCATCGGCTTGCGGCACGTGAAGGTTGACGTTGGCGTCACAGCGCATGCTGCCTTCTTGCATTTCGCAATCGGAGACGCCGATCTCGCGCAGGAGCAAGCGCAGCGATTCGAGATAGGCCTTCGCTTCCTCGGGCGTTTCCATTTCGGGTTTGGAGACGATCTCCAGCAGCGGCGTGCCGGTGCGGTTGAGATCGACCAGGGAATCGGCCAGCTTCCCCTCTTTCCCACCGGGAGAGGGGCCGGGGGTGAGGGCTTCGTCATGCAGCATCTTGCCGGCGTCTTCCTCGATATGGGCACGGATGATGCCGATCTTGCGGGCGCCAGCCGACGTTTCGATTTCCAACGAGCCTTCCGAGCTGAAAGGCAAATCGTACTGGCTGATCTGATAGTTTTTCGGCAAATCGGGATAGTAATAGTTCTTGCGATCCCATTTCGTGAACGGCGCGATCGTGCAGTTGAGCGCAACCGCGGCCTTGAGGGCGAGTTGAAACGCTCGGGCGTTCATGACCGGTAATGTCCCCGGCATGCCGCAGCAGACCGGGCACGTCGCCGAGTTGGGCGGCAAGCCAAACGTCGTCGCGCAACCGCAGAAGAGCTTCGTCCTGGTGAGAAGCTGCACGTGGACTTCCAGGCCAATGATGGTGCGGTGGGTCATTCAGATCGTTTCGTAGGGTTGAGGCAGACCGATGCGGGAGTAGGTATCCGCGAAATGCTTGGCGAGATGTTCGCGGTAGGGCGTCAGCAGGCGGGCGCGGCGTTTGTCGGCGGATCGCAAAGTTTGCACATCAAAGACCTCGGCCACTATGAAACGATCGACTTTGTCGTTCGAGATGTCGCAGGTTTGTGTGAGGATGATGCCCCGCCGAAAGTCAAGTTGCGCCTGTTCAAGACGGTCCGGCGCATGTTCGGCGACCGTCACCATTGGACAGTCGTCGAGCAAATCGCCCTGGTCCAATGGCTCGTCGATTTTGGGATTGGAATAGATCATTCGGGCGCCAGACCGGATTCGTCGATAACAATGGGTTTCGGAAACTCAGGCTCGCCCCGCTTGAGAACCACCGTCCGCAGACGTTCGGAAGACGGCACGTCCAGGCAGATGTCCACCATCGGCCCCTCATCGTGGACCGCCAAACGCCGACGCCGAATTTCGACCTCGTAGCCATCCACGATTACGCTACGACAATCCCCGGGCTTCAGGTCCAGCTGCTTCAACACATCGGTCAGCAAGGCATTCATGGTTCGCCCTCCGCAGTGGCTTCTTTCTGATTGTATCACCTTGCGGCCAATCCTCGCAAACTAAAAACGGCAAAGTCCGCGCACGCAAACGCCGGGGAGATTCCAGGGTCCCATCTGGTTTCACGGGGCGCGCAGCGGTTGCGGTTTGGGTGACCCACGAGGGCGGATTACCCCTCGTTCCGTGAACCGTCCGGCCTGATTCAAATCCATCGATTTTGGGGTAACAAACAAGCCGTGAGCCGCCGGGCTTGTCCCGGCGGTGTACCAAGGCAGATCGGGCTGCACCGCCGGGACAAGCCCGGCGGCTCGCTGTGACCTACACTTGAACCAGGCCAACAGTCCTCAAAAAAATGCTGCAAGCGAAGATATAGCAGGGAGTTGCGACGAGGGAGGGACCATTCACCTGCCGTCGGTCGCCTGAGCCGGGCCGCTCTCCGTTCTGAGGTGCTGGTGTTCGGGTCGGCATTGCAAAAAAACCTGCCAGCGGCGTACAATCCGCTCGCTGCCGGCCTCCCTCCTTCCGGTTCCGGAAAGGGCGGGGAACTTGATCCAAGGAAGGAGCCTGTCTTGGCCGTTGTCCTGCCGACCATCCATTCGCTTCCTGATACACGTTCCCCCGCCCGAATGCCGCGGCGTTTGTCGGTCGGGACGCCGCGCCTTTCGGTGGTGATCGTCAACTATCGGCAATGGGAGCAGACCGAAGACCTCGTTCGCACCTTGCAGGAATCGGCCGCGCTCAAGACGGGGGCCGCCGAGATCGTGATCGTGGATAATCACTCGCCGCGGCATCCCGTGGTCAAGCGACTGCGGCGCTTGCCAGGGGTCTCGTTGCGTCGCTGGTCAAGTAATCGCGGTTTCGCGCGGGCCGTGAATGAGGGGTGCCGGCTCAGCCAGGGCGAATGGTTTCTCCTCCTGAACCCCGACACGACGCCAGCGGACGGATTCCTCGACGGCGTGCTGGCCAGGCTCGAAGGGCTTGAATCCAACGCGGGGATCGTCGGGTTTCATTTGCGCAATAGTGATGGTTCACGCCAACTTTCCGCGGGTCCGTTCCCAACTTTGTTGTCTACGCTGGCACGCATCGTGTTGCCCAGAAGCCGACGGAAGTACCACACCGTGCGGGCCCAGGAGCGTAGCAAGGTTGCCTGGGTGACCGGTTGTTGTATGTTGGTGCGGCGAGATTGCCTGGCCGAGCTGGGCGGACTGGACGAGGATTTTTTCCTGTATTTTGAGGATGTCGATTTGTGCCGGCGAGCCCAGGAGCGCGGCTGGTCGGTCTGGTACGATCCCACCTTGAACGTGGTGCATCACCATCCGCTCCACCAGCGCTCGGTACCGGCGGTGTTGCGGCTCGTCACCCGGCATTCGTTGATGACGTTTGCCGAGAAACACTGGCCGAGCTGGCAGTTTCGTTTGCTGTCGCGCATCGTGCAAGCGGAGGCCAACTTGCGCCGGCTGGGGGCCTGGTGGAAAGGCGATGGCTTCGAGGCGCGCGTGTTTGCCGCGCTTGCCGATATCTGCCGCGATCTACGCCATGACGACCGCGCGTCAGCCCACCAACGGATCGATACGGCGATTCGCCATCTGGACGTACGCATCGGGGTTTGAGCCTGGCTTGGGCTTGACACGAAAATAATTTCCGACCACACTATGGGCGAAGTGGGTTAGGCTTTCCGGCCTGGCATTCATTTTTTTCAGCGTATCCTGGGAAGGTACCTCCATGAAACCAATCGTTCTCATCGTTGGCGCCCTTCTTTTCGCCGTGCTGATTCCCCTTCGGGCTCATTCTCAGGGCAAGGTGCTGCGTTCGGTCAGCAATGATTCCCTTGAGAAAATCCTGAAGGGCATGGACGTGAAGTATCAGAGGGGCGAACGCAAGGAAAAGGACGTGTCCACGACCTACTTCGATTTCACGCGGGGAAGCCTGCCGACGCGCATGTACAACTACGGCAATGACCTTTGGCTGGAATCCACCGTTGACAAGAAGATGACCCTTGAAGATGTCAACCGCTGGAACGCCCAGGCGAAGTTTAGCCGGCTGGTGCTGATCGAGCAAAAGGACAAGGTCACGGTGTCGCTCGAAGCGCAGCTCGATTGCCTGGGCGGCGTCACCGAGGCGGCGATCAAACAGTTTGTCAACCGCTTTGACCAGGAAGCCACGAAGTTTTCAAAGTTCGTCAAATAGTACAAGATCCCAGGGGTTCGCTTCGCTCACCCCTGGGCGTCAGGACTTTTTTGAGGGCGCCATGGTTCACACGATTCGGTTGGTTTTGGCCGCGCTGGCCTTGTTCATTTTCATCGGCCCGCGCGCGGCTGCGCAGGACGACAAGGTTTTCCGCGCCGTCACGCCGGCAGCGGTGGAAGCGACGTTGAAGGATCTCAAGATCGAGTTCAAGAAGGCAACCTCCAAGAAGGGTGACGAGCATTACTTCGACTTTCAGCGCGAAACGTATCGCATCCGCCTGACGCATTTTTCGCCGCAGGAACTGATGCTCGACTGCGTTTTCCGCGGTCTGCCCGTGGAAAAAGTCAACCAGTGGAACACCGTGACCAAGCTGGCCCGCGCCAGCTGGCACAAGGATTCAACCGGCGAATTCTCCATCCTCGAATATGGCCTGGACATCTCCGGCGGCGCCACCGCTGGCACGATCAAGCAATTCATCACGCGCTTTGAGGACGAATTGAAGAAATACGACAAGTTCCTTGGCGCCAACCTGACCCAGGACGTAATTCTCGCCCAGGTGACCAACGACGCGCTCGAGAATATCTTCAAGACCCAGGGCATCAACTACAAGAAAAAACTCAATACCGCCGGCGTCATGATGTTTGACTTCGCCGTCAACAAGCACAGCCTGCGCCTCTACAACTTCGGCGGCAAGGACCTGATGCTCGACGCGCACTTCAAGAAGATTTCGCTCGACGAAGCGAACCGCTACAACCTCAACCGCAAGTTCATCCGCGTCGTCAACTACCGCGGCAAGGATGTGGAATATACGGCGCTGGAGTGCAACCTCGACTGCGAGGCCGGCGCCACCGAAGGAATGATCCGCCACTGGATCCTGTCCTTCGGCGAGGACGCCCGCCATTTCTCGGAATACACCCAGAAACTTCAGACGGCGGGAAAGCAGTAAGCCACCGCCTCGTTTAGCGCTCGCAAGGCGCCCCGCAAGCGCTAAACGAATCGATCATTTCACCAGCACCCGATCGAAACGAATTACAGATCCTTCTTCTTCCCTTCGGGCAGCTTGGCGGGCGAGTCAATCGGTTCCGATTCCATCGTTGGCGGCGTCTGCCGAAGCCACGGCGACCGCGTGTAGCAGTGATTGTCCACGTCGCAATCGCATACGCCGTGCGACTGGGTGATGTGGCACCCTGCCAGCGAAACGATGAAACCAACGCCAAGAAACGAAAACAGCAAACGACGCATGATGGAACCCCTTCCCTGGTTATCGAATCGAACATCGTGAACGCGAATCACGTGAACCCCACGTCAGGACAGGCATCCCCGGCAGGATCGCGGAAAGCGTTAGATTCGTAATATCCATCGTCTGGGCATCAACGTGGGCTTGAGGAATTTCTGGCGGAAAAGGCAGGCTCGCCAACTTCCGCAATATCGTTAAAATTGATAAACTCGACTTGGGTTCCTATCCCGACGGTTCGCTGCGCTCACCATCGGGCTTGGATGAGGAGTTGACATGGATGCCGTAATATTGGCCGCGGGTTTGGGGACGCGACTTCGGCCGCATACGTTGACGACGCCGAAGCCGCTCTTGCCCGTGCAGGGTCGGCCGATTCTCGACTGGACGTTTGGCGCCTTGCCCGACCAGGTGGATCGCGTCATCGTGGTCACGCACTACCTTGCGGAGAAAGTCGAGGCGTATCTTCACGAGCAGGAGCATTTCAAGGAATGGGTCGCGGTGCCGCAGGGGGACCCGCAGGGGACGGGCGATGCCTTTCGCAAATGCCGGGCCCATGTCCGTTCCGATCGCGTGATGGTCATCAACGGCGATGACCTGTTCGGCGCCGCCGACCTGGCGCGATTGGCTGAATGCCAGGCCGGCGTGATCGTGACCGAGGTCCAGGAACCCAAAAAATTCGGCATCGCGTTCCTGAAGCCGGACGGGACGCTCGAGAAGCTTCTGGAGAAGCCTGACCTGCCGGCGCCACAACTTGCGAACACCGGGGCGTATATTTTCCCGCGCGCAGTGTTTGATATCGAAATCACCCGGTCGCCGCGCGGCGAATATGAGATTACCGATTACGTGACGAAACTCGCCGCCCGAATCCCGTTCCAGGTGGTGCGTTCCACGTTCTGGTTTCCGATCGGCACCGAAGACGCCTGGAACGCGGCCCAAACGATGGATCTGAGTGTCGTGCGGGCGGCTCGCCAGCATTAAGTGGGTCCAAAGAAATGAAGTAGGTCAGGCTTTCCAGCCTGACGGTCAGGCTGGAAAGCCTGACCTACTTTCATTGTTTTAGGCACTCTAAAGAAACTCGTGCAGGCGAACCGCCTGCACAACGGGACAACGCATGTACTACCTTGTAATTCAGACGTGTCTCCTTGTTGCCGGCGCCGGCAACGCCCCCACCATCATCAACACCATTGTTGGCACCGGCAAGGCCGGCTTCACGGCCGCTGGTTCGCTGGCCACCAAGGCGCAACTCAATGAGCCCTTTCATTGCGAACTTGATCACAAGGACAACCTGTACATTGCCGAGGCCGGGAACCATTGCATCCGCAAGGTCAACCTCAAAACCGGCTGGAGCACCATCGTCGCGGGCTCAGGCAGGAAAGGTTACACCGGCGACGGCGGCAAGGCGACCGACGCCACCTTCAACGAACCCTACGCCGTCGTCGTGGACAGGGACGACAATCTCTACATCGTCGATCGGCTCAACGCTGTCATTCGCAAGGTCGATGCCAAGACCGGGATCATCACCACCGTCGCGGGCACCGGCCAGAAAGGTTTCTCCGGCGACGGCGGACAGGCAACCAAGGCGATGATGCGCGAACCGAACGATTGCATTCTCGACGGCAAGGGCGGGCTGCTCATCGCGGATGTCGCCGACTGGCGCATCCGACGCCTCGATCTCAAGACCGGTGTCATCACCACCTTTGCGGGAACCGGGAAGGCCAAGATCGCCCTGAAAACCCGGATCGATCGCAAGGTGTGCGGCGACCGCGGCCCGGCCGACCGGGCGATCATCGTCGGCGCCAGGGCCGTGTGCGTCGATGGCAAGGGGAACACCTACATCTGCGAACGCGAGGGCAGCGCCGTTCGCAGGGTTGACGCGAAGGGCATCATTACCACCATCGCGGGCACCGGCGAATGGGGCTTCCGGGCTTTTCAGGGCAAGGCCAAACGAGCGGTCTTCGCAGGCCCCAAGGGCATCCGTTGCGATGAGGCCGGCAACGTCTACGTCGTCGATTGCGAGAACCATTGCATCCGCCGCATCGACCCAAAATCCGGGCGCGAAAAAGTCGTCGCCGGCGGACGCAAAGGCGCCGGAGGGGACAACGGCCCCGCCCTCAACGCCGGTCTGAACCGACCGCACGGCTGCATCATCGACCGCGACGGCACGATCTACATCGCCGACACAAACAACCACCGCATTCGCGCCGTGAAGTGATCTTTTCCAAGCCCAGGGGCGAGCGTAGCGAACCCCTGGGATCCGACCATCATGGAGTATTTCCGATGCGTTCCATCCAAGCATTGCTCTTCGTCTTGATTGCCATGTCAACCGCGCGCGCCGACGATTGGCCCCAGTGGATGGGCCCCCAGCGCGACAACGTCTGGCGCGAAAAAGGCATCCTTGCCGCGTTCCCGAAGGGCGGCCCAAAAGTGCTCTGGCGCGCCAAGGTCTCCAACGGCTTCTCCGGCCCCGCGGTCGCCGATGGCATGGTCTTCCTCACCGATTTCGTGTCCAGTCAGGATCTGCAAGATGACAACTTCACCAAGAAGAAATACGTCGGCAAGGAACGCGTTCTCTGCTTCGACGCCAAGACCGGCGAGTTGAAATGGAAACACGAGTACCCCTGCACCTACAGCGTCTCCTACCCCAACGGGCCTCGCGCCACCCCCAACTACGAAGCAGGCAAACTCTACACCCTCGGAGCCGAAGGAGACCTTATCTGCTTTGACGCCAGGACGGGAAAGGTGCAATGGACCGTCGACTTCAAAAAGCAATACAGCGTCAAGGCGCCGCTCTGGGGCTTTGCCGCCCATCCGCTGATCGACGGCGATCGCCTCATCTGCCTGGTTGGCGGCGAAGGCAGCATTGCCGTCGCCTTTGACAAGAAAACCGGCAAGGAAATCTGGAAGTCGATGTCCGCCAAGGAACCCGGCTACAGCCCGCCGGTGATCGTCGAAGCCGGCGGCACGCGGCAGCTCCTGGTCTGGCATCCCGAAATGATCAACGGACTCAACCCCGAGACCGGCAAGGTCTACTGGTCGCGCAAGCAAGTCACCGTCAATGGCACCTCGATCATGGCGCCGCGCGTTCTCAACAACAAGCTCTTCCTCGGCGCCTGGCAGAACAAGGGCGGCCTGTACCAGCTGGCCAGCGACAAGCCCGGCGCCAAGCTGCTCTGGAAAGGAAACCGCGATACCTCCGTCTATCCGATCAACAACACGCCGTTCCTCGAAGATGGCCATATCTACGGCGTCTGCACCGAAGGCGAACTGCGCTGCGTCAACATGAAGACCGGCGAACGTGTCTGGGAAACCTACAAGGCGGTTACTGGCGAAAAGACCGGCAGCGGCACGGCCCACCTCGTCAAACATGCCGATCGATTCTTCATCACCACCGAAACCGGCGATCTGCTCATCGCTAAACTTAGCCCCAAGGGCTACCAAGAAATCAGCCGCTGGCACATGCAAGCCCCCACCGCCCGCGCCTTCGGCCGCGATGTCGCCTGGAGCCATCCCGCGTTCGCGCAAAAGTGCGTGTTCGCCAGGAATGACAAGGAGTTGATCTGCGTTTCGCTGGCCCAATAATCGGCCCGCCGCGAAAGCCCAGGGACGGTCGAACCTGGGCTTTTGAAATCGAATCCTTTGGCATGGTTCAGGGTAGGTGACCATTTCGCATTTCGCCGTGCAGCTGCAATTGGCCTGGACAGGGACGTCTACGTCAGGTTGGTATTACTACAGCGCTATGTTCGGTGGTGTCTCACTTTGCTTCGGCGCATGGTAGACCTCACGCTCCGCGTGAGGAATTCCTCACGCGGAGCGTGAGGTCTACCATCAAAATGAGACATTACCATATGTTCGGTTTGTTTCAAATTGCGGGGCAAGCCCGGGGGATCAATCTCTACCAAACCGCTCTGGTTTTCTAATCTTTTCGGCAGGGATACCACCCCCGTTCCGTGAGAAGTCCTCAAAAACGTCCCCGCAACCAGCTATTTGACAAGCACTTGCGATAAAAATACGACTTTTCACTTAGTACCGTTCGGCTGTGCTCGCGACCCGGTCGCTACGACGCCGCCGCGCCGCCGGCGTTGTTCTGGCGGTTGCGGCGTCTTTGGATCGTATGGTAGACCAGGCCGAGCATGATGAGGTCCTCGACGGTCAGGATGTCGGCGCCATCCACAATCCAGCCGCGCTCGCACCAGCCGAGGCGATCGACCCGGGCGAGCGTTTCGTCCCCCAGCCGAAACTCGAACGCCGTTTCAAACCAGCCGGCGCTGACGAGCTGGCCGGCGCCTTCGCTCAGCGTCACGTCCCAGGTTCTCGTGAACAGGCCGGTGTGCTGCCCGTGGCAGAGCAACTCCTCATCGCGGACATCCACCAGCTCAAACTGGCTGCCGAACCAGCCGACCTTGCGGTATTCGAGATAGCGCCGTTCGGTGAGGTGCACGTCCATCCATTCGCTGAACCACCGGGCCTCGATCTTGCCGATGGCGCGTTCATTCGCCTTGAGGACGAAGGCGGAGGAAAAGCAGTTGGCGGACCGGGCTTCGAGGATCATGGCGGCCTCACCTCCGCACGCTTCCCGGCTCGCCGGATTTGGTGTATCTGGTAAAGTAAACGATAGCCGATTCGCTCTTCGGTTGAAGAAGGAAAACGCCGATGTTCGTCGTCAAAGAGATTTTTTACACATTGCAAGGCGAAGGCGCGAACGCGGGGCGGGCGGCCGTGTTTTGCCGATTCGCGGGCTGTAACCTCTGGACCGGACTGGAGAAGGACCGCGCCGGGGCGATCTGCGACTTTTGCGACACCGATTTCGTCGGCACGGACGGCGTTGGCGGCGGTCGGTTTGAGACGGCGGAGGCCTTGGCAGAGGCGATCCAGGCAGGTTGGCCCAATTCCACTCATTTAGCCGCGGACCTTGGTCCGCGCGGGGCGATCCCGGCGGCTAAATTCGTCGTATGCACGGGCGGCGAACCCCTGCTGCAAATCACGGGCGACTTCGTGAACGCCTTGCACGCGCGCGGGTTCGAGATCGCGATCGAGACCAATGGCACCATGCTGCCGCCGCCCGGCATCGACTGGGTCTGCGTCAGCCCGAAGGCGAAGGCAGGGCTGGTCTTGAAAACAGGCGACGAGTTGAAGTTGATCTATCCCCAACCCGGCGCCGAGCCCGAGAAGTACACCGACCTTGCGTTCGACCATTTTTTCTTGCAGCCGATGGACGGACCCCAGGGGCTCCGCAACACGCAACTGGCCGTACGTTATTGCCTGGACCATCCCCAATGGCGGCTTAGCCTGCAAACGCAAAAAGTGTTGGGGATCAAATAACTGCCGGGCCGCGGGCGGTGTCAGTTGGACACCATCGGCAAAGGTTTTCGGCGCGGGAAGAAGATGCGCCAGACACGCATGATCGGGTCGTAGTATTCATCGACGACGCGCTCCTTCAACGGAATGATGGCATTGTCGGTGATGGTGATGTGCTCGGGGCAGACCTTGGTGCAGCACTTGGTGATGTTGCAGTAGCCAATCCCGTTCTTGTCCTTCAAGTCTTCGAGCCGATCCGCCGTGTCGAGCGGATGCATTTCCAGCGAGGCGACATAGACCAGGAAACGCGGGCCGATGAACTCGTCGTGGAGGTGATGATCGCGCAAGACATGGCACACGTCCTGGCAAAGGAAACATTCGATGCATTTGCGGAATTCCTGCACGCGATCGACGTCGGCCTGCCCCATGCGCCAGGTGCCGTCGGGAGCGTCGGGCTTGCGAGGCTGGAACGGCTTGAGCTTTTTCTTCACCTCGTAATTCCACGACACATCGGTCACCAGATCTTTGATCGGCGGAAACGCCTGGATCGGCTCGATGACGATCGGCTGATCGGTCGGCACATGAGCGAGCTGGGTCATGCACATGAGCCTGGGCTTGCCGTTGATCTCGGCGGAGCAGGAGCCGCACTTGCCCGCCTTGCAGTTCCAGCGGACTGCTAAGTCGGTGGCCTGGGTTGCCTGCACTTGATGGACGGCATCGAGGACGACCATGCCATGGCTGGCGGGGGTCTGGTAATCGACGAACTTGCCGCCGCCCTGGCCGTCGGTGCGCCAGATGCGAAGGGTGACGGATTGGGTGTTTGCGGTCTCGGACATATTCATCTCCAAGCCCCGCCATGAGCGCAGCGATTGGCGGGGGTTGAACCCCAGGAATCGCTGCGCTCATCCTGGGGCTTGTGTTGCTACTTCATCTCCTCAATGATTTGCTTCAACTCCGCCGGCATCTCCGGGATCGGCACTTGCTCGACTTGCATCTCGCCGTCCGGGCCCTTGCGCGTCACCAGGTTGACCTTGGCCCAGGGCGCCTCTTTGTTCTGGTAGTCCTCGCGGAAGTGTCCGCCACGACTTTCCTTGCGCAGAATCGCACAGCGCGTGATCGCTTCGGAAACGGTCAGCAGGTTGTGCAGGTCGAGCGCCGTATGCCAGCCCGGGTTGTACTCGCGATTGCCGACGACCTTCGCCTTCCTGGCGCGTTCCTTCAGCTTGGCCAGCCCGTCGAGCGCTTTTTGCATTTCGTCCTCTTTGCGGACGATGCCGACGAGGTCCTGCATCATGTCTTGCAGGTCGTGTTGAATCGTGAAAGGCCCCTCGGCGCCGCCCTGACGCTCGAAGGGTTCCAGCGCCCACTTGGCGGCGTCATCGACCTGATCGTTGTTCAAGGCCGGCATCGCGTTTTCCCTGGCGTACTTGAGGGCGTACTCGCCGGCGCGTTTGCCGAAGACGATGAGGTCCGACAGCGAGTTCCCGCCGAGGCGGTTGGCGCCGTTGATGCCGACGGCGCATTCGCCGCACGCGAACAGGCCGGGCACGCGCGACATCTGCGTGTCGGCATCGACCTTGACGCCGCCCATCACATAGTGCGTCGTCGGTCCGACTTCCATCGGTTCGGTCGTGATGTCGATGTTGCCCAGTTCCTTGAACTGGTGATACATGCTCGGCAATTTCTTCTTGATGTGCTCCGGGGCGTTGGCGATCTTCTTCTTGATCCACTGGATGTCGAGGAAGACGCCGCCATGCGGGCTGCCGCGGCCGGCCTTGACCTCGCGCATGATGCAGCGGGCGACGTGGTCGCGCGTCAGGAGTTCCGCGGGGCGCTGGGCGTTGCGGTCGCCGGTGCAATAGCGCCAGCCTTCTTCGGGGTCCTTGGCGGTCTGGTTCTTGTACAGGTCGGGGATATCGTTGTACATGAACTGCTCACCCTTGTTGTTGAGCAGGATGCCGCCTTCGCCGCGCACGCCCTCGGTAACCAGGATTCCCTGCACGCTCAGGGGCCAAATCATGCCGGTCGGATGGAACTGGATAAACTCCATGTCCTGGAGCTCGGCGCCGGCGTCATAGGCGAGCGTGTGGCCGTCGCCGGTGTATTCCCAGCTATTGGAGGTGATCTTGTAGGCCTTGCCGATGCCGCCGGTCGCAAGGACGATGGCCTTTGCTTTGAACAACACGAATCGGCCGCGCTCCCGGGAATACGCCAGCGCCCCGGCGATGCGGTCGCCGTCTTTGAGGAGGCGGACGACGGTGTATTCCATGAAGACGTTGATGCCCTTGTGGATGCCGTGATCTTGCAGGGTGCGGATCAACTCGAGCCCGGTGCGGTCGCCGACGTGGGCCAGGCGGGGATAGCGATGTCCGCCGAAGTTGCGCTGCAAGATGCGGCCATCGGGGGTGCGGTCGAAGACGGCGCCCCAGGCTTCGAGTTCGCGAACGCGGTCGGGGGCTTCCTTGGCGTGCAGCTCGGCCATGCGCCAGTTGTTGACGTACTGTCCGCCGCGCATGGTGTCGGAGAAGTGGACTTTCCAGTTGTCGCGTTCATCGACGTTGGCAAGGGCGGCCGCGATGCCTCCCTCGGCCATGACCGTGTGCGCCTTACCGAGTAGCGATTTGCAGACGAGCCCGACCGAAACACCGGCCGCAGACGCTTCAATCGCCGCTCTCAGGCCCGCGCCGCCGGCGCCGATGACGAGGACGTCGTGTTCGTGAGTTTGATAATCCATGACAGCCCAAGCCCCAGGATGAGCGCAGCGAATCCTGGGGGGTCAAGACGCCCCGATCCCCAGGATTCGCTGCGCTCATCCTGGGGCTTGCGATTAAAACACCAATCGAAAATCAGTCCACACGCCCATCGAACACATGCGGACATATACGTCGCTGAACCCGACCCAGAACAGGCTGCACCAGGCGCATGCCATGTGCCAGCGATTCAGACAACTGACGCAGTCGTAGGCTTTCTTCTGGGTGGGAGAGCCCGCCAACTCATCGCGATGCCCGCCGATGAGATGACGGAACGAATGGCAACCAAACGTGTAGCTGCCCAGCAGGAGGACGTTGAGCAGCAGCACCAGGGTGCCGACGCCGACGCCGAAATGCCAGTTGCCCGCGGCGTCCTGGAAACGCAGAGCCTGGATGAAGTCCCAGAACAGAATCACGATGAAAATCAGCGCGAAATAAAGGGCGTAACGATGGACGTTCTGCAAGATCAGTGGCCAGCTGTTCTCACCCCAGTAGCTCTTCCGCGGTTCACCCACGCCGCAATTCAGCGGGTCGGCCCAGAATGCCTTGTAATAGGCGCCGCGGTAGTAATAGCACGTGAAGCGAAACAGGCCCGGGAACGGCAGGATCAAAAGGGCTGCTGAAAACGGCACAAACGCCGGCCACCAGTTCGGCTTGCCGCCAAAAAGCGCGTGCGGCGAATCCCCGAACAACTCCGGTGAATAGAACGGCGACAGGTAGTTGGCGGCATACTCGTATTTGACGCCGGGGGCTTCCTTCGCCAGCCAATAGTGGTTGCCCTGGAACGCCGCCCAGGTCGAGTAAACGATGAATGCGGAGAATCCCAGAAACACCGCCAGCGGCTGCACCCACCACAGATCCTTGCGACTCGTTTCACCAACGCTCCGGACCACCGGCAAGCTCAATTTTCCCTCGGCCATGCTCGATTTCCCCCGCCAATATTTGGATACGATTATAAATAGACGCAGCACCGGTATTCAGCAAGTGCCGCCACAAGGTTTCCCTGGCTTCAAGCACGCAGCGCACGTGCCGCCCGCGCGTGTTTGAGAGGAATCAATCGCCCTCCAGGCGCAAACACCCCCAGGCCAACCCCAGCAAACCCGCTCCGAATCCCGTTAACACCAGGCACGCCCGACCGACGGTTTCGATCTCGGGCCGAGGATTCGTCAAGAGTTGCTTGTACGCATCCAGCGCCCAGGCGTGCGGCGTGACGCGGCTGATTTGCTGCATGTTTTCGGGCATGAGCGCGCGGTCGCCCATCATGCACCCACTCAGACCCGCCAGCACGAGGACGAGCAGCGTGCCGTAGATGGCCACCTGCGTCTCGGTCCGCGCAAGCGCTGCCACCAGCATCGCCAAACCCATGGCCGCGAAGGAGGTCGCCGACACCACGGCGAGAAGCCAAAGCGGGTCCGCGCCCCAGTTCATGCCAAACACCAGTTTGCCGGCAAGCAACAGAAAAAAGCCCTGGAAGAGCGATACGAACAAACACGGCAACATTTTTCCGATCAGAATTTCCGCCTTGGTGAGCGGCGCGACGACGAGCCGTTTCATCGTCCCCTGCCGGCGCTCGGCGACGAATAGCCAACCGACGGTGAGCACCAGGAAAAACGCGAACATCACCAGGTACGACGGCACGAGCAGCTGATAACGGCTTCCCCCGCGCCGCAGCCAGCCAATGCCATCGATGGCGTAATCGGAGTTCTTGCCCGACTTGTCGGTCGTGATCTCTCGTTCCTTCGTCAACGCGGCCCAGGTTTTTGCGGTGAGGTTGTAGCGCGGGAAGAGCCTTTGCAGGGATCGCTGCATCCCGGACGCCAACCCCTTCTTTTGGTCGGCCGGGAAGGTTTGCAGGAGGGTCGAGAGATCGACACCAAAAATCGGCACGTCCAGCTTCTTGTTGCTGAGCATATCGATGAACTGCGGCTCGCCGATCTTTTCAAAAGCGCGGCCGATCATCCAGGGCATGACGACGCGCAGGAGGCTGCCCTGCGCGACCTGATCGATGATGGCGGCAGCGGTTTCCTGCGTCGGGTCGCGCATCACCTCCACGTCGAGCGAGTGGAGATTGATGCCTTCCCGATGAAACGGATTGATGCCGTCGTGCAAATAAAGCGGGAACGCCGTCTGGGCCTCGTCGAAGGAACAGCGCATGGCCAGGGCGATCGGATTACCGGGCTGCGGGAAGCAAGCCGCGATGGTGAGGTGATCGTGCCAGCCGGAGGAAAGAAACGAGCAGCGCTCGATGCGCTTGCTGAAATTCTTGCCGAGCACGAGCACCGCGGCACGCTGCCCGCTGCGGACGAGGCGTTCGGCCTCCGCGCGGGAATGAACGAACTCGACGCGAATGTCGGCCGTCTCGTTGAGATCGCGCAGCAGCATCTGCGACCACGATTGGTGCGGGAACCAGGTCTGGTGATTCGCCGACGCCAGGCTGGCCGCCGTGAAAACCTGCGCCGAGCCCGTCGCGTGATTCGGCATGATCGTCAGCCAGCTCATTCCCTCACGCAGCATCGCCGGCCGATCGAAGAAGCGCGGCACGCCCGCATCAAGGTTGAGCACGGTGATGCGCAAGCCCGCCGCCGATTTTTGGCCGAAGTTCTCGCCCAGGGAAACGCCCAGCACCAGGATGAAAATGAGCGGCATGGCGAGCAAGATGATCATCGCCCGGGCGTCGCGCACCAAGAGCCGCAAGTCTTTCTTGGCAAGCGTCCAGATGACCATGGGTGCCTCGGGCATAAAACAAGCAGCGAGCCGCCGGGCTTGTCCCGGCGGTGAGACCCAGCCGGATTGAGTTGCACCGCCGGGACAAGCCCGGCGGCTCGCCGTGGCCTACAGCAATGCCGCGATCAATGCTCGCCTTCCACCTGCCCGGACGGCAGAAAGAACGTGGCCAGCAGAGCGATCAAGTAGACCGCGCCGCCGATGACGCCGGCGGCGTAGGCAACCTGCATCGGCGGGGTTCCCTCGAACATCTTCGACAGGATTTCCGTGTTCAGCGTGGCGGCCATTGTGCCGATCATGCGCCCGCCTAAATTCGTCGCGAAACTACCCCCGGTGCCGCGCAGGTGCATCGGAAACACCCTGGGCAAGAATTCGCTCAGGAAACTGAACTGGGCGACGGTCAACAGCCCGCAAAAGAAGATCGCAATGGCGAATATGAGATAGTCTTGTTGAACGAGCTGGAAATAGGTCACCGGGAACAGGATCACGCCGGGGATCAAAAATAGCCGGATGAGCAAGCGGCTTGGCAAGAAGATCAGCAGGACGGCGAGGGCAATACGTCCCATGAGCCCGCCGATTTCCTGCCAGAGCTGGATGTCGCCGCGCTTGGCCTTGAGGGCCTGATTGGCTTCCTTCTGGACCCGTTTCGCCGCATCCAGTTCCTTGACAGCGTCGGTGAATGCCTTCGTGTTTTTCTCAGCGTTTTCAAGTTTGGTCTCGGCATCCTCCATGCCCTTTTTGGCCGCCGCGGTCTGCGCGGCGATCTCGGGCGAGCCGGCCACGATTTGCAGGGGCGTCATCTGAATGGCGCCGAACGCGGCTGCGTAGCCGCAGGCGGACAGGACTGTGGTCACCAGGGTCGTGACGCGCAATTCCGGCGAGAAAAGATCGAAGAAGCTCGGGCGCTTGAGCGTCCCCTCTTGCTTCTTGCGCTTCCAGACCGTGGATTCCGGAACGAAGGGCATCAGGAATAAAATCAGGGCGCCGGGGATCAAGCCCGTCAGCAGCGTGTAGCGCCAGGCAACGTTGCCGGGCAGATGGCCTTCAGGAAACGGGAAATCGGGCAGGGAACCCTCGGGAACCATTTTGACGATCTGGTTATAGGCGGCGGTGACGAGGATGCCGCCCAGCGACGCCGTGGCCAGGGTCCAGCCGATCGCGAGTTCGCGCGTGCGTTTGTCTTCAAAGAGTTCCGCCATCCAGGTGACCGCCGCCACCATTTCGACGCACACGCCCATGAAGGTCGTGCAACGAAACAGCACCAGGTGCCAGAGTTCCGTGCTGAAGGCCGCCGCGAGCGGGGAAACCGAATACGCGAGGATACTGGCGACCATGATGGTCTTGCGGCCCAGGCGATCGATCATCAAGCCGCCGAACAGGCCAAGGAGGCCCCCGCAAAGGGCCGCGGCCCAGAGCATGCGCCCGCCCCAGCTGCGCACGACCACGCTGGTCGAAGGCGCCCCGTGTTTCAGGTCCGATCCGGAGAAAAATCCCAGTTCCGCCAGCCAACCGGGCGACGTGCCATCCTGATTGACCTGAATGAGTTCAGCCACGGCGTCTGACCCGATCACGGGAAACATCAGCAGCTCATAGGTATCGAACAAGAAGCCAATGGCGGCAATCGTAAGCACAAGAATGCGTGTGATCGGCCCAAGACTGGAGGAAGGCGCGGGATTAGGACTTGACACGAGGCTAGCTCCGAGGATGAGGGTGTGGCGTAGGTAGGCGTGCGTATTGTAGAGAAGCGCTCCGGTTCGTGTAGCCGCTTGCGGCTTGGCGTTCGCTCGGCGCCGCCCGAACCCTAAGCCGCAGGCGGCTCGGGCGCCACGATCTCCAACAGCTCAATCGCCGGTTTGCCGTCGCAATGAATCATCGCCAGCCGGCCATACGTGATCTCCGGCCTGCTCAGGCCGAACCACTGCATCATCTCCGGCCCCGGCGTTACCCGCAGAAACTCCGTCGGCTCGATCCGGCGCAGCACGTTATGATTGATGAGGATTCGGCCCAGCGGGGTCTTCTCGGAAAGGATTTCGTCGCGCACTTCCGGGGTGCAATAATTCAACCAGATACGCACCAGGCCGAACTGCACGATCCGGCCATCGCCTTGCAACGCGAGCAAGATCTTGCGGGAGTAAGCATCGCCGGCGTGGATTTTTTCCAGCACTTTCACGTCCACGAGGCTGCCGTGATGCGCCTCGACCGTGACGGTCATGTGATGTTCGTGTACGAGCAGATCGCGATAAGGTTTCGGAACCTGATCGGCGGGAATGATTTTGTAGTCGCGCAAGTAGGACGTGGGGGGAAAGAGGAGAAGCAGAGTATCGAGGTCGGGACCGTCCGTCATGCCGCCTCCCTGTTTAGCCGCAACGCCTCGGGCGGGCGAGGGCACGCGCACGCCCGAGGCGTCGCGGCTAAACGAATCACACCTGCACCAGCGGCAACGTCAATGAAACAAACTGCGGCGGCGCTTCCACCTCCGCAGGCTCCGGGTGATCGAGCACCGTGTCCACCAGGTAATAAAGCAACTCGCGCAGCTCGGTCGGCTCCACGGCGTCGGCAATCGCCTCGGTGCGGGCGCGATACTTCTCGACCAGCTTTTCCGCCTTCTCGAAAATGTCCGCCTTCGTGAACAGCTGCTTGACCCGTGGCAACAAATTCTGACTCTGGCGAGGGTGCTCGCCCTGGGCGATGGTCAAAAGCTCCTCGCGATCGCCCCCCGTCAGCGTTTCCAGCGCCAGCGCGAGCAGCAGCGTTGGCCGACCGGAGAGGACGTCCTGCCCGGCGACCAGTTTATTGTCGCTATCGCCCTGCCAGTCCTTCAAGTCGTTGAGAATCTGAAACGCGACCCCCAGATGCCGGCTGAAATCGGTGATCATCTTCTCGTAGGCTTCCACCGGGCCGGCCAGACGAATGCCGGAATAGAGCGCGGCTTCAAACGCCGGGGAGGTCTTCAGAGCGTAGATCTTCATGGCGTCCAGCGCGGTGATTTGCTTGTCCTTCGCGTCGCGCCACAGCAACTCGGCCCCCTGTCCTTCCGACAGTTTCAGGTGCGCGTCCGCGAGTTTGTCGAGAATATCCGCGGCGGCATCGCTGCCGATGACTTTGCGTTCCCGGCTGACCAGGCGATAGCCCAGCCCGATCAGGTAGTCGCCGACGTTGATCGCCGTGCCGATGCCGTACTGGCGATGCAGTGTCGCCTGGCCGTAGCGGTAGCTGTCGTCGTCCTCGATGTCGTCGTGGACGAGCGACGCCTTGTGAAACGTCTCGATGGCAAGGGCCGCGCGTTTCACGGGGTCGGAGAGGTCCACCCCGTCGGCGGAAAGAGTCCCTTTCCCGCCCTTGAGCGCGTCATAGGCCGCTAGCGTGATGAACGGCCGCGAACGCTTGCCGCCTTGCATCAGCCAGTCGTAGGCGATGGCTTCATGTTGTTGCAAGGGATCTAATTCGGACTCCCCTCTCCCCCTGGGAGAGGGGTTGGGCGTGAGGGGCGGTTTCGCGCGCTGCCGCGGCGCCAGCTTGTTCAACTCCGCCACTTCAAACATCTGGTTCGACGCCCGCATCAGATGCACATAGGTCTTCGTCACCCGCTCCGGCGGGGCAGTCTTCAGCCCGATCAGGTCGAACACCCAGTCGTTATCCACCGACGTGCTACGGCAATTGCTTGACAGCAAGGGCGCGGCCACGCACGGAATGCCCGCCAGCAGAATCTTGTCAATCGCCTTTTCCAGCACGTTGAGACAGGCAACGCCAACGATCGCATCGACATGGCCCGAGACGATGATTTTGAGCACGATCGGCGTGCCTTCCGAGACGAGCACCTTGTAACCCAAGTCCTCCGCCTTGGTCTTGAAGTCGGCGACCTCGCACGCGCCGCACTTGCGGCAATCGAGGCCGAACTCGTCGTAGTCGGCAGGGCAGCCTTCCGCGTTCTTCAAGCAATGAGGCAAAAGCAGCAAGCGGCGTTTGAAGTCGATGGCGCTGACCTGATCACGCCAGAACTCGTTGGAGATCGCGACCATCGCGAAGCCGAGGTATTGCTGGTCGAGACCTGTTTCGCGCAGCAAGTTCTCGCCGAGCTGTTGCAAGGCGGGCTTGGTCAGCTGCTTGGAGCGGTCGATCGACTTGGCGAATTGAAAAGCTTCCGCGCGGATGCGATCGCGCATCTCGCGCTCCTGCGGCACGGTCTTGAGGTGCGCGGTCGGGTTCGGTTTTTTGGCGTTGGCTACAGGAGGTTCGGCCACAGGTGTGATCCTCAATACGTGGGCAGGATTATTTCGTTTAGCCGCTCGCCTTTGGCGAGCGGGGCGGTCGCATCGAACCCGCTCGCCAAAGGCGAGCGGCTAAACGGGGTCCGTCCGTGGAGGGATCGATTTCCGGGCACGTCCAAGGGCGGATACCGTGAAGATTATCGGGTAAAGCTTCTCGAAATACCACAACTTTGCGAAATAAAACCCGATCGGCGTGGGGTGGGAGAGGCCGCCTTGTTCAATCTTTCCGACGAGCCAGGTTAAACCTTTATTCACTGCTTCAACCAGCCCTGAGCGCGAGCGAAGGGGTTCGCGAACCCCCTCGCTTGGGCTCGGGGCTGGTATCAAGACGTCCAGCGCCAGCGCCGTTTCTTCAACACTTGACGGCGTCCCGAGGCCGCCGCCCCAGCCGCCGTCAAGATTTTGGTTCTGGAGAAGCCAGGCAATTCCTTTGCGCGCCGGTTCCGTATCCATCATATGGAGGTCGCGATATGCGGCCAGCACTCTTGCGGTCCCGTAAGTCGGATTTTCATCATCGGGCATGTGCTGGTTGCCAAACCACAAGGGGAGCCAGGAGCCATCGGGACGCTGGGTGTGGGCGAGGTAAGCGAAGCCTGGTTCATTTGGTTCGGAACCCAACTCCTTGTTTAGCGCCCGCAGGACGTGAGCGGTCAGATCACTCCCACTGCGATCAAAAGGGAGATGTCCCCAGCCGCGGCAAAATGTTGGCCAACCGCCGTCGCGATTCTGCAATCCGCGTAACCATTCCGACCCCGAAGCGGAAGCGAGGGTTTTGGCCGAATCCTTCGCCGACGCTTCAGGCTCGGACGACAAACTCGAAAGCGCCAAAATCGCGCCCGGCGTGTCATCCGCGTCCGGCACGCCGCCGGGGAGGTCGGTCCACGCCCAGCCGCCGGGGTCGGCGCCGGTGTAGGGATGGCGCGCCTTGTATTGCTGGTTCAAGAGCCAATTCCGCAGTTCGTCTTTCTTGTCGAGCGCATCCAGCTCGCCCGCGGCAGCCAGGGCGTTGACGGAGAGCGTCGTCACCCACGTCGCGAGATTGGAGTCGATGGCCCAGCTGCCGTCGGGGCGAACCGTGTTGACGAGGAAGCGCACCGCGCTCTGGGCGACCGGGTGATTCGCGTGCCCAATCGACGCCAGGCTCAACGTTACAAAACTTGTCAGGGGGATCGCTTCGAGGAAGCCGCCCGAGGACGGCTGAATGGCGAGCAACACGTTTAGCGCCCGCTTGCGGCTTAGCGCTCGCAGAATACGCGTAACGGGATTTCTGGGCTTGCGATGATGGTAGATGCATTGCCCAATCGCGATCAATGCCGGAAGCGCGTAGCTGACGACATGCAAACGCACGAAGCGATACCACGATTGTGGCAACACGGCCAATTCAAAGGGCAGGGGGGGCACCTCATCCCAGGACACCAGACCGGCCAGGGCGCACGTGGTGAGAATCGGCGTTGCAAAGGTGCGGTCCTTGCCGTAGCGCTGGCGGATGGCTTCGGGCCATTTCTCGGCGCGGCCGTAGTTTTTTTGTAACCAAGCTTCGGCGCGGGACACGGGGCTTGACACGCCCCACCAATCGCTGCGCGCATGGTGGGGCGTGTCAAGCCCCGGCATGAGCGCAGCGATCGCCGGGGGTCGCCCCACGAGATAAAACGCCGACCGGCACAGCATCGTCGTCGAGATATTGCTGAAATTCACGGTCGTGTCGCCCCAGCCGCCGTCGGCGTTCTGGTTCGCCGCCAACCAGGCGAGGCCGCCCTCGATGAGCGGAGTGAGTGCTGAGTGCTGAGTGCTGAGTGCTGAGTGCTGAGTGTTGAGTGCTGAGTGCTGAGTGCTGAGTGCCGAGTTTACCAGGTGAAGCGCCATCACGGCGGTGGCGGTGGACAGGGCGGACGTCGAGAGTTCGCCGACCCAGTGACCCGCGGGCGTGCGTTCCTTGAGGAGCGCGGCCAGCGCGGTCTGATATGCGGCTTCAAGGCGATCAGGGGTGGTGGTTGGGGTCATCGACGAGCAATCCTGCAGGCCGGCATTCACCGCCACTCCTCAATAACATGCACCGAGAGCGGTCTTTTCCGAACATCCAAATCGGCGGAAAATCCACCGATATGGGCAACTCGGGCGGTGGAGAGCGAACAGGCACGCCGGGTGATTAACAGCTGTTGTCCGCGTTTTGGGGCTTGCCAGAGCGTTCTTGTTGGACGGTGAATTGTCAAAGCCCCGAAAGCGTCCGGTCATGGCCCGGGCAGGAAACGATAGTCTTTCAGAAACACCGTTTTTTTCTGGTCGTGGACGGCCCAACAGACTACCACGAAACCTCGGATTCCGTGGCGCACCTGGACGTGGACTAGCGAGTAAAGAGGTTCACCAAATACGTCGGGCTCATTCCGAAGAAGCTGGTCGATTTCCTGAAGCACTTGAATAAAGTCGGGTTCACGGCCTTCACTCGCCGCGATCCGCTTGAGGTCCTTGAGGATTACCTTGATCCGATGGGAATATACGACCTGATAGGAATCGGCCATAGCGAAGGCTTCATGAGGATTTCGAGTTTGTCAACTCAGCCAACACGGCCGCAAAAGGCTCGCCAGTCTCCACTTCCGTGGCCCACGTTTTCAGTTGGTCTGGTGGGAAGTTATTTCGGGACCATGCATAGAGCGATTGCAGGCATTGATCGCGTTCACCCTGCAACTGGGCGATCGTGCGCTCCAGGCGCTCGATGGTCTGATGATCGGCGCGCTGGGCGCGCTGAAGCTCCTCCACGAGCCGCTGCATCGCGTGGGGATCGTCGCCCGCTGCGACTATTACCCCGTTATTTTTTGTCGAGGACATGCTGGCCATTCTCCTTGCCCGATTGCCGCGCCGCCGGTGTTCGCGCCTTGGCGAAACACCGTCGGCGCCGCCATTCTATTTCTCGCTGCCCGGCTGTTTACGCACGGTCAGCGTGTAGTTGCCGGTCTCGTTCACATTGAAGGTGGTGGCGATGATGCGGTAGGTCCCGTCGGCCGGGGCGCGAAAGACGATGCGGGCGTTGGGGAAGCCGCCGCCGTCGTCGTCCTCGGTCAGTTTTTTGCCCTTGGCATCCTGCAAGATCAGGTAGGAATCGAGGTCGCCACTGGTCATCTCGATCTCGTAAGTCTCGCCCGCCTTGAGCTTGACCTCATGGGCCCGGGCGAACCGGCCGGGGCGCACCTTGATCGCGTTATCGTTCTTGCTCAGGCTCGTCACCGTGCGCAGAAGCTGATCGGGATTCTTTACCGGGTCGATCTTGGCGTTCTCCTCCGGCGGCATCAATTTGCCCGACTTCAGCGACGGCAACAGGGCCTGCACTTCCTCGGCCGGGATGGCGTAGGTTTCGGTCCGGCCCGCGCGCGCGATGTTGATGCCCACCGTCTTGCCATCGAGGTCGACGAGCGGCCCGCCGCAATCCTCGGGGCGCACGCCAGAATCGTGCTGGATGATCGTCGGAAAGCCCCCGCGCCGCCGGCTGAGCTTGGTCCCCATCGTCTCCTGGGGGTTGCCCTTGAATTGTTTGGGACGCGGCACCAGTGTCGCTTTCAATTCCAGCTTCTCCTCGCCACGCATGATTTTCAAAACGATCCGATCGCCCGGCCTCATGCGGCCCACGGCGTTGATGAGGCTTTCCGGCCCGATGACTTTGCGGCCGGCGGCTTCGTAGATGATGTCGTTGACCTTGACGCCTGCCTTCTCGGCGGGGCTCTTGGGCTGGACGGCATTGACCTTGGCGCCTCCCTTGCCATCTTCCAGGCCAACTCCCAGGTACCCGCTATCTACATTCAGGATCTTGGGAGGTTGATCGCCGGGCTTGAGCTTGCGGGCGGCCACGCTGACGACGCCGACCGCGACCGGTTTCGCGCCATTGCCCGCGGAGGCGACCCATTTGCCGACGGTCGCGTCCTTGCTGTTGCGCCATTGCACGGTCGGCAGGCCCCTGAATTCCACCTTGATCAACGCGAGGTCATAGGCCTCCTTGCCGTCGTCCTTCACGCCGACGAGCCTGGCGGGCAGCACTTTGCCGTCCTTGAATTTGACCGTGATCTTGTCGCGGTTGCTCTCGATCTCACTCCACTTGGTGATGATCCAGCCATCGGCCTCGACGACCGTGCCGAAGGCGACTTCCTTGCCATCGACAAGGACGCGCACGGTTGCGTCGCTGGTCTTGGCGACCACGGGGCCGAAGAGCTCGATTATTTTGGGACTGTTGCGTAAATGATCCTGCTTGACGAGCTGGGCCTGGGATTGCCCGGCCCAGGCAAGCAAGAGCATCACGGCGATCATGCGGTACAGGGATTTCATGGTATGCGGCTCCGGATTACGGTTTGGCTTCGGGTTTGGATGTCCGAGCCTGAAGCGTGAGCGAAGGAAGGCGCCCTTCGCTCACGCTTCAGGCTCGGTTTTGGTGGATTACTTTTTCGGCGCCGCCTTGGCGCCCGTTTCGCGAATGGTCAATCGGTAAGCCCCGAGCTGGCCTGGATCGCACGTCGTGATGACGATTCGGTAGGTCCCGTCCGCAGCCGGCGTGAAAACGATGCGGGAATTGAGGAACCCGCCGCCGTCGTCATCCTCGGCTAGTTTGCCTTTCTCGTCGTTCTCGATGCGGAGGTAGGAATCGAAGTCCTCGCTCATCAGATCGACCGTGTAGGTCTTACCGGCTTGCATCTTGAATTCCTGGACATGTCGATAGCATTTCTCGCGGTCGGCGTCGAACGGATCGCTCTTGGCGATGGCGCCGTCAACGGTCTTGACAATTTTACCGCCCGCGCTTTTGACTTTGACGATGGAGGGATCGTCTTTCATTTTCAGCCCGATTGAAGCGCCGGTCTGATCGGTCAGGGCGATCAAGGCGCGCGTGCCAGCGGGGAGATTGAGGGCCAGGTTCTTGCTCTTGTCCTTGCGGAACAGCCAGCGGACGACGCCGTCGCTGTTGCTCTTGACGGTCTCGGTCCCCTTTTCCCACTGGAAGGTGATTTCCTTGTTGGCGAGGGGTTGACCCTTGCCGTCGATCACCACGGCGTTGATGTGAACGGACTTTTTGACCTTGGCGAGTTTTTCGACCCAGTCGGTCACGGCAGGGCGAGGCAGCTTCATCGAGCGGAGAACATTCGCCTTGCCGGCCACGAGGGCGTCCACGAAATCGGCGTCGAAAATCTTGAGCGTGTAGGCCCCGGTCTGGTTGGGGGCGAACGAGGTGGCGATGACCTTGTAGTCGCCGTCGCGGATCGCCTTGTAGACTATGCGTGAATGGGGGAACCCGGCGCCGTCGTCATCCTGCGCCAGTTCCTTGCCCTCGCCATTCTCCAGACGCAGGAACGTATCGAGATTCTTGCCGGTGCGATCGCCGCTGGTGAGGTCGATCGTGTAGGTATGGCCGGCCTTCATGCGGAAGGTGTAGATTTTGGCGTGGCAGTTTTTCTGGACGCGGTCGTGTGGGTCGTCGTTGGTGAGGTTGTCCTTCTTGTCGAAGACGAGCTTGCCCCCCGCGGACTGGACCTGCGTGATCTGCCCCAGCTGGCCGCCGAAGCTTTCGCCCTTGGCGAGGCGCACCCATTCCTTGCGATAAATATCCACGGGCACGTGCATATTTTCGGTGATGGCGAGCCCGCCGATGCGGCTATGAATGCCGACGACCCGGCCTTGCATGTCGAAGAGCGGGCCGCCTGAATCGCCGCCCACCAGCGTGCAGTCGGTGCGGATGACGAAGGCGCTGGCGAACAGAACGCGGCCCACGCGGACGACCGGGGTGCGGTTGGGGCGAAAGCCGCCGGGGTGCCCGATGGCGATGACCCACTGGCCTGGCTTGAGGTCGGCGGAGTTGCCCATCTCGATGGCGGGGAAGGTGCGGTCCGAGCCGTCCTTGGTTTTGGGCGGCGTGATCTTCATCATGCCGCTGTCGATGCCGCCGTTGCGGCCCAGCGTTTTGCCCGTGAGGGTTTCACCGCCGGTGAGAATGACCACGGCTTTTTGATTGGGATTGCCGGAGACGTGCCCCGCGGTGAGGATGGTCCCGTCCTTCTTGACGATGACGCCCGAACCCTGTCCAAGCCCGACGCGCACTCCGACGACGGCGGGCATGATCTTCTTGAGAACTTTCTGGACGTGCGCCTCCATTGCGCGCAATTCCGCGATCGATTGCGGCGCCGCGTTTTTCTCGAAAACGATCGGAAGTTTGAACTCCGGCGTCGGCGGCGTTTTTCGCGCGCCGCCGCTTTCCTGCGCGGACACGAAACTCAGGTAAAACCCGCCGCACAACAAAAGCATGGCGGAAAAGCGAAGCCAGGGACGCGGTGCGGCCATCTCGATGAACCTCAAAAGGAGTTACGCCGGTGGTGAATGTCAACGCCGATTTCTTTAGAACGAGCGAGTCGGTCGATACCAACGCGGAGTTCCAGGAGGGTCGGCGAATCGGTACTTTCTTTCTACACCCAAAATTCATTCGGCAAAAGGGATTTTTTTCAGAATGACCCAGAATTAAGAAATGGGGGACGCCGTCGTGCCGAATTCCTTGACGAAATAGTAACCCGCCAAACCAAAAGCAATCGCGATCACGATCCAGCGCACGACGACAGGCCGCAGACGCACCGAGAACCGGGCGCCCAGGTAACCGCCGCCGACCGAGGCCACGGCCATGGCCAGGGCAAAGCGCCAGACGACCATGTCGCGCGCGATGAAAACAATCGCGGCGACGATGTTCATGCCAAACGCCAGCACCGATTTTAGTGCGTTCACTTCGTGGATATCTTTCAAGCCAAGAAACGAAAGCGAGCTCAGCATCAGGATGCCAATGCCTGCGCCGAAGTAGCCGCCGTAGATGCCGATCAGAAACTGAATGAGGACGATGCCCGCGAGGACTCTTGGCGAGGGTTCGCGAAGGGCGGCGGCTTGCGTCCTGAGTGTCCTGGCAATTGTGGGTTGCAACAAAAATAACACGGCGGCGGCGAGGATCAGCCACGGGACGACAAAGCGAAAGGTCTTTTCCTCCACGAGCACGGCGCCGATCGTGCCGCCGATGACGCTCGGCGCAATCAGCAGGATGATCCAGCGCCGGCACGCCGCCAGGTGCTGGCGATAACCCACCACGCTGGCCAACGTGCCGGGAAAGAGGGAGACCGTGCTGGTGGCGTTGGCGAAATGGTAGGCGACGACCGCCGTCAAGGCCGGATAGGTCAGCAGCGTCCCGCCGCCGGCGATGGCGTTCACCGCGCCCGCGCCGATCGCCGACAGGCAGAGCCAAAGGTAATCCATGAAAATCAGCAAGCCCTTGATCCCCGGGGTTCGTTGCGCTCACCCCGGAGCTTTGGGGGTTATTTCTTCTTTTCTTCCAGAACCTCAATCGTGATCCGCGGCGGTTCGAGGACGGCGGGAGCGTTCCCTTTTTTTACTGGGCCCGGGATCGCGCCGCCGTTGTTGTTCCGTTTTGTGTGATGGTACATCTTCTTGCCGATCCATTTATCGAATAGCTCATGCCCCGGGCCGCCCCAGTTGACATCGTTTTCGCTGTCGTGGCATTTCATGCAGAAGAGGTTTAGCCCGCGCTTCTGGTTCGTGAACAAATTACGAAGCGCATCCTTCGCCTTGGCGTCCTTCGGGCTCTTCTCAATGGCGGCAACCAGCTGGCGCTCCTCGGCGCTGGCCCGAAACGGATTAATCAAATCGCGAACGTCCTTGTTGTCGGGATTCTTGACATGCTCGCTGCCCGGCCCGTGGCAAGTCTCGCATCCTACACCGCGTAGAACCTTGTTGTGTTCTTTGATCTTGTCGGCGCGCGGCGCTTTCTTGGGCCGGTTCGGCCAATCGGCGAGTTTGGGCACGAAGTCATTATACCCGCCCGGATGCGTGAAACCCGTCGTATGGCATTTCATGCACTCCGGATCGTACTGCCGGCCCGCCGGTGCTTTCAGCTTCTCAAGCGTCTCGGTCGCCAGGGCGTGGTGCTTTTTGTCTTTGCTTTTTTCTCGCTTCCATACTTCCCCGGCATGTTCGTGGCAATCAATGCAGCGATTGGAGCCGACATACGTCGCCTTCAGGCCCTTTTGATTGAGCGCCGGCAGCTGATTGAAGTGCAACGTACGCGGATACTTCGCCAACATGTTCTCGCGTTGCAAGTGCTGGTGATACTCCTCGAACAGGGCGATCACCGGATGGCCTTTCTCCTTCTCCTTGGTCGTCTTCCATTCCGGGCCCATCGGCACCGGCTGGTAGGCCAAGCGAAAACCCTTGCCGTCCCGGTAGACGCCGACCAGGCCCACGCTCTTGCCCTTGTGACCCACTTCGACAAGCTTCGTCGGCAAGTCGTCGGACTCGCCAAGCGGTCGCAGGATCGACGACGCGTCGGAGGATTCCGTAAGGATCACCATCAGGACGATCGGCGGGACCTTCGGATTCTTCTTGCGCGCGGCCGCGCAGAACTCGGCGCATTTCGTCGCTTGCTGGCGGCGCACTTTCTCGATTTCGGTGAGCCGTTTGATGGTTCCTTCGGGAAACGTCTTAACATCGAGTTTGGGATTCTCGTGATGCAGGATGATGCCAAACTCGACATTGGCTTTCGCCAGGGCGTTCAGCGCGTCGGGAAGCGCCTTGAGGTTGGTTAGAAACTTGTCGCGGTTGGCGAGTTCGTCGCGTAGGTCTTGCCCCAGCAGGTTGATTACGCCAATCCTCGGCGTCGTGTCGATGAGCTCAAAGGGCCGAACGTTGAGTTCGTGATAAAACTCCCCCTTCGCGGTCTGCGCCAGCGTCGTATTGATGGGCCGGGGGTAAGGACGCTTCTTGTCCCAGACCAGGGCCAGGGCGTCCGGCAGCGGCATGAGGATTTCGCCGCGGCCCAGACCGAAGGCGCGATAATTCATCGCGGCCAGCGACTTGACGCTCAATTCAAACTTGCGCAGGCTTTGCGCCTGAATCCCCTTGGGCTGGGGCAACTCGCCCAGGTCGATGCCGACGACGTTCCATTTCCTGGCGTTCAACGACTGGATGAAATTGTAGCGCCGAATGAGGCCGCCATATTGAGGCTCCGAGCAACCGCACGGATCGGTGTAGCCAAACATCTGGCCGGTGAGCACCAGCGTGACCGCGGGTTTGGGCCATTTGTGGTAATCGCCCAGCTGATGGTCGCCAGGCGGGGCTTCCGATTCCTCGTAGCCCCCCCAGCACGTCGGCCCGGCCCCGGCGCGCCAGGCATAAATCCCGACCGCGGCGAACATGCAGATGAACAAGACGGCGCCGAATAGGGCTGCCAGATTGATTGACGAAGTCGAAGTTTCTGGTGCTGGCGGAGAATTCGATTGATTCGGCAACATGCGTCATCCTCGATCGGCGTCGGTGGGAGGTGCGCGCGACGCACCGGTTTGACGTTTTCGATGGTTCCTTCATCGCCTTTTTCGCGCCGCGTGTCAACCGCGCCTGTTCGCAAAAGGCACGCCGAGGGGGTTTGGCGAAACCTGGCAATGCGGCGAAAGAGCGAGGCGCCTGGCGGGAAACCGTCCAGCGGTATTCCCAACGGATCCACCTTTCGCGCGGCGAAACGCCGCCGCCGTCATCCCAGATTCGCCAGCAGATCGCGAACCTTGAGCGCGATCAACTCGCGCACCTTGCGAAACTCTTCCATCGGCAGATGCTTCGGATCGGGAATGCCCCAGTCGAGACGCACCCTGGCTTGCAGATGCGGGCATTCGTCGCCGCAGCCCATGGTGACGGCGTAGTCGAACTCGACCCTCGGCAAGTCGTCCAGACTTTTCGAGCCATGCGCGGATAGATCGTAGCCGATCTCCGCCATTGATGCGATCGCCTTGGGATTCACCTGCCCGGAGGGTCTGGAGCCTGCGCTAAAGACGTCGACGTTCGGCCCCGCGTACATCTTGCCAAACGCTTCCGCGATCTGGCTGCGGCACGAGTTTTCGACGCACACAAAAACGATGCGGCGGTTGGTGGTGATTGACATCGCAAAGTTCCTTTCCGAGCCTGAGCGGAAGCGAAGGCGCCGCCGCACGAGGCCTTTCGCTGGCGCTCAGGCTCGGACGACTGGGGCACGGCCCTAGGGTTGCGGCGCCGATGGGCGCCCGCCTACGCGCGCCAGCGCCTGATCGCACCACGGCGCCCAGCGCTGGGCCAGCACCGAGGCATACAGCGCGACCACCGCGCCGGTGAATACATCCATCGTATAGTGGGCGCGCAAGGCCAGGACCGTGAACGACTCAAAGACCGCGATGAAAAGGCTCACGCCGATCCACCCCCGGCCGCCGATACGCACCAATTCCACCGCGCCGAGAACCGCCATCGCCGTGTGGCCGGAGAAGAACATGTCGTTGGCCACGCCATAGGTCACCAGCAAGCTGGGAAACCCGGGATCATGCCAGATCATCCCCTCGGGCGGCCGCAGCGGACACAGCGACTGGCAGATTTGCCTCATCGCGAATAAAAGCAGCAGCCCCAAAAACGGCCGCACCGTTTTCCCGAAAATCGAGATGCCAAGCAGGAAGACGCCAAGAACATCGATGATGGCCGAGCTGACGATCAACAGGCCATTGGCGACGTTTGGATGATCGGTCAGGTATTGATGCAGGCCGGTCAGCCAATCGTGCATGGCATCGCCGATCACCCCCGGCGGATCAGGCCGCCTGCCCAGCATCGCCTGTGTCGAAAACCACGCTGCCAGGCCGAGAGCGACGAAGATCGCACGCAGCCACCAGGAAGACGCCGCGGGAGATGGGTTCATGTGGCGATCCCCAGCATGGTTTTCAATTGTCTTTCGAGGTCCACCAGCACCGGATCCGCTGCACCGCGCTCGCGCGCCGGGTTCACGACGATGGCGTCTCCAACCGTGACAAATGCGCGCAACGGAAAGCGCGGCCTACAGCCATCGGTCAGGTCCTCCTCGAAGCGATCGACGGTCTCCAGGAGTCGATCCGGAGTCGGGGATGCTGCCAGGTAATCAGGCGGATAACACGCCAGCTGCTGGACCAGGTACAAATCAGCCAGTTGGCTCCAGCGCCGGGCGCGCTCGGGTTCAGGCAAATCGCCCTTGGTCATGTCCGGCAAGATGGCCGCCCGCAGCTTCATGACCCGCGCCACCGTGTGCGGCTCGCGCTTCCCCTTGGTCCATTCCTTTTCCAGCGGGTCGAGCAGGCTATTGATGAGTCCGTGCAAACGCTCAGCAACGGTCCCCGACTGGGGTTGCCCAAGGTAGTCGATCTCCTTGAGCGCGAGCAGCGCCGAGGCAACCTTGGCGATGCGTTCCTCCAGGCTCAGGTGCTTTTGCGAACGCCAGGCCAGGCGCGTCTCGATCTCGGTGAGCACCGGCTCGGCCACTTGTCGAACGTCGCCCTCGTAGCGGTAACGCAACGCGACCGGATGCACGACGACCTGCCCCGGCGGCGTCGCGCCGGCGCGCTTCTTGGCGGCGCTGCGGGCCATGAACGCGATGCCCTCGTTGAGCGGGTTCAACAGATCGTTGTGCCGCGAGACGTAGCCTTCCGGGAAGATGATGACGGGCCGCGATTCCTGTTCGAGAAGCTCGGTCGTCATGTTGAGGGCGAAGCGATCCATCCCCTCGCGGTAGATGCTGTAGCTCCCCAGTCGGCGGATGAGGAACCCCTGGAGCCGGCTTTGCATGAACAGATGCCAGCTCGCCAGGAAATAGGGCAAAACTCCTATCTGCCGGCACATCTCGTTTACGGTTTCTGGATCGAACGGTCGGCAGTGGTTGGGCGCCAGCACGATGCCATGCCCCGCTGCCACCGATGCGAGCAGTTTCTCGGTCCCGTGGCACTCCACCGATGCGATGCCGTGGAGTTTTCGTAAACGCCGCGGCAGATTATAGCGCAGGAGCCAGGGCCACCAGGTCCCGCGATGCGGCGGCACGAAGACGTAGGGCTGGTCGATGATGATTCTTTGCATGGGCGGAGCGTTCCACGTTGGCGCGGTTCGACTTTCGTTTCCACTTTTTTAGACAGGTCCGGCGCGCAGAGCCATGCTGAAATGCGAAAGGGGTGAAATATCTCGGCGTTGCGCCGGCGAGGCGCAAAACTCGTAGCCCATGCTTACACGTTTTGGTTAGAAACGTCACGGTGCGACTTCCAGCGCCGAGCCATCGGCCAGTCGGTAGACCAGGAAATCGCCATCGAGGGTAAAGACTCGCTTCATGCCGAACCGCTCGGCGGCGACGATTAGCGAAGCGTCGGCGAGGTCCATCGGCGTGTCACGGTATTTTTCCATAAGGATAATCATTCTGACGATTTCGCCCGCGCTGAGTTCAAGCAACACCAAGCGCCCAGCCTGATACAACTGCCAAAGCGATGCCTGGCCTGCGTGTCCCAAATTTCGGTCCAGCAGGTACATCGCCTCGGTGAAACATGGCCAGGTAGTGAGAAGCGGTTCCTTGGGGAACTGTTTGGTTGCCTCCAGACATTTCGTGTGGTGTGGGTCGCTACCATCGATGAGAGCGACCAGTGGGCCGGCGTCGGTCAACGTCATAACCGGCCCGCCTTTTTCTTTTCGACCAGATAATCCGTAAACCGCTCACCGCAATTCTCGGAAAAGGATTCCCCCGAACCGGACAGGGTTCCCACGTAGCCCTTGAGGAAATCATAAAGCGTCTCCGCAGGCTTTTCTGGTGGCGCTCCATTCGCCTTTGGCGCGAACGACGTGCGCAAAGTTTGCAACGCCAGTTGTTCCGGCGTGATTCCTTGCTCGCATGCGGCTTCCGCGAGTGGGATTTCGATTTCGGGCGGGAGCGTGATGGTGGTCATGGATGGATAGCTCCTAATGATCCGACATTCCCATTCTACCCGAGATTTCTCCACTTACCTCGTCAATCCAAACAATGACGCATTGCTCGGGGGTCTCCGCGTCGCGTGCTTCCGGATTGAAAACCGTTAACCAGCCGTGGCTGAGCGAATAGGTGGGTAAAACAAAAAGCTCTCCGCCAAATGGGCTTGGCACAAAGGTCAGGCGACCCACCTGGCGATCACATGCCAATTCCAAACCAGAGCGAAAATCCCACATGTAACGGCAGTATCTCAACGAACCAATTGCAAATCGCCGTTCATTCAGCCAGGCCGTGGCGTTCGCAATGGCCTCAGCCTTGGTCATTGTTCTTTCTCTGCCGGAAAAATCAGGCCAGCAACCCCCGCACCGGCCGCGAGCCCTCCGGCGTTGCCCAGATCGGGCGGGTGCCAACGTAATGCCGGACGCGCGGGTTCATGCCGAGCGCGGTGTAGATGGTCGAAAACAGATCGCCTTCGCTGACGGGGTTGTCGGCGACATCGCGGCCATCGCGGTCGGTGGCGCCGTAGAGTTGCCCGCCGCGGATGCCGCCGCCTGACAGCACGATCGTCCACGCGCGGATGTAATGATCGCGGCCCGCGCGGTTATTGATGTACGGCGTGCGGCCCACTTCGCCCATCCACACCACCAGCGTGTTGGCAAGCAGGTTGCGTTCTGCCAGATCGGTCAACAGGCCCGACCACGCTGGGTCAAGGACATCCATGTTGGCCTTGTGAACGATGAAGTTGTCGGCATGGCTGTCGTAGTTCTCCTGCCCGACTTCGACGAACGGGACGCCGTTTTCGATTAGTTTCCTCGCCATGAAGCAGCTGCGGCCAAAATCGGTGTTGCCATAGCGCGCTTGCGCGGCGGGCCATTCGTTTTGGATGTTGAACACCTGGCGGGCGCGCATCAGGCGCAGCGCGCGTTGCTCGGCTTGCCGGTGCGATTCGTAGGCTTCCGCCCGATGGTCCTTCGCATGTTGCTGTTCCATGAAGCTGAGCAAATCGGTGCGGCGCTGGCGAGCTTGCGGAGTGCCGCCCGGATCGGAGAAGTACGGCAACCGCCCATCGCGGCCGATGTGGAACGGCTCATAGCGCGGCCCAAGATACCCGGCCCCGGCGTTGCCCACCGAACCCATGCGCACGAAGCTCGGCAGGTCCGCATCGGGGTTGCCCAGGTATTTGGCGATCATCGCGCCAATTTCCGGGTGCGGCATCCGCTCGTTCTGCCGATAGCAAGTGTGCATGTGATAGATGCCATCCGGATGATCCGGCGACTGGGTTCGCATCGAGCGAATGACCGCGAGCTTGTCCGCTTGCCTGGCCATCAGCGGCAGGTACTCGCAAATTTGAATGCCATTGACGTTGGTCTGAATCGGGCGAAACGGCCCGCCGGTCGGCCGCCCGGGTTTCATGTCGAAGGTATCGATCTGCGATGCGCCGCCGTTCATCCAAAGCAGGATACAGCGCTTGTTGGATCGCCGCGCTTCCTGGGCGATGGTCTCGCTGTTGAAAAGCGACCCCCAGTTGGCGACGGCCATGCCGCCCGCGGTGGCGAGCGTCGCCTTGAGGAAGGCGCGGCGGGTGTGGTGGTTATTGGTGATGTTGGTGGAAAGCATGGTAATCCCCCCTGATAGAACACTATTTGTTATTGTATTCGTTTAGCGCCCGCATGGCGCCACGCGGGCGCTAAACGAATAGGGCTAATGATTAAATCGAAACTCCGAGCAACTCAGCAACACCCAAATCGCGTCTTCCACCAGCTGGGGCATCATCTTCGCGTCGCCCGACAGGTGCTTGACGAACCGCTCGCGCTCAACCGCGGTTGGGGTGCGGCTTAACACCGACAGAAACAGGCGATCGACTTTCTCCTCGGGCGGGGTCTTCATCGTCAGAAGGACGTCCGCGAGATTTCCCTTGCGCTGCTGGGCGTATTGCCGAATCATCGGCGCGTTGTTCAGGAACAGATGTTCCGACAGGCTTCCCTGGAATCGGCCTTGTCCGTCCGTTGGCTCGCCGAAATAGCGCATGAAATATTCGCTGTAGTCGCCCGTGCTCTTCGCCCAGGCCGGGTTGTAATAGGTGGCGACGCGCAGCGATTTCATCAACTCCTCGGCACTGATGGGCCGGACGCGAGCGCGTTCGTATTTGGTCGGCAATGTCTCAACCACGGCGCCGACATCGCCGAGTTGATACGCCTCACTGTTGACAATCTCGCGGATCAGCCATTTCGCGTCGAACTTGTGCACGATCAGCTCTTCGGCGAGCGCCTTGAGCAAGGCGGGATGGCTCGGCTGGTTTTTTTCACGCAGGTCGTCCACCGGATGCACGATCCCCCGGCCCATAAACTGCGCCCAGACGCGATTCGCCAGCGCCTTCGCAAAGTACGGGTTGTCCTTCGCGGCGATCCACTCCACCAGCTTTTCCTTGCGCGAAAATTTGGGCTTCGGCGGCGCCTGCTTCGGCTTGAGCTTGGGCTCCTTGTAACCCTTGGGCATTACGGGTTCGTCGAGATCGGCCTTGCTGCCGAGGAAGCGAGGCTTTACCGGGTCGCCTTTTTGTCCTGGCTTCAGGTCCTTGACGGAGCCGGCGAAGAGGACGTCGCCGGTGCTTTTCTCCCCGATCAAGAATTTCTTGTTGTTCGGCGTGCCGCCGCCATCGACGACGACCAGCCGGACGAAGAAACCCGCCATGCCGAAGAAGTCCTTCTGCGTCCAGTGCTCGAACGGATGATCGTGGCAGCGAGCGCATTGCAACTGCGTGCCCAGGAAAATTCGCGAGACGGCGGTGGCCGCCTCCTCCGGCGCGTTGCGATACTGCACGTAAAACATCTGCGAACCTTCTTCCTCTGCCGTGAGGATCTTCCTTACGATCTGATCGTAGGGCTCATTCTTCGCGAACTTCTCGGCCATCCACTTCGTGAAGCTATCATGTTTTCGCGTGTCGAAGATATTCTGCGGCCGACGGCCAAAAAGGATCAGGTCCCACACGTGAGCTTGCTGGGTGGCGTAGCGCGGGTCGGCGAGCAGCTTGTCGATCACCTTGGCGCGTTTCGTCGGATCGGTATCCTTGAGGAATGATGTTGTCTCCTCATAGGATGGGATGACGCCGACGAGGTCAAGGTAAACGCGGCGCAGGAACACCGAATCGCTCGCGCGCGGCGCCGGGGTGAGCTTGTCGGCTTGCCAGCCTTTCTTGATCTCGGCGTCGATCGTTTGTCGCAACGGCGTTTGCGCCGAGGCCAGGGCTGGACAAAAAAGGCACAAAACCATGAAAAGACTGCGTGCGCAGGTGCGATAGCGAGGCATCGTGCATCTCCGGGAGACTAGCAAGGAACCGAGGAGCCGTCGCCGTGGCGACGATTCGGGTGGGTAGGTAAAGGCGCCACGTTCGGGGGGCGCCCTTGTGGTGATATTGTCGCCGGCGCATGGATGGGTGTCAATCGAAAAAACGGTGGTGTCTCACTTTGCTTCGGCGCATGGTAGACCTCACGCTGCGCGTGAGGAATTCCTCACGCGCAGCGTGAGGTCTACCGTCAAACTGAGACACTACCGAAAAAACCGGCGGCCGACCGATTCGCGATCGAGGTGCGGCATGTTTTGTACCCGCGTTTTTTTGCCCGCGTTTTTCGTGACGCTCGGCCTGTTGCCCTTTTCGATCGCACCGGCCTCAGCCCAGGCGAAAAAAACGCCCGCGAACCTGCGTGATTTGCTGAGACAGGTGGATGCCGCGAAAGCCAAGAAAGCTTCCAAACCCGCGCCACCCGCGCCGAGTTTCCCTTTCACCCTCGAGGCCGCCCGCGCGTATCAAAAAGCCTACGCCGACTGGCTCGACTTGCCCCTGGAGTGGACCAACGATCTGGGGATGACTTTCATTCTCGTGCCGCCGGGCAGGTTTCTGATGGGTTCGCCAAAGGAGGAGCCGGGGCACAATCTGAGCGGATATGATGAATCGCCGCGGCATCCCGTTACGCTCACACGGGCGTTCTATTTGTGCATCACGGAAACCACGGCCGGGCAGTTCCGCAACTTCGTCGTCAGAACCAAGTTCACCACCGACATCGAAAAGACCGGCGGCGGCAACGCCCATGACGCCAGAGCTGTCTGGAAGCATCGCCCCGGAACGAACTGGAAGAAGCCCGGCTACGCTGCCCCTTTTGAGTTGAAGGACCATCATCCAGTCGTCCATGTCAGCCACACCGATGCCCGGGCGTTTTGCCAATGGCTGCAAAAGCAAGCGGGCAGTCAGGTCGTAAAATTCGATCTGCCCACGGAGGCCCAGTGGGAATGGGCTTGCCGCGCGGGCAGCGGCGACCGCTTCTGGTGGGGCCCCGATGAGGACAGGACCGGCAAGGTCGCCAACGTCGGCGATCGCAGCCTGAAGAAAGCGCAGCCAGCCTGGCCGCGAACCATCATGCCGATGGACGATGGCCATGCCTTCCTCGCCCCCGTCGCCAGTTACCGCGCCAACGGCTTCGGCTTGCACGACATGCTCGGCAACGTCTGGGAATTCTGCTCGACGCGCTTCGGCAAGTATCCAAAGGGGCCGCGCACCGATCCCACCGACGGAGACCCGAAGCGCGGCTCCGCGGTGCGCGGCGGCGGCTGGAGCAACATCGCCGCAGACGTTCGCTGCGCCAGCCGCAACGCCGACCCGCCCCATTTCGGGCACTCGAACCTGGGCTTCCGCGTCGCGGTGTATGTGCCCTGACCAGCCGCTTGCGGCTTAACAATGAAAGTAGGTCAGGCTTTCAGCCTGACTGTCAGGCTGGAAAGCCTGACCTACGAATGTGGCGCCGCCCAACGGCAAGGAGTATCGACTTGGCCACCGTCATGCAAAACACCGACATCCAGGTCGGCGTCCAGGTTTCCATCCTGCAAGATTTGACGCGCACCTACGGCCCGCGCGACTTCACGGTACGCTTCTGGGACGGCACGACCTGGGACGCCGACGCGGGACAGCCGACGCTCTTCACGCTCGTCCTGAATCACGTCGGCGCGATGCGCAAAATGTTCTTCCCGCCCGGCGTGCTGGCGCTCACGCAGGCCTACCTTTACAATGACTTCAACATCAAAGGCGACCTGGTCGCCTTTGGCCGACTGTGCGACTACCTCGATGCGCTCAAGCCTACCCTCTCAATCCTGCAACAGCTGAGCCTCGGGTACCGCCTGTGGAAGTTGCCGAAAGTCGATCGCCCGCACGTCGGCAGGCAATCGGCGCAGCTCGACGGCGCGGTCCATTCCCGCCAGCGCGATCGCCAGGCCATCAGTTACCACTACGATCTCTCCAACGAATACTTCGCGTTCATCCTCGGCCCCCAGATGGTTTACACCAGCGCAATCTTTGATAGCCCCGACGAGGACCTGGAGGTCGCGCAAACGCGCAAGCTCGATATCCTGTGCCGAAAGCTCAGGCTTCAGCCGGGCGAGCGCCTCCTCGACATCGGCTGCGGCTGGGGCGGGCTGGTCATGCACGCCGCCAAACATTACGGCGTGAACGCCCTGGGCATCACGATCAGCGAACGGCAAGCGGAATGGGCGCGCGCCAAAATCCAGGCCGCCGGCCTGGCGGATCGTTGCCGCGTCGAGCTGGTCGATTATCGCGACGTGGACGAGCGCCAATCGTTTGACAAAATTGTGACCGTTGAGGTGATCGAACACTTCGGCGCGAAGCAGTTCCCCGTCTTCTTTCAGAAGTGCTGGCGCCTTTTGCGTCCGCAAGGCTCGCTGTTGATCCAGCAGATCACGCAGGCTGACCATTCGCGCATGACCGGCGCGCTGGAGTTCAACCAGCATTACATCTTTCCCGATGGCGAGCTGGTGTCGATGGGCTTCACGCAGAGTGTGGCCGAGAAGACAGGCTTTGAAGTGCGCGACATGGAAGGCATCCGCGAGCATTATTGTTTGACGCTGCAGCGCTGGCTGCAAAACGTCGATGCCCACCATGACGAGCTGGTGCGCCTTACCGACGAGGCGACTTATCGGGTCTTCCGCCTGCACTACTCGGGCTCGTGGCGCGGGTTCCTCAACAACGTTTACAGCTTACACCAGACGCTGTACGTCAAACCCGACGGCGGCGCCAGCGGCTACCCGCTGCGCCGCGATGTTTAGCCGCGATCCGAAGGGGAGCGCGGACCATATCCGCCGCGACGGCAAGGCGTTTATCCCGCGCTCCCCTGCGGGTCGCGGCTAAACGGAGCACGCTTCATTTGCGTTTCAGGTGCTTGTCCGCGAAATCCAAGAACACCCGCCAGTCCTCGCGGTTCATCGAGTGTTTGCCGTCGCGGATCCAGTAGCCGAGCGGGCTATTCATCAACCTGCCAACGGCGGGCATTTTCTTTGACGCGACGCCCTTCGAGCCAAGTAGCTTGTAAACCGGATCGGCCGCGACCACCATGTTGAACTGCCCGTCCGGGTTGGCCCATTTGTCTTCCACTGCGTTTGAAAGCAACACCGGCCTGGGGGCGCACAGGGCAATCAGGCAGTGCTGATCGAAGGGTAAGCGCTCCACATCGTCGTTGAACTTTTTGAAGTTGGCGTTGAACCAGTGCGGGAAGCTGGTGTTGATGCGTTTGACCGACTCGGCCCCCTTGTTGCCGAAGGCCGCCCGATTCGGTCCCGTGCCACCGCATCCGGCTTGATGCGGGATGGCGATGGCGATGCGTTCGTCAAACGCCGCCGCCAGCAGGGTTGTTTTGCCAAGGCGCGAATGGCCGACGGCGATGATCTTCGATGCGTCGATGTCGGCATCGGTGACAAGGTAGTCGATGACGCGCGAATAGCCCCAGGCCCAGGCGCGGATCGTTGCCCAGTCGTATTCCGTGCCGAAGTTTTTCTGGATGCCGCGCTGATCGGGCCGGTCCGGGTCGATGTCGCCGGAGTAGAAGGTGGCGATGGCGTAGCCGCGATCGATGATGTCCTCCACATTCCACACATCGACATCCGTGCCGCGGCTCGCATCGGTGACGCGATTCCCCTTGACGCCCTTGCGGTTGCCGTACATCCAGTTCGGGTTGAGTCGAATCTTCGGATCGGCGAGCACCGACTGATTGCCGCAGAAGTTCATGCCGACGAACACCGGGGCCGGGCCCTTGCGTTTGTTGGGGATGACGAGGAGCACGTGAATCTTCACGCCGTCGCCACGTCCGAACGACAGCGTGATTTCCTTGAGGGTCGCCTTGCCGCCGAGGGCGTTTTTGTCGATGCGTTCGATCTTGGCGATGACTTTCGGCGCCTTGGGAGCATGGCCGTACATGTAGTGTTCGAAGAGCTTCTTGAGTTCGGGCCGGCGCGACTTGAGCCACTGCTCCTTGGTGATAACCTTCTTGCCATTGAACATCACGAGCGGATCGGGCAAGTCGGCCTTGAGGGGCAGCTTGGCGGGGTCGGGATAGTCGCCGCTCTGGGCAGTGCCCGCGATGGCCAGGGCCATGAGGAGAACTCCGCGGATTACGATTGGATTTGACATGAGTTCCTTTCTATTGGTGTCCCTCGCTTTCGCTTCGGGCTTTTGTTGCATACAAGCCCGAAGCGTGAGCGAGGGAAGAGTTTGTGGCGGTTCGTCCCGTGCCTCGCTTACGCTTCGGGCTGGTATAGGTAGTCCTGACCGTCGCGAACGTATTGAATCGTGGCCTCCAATTGCTCCTGTTTGTTGATAAACCGCTGGCTGCCGCGTTCGGTCCACTAGTTTTCGCGAACTGGAATGCGGCGACGTGCTGTTTCCAGTTCTTTGAGGCGGCGCGTGCACCATGCCTTCAAGTCGTTGCGAACGGCCTTGGGGTCTTTGTCCGCCGTGACAACGACGTGTACATGATTCGACCGACAGTTCACCGCATGCAATTCCCAGCCTCGAAACCGGCAGGTTTCTGCGATTTGCCTCTCGACAAGCTGACGCTGTTCGTGGTCCAGCAGACACGCATCTTCGGTCATTCTCCCGGCCGCTTCCAGTTTTCGAACCGGGTCCGGGGGCCGCCAACCGTGTCTGTATTCAACCCAGCCGCGGTCGTCGCCCGGAAGCCAAGTGCCGTAGCTAGACCATGTCAAGAAATACGCCAACGGTTCCGGCATCGGCGGTTCATTCTCTCGATCCTGTTCCATATCGCCCCTCCACACAAGCCCGAAGCGTAAGCGAGGGTCAGGCTAATCGCTAGCTGACGCTTCGGGCTTGTATCACATTGACCCGAAGCGTAAGCGAGGGTCAGTCTAATCGCTAGCTTACGCTTCGGGCTTGTATCA
>JACPPF010000084.1:58250-66439 GCA_016191165.1 Planctomycetota bacterium
TCACATTGACCCGAAGCGTAAGCGAGGGTCAGGCTAATCGCTAGCTGACGCTTCGGGCTTGTATCACATTGACCCGAAGCGTAAGCGAGGGTCAGGCTAATCGCTAGCTGACGCTTCGGGCTTGTATCGTATGTCATTTCGATGTGCATTTCCACAACGCATGTGATAATCTATACCGAAAACCCGCAACCCCGAGGTCCTTCATGCGAACCCTATCCCTCGTTCTTACCGTGTTGTTACCCCACGCCGCGTCCGCTCAGGACACGCTGTGGACGCCGCAGCATGTTGCGAAGCTGCGCTTCGTCACCGAGGCGGTCATCTCGCCGGACGGCAAGCTCGTCGCCTATGTCCTCGGCGTTCCACGCGACTTGACCAAGGAGAAGGACGGCGGCGCGTGGACCGAGCTGCACGTCGTCGATACCAAGGGCAACTCGACGCCGTTCGTCACGGGTAGCGTCAACGTCGGTTCGATCACCTGGACGCCCGACGGCAAGCAGATCGCGTTTCTCACCAAGCGCGAGAAGGACGCCACACGCTCGCTCTACGTCATCAGCCCCAAGGGCGGCGAGGCGCGCAAGCTGCTGTCGCACGCCGCCGACATCCAGGGTTACAGCTTTTCCGGCGACGGCAAACAAATCGCGTTCCTGGCGACCGAGCCAACGTCCTCGGCCAAGAAGAAGCTTAACGAGCAGGGTTTCACGCAGGAAATCTACGAGGAGGATCAACCGTTCGTGCGCGTGTGGATCACCGATTCCACGAGCCGGGGGCGTCAGCCCCCGGTGCCGGGTGATGCAAAAGCGGGTTCGACACCGGGGGCTGACGCCCCCGGCTCGGCGCGCATGCTCAACCTCAAGGGCAGCGCCAGCGAACTCCACTTCAACCCCAAGGAAAACAAGCTCGCCGTAGCGCTCGCCCCGTCGCCCGGCATCGACGATCACATCATGTTCCGCAAGGTCCACATCGTCGAGCTAACCAGCCCGGCGAGCCCCCGGCGTAAGCCGGGGGTGGATGCGAAAACACCCCCCGCTAACGCGGGAGGCTCAGTCGTCGTCAAGACCACCAACCTCAACAACCCCGGCAAACTCGGCCAGCTCGCCTGGTCGCCTGACGGCAAGAAGCTCGCGATGATCACGGGGGCGGACAAGCATGATCCGAAGGAAGGAAGGCTGTGGATTCACGGAATTAAAGGTGGTGACTGGCAAAACATGACTACCAAACTCAAGGGGCACGTCGAGTCGATTGCCTGGAATGGCCCCGAGAACATTCAGTACCAGTTTTCCGAAGGCGTTTGGACGCGATTTGACGGCGGGTATGCGATGCGCCCTGACGAGGCACCGCCTAAAATCTACGAATTCGGACCTCCCGATGCCACAATCATCAGCAGCACAACTTGCTCGTCATCAGCGTGGCATTTCTCGTTCATCGGACAAACACCCACTCATCCACCTGAGGTGTTTATCAAGACAAAAGATGACAAACTGCCCCGCCGCCTCACCGACAGCAATCCCTGGCTCAAGAACATGAAGTTCGCCAAGCAGGAAGTCATCAAGTACAAGGCAAAGGACGGTCTCGAACTCGAAGGCATCTTGATCCATCCGCTAAGCCGAAAAGCGGGGGAGCGCGTGCCGCTCGTCCTCACCGTGCACGGCGGGCCCGAGGCGCATTACTCCAACGGCTGGCTGACGATGTATCACTCGCTCGGCCAGGTCGCCGCCGCCAGGGGGATGGCCGTCTTCTATCCCAACTATCGAGGAAGCACCGGCTATGGCGTCAAGTTCTCGATGATGGGCCAGAAGGAAGCCGCTGGCAAGGAGTTCGACGATCTCATCGACGGTGTTGACCATCTGGTAAAGATGGGCCTCGTTGATGAAAAGAAAGTCGGCATCACCGGCGGGTCGTACGGCGGCTATGCCACCGCCTGGGGCGCCACCTATTACTCGCACCGCTTTGCCGCGGGCGTCATGTTCGTCGGCTTGAGCAACTGGCTTTCCTGCGCCGGCACGACCGACATTCCGCAAGAAATGTTCCTTGTCCATCACCGCAAATGGCTCTGGGAGGATTGGGAGTATTTCAAGAAGGCCAGCCCGATCAGCTATCTGGAAAAGCACAAGACACCGCTGCTCATCATGCACGGCAAGAACGACCCGCGCGTCAACCCCGGCCAATCGCTGGAGTTGTACCGCCACCTGAAAGTCCGCAATCAGGCCCCGGTCCGCCTGGTGCTCTACCCCGGCGAAGGCCACGGCAACCGCCGGGCGGCGTCAAGGCTCGATTACAACATCCGCTTGCTCCAGTGGATGGAGCACTACTTGAAAGGACCAGGCGGCAAGATGCCAGCGCGCGACATCGACTACGGTTTCCCGCGACCGGCGCCGAAGACCACCAACATGAGCTGGGACACCCGCCGCCGCATCAGCGGGCCGGGAGCGTCAGCGACCGAAGTCCGTGGCTTGACGCCGTGGCTGGGCCGCGGGTGTCCGTGTTGTATTGGGTGGTGAGTGGGGGCGATCAGCGCTCGCGCGGCACGGCGCGGGCGCTAAACGACGACGGCGTTATTTCTCGCCTTTGACCGTGCGAACGGTCAGGGCGTAATCGCCCAGCCCGCTGAAATCGGACAGATCGGCAAGAGTGGAGCGATCGCGATCCGTTTGGCATCGCGCCCAGCGCCGCGTGCGCTGCACCTGATAGAATAAACGAGCGAGGTTTCCATGCCGAGGTCTTATCGGGAGTGACGTCATGCGCCGGGCCTGTTCGCGCGGTTTGTGGGTCGGCTTGCTCCTCATGCCCGTCGCGGGCGTGCTGCTGGGCAGCGGGACTGCGCAGGAACAGGACCTGGACCGCGTGGCCGTCCTCATTCGGCAACTCGGCAGTCCCCGGTACACGGAACGTGAGGCCGCCGGCCGTGCATTGACCTTGCTCGGCGAGCCGATTATCCCGGCGCTGCAAAAAGCTGCCGCGGCCGGCACGGACCTGGAACGGCGACGCCGGGCCGGGCAGTTGATCCTGGCCATTCTACCCCCTCTGCGAAAAAGCCAAACGACCGGCATGGAACTGGTGCGTTTCAACCCGGCGCAGTTCGACATGGGTTCTCCGCCCAGGGAAAGCTATCGCCGTTCGGACGAGACCCTGCACGCCGTGCGCATCACGCAACCGTTCTACCTGGCCGTCTACGAAGTGACGCAAGAGGACTACAAGAAGGTAATGGGCGTCAACCCCAGCTGGTTCGCAGCCACGGGTGAAGGCCGGAACAACGTCGCCGGCATGGACACCCGCCGTTTTCCGGTCGAGAACGTGTCGTGGTATGCCGCGATCGAATTTTGCAATCGCCTGGGCAAGAAGGACGGACTGCCGCCTTATTACCAGATCACCAATGTGAAACGGCAGGGTGATTCCATCGTCAGTGCGGAGGTGAAGATCGTTGGCGGCACGGGTTATCGCCTGCCGACCGAGGCGGAATGGGAATTCGCGTGCCGCGATTGGACGATCTCTCGGTTTCACTTCGGATACTCCAACACCGGCGCTCAGGCCAATCTGAAGCCTTCCCCCGGCGCCGGCGGGTACGGCGGGGGCCCGACCTGGCGCAGCCTCAATCGCACTGCCAAGGTGGGCAGCTACAACCCCAATTCTCGCGGCCTGGCCGACATGCATGGCAACGTCGAGGAATGGTGCTGGGACTGGTATGACAAGGATTACTACGTGAACTCGCCATCCACCGATCCGGCCGGCCCCCGAACCGGGACCCACAAAGTAGTGCGGGGTGGCTCGTGGCTCGTCGCCGAGGGAAACTGCCGATCCGCCAGCCGTTTCTGGCGCGGCCCCGGCCAGGGCGCCTACAACAATGGCTTCCGCTTGGCGCGAAGTCCTTGAAGTCAAAGCCGTGACCACGAAATCGCGAAAGAACGAAGCCACGAAAGAAATCCTTGGGGTTCCTATTTCGTCCGTTCGCGCTTTCGGGTCCCGAATTTTCAATGGTGCCCAAAACGAGGCGGAAATGCGAAAAGGGACCTACGCGGTCGTCGCCCTGGCAGTCGTTGCGCTGGGGGGTTGGGCGTTCTGGACATGGGGCCCGAGCCAAGCGGAAATCGACCCGACCACGTTGCCGATGAAGTACAGGGATCACAACGTGGTCCTGGTCAGTTTCGACGCCCTGCAAGCCGCCCATGTCGGTTGCCTGGGTAACCCCCGCAAGGTCACGCCAGCGCTCGACGCGGTTGCCGCGAAGGCATTCAATTTTACCCGAGCCTATTCGGTTGCGTCGTGGACGGTGCCCGCCTCGATGACCTGGTTCACCGGCGTCTACCCGTCCGAACATGGCATGGTCAACAAGTTCGCGATTTATCAACCCCCGGTCAAAAAACGCGCTCGGCTGAAAGACCTCGCGCCCAATCTTGTCACGCTTGCCGACATCTTGAAACAAAACGACTACCTGACCGCAGCCTTCACCGGCAACGCCGGCGTCAGCGGCGGGTTCGGGTACGAACAGGGCTTTGACGTCTATTACTTCGAACCCCAAAAATTCGGCGGCCTCGACCAGAGCGTTCCCCGGGCGCTCGATTGGATTCGCGCCAACAAGGACAAGAAATTCTTCCTCTTCCTGCACGGCTACGACTGCCACGGCCAGCACAGCCCGGACCAGGGCTACGACTATCGCTACGTTGACAAGGATTACGACAAGCGATACCTTGGCTCCGAACAAGAGCAGGAAGCGCTGCGCGAGGAAGGCCTGGACAAAGGCCAACTGACGATGCGCCCGGCCGATGTCCGCTTCTGGCGCGCCATCTACGACGAAAAAATCAACCGCGCGGATGCCGAGTTCAAGCACTTCTTGACTGAGTTCGACAAACTCGGCCTCACTGGCAAGACGCTCTTCATTCTCACTTCCGATTACGGCACGGAATTCTACGAACACCGCCGCTTCGATCACGGCTTCACCCTCTACAGCGAACAACTCCAGGTGCCGTTGATCGTCAGGCTTCCCGGGCAGGGGTCGGGCAAGAATATCGCCGACCCGGTCAGCAGCATCGACGTGATGCCGACCATCCTGGACCTGCTGGATGTTTCGGTTTCCGACAAGGTCAAGAAACAACTGCGCGGCGCCAGTCTCGTGCCGGCCCTGAAAGGCGAAGCGGTCCAGCGCGATGTTTTTTCCGAGACCGACTATCGGCAATATACTTACAAGCGATCGATCATCACGCCGGATGGCTGGAAGCTGATTTACACGCTCGAGACCAAAAGCCAGGAGCTATTCAACCTCAACGACGACCCGGGTGAGACCAACAACCTCGCCAGCGCCGAACCGGGACGCGCGGCGGATTTGCAGCGGAAGGTGTTCGCGCATTTCAAATCCATCGGTCACGACCTGACTGCCAGGGAGTGGAAGGTGGGGTTCAATCCGGTGTATACGTTTGCGACAAAGAAGGATGCGAAGAAGTGAGCCCCGAACTGGCGGCGACGCCTTCGACGAAACCGGTAGAATGGGGCTGTTGGGGGGTGATCCTTCGCGCCGACGAGCTGAATAGGTGGGAACGCCTATTGCTCTCCCGGGGGGCAACGCCGAACACGGCCGCAAGGAGTGAATCATGCCGGTACACGACTGGACCCGCGTCGATGCGGGGTTGTTTCACGATTTTCATCAGGGCTGGACCGTGGGGCTGCGCGACGCGTTGAACCGCGGCATCCTCCCGCTAGACCACTATGCTTTGATCGAGCAAAAGGTTCCGCGCAAGGAACCTGATGTCTTAACGTTGAAGCTAGACCTTGAGGAGGACGGAGCCATCGATGACCGCGGCGGCATTGCCGTTGCGACGGCGCCGCCCAAGACACGGCTGGTCCGCCAGAGTGAGGTTTCCTACTACGCCGGCAAGGCCAATCGCATTACCGTCCGCCACCGCCATGGCGAGGTTGTGGCGGTCGTCGAACTGGTCTCACCCGGTAATAAAAGCAGCAGAGCCGAGTTCAAGGCGTTCGTCGAGAAATCGGCGGCGTTTATCACGTCGCGGGTCAACTTGCTGATCATCGACCTCTTTCCGCCAACGAGGCGCGATCCCAAAGGAATCCACAAGGCGATCTGGGACGAGTTTGAGGAAGAAAACTTCACGTTTCCGCGCGGCAAGCCGTTGACGTTGGCGTCCTACGATGCCGGGCCGCCCCAGGTCGCCTATGTGGAAAATGTCGGCGTGGGGGACTCGTTGCCGGAGATGCCGATCTTCCTGCGCCCCGAGTTTTACGTGAACGCGCCATTGGAGCCGACCTACCGTGACGCCTGGTCCAATTTTCCCAGGCAATTAAAGGGCTTGCTGGAAAAGGCGCCGCGGCGAAAGAGGAAATAAAACCTTCAAGCACGCTCAAGGAAATTTCGCATGGCCAAGCGCATCATCCTCCGCACCGGCGAGGCCCTTGTCGAGGGCGAACTCGATTACCTGTGCGCTGAACCCGAAATCGTCATCGGCGAACTCGACGGCCCGGTCGGCACGGCGCTCGCGACGTTGCTAGGCGACCAGGTCAAGGGGCACACCAAGGTGTTCGCCATCCTCAATAGCGACGTGCAGGTCAAGCCCGTCACCCTGATGGTGAGCAAGGTCACCGTCAGCGATGCGCGCTACACGAATATCCTGATGGGCACCGTGCAGGCCGCCATCGCCCACGGTGTCCTCGACGCGGTCCGGGCCGGCGACATTCCGCGCAAGAAGGCCGAGGAACTGGGCATCATCTACTCCGTCTGGCTCGATCCCTCGATCCTCAAGGTGCCGAAGGGAAAGATCGATCACGCCGGCCTTTTCAACGTCCACCGCGAGGCGACGGCCAAGGTCATCAAGAAGGCGCTGGCCGGGGAGCCAACCATCGACTGGCTGCTGAAAAACCAGGACACCGTGGAACATTTCTTTCATCAGCAGGGGCTGGAAGGGAATATCTGAATCGCGCAATTCGTTAAGAAACTATTTCAAAAATGGTTTTTTTTTCAAAATATCGAGAATTTTTCTTGACATGTAAAAATTTCCTTGATAATATCAAAAAATCAACACCCACACCCTAATTTTTACACGGACGCCACCATGTTCAACACGCTTTTCTCGCGAATTCTTCGACGTGCGCAACGACAGGGGGGGGTAAGGTTCGTCCTCCTCATGCGGTGCTTCGTGTCGAATTGCTAGCGAGGTTTCCACCTCAGACCAAAGCAACCCACGCATACTAGCCCGAAGCGTAAGCGAGGGATCGCTTGCAACGGAAAACCTCGCTAACGCTTCGGGCTAGTATGCAAACTTGACTCAATCGCCATGAGTTTCGACGCCAATAACTGGGATAATGGTCTGCCGACTAGTTCCAAAGTGGCGGTGTTCAACGGGGCCCTAATCAGCGGCGCCACATTTGATAGCACAGTTCAAGCCGCCAACCGCGTCGTGGCTGGGCTCAAGACGGAAAACAACTGGACGGCGACCCTTAGCCTGACCGGCGGCAACAGCCTGACCGTCTCCTCGCTTATTAATGACACCTCCACGGGTTTCAAATGGGCAAGCGGCGACATTTCCCAGGCAAGCTCTTCAGACGTGCTTATCATCGCGGGCGCCGGCGACGGCGATAATAACGCTTGGTCGGGCGGCAGCATCTCAAACATGATGGCGTTAAGTAACATTTATGTCAACGACTACAGCACTCTGCGAATCACGGCAAGTGCCAACACCCTCGGTAGTAACATCATCATAGGACAGGACGGTCATGGCGGCTCGACGCTAGAGTTTTTGAACCAAAGCGCCACACTGTTTGTCACGAACAACGCATACATCAAGGTCAGCGACACGAGTGACGATATTGGGCCCAACCAAATCCTTTTTAGCACGGACGTGACGCAGGGCGGAACGGCAACCAAAGGTCTCAGCACAACCAGCACTGATTCTTTCATTGACAATTTCGGGACGATCACCCGAAGCAACGCAGGCATGTACCAAATTGATTTACCAATCAAGAACTCCACATCATCTCTGTATCCCACCCTTTTGGACTTGCAATCAAGTCTTTGGATCTCCGGAAAATCCTTGAACAAGACCGCAAACAACCAGCAGTTCCCGGCAGCTGGTAATACCGCGTCATTTTCAGGAAGCCTGCGTGTGGGCGTTCGTAATCGTTTTCGCCATGATAATTCCCTAGCTTCTCTATTTTGTCGTGCGCAAAGGGACTTGCCATGGATGCCGACG
>JACPPF010000016.1 GCA_016191165.1 Planctomycetota bacterium
GCAGCCGCGAAATGTCAGGCTGGAAAGCCTGACCTACAATTGCGTTGCAAAGCCCTCCTGAGTACTGACACATTCTGAAGTAGGTCAGGCATTCTTGCCTGACAGCAGCCGCGAAATGTCAGGCTGGAAAGCCTGACCTACGGCAACCTGTACCACTACCCGCTCCTGCCCGGATTGGCTTGTACCACGCCGTTTGCCTAAAATGACTGCCACCGCCCTGAGGCGCGGGCGGCTCACCGTCACCGTTCAAGACGCGACGGCGTTCTCGTGGAGCAATTGACTCATGTCGCTTTCCGACAACCAGGAACGCCTGAAGGTCCTCATTGTCGATGACGAGACGGCCCTCGCCGAAGCCATGGCCGAGGCGCTCGAACGCGCCGGCTATGAGGTCATCACCGCCAGCTCGGGCGACGAAGGACTGCGCCTGCTCGAACGCCAGGAACCCAGCATCGTCCTCACCGATCTCAAGATGGACGGCATCGACGGCCTGGCACTCCTCAAACACGCCAAGGCCGACTTTCAGGATGTCGAGGTCGTCGTCATCACCGGCCACGGCGACGTCAAAACCGCCGTCGAGGCCATGCGCGCCGGCGCCACCAACTACGTGCAGAAACCGGTGGGACTCGAAGAACTGCGCGCCATGGTGGACAAGGCCGCGGAACACTTCCAGCTCTTGCGCGACAATCGCCAGCTCAAGCAACAACTCGACGAAAAATTCGGCTTCGAGGGCCTGATTGGCAACAGCCCGAAATTCCTCGACGTCATCAACCGCCTTAAAAGCATTGCCCCCACCTCGGCAACCGTTCTCATCCAGGGCGAAACCGGCACGGGCAAGGAACTCATTGCCAAGGCGATCCACAACAACAGCGCGCGCAAGCCCAAACACTTCGTGCCGATGAACTGTACCGCCATCAACGAAAATCTTCTGGAAGACGAGCTCTTCGGCCACGAGCCGCATTCGTTTACCGGCGCCGACAAACTCCGCAAGGGACGTTTCGAGTACGCCAATGGCGGGACACTTTTTCTCGACGAGATCGGGGACATGCCGCTCAACTTGCAAGCGAAGTTGTTGCGCGTCCTGGAAAACCAGGAAGTGACACGCATCGGCTCGAACGAGCCGATCAAGGTGAACGTGCGATTGATTTCCGCGACCCATCGCGACCTTGAAGCCGCCGTCGCCGCGGGCACGTTCCGCGAGGATTTGTACTATCGGCTCAAGGTCGTCACGATCAAGCTGCCCGCCCTGCGCGAACGCAAGAGTGATATTCCGTTGCTGGTCGCGCACTTCATCAAGGAATCGGCGCAGCGGTATGGCAAAAAGGTGGTCGGCGTCGCCGAGCCGTTGCGCCGCGCCATGGATGAATATGACTGGAAGGGCAACGTCCGCGAGCTTCGCAACGCCATCGACAGCATGGTTGTCCTCGATCAGGATGGCACGCTCAATCTCAACGACGTCGAAGAGGGAAGTCCGCTCAAGCGTGGACATACGCGCCCCCTCAGCCTGGATAACCTCGTGGGCAAGCCGATCAGCGAGATTGAACGCTTCTATAGCGAAAAAACGCTGGACTTCACCGAAGGCAATCGCGAGGAAGCCGCCCGCATCCTGGGGATCGGCGAACGCACCCTCTACCGCATGATTCAGGACTGGAAGCTGCAAGACAAAATCAAGGAGGCGCTGGCCGCGGCCAAGGGCGACCTTGACGCCGCCGCCAAGATTCTCAATACGAAGCCGCAGGCACTGGAACGCAAGATGAAAAAATGGGGGATGATTCCTTGATTCTGCCTGGCCAATCGGCCTGATGCGTGCGGCGTTGATTAGACCCGGCGCGGGTGATCGCGTCCTCCGGCACCTGGCGAGCGCCGATTGTCCCGCGGGTTAATATTTGGAAAGTCGTCAAAATAACGCGGAACTTCCGAGCGTTTGGCGGTTTGAAGGCTTATGATAAACCGCCACGGCAGAACGTGAAACCAGCTTCCAGGCATCAAGACCCCACATCATTCAGGAGTTCACACCATGATTCGCAAACTGGCGTTCGTTGGAATGCTTGGGCTAATCAGCATGGCTTTGCTTTCCGGTAACGCCCCAATCGACGCGCAGGGGAAAAAAAAGGGGGACGTGAACAAACAAAACCAGCTCCTCAAGAAAACCATCGCTGAGCGGGATCAGCGCATTCGCAACCTCGAGGCCCAACTTCAGCGCCTGCGCGTGGAAAACACCGGCCTTCGGAAAAAGGGCCCCGGCGCCGGCAAGCTCCAGGCCGACCTCAATGCCGCCAACCAGAAAATCCAGGATCAGGAAGAGTTGATCGACTCGCTCAAGAAGGGCGACCTGTCGGCGCAGGTGGCGGCTCTGCGCAAGAAGGTTCGCGAGTTGGGCCTGATCAAGAACGCTCCGCTCGTTCACACCAAGATTCTCAAGCTCAAGAAAGCGGACGACAAGGAGGTCAAGAAAATCGAGGAGGAGGCCGCCAAGACCCTCGCCAAGATCGAGGGAATTCGCGCCATCTGGATCGCCAGGCCCGCGGAAAGCCCGACGCCGGAACTCGCGCAGAAAGGCTACCAGATCGGCGTGATGGTCCTCCTGGATGATGCGGAAGCTTTGCAAAAATTCCTCGACGACCCCTTGCACAAGCAATTCACCGACCGGCTCGCCGACCTCTGGGAACGTCCCGTCGTTTACGACATCCAGCGCGAAACCGAGGACGCCAAGAAGAAGGACGAGAAGAGAAAAGACGATAAATGACCGCCCGTTACCCGAAAGCGCCAGCGACCGCATCCCGAGGGGACCATGTTGCGACATCTAACCATCTTGATTCTCTGCTGCGCGCCGCTCGCGGCTCAGACTCCCAAGGCGGGCAAACCAAAACCCTTCAAGCAGTTGCCTGGCGAGGTCAAGGTTTTTGAATTGACCAATCGCGAGCGAAAAAAGGCGGAGTTGAAACCGCTCGTCCTGAGCACGCATTTGAGCAAGATCGCCCGTGCCCACTCGGAGAACATGGCCCGCCAGGGCAAGATGGAGCACGTTCTCGACGAGAAAACGCCGTTCGACCGCATGGCGGACGCGGGTTACAAATACCTCAAGGCCGGCGAAAACATCGCGTCCTACCGCGGCGGCGACAACGAGGCGCTGGAGCAAATCATGAAGGCCTGGATGGAATCGAAGCTCCACCGCGAAAATATCGTGCGCAAGGAATTCACCGAGATCGGCATCGGCATCGCCCGCGATAAGGAGGGGCGAGCGTACATCACGCAAGCGTTCGGAACTCCGCTACCCAAGGGAAAATGAACCCGCCGTCGCCTGCTGCCGCGTCCAAGCCCAGAATACCAAAAACAAGGAATGTAGGTCAGGCGTTTAAGCCTGACCGTCAGGCTGGAAAGCCTGACCTACAGCCCGAAACTTAGTCGGGACGACGCACTACGCCAAATCCGCCTGGACCAATTTCTCCGGTCGGCCCAAGCGCGCCAGCAGAGCCTCGGCCGCGAGGTAGCCGCTGCGGACGGCGCCTTCCATGGTCGCCGGCCAGCCGGTGTTGGTCCAGTCGCCCGCCACGAATAAATTGTCGATCGGCGATTCTTGCCTGGGCCGCCAGCGGTCCACGCCCGGTACGGCGCTGAACGTTGCCGCATGTTCGGTCACGACCCGGGCACGCAATAGCTTCGCGTCCGCCAGGCGCGGGAACAAGCGCCGCAGCTCGGCCACCACCTGGCGTTCCACCTCCTCGCGCCCCAGGCCGCGGAATTGCCGGGCGGCACTGACGACCACCTGCACGTACCACTCTCCCGGCAAGGTTTCACCGCGGTGGAACACCCATTGCCCCAGGCAATCGACCAGGACAACGTGAGGCAGATCGCTCGCGCCGCGGTCGAACCAGCAATGCACGCTCGTGATCGGCGACGTCTCCAGGTTTTTCAGGTTGCCAAAGTAGGAATGCCGATCGACCGCGTCATCGGGCAGGAAATCGAGCAAGCGATCGAATGGCGTGGCCGAGAGATAAAAGTCCGCCGTCAGGACCTGCTCGTTGCGGAGTTGAATCCCTGTAATGGAATTTCCCTGTAGGAGGAAAGTTTTGGCGCCCTGAGCGAGCTTGAGTTCGACTTGCCGATCGTTCAGCCAGTGGATCAATTCGTCGCCATAAAGTCGGCCAAGAGGCACGGACGGGATTTCGATCTCGAACCCGCGCGGGTGAGTCATGAAGCCATCGACGAAAACCTTGCGAGCGTAGCGTAGGCCGATGCGGTCGGGCGTCTCGTTGAGGGCGCTGACGAGGACCAGGCCCCAGAAACGATCGATGACCCGCTGGGTCTGGCCATGCCGATCCAGCCATGCTTGAAACGGGGGATCCTCGTCACCGGTGTGCCGCTTGAGCTGGATCAAGCCCCACGCCGCGCGCATTTTCTCGCCGAGCGTGAGATAATGAGCGCCGGCGAAGCTGCGCAAGAGGTGCAGCGGCGCTGGCCAGCGATCGGCGCGAAATCGGCTCACGCGGCGATCCGGCGTCATGAAGTACATGCACGGCTGCGGCTGCATCAGGTGGTCGATGCCGATGGTCTTGCAGAAATGGGTGAGGTTCGTGCAGCACCCCATGCTGACATGCTGGCAGGTATCGACGAGTTGCCCGGTGGCGGCGTCGTTGAACGAGCTGGCCCGCCCGCCCAGGCGAGTGCGCGCTTCCAGCAGCGTGACGCGCAGGCCCCGCGGCGCCAGCGCTTGCGCCGCCGCCAGCCCGGCCAGACCGCCGCCGATGATGAGGACGCTGGGTTGCATGGAAGCTCAACATCCAAGAAGAGAGCCGAGTCCGTCCTGACCGAGGGGAACAAAAATCGAATCAGATTCTCTGTTTTTTTTGGAGTAATTCCAGAACATCGCCTGTGACCACGTTGTCGGCAAGTCCACGCATGATGACGTACGGTTGCAGGAGCGGATTTACAAATCGAAACCGAAATCGACGGGAAGTTCCGGATCGTTCAAGGACCGGTCCGCGACCTTGATCGGACGAGAATTTGTCCAGGTGCTGCGAGAAATTGGGAATATCGTAGGATTTGCCGGTTATCTTACACAACGGTGCACGAACATCCGCGGACGCGAAATAGCCCTGATCGTCTACTTCAGCCAGGGCGCACGCAAGCAGGACCTCTCGAAACAGCGTTTCCTTGCGCTGGCTTCGAATAGCTTTTTGATACGAATTCTGAACGCTTTCCATGCTGTTTTCAACCGCGTTCTTGATCCCCTTGCGAACGTCCGCCAGGGAAATCTTGGTCCGGCCTTCCTTGAGCGTCGCGATTGCCGACTCCTTTCCAAGCAAATGGGTGTAATGCGGCAGGCCCTGGGACAGCAAGACGACGAGATCCATTCCGTCGGGCTGGATGGTCATCGCGAGACTGCCGAGCGCTTTTTTCATGATATCCGTCAATTCCGATCCCGGCATCCGGGGCATTTGCACCTGAACCAGCGCTCGGTCAATGGAAGCGTGCTCCTTGATTAGATCGTCAACGTCGCCAGCAACGCCCACCATTACCAACGTGGTCGGAATTGAATTGTCGGAAAGATCCTTGATCGTGTCCGCAAAGAGCCGCTGGGTTTTTCCATTGAGCAGGCGATCAAACTCATCAAAAATGGTGACAACTTCCTGGGAATTGTAAACGCGTTGAAAAAAGCGCCGCACCTCGCCCGGGCCAAATTCCCCTTCAAACAACCGGTCTGCCGTGAACGCGTTGATTTTCTTGCGGCTCGTGATCCCCATGACGTCCTCCTCAACGTCAATGGTGATTTCGGCGAATGCTTTTCGCCATGCGCCTTGATAATTGTCGTCCTGGCAATTCACCTTCACGACCAGGACGCCCTGGGAAACCAGCATGTCCTGAAGGATGTTCGCCAGCGAGGTCTTGCCGACGCCACGCTCGCCAAAAATCACGGCATGTTGACCGCGAGTGTTGATGGCATCGGAAACTTTCTCGATCTGTTTTAGTCGCCCGGCAAAAAGGTCAAGCTTGTTGATGGGGGCCGCAGGGCTGAAGACCCGCCCGCAGCGAAAAATCAGCTCCTTTTTCTCAGTTTCCTTCATGGTGGTCACACGCCCAAGTGACTTATAATAACGGTCATGACTATTATATAGTATGGTGCTTCTATTAATAAAACAACAAAAAACGTCATCCGCTGTAACACAAGCGTCTTGAAATCCGCAACTCATTGGTGATTAGTAAGTTGCGCACTTCGTTTCCTGCGCCGCCGCTTCAAGAAGACCGAGTGTTCAGGTCAAATCCAAACGGGCCGGCAAAGCCGAGAGCGCAAACACCAGCTTCTTCCAGCCCGGCACGCGGGCCCGGCTAGTGAAAACATCGTAATCCCGGTTTTCGATCTCGTCCAGAAGGCCCCGGTAGGTACGCGCCATCATCAGAAACACCGCCCGGCCTTCCGGCGCCAGCCGTGGCACGAGCCGCCAGCCGCTCTGATAATACGAGCGGGCGCGCGCCACCTCGAATCGCATCAGGGACCGGAAGGCGTCATCGCGTTCGTGCCGCTGCAAACGGTCGGCATCGTAGCCGAAGCGGTCCAAATCTTCCCGGGGCAAATAGACCCGCCCACGACCGGCATCCTCGCCCAGGTCGCGCAGGATGTTCGTGAGTTGAAAGGCAATGCCCGCGTCCTCGGCAAAACGGATCGCGTCAGCGCTGCGGAACCCCCAGATGTGAATGCACGACAACCCGACCACCGACGCGACGTGCCAGCAATAGGTGCGCAGGTCCGCGAAGGTCTGATAGGCGACCGGTTCCAGATCCATCTCGACCCCATCGATCACGGCTTCAAGATACTTCGCGGGGACCAGGTATTTGCCCACCGTGTCCACCAGGGCGGGATGCGACTCGTGCTGACAGGAACCCGCCAGGGCCGCGCCAAGTCCCGCGCGCCATGTTTTCAGACGCTCGCGTTTGACCGGCGTCGGCATCGGCTCATCGCTCAAATCGTCGGCGATGCGCATGAAGGTGTACAAGGCGCACATGGAACGCCGCTTCGGCGCGGGCAATAGAAGGAACGCGGGATAAAAATTCCCGGCCTCGCGCCGTGCGACTTCCTCACAATAGCGATAGGACCGTGCCAGCGCTGCATTCATGGCGCCCCCAGAGTTCCCCTGTCCCCTTCGCGGGAGAGGGGTTGGGGAGACGCCAAATCTCCCCTCTCCCCTTCGCGGGAGAGGGGTTGGGGGTGAGGGGCCGGCCCAGCCCAGAACCGCCGCCACCAATCGCGCACCACCACGCCGCCCAGCAGCGCGATCTTCTCAGTTTTGCGCAACACCGGCCGTGTGCTCCAGACGTTGTAACCGATCTCCTCGATCTTTCGCAGAATGCTCAGCCCGCCGAGCGCGAACAACTCGATGTCGCGCCTTACTCCTTGCGGAACCAGTCCAACCAGGGGCAGTCCGTCCTCAAAAAGCTTGCGGGCCCGGTCGACTTCAAACCGCATCAGCTCAACAAACGCAGGCGTGAACGCGCGCGCTTCCATATCCGCATCCGAATAACCAAAGCGCCGGCGATCCGCCGCCGGCAGGTAGACCCGGCCGATATCCAGGTCGCGCGCGACATCCTGCCAAAAATTCGCGAGTTGCAGGCCCGTGCAGATTGAATCCGATAGGCCGGCATTTCGCTCGTTGTGACATTCACACAGGTACAAAACGAGCTGGCCGACCGGATTGGCCGAGTAGCGGCAATAGTCCACTACCTGGTCATAGGTGTCGTAGCGATTGACGACTTGATCCTGCTCGAACGCGTGGATCAAATCCAGGAACGGCGTGGGAGGAATGCCGAAACGCTGGATGGTGTGCCGCAGCGCGATCATCACGGGATGGCGTGGCTTGCCGTCGTAGGCCCGTAGCAGCTCTTCCTTCCACCATTTCAACAGGTTGAGCGCGAACTGGCCGCCGCCGGTTTCATCGCCGAGGTCGTCCGCCCAGCGGCAATAGGCGTAAAGGTTATGGAAATGCGGCACGAGCCGCCGCGGCAGCAGCAGCGTCGCGACCGAGAAATTCTCGTAATGCGTCCGGGCCAGGTGCGAGCAATAGGCCTGGGCGCGCAACCGCGACGGCGCGTCGTAGTGCGCCTGCGGACCCCAGCGCGTCAACTCCCTGGCGAAACCGTCGTGCATCGTGCCATTATACGGTTCAAAAAGCCCCGGGATGAGCGCCGCGATTCCCGGGGTTTATTTGGGATCACCCTGGCGCGATCCCCGGGAATCGCGGCGCTCATCCCGGGGCTTGACTTTTTTCCATTATCCCTCTTGACTTCTCAGTCATTCTGTCTTACTATGCTCTCAGTCATTTTGTCTGTGGGAAGGTTTCACGATGGCACGCACGCCGCAGGATATCACCGACGCGGAACTGGATGTGCTTCAGGTCTTGTGGAAGCACGGCCCGACGCCCATTCGCCGCATCACCGAATTGCTCTATGGCGACAGCAAGACGTCGCAGTATGCCACGGTGCAGAAGCTGCTGGAGCGGCTGGAGAGCAAGGGCTGCGTCGAGCGCGATCGCTCGTCCAACGTCCATGTCTTTTCCGCCGCCATCGGCCGCGACGACCTCGTCGGCCGACGCTTGCAAGCCGTGGCCGAGGATTTGTGCGAAGGCTCGTGGACGCCTCTGTTGACGAGTCTGGTGCAGACCAAAAAGCTCTCGGAAGAAGATCGGCGCGTGTTAAGGCAACTGATTGACGACCACGACGCCGGGAAAACCAAGAAGGATCGGCGCGAGAGGAAATGACATGGCGTATGTCGCCGAGATCGTCCTGAGCAATTTGCTGGTGGCAAGCGCGTTGGCGCTGCTGGCAGCCTTGGCGGGCCTTTGGGGTCGTCGGCCGGCGTTGACGCATGCACTCTGGCTGCTGGTGATGCTGAAGCTGATCACGCCGCCGCTGTTTCGCTGCTCGATTCCCTGGCCTGAAGCGCCATCGCCCGCCCAAAATGAAGTGGCGCAGGCGAAACCTGTGGTGACGAACACCAAGCCCATCACCAAGCAAGAAAAACCGATCGCGGCGCCCCTCGTTCACCCGCCAGCGCCCGACGAGGCACCACCCCCGGTGTTGCCTGCGGAGCTGCAAAAGCAAAAAGCACCGCCGCCTCAAGCCGACCCGCCGCCGCTGGTGCTGGCGCCGGTCGTTCCCGCGCCGCCGGCGAACGTGCAGGCGCCGGCACAACCCGTGGAACAGGCTGCCGAGGCATCGACGGGCTGGCCCTGGCAGGAAGGGCTGCTTTGCGTCTGGATGTTCGGCTCGATCGTCTGGCTTTCTGTCGCATCATGGCGGCTCTGGCGATTCCAGAAGGTCCTGCGCTTCGCCGAGCCCGGACCTCCTTGCGTTCAAACTCAAGCCAGGTCGATTGCCAGTCGCCTGGGCGTGCGCTGCCCCGATATTTTGCTGATCCCGGGCAATCTCTCGCCCATGCTCTGGGTGCTGGGACGAACGCCGCGTTTGTTGTTGCCATCGGGGTTACTCGAGCGCCTTTCGACGCACCAGCTGGCGACGCTTTTGGCTCATGAGCTGGCTCACTGGCGACGGCGCGACGATCGCGTGCGCTGGCTGGAACTCGTCGTGCTGTGTCTGTACTGGTGGTGCCCGCTCGCCTGGTGGGCGCGCCGCGAACTGCATCAGGCCGAAGAGGAATGCTGCGACGCCTGGGTGGTGTCGCTCTTTCCGGAATCGGCCAAGGACTACGCCCTGGCGTTGGTGGAAACCGTGGATTTTCTCTCGGCCGCGCCGGCCGCGCTGCCTGTGTTGGCAAGCGGACTGGGCCGCGTGCGACTTCTCAAAAGGAGACTGACAATGATTCTGCAAGGCAAGACTCCGCGAGCGTTGACCTTCACGGGTCTGCTCGCCGTGGCGGGCGTCGGCCTGTTGCTAATGCCGCTTGTGTTTGGGCGTTCACAAGACGTTCAGGTCGCGGCCCAGCAGCCGGGCCAAAACCCGAACCGCCGGAATGACGGCCAGCCGAAGAAAGGCCAGCCGCGCCGCGATCAAGGCCCGGGCCCGGCCGATGTCCAAAAACTTCAGCAGGCCATTCAGGCGCGCCAGCAAGAGTTGCAACAGCGAATGCAAGAACTCCAGCAGATGATGCAGACCTTGCATAAACTCCAGGGCGGGCCGCAACCCGGCGGCCAGGCCGGCCTCGGCGGCGGCCCGCGAGGCCCGGGCGGCAAGGGCGGACCCGGCGCCGGACCACAACCCGGCGGCTTCCCCGGCGGACCCGGCGGCGGCGGACGATCCGGCGGCGGCGGCGGACAACCCCCACGGCCCGGCGGCGGCTTCGGCGGACAACCCGGCGGGCCAGGTGGACAACCAGGACGCCCAGGTGGTTTCGGCGGCGGTGGCTTCGGCGGCGGTAACCTCGAACAACGCATCGGCGCCGTCGAACACAAACTCGACATGATCCTCCAAATACTCCAGCAAATGCGCGGCGGCCAGCGCGGCCCCGGCGGTCAGCCCCCAGGCAAAAACTTCGAGCGCAAAGGGCCGCCTCGCAATCAGCCCCAGGATCGCGAACGGAACGACGGCAACTTCGAGCGGCCCCAGCAGCCCCAGCCTCCAGGCCAACCGCGCCCGCCTTTCCAGCCGCGCGAGGATTGATTGCTTCGCCCGGAATTTGGACTTGGTTCTTGACCAGCCCCCAGCGCAAGCTGGGGGTTTTGCGAGACTGCCCAAACCCCCACGCTTGCGCGTCGGGCTGGTATCGCACCCTTTGAACCATGCCAACTTCCTCTCGACGCGATTTTTTCATTTCGTTACACTCCAACCGGCAACGATGCCCGCCGCCGCAACGCCATCTTTTCATGGACGAGGAGATCGAGTCATGTTCTCGCGATTTCACGGTCTGTTGATCACCCTTTTTGGTCTGCTGCTGGCGGGAAGCACCGTTGCCCAGCCGGGCAAAATCCCGGCGCCTCAGGTGGAGCCGCCGCCCGCGCGCGATCTGGTGGCCGCGCGCGTCAACGGCCAGGCGATCCCGGAAATCGCCGTCTACCGCAGCCTCATGCGCGTCCCGCTCAAGCGTCGCGAGGCCGCCCGGACGGAAGTGCTCAATTACCTCATCGACAACACCGTCGTCGATCAGTATCTGATGCAGCTCAAGGTCTCGGTCGATGCCAAGACCGTCGCGGAGAATTTCGAGAAGATCAAGAAAGAGGCCGCCGATCAGAAAAAGGATTTGCAGGCCTTGTTGACCGAACTCGTCATCACGGAGGATGAGCTGCGCACCGAGCTCACCGCCGCGCTGCGCTGGGACAAATTCGTCTTGCAGCAGGGCACGGACAAGGTGTTGCAGGATTACTTCAAGTCCAACCTCGCGATGTTCAACGGCAGCGAGACGCGCGCTCGCCATATCCTGATCCCGGCAACCGCCGGTAAAAAAGAGGACGCGATCGCGAAGCTGACGGCGCTCAGAAAAAACATCGAAGACGAGGTCGCGAAGGCAATGATCGCCCTGCCCGGAACCACCGACGCGATCAAACGGGAACAAGCCCGCGCCAAGGCGCTCGAGAAAGCCTTCGCGCAGACTGCCCTGAAGGAATCCACGTGCCCGTCGAAAAAAGACGGGGGCGATCTCGGCTTCTTCCCGCGCGCCGGCGCCATGGTCGAGCCGTTCGCCCGGGCCGCCTTCAGCCTCAAGCCCTACCAGATGAGCGAGCCGGTCGCCACCGAGTTTGGCTTCCACCTCATCCTGACCACCGATGCCAAGCCGGGCAAGGATGTGCAATACGAGAAGGTCAAACCATTCGTGCAAGAAGTCTACGGCGAGCGCCTACGCGAGGCCGTCCTGACGGCTTACAAGACCCGGTCGAAAATTGAGATTGTCGAACGCAAGAAATAAGTCAGGACCGACACCCGTTCCAAGGCAGAGCCTGGGAACGAGGAAATCGATCACGGATAAATCCGATACGGCGTCGGCCGGCTTGTCTTGATGCCGCTGCTGGGGCGGACGATGCCCCCCAGACCGATCAACTCCGGATGGCGTGCCAATCGGTCCGCGAATATCTCCACATCGGCAAGAACTCGATCCAGACGCGGCAGGATCTTGGTCGCCATCAGGGCCGAGTCGTTGAGGTTGTTGTAAAGCGAGGGATCGCCGAGAAACTTTTGCACCGTCCCCTCGCTGCGGGCGAAGACCTGAATCAGTTCACGCACATCCTTCAAGGTACGATTCAAGCTCACGGCACTTTCGTCCACGTTTTTGAGGATGCCGGGGCCTTTGTCCCCCACCAGCTTCATCACTTTCTGCAAGTCCGCGACGGCCTCGTCGGCGCGTTTGAGCGATTCGTTCACCTGCCGGACGGTCAGGCGGCTCTCGCGGATCAACTCGCTGGTGTCCTTCCCGATGGCGTCCAGGTACTTGGTGCCGGCGCTGACGTTCTTGAGCGTGTCGCGGATCGACTTCTGGTTTTCGTCGCCGAAGAGTTCATTGACGCGTTTGAGCGTTTCCTCCATGCGTTCGATGGTCTTGACGATTTTTCCCTCGTTGGTGCGGAGCAGCACGTCGGCGCGTTCGCCGACCTTGCCCCAGTAGCGTGCGGCCAGCTGGATTTCGTCGCTGGTTTTTTTCAATTCCGGCACCAGCGCGCGGGTCGTCTTGGATAGCAGGCGAATCTCCTCGGAGGTCTTCAGAAGGTCGGGGCCGACATTCTTGGCCATGAGACCGATCTCGCGGAAGTCTTTCAGGGTCCCCTCGGCGATGGGCGCCAGCTTGTTGATCGACTGAAAGGTTTTACGAATTTCGATGAGCGTCTCCCCGACGGGGCCAGCGAGGTCGGCGGCCTTCTGCATGAGCATGCCGGCGTCGGTGGGATTGACGCCGATCAGGACCGCGCCCGGTTCGACACGGGTGGGGTCCAGCTGCTTTTCGTCATCGGGTGGCAGGAATGCGATTGCCGAGTCGCCGCCGAGCAAGCCTTGCACGAGCGTGGGCCGATCGCCCTTGCGGAGAAAGTAATTGTCGTCGATGCGGATGCCGACGTTGACCTTGCCGGTCTGGTTGTCGAGGGTGACGGTGCGAACTTCGCCGATGCGCACGCCGGAGCGACGCACCGGAGTCCCGGGAGCGACGCCCTGCGCATTGGAGAAGACGATCGTGAAACTCTCCGTGCGTTTGAAATAGTTGGGGAACCCGCCGAAAAGGATAATCAGCACGGCCAAAAGGATGATCCCGGCGAGGACAAAGATACCGAAGCGGAAGCGGATGGCCTGGTCGTTCATGGTTTTCTCAAGGCCCCGGGGTGAGCGCAGCGAACCCCGGGGGTCGCGGCATTCGATCCCCGGGGTTCGCTGCGCTCACCCCGGGGCTTCTCTCAGGTGTTTGTTGCGCTTGCCATTTCTTGCAAGCGCTCGCGCGCCTGGCCTTCAATGAACTGGTGGACGCGCGGATCGTTCGATTTCTTAAGGGACTCGGGCGTGCCGTCGTACAGCACCTGATTCTCGCCCGGCTGCAAGCGGGCCAGCGGATGCAGCATGATGACGCGGTCGGCGACCTTGTACACCGTCTTCATCTCATGGGTGACAACCACGCTCGTCACCGGATGGCGCTGCCGGACTTGCAGGATCAACTCGTTGATGACATCCGTCATGATCGGATCGAGCCCGGTGGTCGGCTCGTCGTAGAGCATGACTTCCGGTTGCAGGGCCAGGGCGCGGGCGAGGCCGACGCGCTTCTTCATGCCGCCGGAAAGCTCGGCTGGTTTCTTGCTTTCCGCGCTGGCGGGCAACCCAACTTCGAGCAGGCGCTGGCGGACGAGGTCCGCAATCTCCCTTTCGCTAAGCTTGCGCTGCTCGCGCAGGCCGAAGGCGACGTTGTCGTATACCGTCATGCTGTCGAACAGGGCAGCGCCCTGGAAGAGGATGCCAAGGCGTAGCCGTTGCTGGGTCAGCTCGGCGTCATTCAGGTCGGCCAGGGACTTGCCGTCAAAGGTGACCGTCCCGGCGGTTGGTTTCAACAGGGCGATCAGCAATTTCAAGAGGACGGTTTTGCCACAGCCGCTCTCGCCGATGACCACGACGGTTTCCCCGCGCACGACGTCAAGGTTGATGTCGTACAACACCCGCTGCTGGTGGAAATCCATCCCCAGCTTTTGCACCGAGATCAGCGGCGTCTTGGCGGGGATCATGGTTGGCATTTACCGCCGCTTGCCGTCTTGCCCTCGCGCGGCGCCTGGCGAGCGCTAAACGGCACGCGTTTATAGGAACGTTCGCGTCATCCCTTTCAGGATAAACATGTCGTAGAGGTTGATGAGCAGGATCGCCAGGAAGAAATCGAGCACCAAAATCACCACGAACGACAGCACGAACGCCTCGGTCGCGGATCGCCCCACGCCCTCGGCCCCCGCCTGGCTATTCAGCCCGCGATGGCAACTGATGAGGGCGATCGCACACCCGAAGAAGAACGCCTTGATCAGGCCCATCGACACGTCCCACATGCTCACGAAATACGCGGTGTGGGCCCAGTAATAATGCGCCTCGACGCCGTAGAGGCGCGTGCAGATAAAGGCGCCGCCCATGACGCCCATGAAGTCGGCCATCACGGTCAAAAGCGGGATCAACAGTCCGCACGCCAGCAACCTGGGGACGACGAGGTAGTGCAGCGGATGGGCGCCCAGGCAGGAGAGGGCGTCCACCTGCTCGGTGACGCGCATGGTTGCCAGCTCCGCCGCCATGGCGCTGCCGACGCGGCCCGCCAGCATCGTTGCCGCCAGGACTGGGCCCAGCTCGCGCACGATGGTGATGTTGATCATCGACCCGATCCGCGTTGCCATCCCCATCTTGTTGAACTGGTTGTACATTTGCACCGCCATCACCATGCCGATGAACATGCCGGTGATGGCGACGACGGGAACCGATCGAACCCCGACGAGGTAGAAGCTGGGCATGACGGTCCCCGGCGTCGGGCGGCGACGAGCCATCCAGCCGAGCGTCTGCAAGGAGAAGAGAGTGAAATCACCCAGAAGCGTCACCGCGTGATACGCGATGCCGCCCAGCGCAATAATGGGACCGGGTCTTGTGGGCCCTACCGTGGCCATGGAATGCTCCGTCCTGGGTGCGCGCGAAAATGCTCCCGGATCGGCATCGGCATCGGGGGGGGTTGGGCTTGCGGTCGATTCGTTCCCGGAAGCCCGATTGGACACCTGGTGGGTGACATAATCGGTTGGTCGAGACTAACCCGACTGCTTCGTCCGAACCAAATCCTGGCATCGAGCCGGTCGTAGCGTGGACTTCAGTCCAAACGAAAGCCGGTGTGGACTAATTGGACAGCGCCACTTTTCAATTTGGGGGAGTAAAGAACCTTCGGGTCAACAAGCATTTGACATGGAGCACCGAAGGTGCGCAAATCATATAGCCCAGGGCAAGCGAAGCGCCGCCCTGGGTCGCGGCGCCGGGAAGACGAAAAGCTCTGAAAGGGCGCCGCAACACGGAATGTCGCTTGTTGCGCCCTTTCAGGGCTTGGTCGATGGTGCGCCGAATCACCCAGGGCGGCGCTGCGCTTGCCCTGGGCTTTATTATTTGCGCACCTTCGGTGCTCAACGAAACGCGAAGGAACCCCAACCTTCGTAAACGCTTCAGGCTCGGGAATCATGCCTGTCCGTGGGCTGAGCGAAAGTGCGTTGCACCCACACGCGCCGCACCGGATCCCAGAGCCGCAGGGTGATGTGCATGACCGGTTGCGGACCTGACACCAACGGACCGGCATCCTCGTCGTTGCTGGCCAGGCGCTGGCGTTCTTGCCATTCCAGCCCCTGCAATTCCTGCTGACCCGCGAAGGCGACGAACAGAGCGATCAGAATCAGCCACGGGTTGTGCAGGAGAAGGATGCCAGCCAACCCCATGAGGACCGCCAGAACCGTTCCGACCATGACGGCCACGCGGGTGCCGGATAACAAACCAAGCCAGCTCGCCAGGATCGCGCGAAACACGCGTCCGCCGTCCATCGGGAATGCCGGGATCATGTTGAACACCACCATGATCACGTTGAGCAAAGCCAGCATTCCCAGGAACTGCCACGGCAACGTCTCAACCAGAGCGGGCAGCAGGGTGGCGCTGACAAAAAGGATCGCCCCGAGAAACGCCGCGATGACCACGTTCACCGCCGGCCCCGCCACCGCGATCCAGAATTCCTCCCACGGCTTGTGCGACATGCGTTCCAGCTCCGCGATCCCACCCAGCGGGGAGAGCGTGATGCTGCGTGTGCGGATGCCAAATTCCCGAGCCGTCAACGCATGACCGAATTCGTGCAATACGATACATCCGAACAGGGCGGCAATCATTAGCAAGTACATCCACAAAGGAAAGATGCCCCCGCCGGACCAGGTCAGAATGACCCAAAGGGGCAAGAGCCAAAAAGTCCAGTGAATGGATACATCGATCCCCTGAATACGTGCGATTTTTAGGTTCAACGACATTTCAGCCTCTCTTTCTGGGCAAGGCAAGTAGATTCCGCAAATTTCGTTCCTCTCGTTGAAATTCCCCTGCCTAAAATAATCGTAGGGAAGGGGGCAAGTGTCCCTCTTGTGAAGCCTGGCCCTCCCAAGCAAAAGGAGCCGGACCATGAAACGCCGAAAAAAACGCTCCGAACCGATGCGTGTCCTACACCTTTGGGACCTTGTTGAAGTGAAAAAAGCCGGCCCGTACCTCCACTCGATCCTGGGTTCTCTCCGCGAACATTGGCTGGAGGTCCTGGGGTCCGAGCGCCGACTTGACCGAATCGCACAACAGCCTGGCGCGAAAAAGCGCACCCAGATCATTGAACACGAAACAGGTCAGGCCGAGAGAAGCCGGGCGCAGTCCAAATTCGAGGACGCCCTGGAAGAGTTGAATCGATTGGATGTGTTTCTGCTCGATCCGGTCCAGGGCCTGGCGCTGGTGCCGTTTCGCAAGGAGGACGATCTCGCGTGGTACGTGTTCGATTATTTCAGCCGAGACCCCTTGATCGGCTGGCGTTATCACCACGACCCGATTGAGGAATGCCGATCGCTGACGGCGCTGACCGAAGCGCCCAATGCGTCGATCGCGCCGTAGGTGAAAGCCGCTGGCGGCGTAGCGTTCGCGTGGCGGCGCGCGAACGCTAAACCGCAAGCGGTTTGGACTACCGGCCGCGGCGGCGCTGGGGCGGGCGAAGGGGTTCATCGACCACGGCGAATTTCACTTCGTTGCCGTTGTTGTCCAGACACTGGAATTCGAGGAATTCGGGCGAGACGCCGGCGCCGGCGCCGGTGATGGCAATCTGTTTTTTCCCCTGTTCTTCCAGGGCGACGATTTCCTTTCGTTTTTGATTGAGCAGATACTTGGCAACCTCGTCGTGGACGCGAATCTCGATTCGCATGATGTGAGCGCGGTTGACCGCGAGCTGCAACATGCGCATCACTTCAATCGAGACGCTTTCGCCGGTCTTGACGTTCCCGGTCCCATGGCAATGGCCGCATTCCTGGAAGGCGCTGCGTTTGAGCGACGGGCGGATGCGTTGCCGGGTCATCTCGATGATGCCGAACTGGGAGATGCGCAAGATTTTCGTGCGGGCCCGATCGCGCTGCACGGCGTCGCGCAGCGCTTTTTCGACGCCGCGGCGGTGGCGTTCGTCGCGCATGTCGATGAAGTCGTTGGCGATGACGCCGCCCAGGTCGCGCAGGCGAAGCTGGCGCGCGATTTCCTTGGCGGCTTGCAGATTCATCTGATAGGCGGTTTCCTCGGCGTTGTTGTTGTCCGCGCGGAAGTTGCCGCTATTGACGTCGATGGCGACCATGGCCTCGGTCTGATCGATGACGATCGACCCGCCGTGAGGCAGCGACACCTTGCGTTCCTGGATGCGGGCGATCTCGGCTTCGATGCCGTACTTGTGAAACATTGGAGCGGCGCCGTCGTAGAATTTGATGCGATCGGCATAACGGGGCATGACGGCCTCCATGAATTCCTTGGCGGCCTCGTAGGCGCCGCGTTCATCGACCCAGATCGTATCGATGTCGCTGGTGAAGATGTCGCGAATGGTGCGTGTGACCATGTCGCTTTCCTTGTAGATTTCGGTGGGCGATTTCTGCTTCTTGATGCGGCGCACCACGACTTGCCACAGGCGCGACAGGTAGGCGAGGTCGCTTTGCAGTTCCTCGCGATTGCGATCCTGCCCGGCCGTGCGGATGATGAAGCCGAGGCCTTTGGGCGGGCGGAGCTCGTTCATGATTTCGCGCAGGCGGCGGCGGGTTTCGTCGTCTTCGATTTTACGTGAGACGCCGATGCGGTTGAGCCCGGGCATGAGGACGAGGTATCGGCCTGCAATGCTGATGTAGGTGGAGAGGGTTGGGCCCTTGGTGCCGATGCCTTCCTTGATGACCTGCACGAGGACTTCCTGGCCGCGTTTGAAGATATCTTCGATATGGGGTCTCGGTCGCCCCATGCCGGGCCGGCCGCCGCCGCCGCCCATGCGTGGACCGCGGCGATCGCGATCGCGTCCGCCGCGACCCCCACCCCCGCCGCCGCCCCGGCGCTCGCGATCGCGGTCCCCGCGTCCGCCACGACCGCGGCCCTGGCCGCCGCGCGGGCGGGGCATGTAGGCGTCCACGTTACCGAACTCATCATCCAGGTCCGCATCCGATTGCCCTTCGCCGGCGCTCTCGGAAATCGTCGGCGCAGATTCGAGTTCTTCTTCCTCCTCTAACGCCTTCTCCTCCTCGACCAACTCCTCGATGCTTTCGTCCGAATCGGTGGTCGGAATGGCGGGCTCCATCGGCCCGGCGCCGAAATCGTCGGCGTCTTCAAATATCTCCTCCTGCACGATGATCTCCTCGACCGGTTCGGGCGAAGCCGCGGCTTCCACCGGGGGCCGGACAACCGAGGGGGCCGGCGGCGGCGGGCCTTTCGAGAAACTCAGGTCATCGTCGGTCAGGTCTCCCCCGGCCGGGCGCGGCTCGATGGGTCCGAGCGAAGGATCGTCGGCACTCGTGCGATGCTCGCTCGAATCCATCGGTCTGGGCCTGGGCTCGTCGCCGGCGGGCGACTCGGGCGCCGCTGTCTCGTCGGAGGCAACCTCCTCGGTTGATTCACCCGCTCGTTTGCGCGGCTTGCGGGCCCGCGGGGATTTTCCTTTCGCCGGGCGCGCGCCTTTGCGGCGCGGGCGGTCGTCGTCGGCGGCGTCATCCTTTTCATTGTCAACCCGTGCCTCCGCACCAGTCTCAGGTTCCTCGACCTGTTCCTCCGGTTGATCGATTATTGCGGGTTCCACGTCCGGGGAGGGCGAATCGTCAAACCCCGGCTCCTCATACGCCTCGGCCGGTGCGGACCATTCCGTCTGCGCCTCGGGTTCACCGGCGGGGTCGGCGGTGAATTCATCATCTTCGGCGATCTGTTCAAAGATGATCTCCTCGCCCGAGTCGTGCGGAGCGTCGTAAGGGTGGGCGGGATAAGGGGCCGGGGTCGCCGCGCCTTCGTCGGCAAACCCGCGGGCCTCGTTGTCGCGCGGCGGCGCGGGACGCGGTTCGCGGCGCCGGGGCGCGTCGTAATCGTCATAGCCGCGCTGAGGCCGACCCCGGCCCGAACGTTCGCCGCGCCGACCCTGGGATTGTTGTTCCAGCTCGCGGTAATAAGCAGGTTCCACGTCGGAGACGTGGAGAAACCCATTGCGGCCCACGCCGAAGTCGATGAACGCGGCCTGGATGCTCGGCTCGATGTTGACGACTCGGCCCTTGTAGATGTTGCCCACGTAACTTTCATGGCTGGCGCGCTCGACGTAGAGTTCTTCGAGTACGCCATTCTCCAGGATGGCAATGCGGATTTCCTCCGGCTGGAGGCAGTTGATGAGCATGTCTTTTTTCATTTGGGTCCTTTCGACCCCCGAGGATCGCTGCGCGCATCCCGGGGCTTGGGGGAATAAATATCAAGTCTCGAACGACATCGGGCTATCGAAGATGGGCGTAGGCCGCGGAGGCTCCACGTTTGCCAACTTGTCGTTCGTACCAATTTCTTTTAGCGCACCCTGAATAACGGGCGCGGGGGCCGCATCAGGCGGCATCTCGTCGTACAGTTCCAAATCGGTTCGTTCGATCACCCCACCCGCATCGAGCAGGTCTTGCAAGCCCAGTGCGGCGAGCACTTCTTCGGGGCGTGCCGCACCGGTTGGCGTAATCCACAGGGCCATCGTGAGTTGATCGCCGTCGTTTCGCAACACATCGACGAAGGGCCGGACGTTGACACGCCGCGGGTTGGGACGTTGACGTTCGATCCAACATTCAGCTTGTTGCAGAAAAGCCGTGCAGCGTTCAGTAAGATTGCCCGACGCGCCTGCCAGCGGGAGGCGGTACCAGGCGCGTCGCACTCGGCCTGATTTTCGCGGTTCGATGGGGATGACGTTCAGGATATCAATGCCCGGCGGGCATTGCCCCTCCAGTTTGGCGCGGACGGTATCCGTTTCCAGCGGTTCGGAGACTTCAAATTCCAGGACCTCATTTAATCCTGCCACGCCAAGCGCCAGCGACAACGCGAACCACATCCGCGGCCGCGGATTGAATCCCTGGGAGACTGGAATCGCGAGGTCGGCGCGGCGGAACATGCGCTCAAAGACGTGCATGAGATCGTGGTGGCTGACCAGCCGTAGGTCGCCGGCCTTGCGAAAACGAACGCGGAACTTCTGCCGGTCTGGTTCGCCTTGACGGAAGGGTTGGGGGTGCAACGGCTCTTTCGCTGGAGACGAATTGGAGGTGATCGGAACGGATGACAAATCTGGCGCCATGCCAAAATCTCCCCACCAGGGGGGAGCCAAGGGCCAGGTGCGACACACGAAATGAATGCGCGCGACTCAGGCCGGGATCCACGGTTGCGGAATCCTCGCCATGGAGCGAAAGCAGGCCCGGCTAGCACGCGAAAAATGCGCCGGTGAGGGAAGGTTGCACCAAGCCGCCTGAGTCCAGCACGCGCCGAGCAGGCCGACAGGAACGATCCTCGGTCGGTGCGCGAAAAACGTCAGGCTGATTCGTTTCCCTTCTCCCTCAGTTCACCACGACTTCCGGGAGGATTCGGCGGGTCTGTTCCCGCAAGTAATTATTCACATCGCGTGCGGTCTCGAACCGCATCGCCTCTTGAGCTACCTGTACGGCTTCCTCAATCTTGATCGACCGGATGATCTTCTTGACCTCCGGAATATTCTGGGGGGTCATACTCAACTGCCGAAGCCCCAAACCCAACAATAGCAAGGTATAAAGCGGGTCGCCGCTCATCTCGCCGCAGACGCATACTTCGATGTCCCGAGCTTTCGCCGCGTCAATCACCCTTTTGATGAGCCGCAAAACCGCCGGGTCGCCTGCCGAGTACAACGAGGCCACATGTTCATTGGTACGGTCGGCGGCTAACGTATACTGTATCAGATCATTCGTGCCAATGGAAAAGAAATTTACTTCTTTCGCCAATTCGTCGGCCATCAAGGCCGCGGAGGGAACCTCGATCATGGTGCCGACCGGGATTTTGCGATTGAATTCGATCCGCTCTTCTTCGAGTTCCTCCTTCACGTCCGCGAGAAGCATCTTGCATTGCCGTAACTCCATGAGAGTGCTAACCATGGGGAACATGATCCGGACATCGCCGAATCGGCTGGCGCGCAAAATCGCTCGCATTTGCGTCTTGAACAACGGCGCATTCCGCAGGCACAGGCGGACGCTTCGCAGGCCCATGCAGGGGTTTTTTTCTTCGAGTTGCTTCTCCGGCTGAAAAAACAATTTGTCCGCGCCGAGGTCAAGTGTGCGTATGACGACGGGCTTGTCGGCGCCAAGCGCGCGCAGGACGCTGAGGTAGGCCTCGTATTGCTCGGCCTCGTCAGGGTCGGTGGTCTTGTTGAGATAGAGGAACTCGGTGCGATAAAGGCCAACGCCGTCGGCGCCGCGATCCGTGCAATGGGACGCCTCCTGGGGAAATTCGATGTTGCCCAGCAGAAGGGCGCGCACGCCATCCGAGGTCTGGCCCGGTAGGGACCGAATTTCATCGAGTCGCTTGGCGAAGGAGCCGAACTGGCGCTGCAACACCAGGTAGCGTTCGCGCGTCTCTTCGTCGGGATTGAGGATGACGACGCCGCGGTTGCCATCGACGATGACTTCGTCGCCGCCGGAGACATCCATGAGGAGACGCCCCAGACCGACCACGGCCGGGATTTCCAAAACGCCGGCCATGATGGCGGTGTGACTGGCCTTGCCCCCGGCCTCGGTCGCAAAAGCGTAAACATACTTCGGATTCAGATTGGCGGTCTCGCTCGGCGTCAGGTCGTGCGCCAGGATGATGGCAGGCTCTTGCAGGTTTTGCAGCGGGTCTCCCTGATTGCCGACCAGATGGCTGAGGATCGATTTCTCGATGTCGATCAGGTCCGACGACCGCGCGCTGAACAGCGGCTGATTGAGGCTGGCCAGGGCCTTGGCGTGACGGCGCATCGTGCGGCTCACCGCATATTCCGCGCTGAAGGCTTTTTGCGTGATTAGTTGTTCGATCTCGCCGGTGAGTTCAGGATCCTCGATGAGCAAGGCATGGGCGGCGAAGATGGCGCCGTATTGCTTCCCGACCTTGTCACTGATGGCGTCGCGATTGGCATGGGCGTCGGCGACCGCTTCGTTGAGGGCCTGTTTCAGGCGCGCGATCTCGTCGCTGACGCGAGCGCGGTCGATGAAACGGCGCCGAATCCGTACCCCCTCGGTCTCGACGATGAGCGCCGTGCCGATGGCCACGCCAGGAGAAACGGGAATGCCTCTTTTGATTTCCATTACAGGGTCCGCGAACCGTGGGCCATGACAGGCGACCGCCAAATCCTGGATTTGCGTGGAGTTTAGTTGGGAACAATCCTAGCGAGGTTTCCACCTCAGACCAAAGCAACCCACGCATACTAGCCCGAAGCGTAAGCGAGGGATCGCTTGCAACGGAAAACCTCGCTAACGCTTCGGGCTAGTATGCAAACTTGACTCAATCGCCATGAGTTTCGCGTCAGACCAAAACAACCCACGCATACTAGCCCGAAGCGTAAGCGAGGGATCGCTTGCAACGGAAAACCTCGCTAACGCTTCGGGCTAGTATGCAAACTTGACTCAATCGCCATGAGTTTCGCGGTTCAAGAACACTAGCACGACGGTTCGTTTACCTCGTCGTAGTTGCGTTGGATCACCTGCAGCAACGTCGCCAGCGCCTCGGCGGCGCGGGGGCCGGAGACTTCGATCACCAGATCGGTCCCCTGTTCGGCGACCAGTCCCATGAGCATAAGCATGCTCTTGCCGTTGACCGGCGCCATGCCGGCGCGCGTCACGGTCACGACGCAGGAGGGGTACCGGTTGGCCGCCTCGACGAAGGCCGCCATGGGGCGCATGTGAAACCCCTGCGGATTCGCGATGGAGACGGCCTGCCTGTGGATTTCGCCCGTCATGGTAACCTGTTAGCTGGCGGCCGGCAGTGCCTGAATACCTATTATTACCTATTCCGAGGGCTCATTCGCTAGTCGGCCAGCTCGGTTCTCTTTTTCGGCGGGCCGGCACCATGCCTGCGGTTTTAGGCCCGGTCATGATTGCAAATCAAGTCCCAAATCTGTTGCGGGTTGGCGGCGTTGCGCAGCGATTGAACGAACGTCTTATCCTTCAGACAGCGCGACACGCCTTCCAGGGCTCGGAGATGCTCGCTTGGCCTTTCCTGGGGCGATACGAGCATGACGAACACGAATACTGGGTCGTTGTCCACGCTGTCAAACGGCACGCCCGCGGGCGCGACCGCGACGGCCCCGACCATGCGATCAACGCTGCCGTGCTTGGCATGGGGAATTGCCACGCCGTCGCCGATGCCGGTCGAGCTGAGCAACTCGCGCTTGAGGATCGCCTTGACGACGTCCTCGGATTCATTGCCCTTGAAATAGCCCGCGAGGCGGAGGTTCTCGACCATTTCGCGGATCACGCCTTCCTTTTGGCCGGCGGAAAGATTCGCGCTGATCGCTTCGCGGATGACAAATTCGGACATGCGCATGGGTAGAACACTCCATCAGGAACCGCCGGTTTCGTCCACGCTGGGGGCGCTGTCGCCGTCGCCGCGCGTCGGCGTGCGGCGATGGTCCTGGACTTTTTCCTTGTATTTGCGAATCTGCATCTCCAGCTTGGCCAGCACCAGATCAATGGCCGCGTGTAAATCCTTGTTCCGGTCGCTGGCCACGAAGTCGTGCTTGTGCTCGGCGGAAACGAGGAACTCGACAAGTTTTTCGTCGTTCTGGAGGTCCACGAGAACCTCGATCATCATGATGCGTTGAAAAAAGTGAAGCAGCTTGCCTGCCTTTTCGCGAATGTGTTCCTGGTGTTCCTCGTTCAAATGCCCATGCCGCGTCGAGATTTTGATTTGCACGGATAACGCTCCTTAAAAGATGCGTTCACGATCCCGCTGGTCGGTAACTTGCTCGTCCACTTCGGAATACGTCATTTTAGGCCCGGAGCCGGCATTGTTCAATGGCTTTCGCACCGGCTGGCGGCGTCGCAAAAAAACGCAAGCGTTCCGCCATCAGCTATCAGCCATCATCCAGACCGGCCCAGGCGATCGAAATGGCGTTTCTGGACTTGGCCCTGTGGTGATCTTACCGCACGCGCCACGAACTGACTCATCCTCCTTAACGAACCGCGACCGCACGGCAGCGTTGGGCTTGTTCCCGCTCCCGCTTTCCTTGCGGTCGCGGCTCCTAACAAGGATGCCAATCTCGAGCGCGGGCAGGATACTTCGGCGGAAAGCTGACGGCCGATACCTGAGTGAGTCAATAAACCCTGCTAGCCCATACGAAAATTGACGAGCGGCTGGAGCTTAGCGATTCGAGCACGCATCGAAATCCAAAACCAACCCGAAGCGCGAGCGAGAGTTTCAAGCGGAAACCTCACTTGCGCTTCAGGTTGGTGTTCACCGGCTCGCCGGTTACCGGCGGGATGGCATGGGTTCAACCGTACCCAGCGATGCCGGGCGGGGGAAGCTGGCCGGCTCCTCTTCCATCGTTACGACTCCGACCGTGCCGCGCGACGGCGCGGGAGCGGATTGAATAATCTGCAGCGGAGCACTGGCCTTTTCGACGCGCGGCAGCGGGGCGGGCGATTGGACCGGCGGGTTTTTTGCGGCCTTGAACGAAAGGCTCGGTCTCGCCTGGGACGCCTGCGACGCCGGGGTCGTGACTTCGATGTTCGCGTTGGCCAGCGCCTCACCGGTGTCGGTCGCGATCTTGATGCGCACTTTGCCATGTCCCAACCTGACGGCGCTGGTCGGCAGCCTGAGCATCTTGACTTCGCCGGGGGCGATGGTCGCGGTCACTTCGCCCTTGATCTCCTGGCCGGTGAAATGGCTCAGACCATCGGGCAGCCAGCCAAAGAGAGTGAGCCTGGTGATCGGTCGGCTTGACTGATTGGTCACGCGGACTTCGAATACCGCTTGCTCGCCCAGCAAGACCTGGCTTGGACCAACCAGACGGATGGCCATGGGAGGGCCCTGGTTGGTCACAACGCTCAAGCGGGGTGCGGGCGCTGGCGCCGGCATCGGTTGTTCCACCATGACATTGCTCGACGGCGGCGTGCTCGTCGATGAAATGCTCAGCGGGCGCGGCGCCGGGAGTTTGGTTGGCGGTTTCGGCTCGTTGTCCGCGGGAACGATGATCTCCCTGGAATGCGGGAACATGGGGTGGGATATGCCGGGCGTCATGTATTCCTGCGTGCCCATCAGGTTGCGGGTCAGGTGCGAGAAGAACGGCGAGCGCGGGCCGCCGTGCGGGCTGGGACCAAAAGCGTTGACGAGGATCGCCACCACGCTGGTCGCACGCTGCGGGATCGGCTCGATGAACGGGACGGCCTCGCCCCCCGCCCCAGGCTGAACACCCCCGGCTGGTTTGACACCCTGTTTCAGGCTGGCCAGCACGGCGCGAGCGCTGGCGGCGACTTCTTCCTTGGGCAACGCCGCGATCTTCTTGTAATACTCCGCCGGATCCGTGATGGGCGGCGGGCCTTTCGTCAACAACTTCTCGGTCTGCTTGGCCTGAAGCATGGGACAGCGCGCCAGCGCCTCGGCCGCGGCGGCGCGCACGCGCGCCGACTTCTCCGGTGGATTGGGATCCTTCTTGTTCTCGCCGAGGATACAATTTTTCAGAGCATCAATGATCTCGTTATTGCAACAACAGCCGTTGCGCAAGGCCAGGGCCGCCTCGAAACGCACGCATTCGTTGCGATCTTTCCGCAGCGCCGTTTTGAGGACGCCAATCGCCTCGGGCCAGTAGTTGCAGTCGACGGTGCCGAGGAACCGAACGTTGGCACGGCGGACCTTGGCCTCTTCCTCGTCGGCCTTCACTCGCGCCGCCAGGCCATCGGGGTCGTCGGCGCCTTTCTTTTTTATGTCGTCGGCGACGGAGCTTTTTTGGCAGCGGCCTCCCATGAGGCCCCCGGACATGGCCGACATGGGCCCGGCCGCCCCGTTGATGAGCTTGCCGATCGCGGAGTTGCAAAACGCGAGCTTGCAGGCGGTTTTTTGCTCGGCGCTGGGCAAGAGAAAGCTCCAGAGATTGGCCGGCGCGGGCGCCGCGGGCGCCGCCGGGATGGGCGCCGCCCCCTGGCCCCACGCCGTCACCGTTATGATCCCACTCGCCATCAGCCCCAACCAGAGTTTCCGTTGAAGGTTCATGGATTTGGTTCCTCGACTGTCATGCAATATTGGCCCGAGGCGCGGCAATCTCGATTTTGCCGACTGTGCCGTTTTTGTTATCGGTATCGATTACTCCGTTGGTGAGCGAGTTTGCGGGTTTTTGCGATTTTGCCGACCGACCGGTTGACCCGCGACGCGCCAGGCTTTCGCTGGCGCGCGCAAATCACCAGGTTTGACAATGGTTGGCTGCAATATCGTCCGTCAACCGGACCGACACCAGCCCCACGCGCAAGCGTGGGGGGCTTGGCAGCCTCCCAGAACCCCCACGCTTGCGCGTAGGGCTGGTCGAGGGCTCTTCGACGAGGCGGACGGCTGCAATTCCTGATCGGACTTCGCAAAGTTTGCGGCTTTTTCCACCGATAAGGAAGATGACGATTCTACCGCGCAAGACGGCTTCGCTTTCCATTAGGGAGTTGGCGATGGTGTACCCGACCCTGAAATTGCTCGGCGCGCTTGGCTGTGCATTC
>JACPPF010000017.1 GCA_016191165.1 Planctomycetota bacterium
AGGCTGGTCGAAAAATCGAGGGAAAAAAAATTTCGCCGCATCAATCCGCTTAAAACTACGTGATCGCTGGGGGAACCGCATTTGCCGACACCGCTGCCGTTAGGAAAAAGAGCGGGACCGCGAACTTCGCAATAGCCTCACCCTCGGCAGATTTCCTTTGATTCGGATGGCGTACGTGCGATAATCGGCCTGGTTGAAGTGAAGGTCGCAGCGAGCCGCCGGGCTTGTCCCGGCGGTGCATCTGGATCCGCCTTGGTTCACCCCCAGGGCAAGCCCGGCGGCTCGCGGATTGTTTGTTGCCGTAAAACCGATGGATTTGAACCAGGCCCGATAATCGCGTTCGGTGTAGCCTGTTCCGTGAAACTACTTTGAAACGGCAATGGGCACGGCGTGACGGCCAAACCCTGAAAACCAGGCCTTACGATACTCACTGCAGAGTCGAATCATGCGTCTTGTTGACCACCCGACCGGCAACTATCGATTCCTCCCTGGAATTGCGCCCTACTCGTGCGGCGCCCTTTCCCATCCCGGTTTCGAAATCGTGAACGTTACATTTCAGCGCCCCATCGCTTACCGGCCGGGCTTTGAGAGAATCGCGAGGTTGCTGGCCGAGCAAGGCCGCGCCAAGACAGCCTTGTGCGCGATCTCGCTGCGTTCACCCGGGCCGTACAGCTTTCAGGGCTTTGCGGATTTCAACGCCGCGTACACGTCGATTCTCGAAAGCTGGGGCGTGTTTGTCGATGGCGTTAATCCGATCGCCCGGACGAACGTGGCACCCGTCGTCGACCCGCCCAGTGAACCAGTCTTGTACGGGTTTTCCTTCACGAAACCCTGCGCACGCGATTGCTCGCCCACATTTGTCGTCGCCGGCGCTGGCGAGCTGCCGGAAGGAATTCTGTCGCGAGACGCCATCGTAGACCTCGGCGACACCTCGCCGCGCGGGCTCACCGTCAAGGCGCGATTCGTGATGGATTTGATGGAGACCCGTCTACGCGGTCTTGGTATGGCGTGGGGGATGGTTTCCTGTGCCAACGTTTACACAGCCCACTCGATTACTGAGTTGTTGCCCGCACTCATCCTGAGACGCATGGGCGCTGCCGCCATCCACGGAGTGCATTGGCATTTCAGCCGGCCTCCGATCGAGGAGATCGAGTTTGAAATGGACCTTCGCGGCACGACCACCGAGTTCCGGTGCAATTGATCGAAGACTCACAAGGAGTCCGTTTGATGAACATCTCTCACTCCTACCGATTACTGCTCCTCGCAGCATTGACCCCTATGCTCCTTGCCGTTTCGGGCAGGGCAGAAGACCGTGTGCTAAAACTCGGCAAGGCCGAGCAGGTGGGCATGTCGGGGCCCCGCCTGGAAAGAGTGATCCAGATCCTGACAGACGAAACCAAGAGCGGACGCGTGACGGCTGCATCGATCCTCGTAGCGAGGCGTGGCGTCATCGTCTTGCGTGGTGGTTGGGGCACGCTCTCCCCGGATGCCGCCAGCGCCAAGGCGGGACCGGAGACCGTGTACATCGTTGCCTCGATCTCCAAACCCATAACGGTCCTCATGCTGATGCTCCTCGTGGAACGGGGCCAGGTTTCGCTCAACGACCCTGTGCAAAAATACCTCCCTGAATTCCAGGGGCCGGGTCGGGAAAAGGTGCGCGTGAAAGACCTGTTGACGCACACATCGGGTTTGCCGGACATGCTGCCGGAGAATGTTAAACTGCGTGAAGCAAACGCGCCCCTGGCCAGGTTCGTCAAGGGCGCGATGACGACGCCCCTGTTATTTGAGCCGCGCACTTCGTTCAAATACTCCAGCATGGGCACGCTCCTGGCGGCGGAGATCGTGGAACGGGTCGCCAAAATGCCATTGGCCCAATTTGAGCAGCGCGAATTATTCGATCGCCTGAAAATGAAGCACAGCAGCCTGGGTCTGGGCGAGCAAGCCCTTAAGGACACAGCGATCGTGCAGGGCGATTCCTTCGCCAAAGCCGAGAAAGACCTCGCACGCTACGGGGCGAACAGTCCCTATTTGCGGAAACTTTCGCACCCGTGGGGCGGCATGCATAGCACAGTCGATGATCTGGGCATCGTCCTTCAGATGTTTCTCAATGGAGGCGTCTATGACGGGAAACGCATTCTTGGTAGGGCCGCGGTTGAGGCAATGATCGAAGACCAGAACCAACCCCTCCGTCATCCCTGGGGTTTGGGTTGGGGGTTGCAGACATCCTCGGCCTGGAACGCTTTTGGTGATCTGTCATCGAATCGAACCTTTGGTCACAGCGGCGCCAGCGGTACCGTTGCGTGGGCCGACCCGCGGCGTGAGCTATTGTGTGTGGTCCTCACCACACGGCCGTGGCGCGAGGACAGAGGCTTTTTGCTCCGGAGAATCTCCAACGTCGTTCAGGCCGCAGTTGAATGATCGCAATCCCCGCCAGAAGGGATTGGCACGGCCTGGCGACGCGGCCTGGGTTCACGATTTCCTCAAGCGGAGAAGCCTTCAGATGAAATCGATCTTGTGCTACGGCGACTCCAACACCTGGGGCTACATCCCCGGCAGCGGCCAGCGCTATCCGCGCGATGTGCGCTGGCCGGGCGTCTTGCAGAACCACCTTGGCGGCGAATTTCACGTCGTCGAGGAAGGTCTCAACGCGCGCACCACCGTGTCGGACGACCCCATCCGCGGCGGGGCCATCAAGAATGGACTCACCTATCTGAAGCCGTGCCTCGATTCGCACGCCCCACTCGATCTCGTCATCCTGATGCTCGGTACGAACGATCTGAAACACCGCTTTGGCTTCTCGGCGTATGACATCGCTTGTAATGTCGCGACCCTGATAGGCGTGATTCAGCCAACGCCGGTTCTGCTATTGGCGCCGCCGCACGTGGGGCCGTTGACCGCTCTGGCCGATCTCTTCGCCGGCGCCCCCGAGAAATCGCGGCAACTGGCGGCGCATTGTCAAGCATTTGCCCAGCAAATGGGCTGCCGATTTTTCGACGTGGCAAACGTCGTGCAATCCAGCCCAATCGACGGCGTCCACTGGGCGCCGGAGCAACATGCCGCGCTGGGAAAACGAATGGCGGCGCTTGTTCAGGAAATATTGGTAAACTGATTGTGCCCCCCACCCACAGGAGCGACCCATGAAAGCCATCCTCATGTGCGCGATCGTCATGTCATGCGTCTTGCCTGCATTCGGCGCGGCCCAGGACAAGAAAACCCCAACGCCCCCGCACCTTCTGCCCGGCGACGGGATTGCCGATCCCACGGGCAAGGTCGGCTATTTCCCCAACACCACGGGCGGGATTGACGCGCTCGACCTTACCTCGGGCAGGCTGCTGTGGTCCGCCATCGATGCGAAAAAACCCCTGCTCGCCACCGACAAACGGCTTTTCGCGCAAGCGAGCGTCAAGGGCAAGGCGAATCAGGTTCGCGTCGCCGTTTACGACGTTACTCTGGAAGGCAAACTGATCTTCGAATCGGAGCCGATTGTTTTTCCGGATTGGGTCTCCGTGCCCGTTACGTATGGCCGATCATTTCGCAGCAGCGCCCGGCTCGATGTGAAGGGCCTGTGGTTGAGCTGGGAAGCGAATGCCTTTTACGCGGGCGGGGCGGCGCCGACCGAGGAAATCTTGAAGGCGGCGCGCAAGAATGCCTCCGGCGTCGCACGCATTGATCTGGACTCCCGCAAGGTCAGCGCGGAAAAAGGCGGCCCGGTGTTCACGGGCACGTACAACCCAAAAGTTGGCGCGCTTACGCTGGTCACGGTTGATGGACCCGCCAAGCTGAAGGGCAATCCATTCGCCCGGCGTCGGTTGCTGCGGGCCGTCAACGCAGGCAAGCAGGTGGTCTGGGAACGCGAAATTGCCGCGCCGGTCTTCTTGATCCCGCGTCCGTGATCGAGAGTCGGTAACGCTGAACGGTTTCGCACGTGACGGAATCGATCCTCATTACGAGCATTATTTATGCCGCTTCCGTTGGCGAATCGAACCATCGCTTTGGCCGAAGGCCGGCAACTTGAGGAGCTGGCGACCCTGCTGGAAAAAGAGGGCGCCGTCCCGCTGCGCTGTTCGATGCTCAACATCCTGGATGCGCCCGATGAGGTTCCGGTAATCGCCTGGCTCGATCAGCTCTGCGCGGGCGGTTTCCACTGGGTCGTTCTGCTCACGGGCGAGGGCTTGCGCCGTTTGCTCGCATGCGCGGACCGGCACGGCCGGCGCGACGCGGTCGTTGCCGCGCTTGCAAAGGCGAACACCATCACGCGCGGCCCCAAGCCGGCGCGGGCGCTCAAGGAGATCAATCTTGCGCCGACGTTGTCCGCGCAGGCGCCGACGACTGAGGGCGTTATCGCGACGCTTCGGTCCGTGAATCTGCGCGGTTCGACCATCGGCGTACAGCTCTACAGCGAGGCGAACCCGCCATTGGTGGATTTCTTGCGCGAGGCCGGCGCGACGCCGAAGGTCGTGCAACCCTACGTCTATGCGCCGGCCGCCGATTCGGAGCAGGTCGCGGACCTTTATCAAAAGATGGCGGCGGGCGAGGTGAGCGCGATTGTCTTCACGAGTTCACCGCAGATCGATCGGCTCTTTGAAGTGGCTGAATCGCGGCAGCAGATCGATTTGCTTCGCGATGGGCTGGGCAAGAGCCTTGTCGCCGCGGTGGGGCCCATCGTCGAGGAAAACTTGCGCAAGCGAGGCATCGCGGTCCAGGTATGTCCCGAGCAGGGATTCGTGATGAAGAACCTGATTCAACATTTGAAGAAGGCGATGACCGGCTGATGTTCCAGCGTGTCGATCCCCGTGGCGCGGGCGGCAACGCCCTCGGCATTCTCGTCCCGCCGGGGGCTCGCACCCTCGTCGTCCTGCGGCCACGCGCGCTGGCGTTCGACCTTTTGCCTGCGCAGTGGGATGGAAGCCACGACCATGCGCCTGAGTTCAGTTCGTTTAGCCGGGACGAGGCCGCGGGGGTGGCGCGGCGGGTGTTCGCTGCGCTGGAATTGGCGGTTGCCGCCGGGATCAATCCGGTGCAGACCGTCGGCGACGCGCGCGGGGAACGGTTTCAGATTTGGCTGCGCGGCGATGACTTTGTCTGGATCGCCTGCCGGCGCGTGCCAGGCCAGGCATACGAGCCGATGACATTCGCCACGCAGGCGGAGGCGACGCGCGAAGCCGAGAAACTGGCCGCCATGGTCTGGCCCGCGCTGGACGCGCGCCAGGAGGTGTATTTCAACACCCAGAGTTTTCCCTAGCGCGCCAAACCACCGCGCAGTTCTCGTAGGATCCCGCCATGAGACCCACGTTTCCCCGACTTCCGCTGCGTCAGCTGGCGTTGATTACGTTGGGCGTTCTTTTGCCGACGCCCGTTTTCTGTCAGCAGACCCAACGAGATTCCGTGCGCGTGGTCAATCGCACGACCCTCGCGGCTGACAAGATCGATTGCGAACGCGTTGCCGTTGGCGACCTCGATGACTACAAGCCCGATCTCATCCTCCTGCCCAGCGGCGAACTGCTGCTGGTGGCATTTCACCAGTACAAAAAGCCGGGTAACAAGTACCTGGAGCAGAATCTCCTGTTCCGGTCCAAAGATGGCGGCCGAACCTGGTCCAAACCCGAGAAGCTCAAAACGCTGGGCCGCGAACCCTACCTGAGCGTCTTGAAGGACGGCACGCTGTTCATGACCGGCCATCTCCTCGCCAGCGATGTGCGCAACCCGCACGGGTATATCCATGGCTATCTGCATCGTTCAACCGATGCGGGCAAGAGCTGGCAGTCGCTTCGCATCGAGTCCGAGGGCATTCGCCCCAGGGCGTCCAATCACACCACGCGAAACGTACTCGAATTGGCCGATGGCTCGTTGCTCCTGGGCGTGGATTACGACGGCGGCAGCGGCCCCTACTTCATGTGGCGCTCCACCGACAAGGGCAAGACCTGGGACAAGACACGCAAATGCACACCGAAGAATTTCAAAAGCCAGTACGGCTTCTTCGGCGGCGAAACCTGGCTCTGGCGGGCGCGCTCCGGCAAGATCTGGGCCCTCGTTCGCGTCGATAGCAACGAGCTCCCCATCCAGGGCCGACCGATCAAGGCGGGCAACGATCAGAGCGATCACTTCATCCTCTTCTCGTCCATCGACCAGGGCAAGACCTTTGAACGTGGCCCCGACTTCGGCGACTACGGCGAGATGTACATGTCGATCCTGCGCCTGCATGACAAGCGACTGCTTTTGACGTTCACCGTCCGCGATCTCAAACCCCCGCTCGGCGTACGCGCCATCCCAGGCGTGGAGACCAACGACGGCTTTGCATTCGACTTCAACAAAGACCGCATTCTGCTCGACACCAAGACGCCGATCGGCAAAGCCCAGGGCGGCGGCTTCGGCCCCACCGTGCAACTCAAGGACGGCACCCTCGTCACTTCCTGCTCCTACCGCGGCGCCGACAACAAGACCCGGCTGGAAGTCATTCGCTGGAAATTGCCGGCGCGGCAGTGAGGCCTGGAAACGTCCCAACGTCCTGCTTACCGAGTATTATGAGGGCGTGAAAAAAGGAGTGATTCGCGGAGGGTGCCACGACGCCAATACACGATTGGACAAGAGTCGATGCGGGCATCTTCCATGCGTTTCACCGTGGCTGGATCGAGGACATTTCGCGCACGCTGAATCGTGGGGTCCTGCCGAACGGGTATTCAGAGTGACAGGTCGGAAGCCGCCGTCAACGCTATTAGCCGCGACGGCGGCCCTATTGCTCGTTGCGAGGCCTCACGCCAGCGCCGACGCGTTCAACACCGGCGTATCGCTTTGGCGCGCCTCGCCGAGGATGTAGAGCAGGCAGCCCAGCTGGGCGACTGTGCCGACGTCGGCGACGTTGGCCCGCACACAGGTGAAGCCGTTCACACGGTCCAGGTCGGCGGCGCCCACTTCGATCGCCCAGATGGCGGCCTGCTGCGCGGAACTGGCAACCGTCAGCGTGTTGGTCGAGGGCGAACCAGCCGTGAATTGGCCGATCGTTGTCAGGTCCGCGTCGGTCTTCGTCCAGGCCCGGCTGATATTCAGCGCCTTCGACCCCGTGCCCGCGACGTCGGTCGCCTGCAGGACGGTAACGGTCGGGTCTTCCGTCCCGCTGGCGGCGGCGGATTTGAAGAACAGAATCAACAGCCGGGCGTACGCCTTCAAATTCACCCAGTCGCTGTTGTTGGCCCCGGCCGACAGGTCCACAGGCACAAAGCCGGCCGCGATTTGCAGTTGGTCAAGCATGGTAGGCACTCCCGGAAAAAGGCGGCACGCCAACCAGCGATCGCTGCGGGCGAAACCACCGACGTTTTCCCGATGCTACCATGCCGGCAAAGCAAAAGGCGATGTCCGTTGTGGCATGTCAATCAATCCGTGAGCTTGGTTTTTCGCCTTACCGCCTGATCGTAGTCGCCCAAAAACTCCCACCAGTTGCTCAGGGGTCGGTTTTGAAACGTCAAGCCGTTGGCGGCGCCGGGAATCGCTTGCATCCAGTAGACGTACCATTTCATGTCGTCGCCGTTCCAGCGATCGCAGTTGATTTTCTGTTTTTTGCCGAAGCCCTCGGGCCGCCAGTCTTCAATGTCGGATTCGACATGGGCCTTGTTGGCGTAGTCGTAATCGCTTTTGCCATTGACGGGAAAATGGCAATTGCCGGCGCGCCAGGCGCCGGGCTTGCCCTCGAAGCGTTTCCAGAGTTCGCCGCCGTGATGGCGCATGACGGCCTCGATCTGGTGCAGATGATTATGCACCGCCATCGAGGCGCCGCGCTCATAGTTGTAGTGATGGACCGTATAGGTATGTTTCAGTATGGGCAGATCGAACGGATCGCGATGGCTGTTGGAGACATTGCCATGCACGCTGGCCATGTTCGATTCGACCGGCGCGATCTGTTTGGAATGATAACCCCAGATCCAGATTTCGCGCACGCCCTTTTGCTCGATCCAGTCCTTGACGTTGATGCGCCGCATGATCTTGTTGTAATCGGTGTAGTTCTTCTTCTTGAGATGGTGCGGCACCGGCTCGTAAAAGGTTATTTCACCGACCACCTTGTATTTCAAACTCGGCCCGGCCTTCGCGTCCCGGTAGGGCCGAAAGCGGCTGCCCGACTCGAGAGCGGCGATCGTCTCCTGGGTCATGCGTTTGCATTTGGCTGCGATCGTCTTGAGCGGCGCGCCGACGTTTGACGTCACCTTGATGTCGATTTTCTGTTTGTCGGCGGTGAGGGGAAAGTAATTGACGACGAGGACCGGGATCGTCCACGGCGCGCGCGTGATGGGCCGATCCAGCGCGGCAAGCCGGGCCGCGGCTGCCGTGCGGTAGTGATCCAGTCCCGTGCCTTTCATTGCCGCAATTTGTTTGAGCAGCGCCCGGCCGCGCGTCTTGTCACTGGCAAGCAACTCGGCGCTTTTCAGCCAGCAGGCGGCCGAGACGAATTTGAACTGCGGATACTTCGTCGCCGAGGCTAGCAGCCGTTCCGCGGCCGCACCGGGGTCGTCAGCCCAACCACGCGCACCGAGGATATCGAGGATGTAGCCGTCCATCGGGCGATGCAGGAGGATCACGTCGCAATGGTGAAACGATTTCTTCGGATCGATGGCGCTATAGAGGTGGCGCAATTCGTTATGCACGCCCCAGTCGAATTGCTTCGGATTGGCACGCAGTTTCTTTTCCAGCGCGGCGATCTTGGCCCTGGCGTCGTCCTGCGCTCGCAGCGCGAAGGTTTGAATGAACACGATGAGCAATGCCATCACGCAGAATGGCCAAAAACAGTTTCTCGTGAACATGATCGGTTGGTTACCTCCGAACGTGGCCGCATTCGGTTCCCCTTTTTTTTGTTACCCCCAACGCGGCCAAGCCGCAATCGGAAAATCGAGGCCACAGGACTCGAGTTCTCGCAAAGCCGCCAAGGGATTCAAAGAGACGGAACGGCTATCATGGTCCCCACTCGGTTGGTGCTCCTCGTCCGTTCATTTGTCTTTCTTTGCGTCCTTGGCGTCTTTGCGAGAAACAAGGACTCGATGACGGCTGCCGCAAAAGTTCTTCGCATCGTGCGCCGAAGCTAAGAGGTGAGAATCTATTTCGCGTTGCCGGCCTTGCGCTGCTTGGCCAGGAACGCGAAGATGTCCGGCATCTTTTGAAAGGCGATGCGCACGTGATCGCCGCCGGCGACTTCGATGTAGTCGTGGGTCATCTTGAGGCGTTTCATTTCTTCGGCCCAGCGGCGCACCTGGGCGACGGGGACGAGGCGGTCTTGATCGCCTTGCACCATGACGATTGGAATGTGCTTGATCTTTTCGAGCGAGTCCGGCTTGCGGAAAAGCGCGGGCGCGATTGGCGCCAGACCCGCCCAGAGGTCGGGATGTTTCAGGGCGAGGTGAATCGTGCCGCCGCCGCCCATCGAATGGCCCATCAGGTAGATGCGATTCTCATCGATGTTGAACTCCTTGCGCACGATGCCGAGAACGTTCATCACGTCTTTCTCGCTCAACTCGCCGAGGTTGGGCGGATTGGTCTTTTTGAACTTGGTCGGTCGCTTGGCGCCGTACCAGCCGCTGGAGTTGTAGCCCATCGGGGCGGCGACGATGAAACCATACTTCTCGGCCAGGTCGGTCAGCCCGCGATAGCGCATGATCTGTTGTGGATTGCCGCCCAGGCCGTGGAGCGCGACCATGAGCGGCGTCTTTTTGTCCTTGTCGTACTTGGACGGAACGAAGAGCGCATACTCCATCTCCTTCTTGGCTTCCTTGAAGTCGTAGGTGCGTTTTTGGATGCGGCCTTGCGCGGCCGCCAGGCCCGGAAGGCTCAAGAAGGCGAGAAGGGTGATGATGCGAGACATGGTTCATGCCCTTTGATGATGACCGCAGGTTGGATTTCAGCTATTGTACTATCAGCCCATGGAGGAGCGCGAGGACTTCCGCTCTGCGGGCGTTTTTTTTTCATTTGGAAATTGAATGGGCATCACCATCACGGTAAGGGGTCCCAAAGGAGAAGCCGTGAGCAGCGCGACAAAAAAGCAAGGCCCTGCGATTACGGGTGACCAAGCGTTGACGATCGCACAAATGGACGCCTCCAAGGCCTATCGCGATTTGTCGAATTATCGGTTCCAACTGATCCTCGAAGCGGACGGTTGGGATGTCGATTATGAGTTGAAGGACGCAAGGTTGAAGGGCGGCGGGCCACACTACATCATTGATGCCCAAACGGGTGATATCCTCGCCGAACGGTATGAACAGTGAGCATGGTTCGTGGGCATTGTCGCGATCGCCTTGGCATAAAGCTTATTGCTTCAAGTAATGACGATACCATCGGGAACACCGGAAGGCGAGCCGTTTCGTTGCCGCGTTGGCGGGTACGAAGGCCGGACCGAAAAATCTAATCAAGAATACCGCGACGCTGTAGCTGCTGGGTCACGGGCTTTACTTTTACCCACATCATGCGTACTTTTTCGCCAATCGTGGTATCGTACCAATCGTCTACGGCAGTCCCAACGGGAGACTCAGGACCGCCGGCTTGAAGGCAGTGCAAACACAACGCTACCGCTTGAAGGCAAAAAGCCAAGTCGCTGTTCGCGATAGAAGCTTCTCCCTTTTGGACCCGTTCGGCAAGATCGAAAATCTCGACCAATTGTTCGTTCGTAAGCTCTAAATCGTGGGTCGATTCCATTTTTTGATTTCCCTGAAGTAAGTTCGCGAACCTATCGCCAATTTAGGGCACTGGCCCGAAAATCCGCAAAATTCAAGTTATTGCCTTTTTTCACGAATGCCGGAATTGCCATTATTTGCTTACCGATTCCAACGCCAAGTCAAACCACGGATATTCGAAAGCTGTCTTACATGATTTGCAGGATCCCACGCGACCCAAGGCCTTCATTCCTTGAAAAAATGGTTTTTGGCAGGATGGACACTCCGCTCGCCATTTTGCCGAATCAAAATTCGGCGGGTTTGGGGCCTGGGAACCTAACAATTCGAGGGGTAAATCGGAAAGGGCGATTTGCATTAATTCGCTCTTGCTCGGTTTCTGCGAACTAGTCGTGGCCACGCGCAATGACTGCCGTCGCAAAGTCTCCTCGAAAATGTTTCGCACGAAGCGCGCATTACCGAAACTTTCATCACGTTTCAAATACGCAATGGAAAAAAAATAGGATACACCCGCCATAGCCCACTGATCCAGTGTGTACTCCGCTACATGGCAGAGATTCGCAAATATGCGACAAAGATCGGGGGGCATGTAATCATCAAAATGTACAAACCGCGTGAAACGGCTTCTCATGCCTGGATTTGCCTTGAGGAAAGTCTGCATCGGCGATGAGTAACCGGCCACGATAACGCAAAGCCGGTCCCGATTGTCCTCCATTCGCTTGAGTAGAGTATCAATGCACTCTTGCCCGAAATCATTAGTTCCTTTTTCCGACCTGAGCGTGTAGGCTTCGTCAACAAAAAGAACGCCATCCAGCGCGGATTTCACAACTTCGTCGGTTTTCATAGCCGTTTGACCAACGTATCCCCCTACGAGTCCCGCACGATCTGTCTCAACGAGATTCATGGTTTTCAGAATGCCGAACCCGTAAAGGATCTTCGCCAAAACTCGTGCCACAGTTGTCTTACCGGTGCCCGGATTCCCTGTAAATACGAAATGCAGCGTTAGCCCGGTTTCTCGTAAACCGTGAGTCCGCCGCTCGTTTTGAATCTTTAAAAAACTCATTAAGCTTGTCACTTCGACCTTGACACGGGCAAGGCCAACTAAAGAATCCAACTCAGTTATAGCTTGCCGTAGCGCCATATCTGGCGCAATATTTGGTTTTTCCTCGTGGCCACTATTTGAATTTGAATTTGGATTCAATTCCTTAACCCCACGACTTTGCTCATGGATCGTCCGTATTCTGGCATGAGCATCGTTCAGTCTGACGAGCGCCGACGCGTGACTCGAGAGCCTTTCCCAAAAATCGGTGCAGTTTTTGTCAGATTCAGCAAGTTCAATCCCGTATCTATATAAGGGAAGGAGCAGGTTCCCAAAATATAAATCTGCAAAAAGGTCCTTGGCCATTGGAGCCCTCGCTGCGTGCGCGCAAAGGCTTAATCCAATCGTGATTCCTGCCGTTCCGAAAACGTCAGAGCTTTGCCAAGCATTGATGAAGGATACCGCGTCCTTTTCGCACGGTTCAAAATCAAAAAAACGTCCAAAGTGGGGAATTACGGTTGCCCAATAAGGAGCGATGTAGGCCAAAAACTTGTAATATTTTTTTGGATTGTATTTGTCCACAGCCGTCTGATGAAACATTACCTTGTAAATGATCCCGACGCACGTACTTGAAAGGCCTAGAAACGCAAGAGTCCCCACAGCGCTTCCGTAGAGTGGCGTAGCGTTCTTGGCAAATTGCGCAATGTTGATGTCAATAACTTCTTCGTTGTGAAGAAGGTCAATCACATCGGCACCTCGGTAGACAGTATGCCAGGCGTCGAGAGATCCCTTGACGACGTTCTCCAGCGAACTGGGCGCGTTGCGAAGTGCGGCTTTCGCGTCTTCAAAATCCATTGGAACCCTCAAAACAAGACAAGCACGCTGCGTGCCGTAAAAACCAGCAGTTCCCGGCAGCTGGTAATACCGCGTCATTTTCAGGAAGCCTGCGTGTGGGCGTTCGTAATCGTTTTCGCCATGATAATTCCCTAGCTTCTCTATTTTGTCGTGCGCAAAGGGACTTGCCATGGATGCCGACG
>JACPPF010000079.1 GCA_016191165.1 Planctomycetota bacterium
AACCAATTCTCGACAAGCTCATCCCCAGCCCCGACGGCTAACGCATCGACGCCAAATTCCCCCGAGCCCCAAAAGATCACTCCGCGACCGTCCGAGACGCCCGTGGCCGTATATGCTGCGCAGAGATTGGACGGCTACCAGACCGGCAGGGGCGTCGCTTATGGTATCGACCCCTGGACAAAGCAAGCGGCATTGGAAGGCATGATCGACCCGGAAAATATCCATTTTTGGGACCAATGTCCTTACGAGATAACGTACACCGATTGCGTCAAGGCCATCAAACGACTTGGCCTTCAAGGATATTGCCGTCTGATTCGCGCTCAGGCGCACACGGTTGCCAACCAATTCGCGGAAATTTCAGTGGGGCTTTTGCACCTGGACGGCAATCATTCGGCGGAGCCGACAATACGTGAAACGCGTGAGTGGTTCCCAAAAGTTGCTGTGGGCGGTTTCATTGTCGTGGACGACATTGCCTGGAAAGAAGCGGATGTATTCACGGTGCGGCCTGCGGTCGAATGGATGTTGGAACGGGGCTGTGCCATCGTTGATCAATCCGTGCGAAATTGCCTGGTTCTGGAAAAGCGATGCGAGTAACGCGGATCAACTCAACGTTGCTCGCAACAGCGAATTGGCTCTACTCAATCCAGATAAACAAACTCATTCACGTTGAACAGCGCCCGGCAGAACTCGCTCAGCGGCGATTCGCGCAAGAATTCGCGAGCGAGACGCCGCTCCGCGTCGGACGGCGTGCGGCCCAGCGTCAGGCGATAGGCCAGCGTGATGCGCTCGCCTGCCGCGTTCGCTTCTTTCTCCACACGCTTGGCCAATGCCTTGGCGGCGATCAACACATCGGAGGAGTTTAGCAGCGCAAGTGCCTGCGGCGCCGTCGTCGAGCGTTCGCGCTTCGGGCAACTCTGGTTGGAATCGGGCGGATCGAACGACTCCAGAAACGGGAAGCGCAGGTTGCGCTGGGTGAAAATGTAAACGCTCCGCCGCGTGTGGTCGGCCGGGTCAATACTCGGCTTCCAGGTTTTCGCGCCGGGCTTGAAATCCGCGGGCAGCGGCGGAAACACGCTCGGACCGCCCACTTTGCGATTGAGCCGACCGCTCACGGCAAGAAGGCTGTCGCGAATGATTTCTCCTTCGAGCCGCAGGCGATTCATGCGGCCCAACAGTTGGTTGTTAGGATCCATCCTCAGGGTAGCTAGCGGCGCCTTCGTCGCTTGTTGATAGGTGGCGGATAGCAGCATCAAACGGTGCATGCGTTTGATGGTCCAACCAGCCCCACGCGCAAGCGTGCGGTCCTTGAGACCGGAATCCCCGAGCTTGCGCTCGGGGCTGCTTGGGGAGGTGAACTCGCAGGCCAGCCAGTCAAGCAAATCACGGTGCGTCGGCGCCGTGCCGCGCACGCCGAAGTCACTCGGTGTGGCGACGATGCCGCGCCCGAAGTGATGCTGCCAGAGGCGATTGACGAACACACGCGCCGTGAGCGGATGATCGGGCCGAGCGATCCAGTTCGCCAGGGCGGTACGTCGGCCTGAGGCGCCAGGTGAAGGCGACTTGATACTTGCCGTTACGGGCTTCCGGCCCGGGGAAAGAATTGCCGGCCAACTCGGCTGCACCTCCTCGCCCTTGTTGCTCAGTTCGCCGCGGCGGAGAATGAAGGTCTTTACTTCCTTGCCGGTTTCTTGAAGGGCCAGCGCGGTTGGCAGCGCGGCGGGCCGGTGGCGGTCGTATTTCTTGAGTTCGGCCAGGATCTTGTCGTGGAGGCGTCGGTGTTCCTTGCTCATCGCGGCGGTGATTTCCTTGGGTGTGACGACGAGTCGTCGCGCCGTGTTGACAACGCGGTTTTTCTGGGCGGGGGTGCGCTTCGCGTCGGGAGTTTCATGCGCCAGCCGGTCCTCGTCGGATAGTTTGGCAAGCCGGGCCTGATAGGCTTTTTCCCGATAAGGTTTTTCCATTGCGTCCAGACGCGTGCGAATTGCCCTGGTCAAGGCGTGATAGGCCAGCAGCGTCCTCTGATGGGCCGCTCGTTGAATCCGATCGGCCACGGGTAGATCGCGGCGAAAATCCGCAGGCGTGAAGAACGCCTGGAGTCGAAAGTAGTCTCCCTGCGAGATCGGCTCGAACTTGTGATGGTGGCAGCGAGCGCAGCCCACGGTCAAACCCAGGAAGGCCAAACCCGTCGTATCGGTCATGTCGTCCAGGGTATTCTGCCGGCGCTGGGCCTGGCTTGACGCATCGGTCATGTCGGGCCCGAGCAGGTTGAAGCCGGTGGCGATGACCGCCTGCGGATCGTCCGGCCAAAGCTCATCGCCGGCGAGTTGCTCCTTGATGAAGCGATCGTACGGCTTGTCGGCGTTGAAGGCGGCGATGACGTATTCGCGATAGCGCCACGCATTGGGCCGGGGTTCGTCAAATTCGTAGCCATTGGATTCAGCGAAACGCGCCAGGTCGAGCCAGTGTCGGCCCCAGCGTTCGCCGTAGTGCGGCGACGCCAGCAGCCGATCGATCACCTTTTCCCAGGCGTTGGCGGCACGGTCGCTGACGAAGGCGTCGATTTCCCTGGGCGTGGGCGGCAGGCCGATCAGATCGAAGGTCGCACGACGTATCAACTGCTCGCGGGAAGCACGCTCGGCCGGCTTCAAACCGGCGGCCTCAAGCCTTGCCAGAACAAAGCGATCGATCGGACTGCGAATCCAGGCGCTGTCCCGCACGGCGGGCGCCTGCGGGCGCGTTGGCGTTTTCCACGCCCAGTGGTTTTGCTTCTGTTCGCTCCAGGTCGGCTCATCGGCGTCCGCGCTTGGTAACGCCATGAAAGCCGCAACGATGGTCCAGGCAAACAGCCGTGACATGGTCATCGCCAACTCCTGGTTTAGCCGCGACCCGAAGGGGAGCGCGGCTTCCGCGCGGACGCCACGCCGCCAGCGGCGGACACGACCGGCTCAGCCGCTCACCAATCCCTTGAATACGCGCAAGAACCAATCGGCCCCCAGCAGCGCGCAAAGGAGAAACATCCAGGTGAAGTTGCGCCACGGGTCGATGGTGTGGGTGTCGAGGATCGGGGGCAAGTCACTCGCGCCCGGCGCCGGCCAGGTTACCGACAGGGCCGGATCGATGACGCGCCCTCCCGTGTCCTGGGCCAGGCGCGTGAGCGCCGCCGCATCGACGCCGAGGTCATCGTCCTCGCCACGCGGTTCCTCCGCCTGAAGGAGAACGCGCGCGTCAGCAAGCGACTTTCCCTCGACCCGCAGCGACGCGGCCAGACGATGCAGGCCAATCTCCGCGCATACGAGGCTCGCCCGGAAAAGACGCGGGTTCGACGCCTCGGCCGTGAACACGATCGGCACGCGCTGCCCCTGCGGCGTCGTCGCGGTCGCCTCGATCTGGGACGGCGGCAGCGTCCGACTCGTCTGCACTTCGGCGCGCAGGGCCACCGCGCGACCTACTTCCGTGCGCGTGCGGTCCGGCGTCAACCACAGATTAACGGATGCGCCGCCGGCCCGCGCGGGGGTCATCGCGCGGAAGGCCTGTTGCCAAAAAATGCTGTAGGGTGTGGGGCCATCCCTCGTCGGCGCCAGGGTTTGCCATTTCCACAGGGTGTCAGTCGCGATGAACAGAACGCGCCCGCGGCCAACCGTCTGCTCGGCGATCACGATCTGGGGCCCATAGGGACCGCGTTGCTGTGGCGCTTCCACCAACACGGTCGCGCCGGCGCGTTTTCGCAGGGACGGATAGATCTGATCCAGCGGCGGCAGCTTTTCCTCCTCGCCGGCGCGGAACTGAAAGAAGAACGGCGAATGCGAACCGTCCGAGCGCACCCGAACTCGGATCGGGCCTTCGACCGGCTTGCCCGACTCGGCCGTCAATTCCACGGGCAGAAGGATGTGCAACTCTGGAATCTCGCGCAGTTTCGCCAGACCAGGCCCGGCGATCACGACAAGCGATCGGCCATCATCGGCGATCAGGCGTGCGAGGTCGCCGGCCAGTCCGCGCGGCCAATTCACCGGATCGATGTCGCCCAGGATAAGCGTGTCGAAACCCTCCAGGTCCGCCCGGCTTTGCGGGAAACCAAGCAGCTTGATCTTGCGGTCCGGCGACCCGAATTGGGCAAACGCCCCGCGGCCACGACTGAGCATCGCGGTGAACCGGAAGCTTGGATCGTCCTCGAACAGTCGATGTAAGAACTTGTACTCCCAGCGCCAGCGATCCTCCAGGAACAGCACCTCGTACTTGTTGTCCAGGACTTGCACCGCGAGGGGATAAGGCCTGGTCGCGGCGCCGCCCGTATTAAGAATAAACTCGTATTTCTTGACGCCCGCGGTTTCCGGGCGATGCGTCAGGTTGAGCCAGACCTCGGTGCGGCCTGCCGCGAAGCTGAGCGGGTGATCCAGAATGCGTTTGCCATCTTCGAGCACGCCCAGTCGGGCCTGCCGGTCCGCGCCGGCCGGGCGCTTGCTGACGATCGTAACACGGAAAATCGTCTCGGAACCGACGAGAACGCGGCTCGCGCTCTGCACGTCGGCAATCTCTAGCGTCGGCAACCCTTCGGGCTTGCCATCGGCAGGCAAAAGAACGTCAACGCTCAGGCCGTGGCGGCGCGCCACGGTAACCGGGTCGTCGTCGCCCCGATCGTTGCCGTCACTCACCAGCAGCACCCGCTGCGGCGTCTTGCCAAGCGCACGCATATGCCGATAGGCCGCGTCGATGCTCGCGGCGTATTGAGTCGTCGTGCCATCCGCCTTCAGGCTGGCCGCGTCGGTCTCGTCTATTTGTTTGACTTTGCCAGCGAAGGTGAACCAGCGCAGTTGATAACGTTCGCGAAGGGCCAGGGCAAAGTCACCCTGTTGAAGCACGCCGAGCGCATCCTCGAGCCGGTTCTTTTTTGCGCTGGTGCGACTCATGCTTTTGGAGGTATCCACCAGCACCAGCATTTCGGGCAACTGCGGCGAGCTGCTCGTATAGGACAACGCCGGTTGGAGAAGGATCAACACGAACACGCAAAACACGCCGGTACGCAGGCCGGTCAGGGCGATCCGCCAGTTGCGGGCCACCTGTTTCTGGCGCAGCACCCAGCCGCCATAAACAACGGCAGTCAACAGCGCGGCGATCAGCGGCAGGCTGAGCCAAAAAGACAACAGGGGGTTGAACTGGATCGTCATGGATTGCCCACAGGTTTCATGATGCCAACCACCGCTTCCGCGGCTTTGGGGCCGGCGCGCGGGCACAGGCGATGAACATACACCGTTTCAGCGACCAGCAGGCAGCCCGCCAGCAGGACCAGGGCAGGCCAAACCGGCCAGGCCTGTCCGGGCGCCTCCAGCGAACGCTCCGCGGCATCGCCCGAAATCACCTCGAAGGGCGCGGGCGTCCACCAGGTTTCCAGGGCCTTGCTATCCATCGACGCCAGTGGACTGTCGCCGCGCGGCGCGTTGACGGTGAACGGATGAGTCTTGCCGCCGGGCAATTCCAGGCGATGGATTCCCATTTCATTCAAATCATCCACGTACAGGAACGACTGTTGGCGTGCGACGATCAAACGGGGCGCCAGCTTGGCGCCGCCGGGCGTTGTCACCGTGGCGCCCTCCGGTGACTCCGCGCCCGGAATGGGCAAGGTTGCCGAGTCTCCGGTGGTGAAGGTGCGCTTGCGGCCACCTTCCGACAAGTAGGCGAGGGTTCGATCCAGTAACGGTAGAAAACTTTTGCGGCGCGGAAGGTCGCTCCATTCGTCGTTGGCGGAGGTATTAAACAGGAGCACCCGGCCGGCTCCCAGCGGATGGGCGACAATTGCCGGAACGTCATCGTCGAAGCGCGCCAGCACGGTGTCTTTTCCGGCCAACGCATTGGTGAGCGGATAGTACGCCCGATATCGGGTCGTCGTGAAATCGCTGAGAACGGGATCCTTGAGCGGCGCGAGGACAGAGTGCGACCAGCGTGCGTTGGTGAGCACGCCGGGCTTGCCGGCCACGGCGCCGCCTTTCCAGATCGTTGGCAACAGCCCTTCGGCCGGCTGCTGGGACCGGTACATTTTCTGCTGGTAAAAAGACGTATTGAGGCGAGGCCCCAGGAAGACGGCCAACCCCGCGCCTCCGCGCACGCGGGCCTCGATCGCATCCAGGGTGGCGTCCACGAGGTCGGGCGCGCCGGCCAGGACGATGACGTCCGCCTTCCGCGCGTCCGCCGCGCTGACGCTTGCCGAGGTGCGGCGCATGACTGTGAGCATCTGGTTTTTCGAGGCAACCAGTGCCTCCATGCCCGCATGCAAGAATGTGCCCACCGGCCGCCCGTCTGAACCTGGCGCCTCGGGCTCGATCACGAGGACCCGCAACGCCAGGGCCGTGTCGAGATTTAGCCAATAGACATCATCGCTTGGCAGGGCGTCCTCCGGATCCAAACGCAGCTCGGCGATCTTGCCTTGCAGGGACAGGTTCGCGGGCAGCTGAAAATGAACGCGTGCCAGCTGGCCGCTCTTGAGCGTCACCTCGCGTGCGTCGTCGGCGCCCGCCAGGCCGGTGAGGCGAACCGTGCGGGCGCGCGCGTCGCCGACGCAGCCGACCTCCACGAGTATCCAGCGCTCGTCGTTGCCAAAGTCCAAAAGCCGGGCGTCGGCAATCCACACGTTGTTGGTGGCAAAGCCGACGTCGATGACCTTGACGCGCGTCGATCGCGGTCCGTCAGCGAGGTACGCCTGGATGTCCTCCTGCCGCCAGCGCCCGGGGCGATGATCGGTCAGGAAGACCAACTCCACGTCGCGGCTTGCCTCGGACGAGGCAGAGGAACTCAGTACGCTGAGCGCGGCACTGAGGGATCCTTCGGCCAGGGTAGGTTTGGCGGATTGAAGGGCGGCGATCGCTGGCGATAGGTCGGCATTCAGCGGCGCCGCCAACCTTGGCGAACTGCCGACGAGAATCACCGCGGTGCGGTCGCCCGGCCTGGTCGTCCGCGCGACGCGGACCGCCAGATCCTTGGCCCGATCGAGCGGCGTTGGCGTCTCGGGCATCTGGTAGGCCATGCTTCGACTCACGTCGAGCACGATGAAACGATCCGTCGGGTTCCCGCCGCCAAGCGTGCCGATCAGCGGCTTCGCCAGCGCCAGCACCAGCAGCAGGACACATCCGGCGCGCAGTAGAAACAGTAACCACTGGTGCCACTGGATGCGCCGCGACAGCCGCTGCCGGGTTTCCTTCAACCAGCGCAGGCTGCTGAACGGCGTCTGCTTCATCTTGCGCGGCTTGAACAAGTGCGCAAGGATCGGCACGATCAGGAGGAGCGAGCCGAGCAGGGCCATCGGTACGAGAAAAGTCATGGGTTCGTGCCAAGCGTTATCGTTTAGCCGCTCGCGGTTGGCGCACGCGGCAATGGACTATCGCCGCGTGCGTGCCCGGCGGTTGAGGTAGGCGGACAGCACCTGATCGTAGGATTGCCGGGTGTTGACGAGGTGATAATCGATCCCCATCTCGGCCAGGCCTTTCTTGTAGAAGCCGCACAATTCCTGCATTTGTTCGAGGTAGGCGGCCCGGAGCGACGCGGGTTCGATTTCCATTTCCTCCCCGGTTTCCATATCGCGAAACAGGGCGGCCCCCTCGAACGAGAAATCAAGCTCGGTTGCGTCCTGCACGTGAAAGACGACGACCTCGTGACGATGCCCGGCGAGAAGCCGAATCGCCTTGAGCGTCTCGACCGGGTCGTCGATCAGATCGCTGATGATGACGACCAGCCCGCGCCTTTTGAGCTTACGCACGGTGGCGCGCAGGCTGGAGGCCACATCGGTCGGCCCGCGCGGGGCGTTGCGCACCATCGTCGCCATCAATTGCCGCAGGTGCGAGCGGCGGCACTTGGGCGGCACGTACAGCCCGGGCCCTGAACCAAAGAGTGCCAGCCCCACGGCGTCCTGCTGGCGCACCATCAGGTAGGCCAGGCAGGTCGCCAGGAAGCAGGCGTAATCCCACTTGGTCAGAACTCCCGTGCCATAGCCCATCGACGCGGAGTGATCGAGCAGGATGTGGCAGCGCAGGTTCGTCTCTTCCTCGAAACGCTTGATGTAGTAGTGATCGGTGCGGGCATACAGCGCCCAATCCAGGTATTTCAGGTCGTCTCCGGGAACATACTCGCGATGCTCGGCGAATTCGACCGAAAAGCCGTGATAGGGACTTTTGTGTAGTCCACTCAGAAACCCCTCGACGACGATTTTCGCAAGCAGCGGCGAAAACCCGACGCGGGCCAGAATTGCCGGGTCGAGATAGCGCTGGGCATCGAGCCCGCGCATGGACTGGGCCATCTGGGGGCCGGCGTTCGTGACCACGGCCTGGTGCAGGCGCCGGAACAGGGCGCGAGCCTGCGAGCCGAGGTTGTGGAGCCAGGCGGTGGAAAGCATCTTGTGCATGGTCCTTGGAAGCCCGCTGGTGAGCGAAGCGACCCGGCGGGATTGAATCAAGAGAGCGTCCGTTCCGGAATCGTTTCCAACAGCTTTTTGATTATGGCGTCCGTGGTGATTCCTTCCGCCTCCGCCGCGAAACTCGCCTGCAAGCGATGCCGCATGACAGGCAGGGCCAGGTGGCGTACGTCATCGCACGACACATTCACGCGGCCATGCAGGGCGGCGTAGGCCTTGGCGCAATGAATGAGCGCCTGGCTGGCGCGCGGCCCGGCGCCCCAGCCGACCTGCTCCTTGATGAACGCGGGAACGCCTGCCTCTTCCGGGCGCGTGGCACGCACCAGATCGACGGCATAGCCCGTCACGTGCTTCGACACCGGAATGCTGCGAATCAGCTCCTGAAACTTGAGTAAAAACTCGCGATCGAGAATCGGCTTGACATCGGGAACCAGATTCATCGTCGTGCGCTCGACAATGGATTCCTCATCGGCGAGCGTCGGATATTTGATGAACGTGTTCAGAAGGAAGCGGTCCTTCTGCGCCTCCGGCAACGGATAGGTTCCTTCCTGATCGATCGGGTTTTGCGTCGCCAGCACGAAGAAGGGCGGCTCTAGCTTGTACGTCTTGCCGCCGGCGGTGACTTCCTTCTCCTGCATCGCCTGCAAGAGCGCCGCCTGCGTCTTGGGAGGAGTGCGGTTGATCTCGTCGGCCAGAATGACGTTGGCGAAGATCGGTCCGGAGACGAACACCATCACGCGCTTGCCGGTCGTGTGGTCCTCCTCGATCACGTTCGTGCCGACGATGTCGGAGGGCATCAAGTCGGGCGTGAACTGGATGCGCTTGAACCGCAGGGAAACAAGGCGCGACAGCGTGCTGATCATCAGCGTCTTGGCCAGCCCGGGCACGCCCTCGAGCAAGTTGTGCCCGCCCGCGAAGACGGTGATGAGCAGTTCTTCGAGCACCTCGGTCTGGCCGACGATGACCTTGCCGAACTCGGCCAGCATTTTCTGATGCAGAGCGGAAAGTGCGGCGATGCGTTGTTCGATTTCTTTGTTCATGGGGTTTCAAGAAAGCAGTGTTTAGCCGCTCGCCTTGGGCGAGCGCTGGAAAACCGCGCGCCCAAGGCGAGCGGCTAAACGAGTTTAGTTGGCGAGCGCATAGGTAATCACATTATTGACGACGCGCATGGCGTCGGTATCGAGCAGGCCCTTGGCGTAGGCGTTGGATTCGCGGTTGACGCCGCTCATCAGGTCGTAGGGAGTGTAAAGAATCGCGAGTCGGCCGTTGAGGAAATAGCCGTAGAACTCGGGCGTCTCCAGCGTGGGATTGTCGCGCATGGCGGGCGGGGTAAATGCGACGCGCCCGACCGGGTTCCAGCCGCCGGCGAACAGGGGATGACTGGCTGGAATGCGCGTCAGCGCCGCCTTGGGAAAGACCTTTTTCAACTCGCGTTTGAACGCCTTGTCGAACGGCTTGAGCCCCGCGCCCGCGCTGACGACCAGCAGGCCGCCGCGACTGAGGTAGCGCGCCAGGCCGGATGCCTCGGCACTGGACAACTGGAAGTCGTAGTGCCCGGTCATGAACAGAAGCGGGAAATGGCCCGTCTCCTTGGCGTCGAGCGTGACGGCGTAGGGGGTGAAATCGACGTCGATGTTGGTGTTTTCCTTGAGGCTCGCCAGCACGCTGTTCTGGATCGCGGGATTGATGTCCCAGCTCCCGGCGTACTTGACGGCGCCGAAGCGGACGACATCCCCGGCCCGGGTCCGGCCGGTGTATACGGGAAATTCCTGTGCGAGGAATCTCCCATACTCGGTGTTCCCCAGCATGTAGGCGACGAGGTTGACGCCGAGGCGCTTGGCCGACTCGCCGACGATATGCCGGCCGTCGGGGTGATATTCGGTGTTACTCAGGGAGGCGCCCAGACCGCCGGGGACCAGGATGCACGCGGCGCGGGTGCCGATGTCGATCGAGTATATCTCCGGCGGCCTCATGGTGCGCACGCCGCCGATCATCAACATGACCTGCTGGATGCGGAAGCGGGCGTTGAAAATCGGATGGTCCAGGGGCAGCTTCATGAACGATTTGCGCGGGAAGACCTTGCGCATCTCGCGCACCACGGACTGCGAAAACTCCTGCCGGCCGCGGGCGGCGTTGAAGACGATCGTCCCGCCGCCCGTGACGAACTTGCGCCGGTTCTCAACCTCGGCGGGCTTGAGGGTGAAGTCGTAATCGCCGGCCATGTAGAGGATCGGAATGTCGATCGGGTCGAACCCGCCGCTGGCGAGTTTCTTGGTGGCGTATTGATAGTTGTTCCCGTCCGCGAGGCGTTCGTTCGTCAAGGTGACGAGGTTCGAGGCGTCGTTGGGATAACTCTTCCATTGCTCGAATTTCTGGATCGTGCCGTTGGCGTGTTTGTATTGAAGGACTTCGCCGTACTCGACCTTGTAAATGACCGCCAGATTCGTTGGCGGCGGCGGAGTTTGATGTTTCGTCTTTCGCATCGACGGACCCGGATCGGGAATGATGTCCGTCTCTTCACCGCCCGACGCGGTGCGCGGCGGCGCCTTCGCGGGCGGCGGGGGCGGCGCTTCCGCGGGCGGGAAATTAACGGTGCGCTGCCCATAGGCGGCGCTCACCCACCCAATCATCAAAACGACAACCCAGACCCGTATCAGGACTCGCTTGGCGGTTTCGCGCATTGCGCCCGCCCATAAGTTTTTTATTGCGCGCATCATTTCAACAGCACCTCCAGCGTGGGCGTCGCATCGTCTCGTTTGGCGCGGAACGAATTCTCCGCGGGGCGGAACGGGACGGACTTCAAAACCGGGCGTGCCGCTCCCGCCTTGGGCGCGGGCCCCAGCACCTTGACATTGTATGAGGGACTAACGATTAGTTTTCCCTTCAGGTCGATCGTCCAGGCCTTCACGGTCAGCGGATTGAGCGCCCCGGGCAGCGGCGTCAGTCCATCCGTCAGCGGCGCCGGCGAATTGCGCACGTTTGGGTCGGCGCCATCGGCAGCCAGCTTCGGGTCGTCGGTTCGAATGTCGATGCGCGCATCGGCCGGGGCGTCCTTGACGCGGATCACGACATACTGCAAACAAGTCACGGGAACGCCCGTCGCTTTTGGCCCCTGGGGCGCGACCTTGATCTGTCCGGGCGCGATGTTGCAGTTGAGAAGCGAAAGCGCTCCATCGTCAAAAAGAACGGCGGTGCCCTTGGCGGCGAGGTCTTTGATCTGAAAATTCGTCAGTTGCAGGTTGGCATTCTGATGGTGAAAAGCGATCCTGGCTCTTTCGACGACCGTGTCCTCGACGACGCCGTTGCCGCCTTCGAGGCGAATGCCGAGGTCGCAATCGCGGATGACGCATTTCTGGATCATGGTGTTGGGAATGCCATACCCGCCGGTGATGCCGGCGTCGCATTTTTCGATGGTGTTGTCCACGACGACCGAATCGCTCTGGTAGTTGACGGTGATGCCGATGGCGAATTTGCCGCGGATGGTGTTGCCCTTGATTTCGGTGAGGGGGCTGAACAGAACGCTGATGGCGGCCTCGGTTAAAGAGGTCTTGCCTGGGTAGTCGAAATGGTTCTTGGCGATGACGGGCGTATCGCACTGGCGAAGCCAGACGCGGGCTTGTCCGGTGAAGCGGTTGCTGATGAGGTTGATTCGCTCGTTGGCCTTGGAGCCGGTGTTGTCGATGTTGAGGGCCTGCAGCTTGACATCGTGGAAGCGTGCATGTTGCCAGTCGAAGATGACCGCCCCGTCGGCATCGATGAAGGAGACGAGGTCGTCCTTTTGATCCGCGAGTTTGGGCGAGGTCAGGCCGACGTTGCGGCGATCCTTGGGCAGGTTGGCTTTTCCATAGAGCAAAAGCGCGGCCCCCTTGGCGAGCTTGATCTTGCGTTTGGCGGCGGTGTCGCCGACCATGCGGAGTTCGATTTCGTCGGTCGCTGACTTGGTTCCATCGAGTTTGATGGCGCCAAAGCTTTCGATGACATCGCCCACGCAAAGGACGATCTTGCCCGCGCCGGTTTTGAAGAGCAGGCCGCCCCTGGGATCGATGTGCAGTTTTCGGCAGGAGATCTTGCCATCGTCATTGCGATCAAACGTGACGGCGTCGAACTTGCGGATCACGACGGTATCGCCTGGCCCGGGAACGGCATTGCCCTGCCAGGTAGCCGGAGCGCTCCAGGGCCCGCCGCCGGTGCCGTTGGTGGTGATCTCGGCCGCGGCGGCGATGTCGGTCTGCGCGCCAAAAAAAACACAAACAACAAGCGTAATCACGTTTACCCGCTCGCCTCTGGCGAGCGCGCGGAAAACCATATTCATGGCGCCTTGCCCCCCTCCAGGAAATTGACGAGCGAATCGACCTGGCGATCGGTGACGGGCCGGATCGTTAGCGCGTCGTACAGGGTCGCGCCCGTGTGATTGTAAAAGGACAGCTTGAGCTGACAATCCTGGGCGAGGGGGGCCTTGATCTTGAACGAGAGCTTGTGCCACTGGTGGTGCGAGGTGCGGTGCAGCGTCGCCGAGGCGAGCGTTTCTTCCTTGGTCTGGTCGGCGATCAGCCGCAGGTGAATGTAGGCGTACTGATAGGCGAGCGGCGGCGCCGGGCGGAAGATGTCGCGATACCAGATTTCGACCCAGTAGGCGCCGCCGGGCGTCAGGTTTTTCAGGGGGCGAACGTAATCGATCAGGCCGCCAAGGTCCTTCGGGTAAATGTCAATCAGCCCCGCGTGTGGCCCATCGAGGCCGGGGGAACGCACGAAGGGAAACGTGATCGCCTGCCCGAACCATTCTGGCTCATCGGGCTCAAAGCCCGTGCGGTAGCCCTTGAAGAAGGCGTCCGCCGGCTTCTTCGCGGCCTTGATTCGCGCCAGGCGGGCGTCGATCAGCTTGACGAAAGCATCGCCCTTCTGGGCCGCGTAGAATTTTGGATGGACCTCTTTGAGATTTTGGTAGAGCTTGAGCGTCTTGTCCAGGTCGCCCATGCGCCAGTAGGTGTCGGCCAGGCCATAGGTGGCGCGGTCGCGATAACCGGCCCATTGCGGGAGCTTGAAGATCATCTCGTAATGGCGCAGGGCGTCTTCATATCGGCCGCGGCTGCGATCGGTCTCGGCACGCAGGAAACAATACAGCCCGTCGATGCGCCGGCCTGGATAGTCCAGCTCGACGCGCTGCAACAACTGGCGCGTTGCCTGGATGTCTCCCGCCTTCAGTTTTTGCTCGGCAATGCGCATGAGCGCGCCGCGCGTGGTCGCCTCGGTGAGGGCGGTGCCGGCGAATTTCTCGCCGCCCAGCGTGGCGGCGATGCGGTAGGTTTCACTCGCGCGAACGAGATCCCCCGACTCGGCAAACAGATCGCCCCAGCGAATCCCCGCCACGCGCAGGTTGGGGTGTTCGATGCGTTTGTTTTCCTCAAGGATCGCCTTGTAAATCTTGCTGGCGGCGCTGAAGTCCTTGTAGTAATACTGGTGGATCGCCGCCACGCTGAGCTGGACGCGGATGTGTAAGACGGGCGTCTTCACGAAATCCGGCAACACCTGAGCGGCGAATTTCAGCGCGGCGGCGGCCTTGCCTTCTTGCGTCAGCGCCTCGATTCGCGCCGCGACGTACTGGGCGCGCGATTCCAGGTCCACGTCCTTTTGCGCCAGCAGGTGCTGCGCGACCTGATCCAGAAGCGCCCAGCCGTTCGCTTGTTCGGATAGCCGCAGGAAGGTGAAGATTTCCCGTACGCGCGAAAGCTCGAGCTTTTTCCATTCCAGCGAAGACAACGCGTCAACCGCGGTCGCCAGCGACAACGGGCTCGAGTCCCCTGGCTCCGGCCAGATACGCACGCGGCGTTTGAACGGAGGCAAGCCGCCGCCGGCATTCAACGAGACGATGTAGTCGTTTTCCTTGAAGTAAATGTGCGTCGGTGAGCGGCCTGTGGCGGTCATACCGTCGCCGAAGGCCCATCGAAGTTTGACTGGCTCGTTGAAGTCGCCGTCGGCTTCGAACTTGACAAGGAATAGTTTGAGCCCGCCCGATTCGAGCGTGTCATCGATCCCCGACGAAAACACACCGGCTGGCGATCCATCAGGGCGTTCGGCTGCCGCCACGCGCGCGTACAGCGGATGGGCAATCGCGGTCTGCGGCACGAGTGCGAATTTTTTCTGATCGGGCGTCCGCCACGCCAGGACGCAGGCGCCGCGCGACTGGGGGCTGGCGCCGATCGCCTGGTGGACTTCAAACGCATGAACGCCCGCCTTCAAATCGACCTTGCCGGCGATCTTGTCGAGTGCCGAGACTTTCACGGTCCCCAGCGGGCGATTGACGCCGGGCCGCTCGAAGACCTTGAAGCCGTCGATGAAAAGGAAGGTCGCGTCCTCGCCGTTGACGAGAAAAGTGTAAACGCCGGGCTTTTTGATATTGAGATGGCCGCGATAGGACGCGGCGAACCGATTGGGCACGTCGGGCCGGGCCGGGTTGGTATTTTGTACGACCTCGGTCACGATGGCGTTGCCGATCACGTTGGAGCTTTTCGCCAGACCTTCGCGGACCTTGGCCCAGCTTTTCAGGTCATCGCCGGACCAGTCGCGCAGCTCGAGCGTCAAGCCTTCCCTAAACGCGAGCTCGGTCTTGGCATCGATCTTGGCCAGCGGCGGCGCCTTGGGATTGACGCCGTAGACCCAGTACCAGGCGTCGTTGCCTTGCCGGGCGAACTGGAGGATCGTGTCGCCGAGCGGATCGTGCGAAAGCACGCGCATCGGCAGAAGTTTGCCGGCGGAGGTTTGCACCGCGAGGTCGGCGGCATCCGCCTTGAGCCAGCCGCCAGTCGGAATGCGGACGACCACGCTTTGTGAAAGTTGTTCATGCGGCTCGCCAAGGATGCGCACCGGCCAGCGCACCTCGTACCCCGCGAGCCAGACCGGCGCCTGCGGCGGCAGCGGATGCACCGCGTTGATCATCGGCTGGGCGCATGCCAAAATGGGAGCCGCAACGAGGGCACTGATCGTGAATAAATATCGGTTGAAGCGCATTGAAAAACCATTCCGTTTAGCCGCTCGCCTTGGGCGAGCGCGGGCCCCAAACTCATTTGGGCTCAAATGTAATTTGCAGTTTCCAGGTTTTTGCCCCGCCGGCATGGGGAGCATAAGGCGAGGGCACATAGACGATGCCCAGGTTATTGTCATGCGTGAAGATCCAGCCGCGGTTCTTGACGGCGCCGGTGTACCACAACTCGATGTCCTCGGTGACATCCACGGTATGGTCGCCGACCTTGGTGATCTTGAATATCGCGCTATCCTTGGCGGCCCGGTCGGTCGCGCCCCCGAGCCCGCCGGGCTGAGTCCATTCCAGCTTTTTGGGGAAGGTCATGCGATGGGTATGACACACGCCGGTCCCCCAATCCGCGAGCAAACGACGCACCTGGATGTTGGCCGTTCCCGAAATATACGTCGGTCCGATCGTCAACTCGGCCTTGGTGATGCGCTGGCCCTTGGGAATCAGGTCTTTGACGGGAATGCGCAGGAGAACGGCGATCTTGCTCTCCCAGTACAGCGCCGGTTGCGTGTTGAAAATGCCGGCTGTGGTCGGCGGACCCATCGCCCAGCTCAGGCGCGGCGCATGCGCGGAAATCGAGGCCATCGCGTCCGCGTCCTCCGCGGTGAGCGTGATCGTGCGCGCGCTTGCCGACGAGGCCAACAGAAAACAAAAGACCGAACCCGTCACGGCAGCGAGGGCGTTCGCCCACCTTTGCTTACGCTTCAGGCTCGGGAGGGTTGAAGAATTCATTTGCTCACCTCCACGCCGACGTAAGCGCGATCGAAACGCTCGGAATAAACGAGTGCCTTCACGAACGGATTGTTGACCAGCATGCGCGTCGGCACGCCGGTCGGAAGGCCGACTTCATCGAGATCCATCACGTAAACGAGATACTCCCCGCCGATCGCGAGCTTTTTCCGCTTGGTCAACACGGCCGGCGGGCCGCTGAGCTTGCTATCTGCGATGACGTATTGTCTGGGCAACGAGGTTAGATAGCCATCGGTCTGCTCCGCGTGGAAGAAGCCATCGGAACGAACGCCATTGGTCACGGTCGCAAAGATGGCGGGCAGCGTCGGATGAACGCAAAAGCGTGTGTGCCCGCCGATTTTCAGCGGCAGGCCGTGCAGCGTGGCGTGCTTGTCATCGGGGCGCCAGGTCATCAGGCCTTGCGACGCGCTGGCGATCACCGCATCCTTGCCGATCGGCGTCAGACTGTGGCCCACGCCGAACGCATTGCTGGGGAAAAGGTGGACATATTCAATCGGCGTGACGCCGGTAGGCGCGAACTTGCCAGCCGCGTTCAAGGCGATCAGCTTCTGGGTTCGCGCCGGCACAGCTTCCTTGGAATCGACGAGCGCCGGCAAGCCGTCCGCGTCGAGCGGAAAACGCCCGAGCCGCAAGAAACCGGCGTTCTTCACATCGCGCACATTCGGAATGTAAAGGTAACTGCCCGTCGCATCGATCGCGACGGCGCCGCCGTACTGGCCGTACAGGTACTCGTCCCCCCTGCACAGGCTGACAAGCAGCTCGGGTGGATCCTTGGCGATGTTGAAGATGCACAGGTGATCAAACAGCTTCACATCCGGAGGCGGGGGTGGACTGGGATACGGCACGGTCACATCGTTCCAAACATAGAGCAGCGGCAGCTTCGGGTGAAACGCCAGGCCGGTGACGAAATTGGAAAACTTGGCCAGGCCCTTGGGACATGGCAGCTTGACGTGAGTGGCGGAAGCCGCGGGGATGCCCTTGGCGTCAAGCTTGAAGAGCGAAAGGTGGGCGTCGGGGTGGGTCTTGTCATGGCCGAACGCCAGTACGCTGTGGACGTCGCTGACCGCGGCGCACAACGACCCTTGTGCCATGACGGGGACGATGGCGTCGAGTTTGCCGTTCCTTGGCGGGTCCAGGACAATGCGAGGTTGCCCATGAACCGCAATCGGCGCCAATAGGCAAAAAAGAAGGCCGGCGCATAGGAAGCCCGGAGCGCGAATAACGTGCCAGCGGCGCATGGCCGTTTGGACATTCGAGAGCATGAGATTACACATCCATCGCGGGAAGACGTTTATTGCCCCGCCAACTTGAGATAATATTGCCGCACCGCATCCTCGTAGCCGGGCAGGCCGGGCGTGGGGGGTCCGTCCAGAACGCGGCCCTGGATGGCGCGTTCGCGCGGCAAGCTGGGCTGGAAGCCGGGGCTGGCGTTGCGGAAGACGCGCATGGCGGCGCGTAGCTTGTCCAGGGTTTGAACCTGCTGGCGAAACAATTCCGGATCGGGCTGTTCCTTGAGGCTCGCCAGGTTGGATTCGAGCTGGGAGGCCAGGTCGTCGAGGTGCTCGGTCGGCAGGTACAGGTTGCGCAGCTCCTTCTTGATGGCGTTCAGGCGTTCGATGATCTGCTCCTGCTTGCTGGTGAAATCGCGCAGGAGGGCAGCGGTCTTGGCGTCCATCTTGTCGCCGATGCGTTCGACAATGTACTGTTTCTTTTGGGGCTTCTCCATCCGTTTGGCGTATTCGTCTTTCCATTTGCCTGCGTCGTGCAGGCTGAAGTGATTGTCGTCGGATTCGACTTTTTTGCCGCCGACGCCGGTGGCGGTGTCTTTTTGCATATCGTCGCTGTTTTTCATTTTGAGCGTGCCTTTTTGGTCGGCGACCTGCTCCTTGCCGTCGAGGGCCTTATCGCGGCCGCGGCGGTTGACGCCTTCGTCGTCGGCGACCATGCCGTAGGCGCGGGCGCCCTGCCGGCCGGTGCGCGAAAGGCCGCCGCTTTCCATGGTGGGCGGTTTCTTGTTGCCGGTCGCGGTGACAGCCCCCGTGGAGTTGAGCGCCCCGCCGACTTTGCCGATCTCGCCCGGATCGTTGTTGTTCTGATTGGTGCTGAGCTTGATTGACTGGTAGTTCTTGTTCAGTTCCTCGGTTTCCTCCAGGAGTTTGCCGACGAGATCGTCGAACTTTTCCTGCACGAATGGCTTGACCACGTTCTCTTTGCTTGCCTTGTACATCTTCAGGATGGGCGTTTTCTCGGCGATCTTGCCAAGTTTGAGTGTGTAGGGGTCCTGACGCACGCCGGAGTCTTCCTTGAGTTCGATCTTTTTGGGATCCACTTCCAGGAGCGTGGTGTTTTTGAGATCGGGTTCTTCGCCGGGATTCTTGTCGGTGCGTTTCTTGGCGCCGGCGATGTCGCGGATGCGCATCAGGTCTTCGAGTTTTAGCTTGTCGGGGTAGTCCTTGAGGAACGCCTCGGTGCTGCCCGGAGTCAGCTTTTCCAGCTCCTTCTGCGCTTCGAGATCGGATTTGGCTTTTTCCTTCAGGGCGGCCAGCGCCTTTTGCGCGGCATCGCTCTGGGCCTTGCGAAGGAGTTCGTAGATCGCGGTCAGTTTCTCGGCCGCCTGTGCTTGATGTTGGCTGGCATCACTCCAGCGTCCGGCCTGGGCATCGTCCGCGGCCTGCGCCACGGGCTTGAGCAGGGCGTCGCTGGCGAGCATCTTCGAGCCGGCGAGAAATGCGCTGGCAACTTCGGGTTCCTGCAATTCAAGGCGAGCGGCCAGGCCGGTGAACGCGGGTTGAATCAACTTGCACAGGTCGAGCATTTTGAGCTGCCGACGGTGCATCGACTTGGCGGCCAGACCATTCTGCCCGGCCCCCTTGGCTGCGGTCAGGCGCGATTGATCGCGCATCTTGGCCTGACGTTCCGCGAGCATTTTCGTGAACGGGATCATGTACGACAGCTCCCAGTCGGAGCGGAAGGCCTGATACTGTTGCAGGATTTCCTCCAGGCTGCGGATGATCCGTTCCTGCGTGGCGCGCGCGTCGGCGAGGGCGGCCCGCTTGTCCTTCGGGGTTTCCCGGACGGGGACGGCGTCGTGAATGCGCTGAAGCCGAAGCATCTCGGTGTCGGCCAACATGCCCAGAGCGATGCGCAGGTTGCCCGTCAGCGGCAGCATCGCCTGGGCGGCCCGACCGGCCTCCTTTTGCAGGCGCCCCTGTTCCGCGCGGAAGCTCTTGACAGCAGCGTGGAGGGCGTCGATATTTTTCGGATCGTCCCAGCGGAGGTCGCCGCCGCCATCGAGCTTGCGCAGCCAGACGATGGTGTAATTGAGCGACTCCTGCTCGGCCAGCACCAGCTTGCGCAGGTCCTTCTCGGAGCGAATGATGCGTTCGTATTGAATTTGCAAAAGCGCGCCGTCGCCGCCGACTTGAATCTCGAAGATCGGTCCGGTGGTCCAGACGCCCTTGCGGGCGGGATCGGTATCGCGGGCCCGCAGCGCCAGTTCGATCCGGTCCCCCTCGGCGGCTTGCAAGGCAGCCAGCGCGAGATTGTATTTGGCCTGGGTGAACGCGCGCTTTTGTCCGCCCTGCCAGATTTCGATGGACTGCCAGCCTTCATCGAGATTGGCGCGGGCCGCGCCGCCGCTCCCGGTGTCGTCCAGGGCGGCACGCCGATAGAACAGGCCGACCTGCTCCAGGCCGAAATCGTCGCTGGCGGTCAGGTTCAAGGTCAGCGCGGAATCAATCGCGAATTCGCTGCGGCGATCGATGCCTGTGATCTCCATCTTCGGCTCCTGGTCCTTGAGCGTGCGGATGGGATAGGCCTTGCTCGTCTCCACGGGCTGATCGCCCTGGAGCGTTTCCAGGCGGTAACTCAACGCGCCATCCAGGGCGATCTCGCCGCTGAACTCCCTGGGCGAAACCCGCGTCAACGCCTGCATCTTCGGCGCGGGCTTGCCGATGTCCAGAAGGACCGAGGCGCTATCCACGGGCGTGTCGAAAACAAACGTCACCTGCGCCCGCGCGCCGCGCAGCGCTTCGAGATCGCCGCGCGTTTCGACCGTGCGGTTTGGCTCGTTGGTGTAGGCGGGGTATTGATAGGTGACGCGGACGCGCCCCAGCGAGGCGTGCGTCGGGACCGTGATGCGGTAGGTCGGCGTCGTGAAGTCGCCGCCGCGCACGGCGTAGTCGATGGTTTGCCGAACGTCGCGGAAAGTGTACACGACCGGGCCCGCGCTGGGATCAACGGCAATGGTCTCGGTGAAGCGTTTGCCCTCGACCCGTTTGATCAGGATGAGGTTCTGGGGGCGCTCGCCCTTGATCGCGATGGAGATGGTGATGTCGCCGGCGCCCTCGACATCGCCGGGATCGACCTCCAGGAGGGTGCGATAAAGCGGATCGATGCGCGCCAGCGGCAGAAAGATGCGCGTGGCGGCATTGGAGAACTGGTCCGGACTGATGAGCCAAAACCCCAGGCCGATCAGGATCAAGACCCCCGCGATGCTCATTCGCACAATGGCCGGGCGCATCTGGGCGGCCTGCTCCAGTTTGATTTGCTCGAGGCGGTCGCAGTTTTCCTGCACGACGGCCTCGCTGAGTTGCTGGTCGGCTGGCTTGTCGCCGCGGGATATTTGCAGCGCGTTGATGAGCCGATTCTGGACACCGCCCACGGTCGAGCGTTCGATGGCCAGGGCGACCTGGTCTTCAGAAAGCTGTACCGAGCGCCAGCGTTGCCACAAATGCGCCCCTGCCGCGCCGACCCCGACCAGCAAACCGAGGCTGGCGAGCACGCGCCCAAACAGCGACAGATGCCAAAGGTTGTCCAGCAGAAAAACCGCCCACAGATAACCCAGCGGCGCCGCGACGGCCAGGCCGACGGCCTCCAGAAGAATGACCTTCTTCCAGCGCCGACCATTGGCATCGACGAGACCCCGCAATCGCGCGAGGATGTCGGATGATTTCTGGGGGGAGTCGTTCTGGTTCATATTGTTCCAAAAAAAGAGCGACATCGGCAATTCCAGCTTCGGGAATTGCCAGCATGGCGAGACGTAACCGGAGAGAAGGTTAGTTTACCCGATGCAGGGGGAGGTTTTCAACCAGGAATGACGGTTTGGTGGACATATTTTTCAACGAAGCGGTTTGCTGGCCAAGGTTTCGTCAACGCCCCAGGTATCGAACGGCGTAACCGCATCGCCGGCGAGTTCCCGCCGATGCGTCAACAAGGCGCGCAAACCGTGCCAGGCCTCCAGACGCCCAAATAGCCAGGGGGTCAGGTTGCCCTCACCGAGACGGCGCAAGGCCTTGCCGACCAAAACTGCGAAATGTTTTGGAAGCGCTTGCCAAAGGACTGGATCGGGCAGGTTACGCCAGAAAACGCGTTCCTCGTTGCACGATTGGCGTTGCAGCAGCTTTCTTCCAACTCGGCCATAGGAGGCGGAAACATGATGCAGAACCCGTGAGGCCGGTTCACAAACAGCGTGAAAGCCGGCCCGATTCAGACGGAACGCCAGATCGACATCCTCGAAGTAACTGCCAAACGTTTCGGAAAAAAGGCCGACGCGATCAAGGGCTGCCCGGCGAAAAAAACCGGCGGCGGCGCTGGCGCCGAACACCCGGCACGGTTCCAGAAACGGTTCGGTCAACCGCTGCCCATGTCCGCGTTTGCTGGCGAACCCTCCGATGTAGTAGCAATCCCCCGCGGAATCAATGAGTTGGCCGTCAGGCCAACCGAGCACGAGCGGGGCGACCGCGCCGACATGGATGTTGTCGAACCAGCGCAAAGCCGCGTCGGCCCAGCCGGGTTGTACCTCGGTGTCGTCGTTGAGCATCTCGACCACCGCGCCTTGGCTGGCGCGGATGCCGGCGTTTGCCGCGGCCGCGAAACCGCGCTGCCGATCAAGTCGCACGACACGGACACCGGAAACCGCCCGGGCGGTTGCGCTCGCCACGGCGTCCGGCGAGGCGTCATCGACCACGATGATCTCGCTTCCCGCCGGCGCGTACTGGACCACGGAGCCTAGACAAACCCGTAAGAGATCGCTCCGATGGTGAGACGGGATGACGATGGACAATCGGTTGAGAGAGGGGATTGGCATCCGAATTCGTGGAGCACGATTGCGATCGTGCCCACTCCTGGTTTCTGCCGACGACATCAACGGTTGATCTAGCGATCGGCCAGCGCCTCCGCAACAAGAAACAAGGACCTGCTTTTTTGATTCGATTCAATCCGCGTGGCGCACCGCCAGGGCGGGTCAGGTTCCCAATCGCCTGGTTGCCTGATAAGAAAACCACTCGAATACCAGGAAAGCAACCTCGAGGAATCATCGAATATGCAGGCAAGCCACGTTCCTCTCGCGTTGAAGCCGATTCGCAAGTTGATGGTCGCCAATCGCAGTGAAATCGCCATTCGGGTGTTTCGTTCGACACACGAACTCGGCATTCGCACCGTCGCGATCTACGCTCATGAGGATCGCTTCGCCTTGCACCGCTTCAAGGCGGACGAGGCCTATCGCATTGGCAAGCCGGGGGAACCACTTCGGTCTTACCTCGATATCGACGCCCTCGTGGCGCTGGCCAAGGAGCGCGAGGTCGATGCGATTCATCCGGGTTATGGCTTCCTGTCGGAGAACGCCAACTTTGCGAAGGCCTGCCGCGACGCCGGCATTATTTTCATCGGCCCGCGCGTCGAAGTGCTTGAGCAACTGGGCGACAAACTGGCGGCGCGTCGCTTGGCGAAACTGGCGCAGGTGCCGATCCTGTCCGGCGGGGATGAACCCCTGACTGACAAGGCCAAGGCGCGCAAGCTCGCCAAGAGCCTCGGCTTTCCGGTCATCGTCAAGGCGTCGATGGGCGGCGGCGGCCGGGGCATGCGCGTCGCCCACTCGCTCGAACAACTCGACGACGCCATCGAGCAAGCCCGCCGCGAGGCCGGCACGGCGTTCGGCGTGGCCGATGTTTTCCTCGAAAAATTCATCTCCCGCGCCCGCCACATCGAAGTGCAACTGCTGGGCGATCAACATGGCAACCTCGCCCATCTCTTTGAACGCGATTGCTCCTTGCAGCGCCGCCATCAAAAAGTCGTTGAACTGGCGCCCGCGCCCAACCTCGACGACGGCATCCGCCAGGCCATCCTCGACGCGGCCCTCGCCGTCGGCCGGGCCGCGCGCATCGACAACGCCAGCACCGTCGAATTCCTGCTCGACGCCGACAGCGGCAACTTTTACTTCATCGAAGTCAACCCGCGCATTCAGGTCGAGCACACCGTGACCGAGGAGATCACCGGCTACGATATCATTCGCAGACAAATCCTGATCGCGCAGGGGCGGCCCCTGGACGACCCCGAAATCGGTTTGGGGGATCAAGCCAGGATCATGCGGCACGGTTTCGCGATCCAGTGCCGGGTGACCACCGAGGATCCCGCCAACAACTTCCTGCCCGATCACGGGCGCCTGAGCCATTATCGTTCCGCGGGCGGCGCGGGCATCCGCCTCGACGCGGGCACGGCCTTTTCCGGCGCGGTCATCACGCCCTTCTTCGATTCCTTGCTCGTCAAAGTAACGGCTCACGGGCTGCGCTTTGTCGATGCGGTGCGGCGCATGGAGCGCTGCCTGCAAGAATTCCGCGTGCGCGGCGTCAAGACCAACCTGCCGTTTCTGATCAACCTGGTGCAGCACGAAGCGTTTTTGGCCGGTCAATGCACGACGCGGTTTCTGGACGAGACGCCGGCTTTGTTTGACCTTCCGGAACGCAAGGACCGGGCGACGCGCGTGCTGACTTACATCGCCGAGGTGATCGTCAACGGGCATCACGAGGCCGCGGTACAGGCATTGACGCCGGAGAAAAAGAAAACCATCCCGCGCGCGGAAGTTCCCACGCCCCCGATCGACGTCCCGGCGCCGCCCCCGGGGACGAAGCAAATACTCGATCGGGAAGGTCCCGAGGGCCTGGCGCGCTGGGTCAAGAAGCAAAAGAAGCTGCTGCTCACCGATACGACGTTCCGCGACGCCCATCAATCGCTCCTGGCTACCCGCATGCGCACGCATGATATGCTGCGCATCGCGCCGGTTTATGCAAGCCGGCATGCCGACTTCTTCTCGCTGGAGATGTGGGGAGGCGCCACGTTCGATACGTCCCTGCGCTTTCTCAAGGAAGATCCCTGGCAGCGCCTTGCCGACCTGCGCGCCAGCATTCCCAATCTGCTCCTGCAAATGCTTCTGCGCGCCAACAACGCCGTCGGGTACGCCAACTATCCCGACAACGTCGTGCGGTTGTTTATCCACGAGTCCGCGCAGGCGGGGATCGATCTGTTTCGCATCTTCGATGCGCTCAACTGGCTGCCCAATCTGAAACTCGCAATCGAATGCGTCCTGAAGGAAGGCAAAATCTGTGAACCAGCCATTTGTTACACGGGCGATATTCTCAACCCCAAACGCGACAAGTTCAGTCTGAAGTATTACGTCGATCTCGCCAAGCAATTCGAAAAAATGGGCGCAACCCTTTTGGGAATCAAGGACATGGCCGGCGTCTGCAAGCCGTATGCGGCGCAGAAACTGGTGCGCACGCTCAAAACGGAGATTGGCATCCCGATCCACTTTCACACGCACGACTCCGCCGGCGGACAGATCGCCTCGCTCCTGATGGCGGCCAAGGAAGGGGTCGATATCGTCGATGTGGCGATGGGCCCCCTGTCCGGGATGACCAGCCAGGCGAACCTCAACACCCTGGTCGAGTGCCTGCGCTTCACCGACCGCGATACCGGCATGGATTTTGAAACGCTGCACGAAACCGCGCAATACTGGGAAGGCGTTCGCCACTACTATCTGCCATTCGAGTCCGCCCAGCTCGCCGCCAGCGCCGAGGTGTATCGCCATGAGATGCCCGGCGGGCAGTATACGAATCTTTACCAGCAGGCGCAGGCGCTGGGCATTGAAACGCGCTGGTCGGAATGTTGTCGAATGTACGCCGAGGTCAATCGCATGTTCGGCGACATCGTCAAGGTGACGCCAACCTCGAAGGTCGTTGGCGACATGGCGCTATTCATGGTCGCCAACAACCTGACGCCCGAGGAGGTGCTGGACAGCAGCCGTGAGCTGGCGTTTCCTGAATCGGTGGTGGAGTTTTTCGAGGGGAAGCTCGGCCAGCCCGCGGGAGGCTTCCCCGCGAAGCTGCAAAAGCGCGTGCTCAAGGGACGCAAGGCGATCAGCGGTCGTCCCGGCGCGAACCTGCCGGACGCCGACGTGGCCGCCGCGCGAAAGTTGGTCGAGACGAAAACGGGCCATCCCGCGACCGACCGCGACGCCGTGACTCAGCTTTTATATCCGCGCGTCCATGCCGATTTCTTGAAACATGAGGCGAAGTATTCCGATGTCAGCGTTTTGCCGACGCCGGTTTTCTTTTACGGCATGGAAAAGGGGGACGAGATCAGCGCCGACATCGAGGAAGGCAAGACGCTCATCATCAAGTTCCTGACGGTGGGCGATCCGCACCTGGATGGCCGGCGGCTTGTGTTCTTTGAGTTGAACGGGCAGCCGCGCGAGGTGTCGGTGGTGGATCAATCCCTGGACAGCGACCTGCGCACGCATCCCAAGGCGGAACCAGGCAATCCGAAACACGTGGGCGCGCCGATGCCCGGACTGGTCGTGCGCATCAACGTCGCGGGCGGCGAGGAGATTGCCGCGGGACAAAAGCTGGTGACGATGGAAGCGATGAAGATGGAAACGACCGTGTACGCCGAGCAAGCGGGCAAGATCGCGGAGGTCCTCGTCAAGCCGCACATGCAGATCGAATCGGGAGATTTGATGATACGGTTCGAGTGAGTGTTTAGCCGCTCGCCTTTGGCGAGCGCGAATGCCCCGCTCGCCAAAGGCGAGCGGCTAAACCGGGCGAAGTTTTACTCCCCGTTCTTCATCTCGCGACCGGCCTGAATGATCGTGGTCAGGGCCACCTCGGGCACGGTCCAACTCACGACCGGGTAGTTCGCATATTGGCGATCGTTGACCAGACGCAAGAAGGTCACCACATCGGCGTAGGTCGCGCCCAGGTCGGTCAGGGCGGCCAGCACGTCGTCGAGCCGGGTGGAGCAGGTGACCGGCTGGATCGGATCGCGGCCCAGCGTGATGCGCTTGACCTGAATCTTGTCGCCTTCCTTGGTGCAGACCACCGTGTAATCGCCGACGATCAAACGGGTGTCTTTCGCCAGCTGGATATTGCGGCCAAACAGGACGACCTGGGGGCGCTTGCTGGTCGAGTAGAAGACCATCGGGCTGGGCGCCCCGGGGATGCGGTAGAGCCAGAACGCCTCGTTCACGAATTGACCGCCCAGGCGCGGGTCCTCCTCGTCCAGGAGGGACAGGGCGTGAAAGGCGGCACAGCGCAGCGCTCGATCGTCGCTGACGAGCATGGCGCCGAGCTTTTGGCGGCAGATCGATTCGCCCAGGTTCGCCAGCGCCAGGGTGCAATGCCGGGCCAGGATCGGGTGTTTTCGCGGCAGCTGGGCCAATTCTTCCACGCCCAGAGTGCTGCCCAGGTAGGCGAGCGACTCGGCACTGGCGAAACGAACGAGCGGGTGGTCGCTTTGCAGGCCGGGCTTCAAGAGATCGATGCTATCGCGCCCCATCGCCTCGAGCCGGCGCGCGGACAGGATGGTATCCTTGGGATCGAGCAGCATGTTTTTCAGGCGCTTGCGGTAGGTCATTAGTTTGGGATCGGACGCGCGGAGCGGCGTGACCGATGCCACGTGCAGGAAGTGGCCGTGATCGAAGCGATAGGCGAACGGGACGCGGACGTTGATCATGTCCTTGCTGGCTGCCTTGGCCATGTCGGTCTGCGACATGCCGGTCGGATCGTGCGCGTGATTGAGGTCCTTGGTGACTGCGCCCGTCAACAGGATTCGCTTTTCGCGGACGGTGAAGTCGGCGTGGCGCGCCTTGCTGTGCGGGTCGTCCTGGTACATGAAGTTGATGCGTTCCGCGACGCCGTTGGCAATCCTCACCGACTTGTCGTCGTTGCGCATGATAAGGGCGTAGGGGCGATGGATTCGGGACGTGCCGCCGAGCCAAACCTTGCCGCGTTTGAGTTCATGAAGATCGACGCTGCCGCCGAAGCCAACGACGAGCGGCCCCTTGGCATGGGCGAGGACATGGCCGCCGACCAGCTGGTTGCTGCTCTCGTGGCGGGCGCTCAGTTCGGACTTGGCCTGATAGACGCGCAGCCAGGTGAGCAAGAGTTGGCCGCCGGCGAGGCTGATCGCCTTGCTGCCGTCGGGGAGCGAGACATCGGCGTCGAAGCGGTCGCCCTTGCGAGCGCCGGGGGGAATCTCCGCCTTGACGATGACCAGGCAGTTGTCGGGATTATCCAGGATCTTGCGAACGCTCTGTTCATTGGGCAGGTTGCGCAACTCGCCGCCGCGCGGGCCGCGGTTCTTGAGCAGATATTGTTCCATGATGCCGCGGTAGTAACCGGCCGGCGAATGCCCGGTCCCCTGGAGCCCGGTGACCAGGCCGACGCCATGAACCTGGAGCGGCGCGGTGTTGTCGAAGACGGCGACATCGGCGACGATGCGCACGTCCAGATCGCGTTTGCGTTCCGCTTCCTCGGCCAACTCCAGGCGTTTCTGGGGATCGACGCAGCCCGTGAAGAACAGGCAGGTCAACCCCAGCGCTCCCACCAATCGCAGCATGGCTGGCCCTCTCGCTTTCGGAAATCCGAAGTTTCGCTAGAAGGCGAGAACGATAATCGGGAAAGAAAATCTGTCAAGGGGATTCGTGGGCCGTCCTGGAAGAATGGGCGGACTGGGAACGCGTCCAGGGCCGGGATCACCGCGTATAATGATTGCACGATTCCTGCCGCAATCCGCGGCAGCAAAACGACAAAGGACCCCCTTGATGTTTCCCTTTGAAACCCCTGCGATTTGCGCCGTCATTGGTCGGACCCGGCACAAGATGATGCAGGCGGAGATCGCGGAGGCGGGCAAGCAGGGCGCCAGGCTGATCGAGTTGCGCCTCGACTTCCTGTCCAAACCCCCGGACTTCAAACGCCTGCTGGATGGCCGACCCTGTCCCCTCATCGCGACCTTCCGTCGCCCCGTCGATGGCGGGCAATGGCGTTCGAGCGAGGACCAGCGGCTGATGCTCATCCGGCAAGCGATTGTCGCGGGGTTCGACTACGTCGATCTGGAAAGCGACATTATCGACAAAATTCCCCGCTTCGGCAGGGTGAAGCGCATCGTCAGCTATCACAACATTCGCGAAGTACCGGCCAATCTCGAAGAACTGCACAGGCAGATGTGTGCCGCGGACGCTGATGTCGTCAAGATCGTCGTGACGGCGCAGTCCGCCGCGGACAATCTGCGGCTGCTGGCGCTTCTGAAGGATGCGCCCAAGCCGACGGTCGCGTTTTGCATGGGCGACCTCGGCGTCTGCTCGCGCGTGCTGGGGGTCAGGCTGGGGATGCCCTACACCTATGGTGCATTCAACAAGGAGCGGCAAATCGCGCCGGGCATCCTGTCATTCACCGACCTGCAAAAAACCTTCGGCGTCGAACGCATCAACCCGGACACGAAAGTCTTCGGCGTCATCGGCGATCCGATCGGCCATAGTCTGAGCCCGTTGATCCACAACGCGGCATTCAAGAAGCTGGGAATCAACGCGGTGTATGTCCCCTTCCGCGTGCCGCGCGGCGAGTTGCCGACATTCCTGACGGGTTTTCAGACCATTCCGGTGCAAGGTTACAGCGTGACGTTGCCGCACAAGGAAGGCGCGGCCAAGTTTGCCGCTTCCCCGTCAACCTTGTTAGCCGGAGGCGCCAGCGCCGGTCACGCCGATCCATCGCCGTCAACCTTGTTAGCCGGTAGCGCCAGCGCCGGTCACGCCGATCCATCGCCGTCAACCTTGTTAGCCGGTAGCGCCAGCGCCGGTCACGCCGATCCGTCGCTGGCGCTTCCGGCCAACGGCGCCGCCAACACGCTGATCGCGACGCCTTCGGGATTCCGCGCATACAACACCGACGCGCAGGCGGCGCTCGATTCTCTCCAGGCCAACCTGCCGCTCGGGTCCGACAACCAGCAAGTCGCGCTGGCCTCGCGCAAGACGCTGATCCTCGGCGCTGGCGGCGTGGCGCGCGCCATCGCCTTCGCCCTGCACCAGGAGGGCGTCTACATCACCATCACCAATCGCACCGACGATCGGGGGCAAAAGCTGGCGGAGGAAGTCGGTTGCAAGTTCGTCACCTGGCCGGCGCGCCATCAGGTTGAATGCGATCTCGTCATCAATTGCACTTCGGTCGGCATGACCCCCAATCTCGACGAGATGCCGGTGCATCAGAGCTTCCTGATCCCGGAGCGCATGATCTTCGACACCATCTACACGCCGGAGACCACGATGCTGATCCGCGAGGCGCGCATTCGCGGCGCTCACACCCTCACCGGCGTTGACATGTTCGTGCGTCAAGCAGGCCTGCAATTCGAGCTGTTCACCGGCCAGGCGCCGCCGCTGGACCTGATGGCCGCGGTTGTTCGCAAGGCGCTCTCGCCGGTCCACGTCAAGGACGATGGGGAGGTCGAATCGGCCGGCTCGAACCGGGTCCTTCCTGGGTCCGAAGAACCGGGCACAACTTCTGGACAGCCATGAAACGCCGTTTGATCTTCCTGATCGGCTACCGCGGCGCCGGCAAGACGACGGTCGCACGTCTCCTTGCCGAAAAGCTGGGGTGGAGATGGCTCGACGCCGACGCCGTGCTGGAGGAGCGCGCGGGCAAGTCGATCCGCCAGATATTCACCGACGACGGCGAGCCCGCTTTTCGTGATCTCGAATCCGCTGTGCTGCGCGACCTTGGCACATTAGAGGAGCACGTCATCGCCACCGGCGGCGGGGTGGTGTTGCGTGAGGAGAATCGCGCAATCCTCAAAAAGGGCATTGTCGTCTGGTTGCGGGCGCCGGCGGACGTGCTCTGGCAGCGAATGCAAAGCGATTTGACCACCACCGAACGCCGCCCGGACTTGACACAAGGCGGTCTGGCCGAGATTGAGGAAATGCTGCGCGTGCGCGAGCCGCTTTATGAGGCGTGTCGGGATGTTGTGGTGGAAGTCGAAAATCAAACCCCGGCCGACATCGCGGCAATGGTTCCTGTCATGGCGGGCGAAGCCCCGGGGTGAGTGGTGCGCCATCCCGCAGCCTTTCGGCTGCGGGCGTTGGGGTTATTCCTCCTCTTCGTCCGTCATCTTCGCCTTGCTGACGATCTGTTGCTGTACGTTGCCGGGGACGATGTCGTAGTGGCTGAACTCCATCGTGTAGCTGCCCGTGCCCTGGGTGATGCTGCCGAGCTGGGCGGCGTAGCGCGTCATTTCGGCCAGCGGCGCGATCGCCTTGATGACGGTCAGGTCGCCCGGCAAGCTGTCCTGATCCTCGACGCGGGCCCGCTTCGTGTTGATGTCGCTCAGGATCGCCCCGGTGTATTTCGATGGGATCGTCACTTCCATATGCACGATCGGCTCAAGCAGCACCGGGCGGGCTTCGCGGAACGCTTTCTTGAAGCACATGCGTGCCGCGGTCTTGAACGCCGCTTCCGAGCTATCGACGTCATGGGCCTTGCCGAAGTGAACCTCGACAGCGACGTCCTGAATGCGATAGCCAGCGAGCGCTCCCTGCTCCAGGACTTCCTTGCAGCCCTTTTCGATCGCCGGGATGAATTGATTCGGGATCGAACCGCCGACGATGTGGTCGACAAACACGAAGTTGTGGTTCGGCTCGTAATGGGCGGCTCGGAGTTTTTCGAATTTCGACTTGTTCGCGAACTTCTCCAGCATGTCCGCTTCCGACTTGATGTCGAGGTCCTTGAGCGGATAGACGCGCAGGTGAACCTTGCCGTATTGGCCGCGCCCACCGCTTTGTTTCTTGTGCTGATACTCCGCATCGGCCGTGGAGGTTAGCGTCTCGCGGTACGGTATCTTCGGCTCGTGAGTGATGATTTCGAGATCGTAGCGCGCCTTGAGCCGGCGTTGCACCAGGTCGAGGTGCAGCTGGCTCATGCCGGTGATGACGAGTTCTTTGGTCTGAGCATCGCGGGTCATCTTGAACGTGGGGTCCTCATCGGCGATCTTGTGCAAACTGCCGGAGATCTTGGTTTCGTCGCCGCGCGCCTTCGGCTCGACGGCCAGGCCGAACATCGGCGTCGGATAGACCGGCGCCGGCAGTTTTGGCGCGTGCGTATTCAGGGCGACGGTGTCGCCGATGTGCAGGTCTTCCACCTTGGCCACCGCGACGATGTCTCCAGGAACGGCCTCGGTGATGGGCTTGTTGGCCTTGCCCTGGATCAGCAGCAGGCCGCTGGAGCGCCCGCCGCGACCGGTCCGCAGACTCAGGATCGGTTGCTCCGGCGTGAGCTTGCCGGAGAGCACGCGGAAATAACTCAGGGAGCCAACGAACTTGTCGGAGATCGTCTTGAATACGAAGCCGACGAATTCGCCGGACTCGCTGGGTTCGATGTCGATCTGCTCGGCGCCCCTGGTCCCCTTGCGGCGGGTCGCAGTCAAGGGGGACGGCGTATCCTTGAGGATGGCTTCGAGCAATTCGGAGATGCCGAGGTCCTTGTCCTTCTTGGCGGCGGTACACAGGATCGGGATCACCGTTCCTGCCGCCAGGGCTTTCGGCAGCGTGGCGGTGAGCTCATCAACGGATAGGTCGCCCTCCAGGAGGTACTTTTCCATGAGGGCTTCATCGACCTCGACAATGCTGTCCAGAAGCTGCGAGCGGGCGGCAGCGAGATCGACGGCGCACCCGGTCGGCGGCGACGCGGGCGGCGTGAGCACGCTGACGACGCCGCTGAAGTTCGGCCCGACGTTGACTGGCGCGTTGAACAACACGCAGGCATTTCCAAAGGTCTCGCGGATGTTCTTGAGAAGATCGTCGAAGTGGATGTTGTCGGAGTCGAGCTTGTTGATGACGATCATCCGCGCCAGCCCGCGCTTGCCTGCCTCGTTGAACATGCGGCGGGTGTTGACCTGAATGCCGGCCGTCGCGGACACAACGATGACGGCGGTATCGACGGCGTTGAGAGCGCCGAGCGCCTGGCCGACGAAATCGGGCTTGCCCGGCGTGTCGATCAGGTGAACCATCTTGCCGTCGTGTTCAAAGTGCAGCACGCTGGAATCGATGGAGTACTTGTGCTTCTTTTCCTCCTCATCAAAATCGGAAACGCTCGACCCGTCCTCGACGTTGCCGCGGCGATCGACCGCCTTGGCCTTGAAAAGCAGCGCGTCGGCCAGGGAGGTCTTACCGGTGACTTCGTGTCCAACGAGTGCGACCGTACGGATGTCTTCAACGCGATGTGCCATAAATGCTCCGGAGAGTTTTTCAATAATTGGCCGGCGGGATAGCCCGCCGCGCCCCACGGCGAGCGATCTCGCCAAGGAAAAAAATACCCGATTGCGACACCGTTTTCATTTTATTTCTCGGAAATCAGCGCGAAAACTTCGCCCAGATTTAATCGTCCCTCATAAAGGGCCCGCCCGATGATGCAGCCTGCCAGGCCTTTTTCGTGAAGTTGGCGGACATCGTCAAGCGTCGTGACGCCACCCGAGGCAATGACGGGCAGCGGGACCGCGTCCTTCATCTGGCTCATGGCTGCGACGTTGGCGCCCTGCATCATGCCGTCGCGGCTGATGTCGGTATAGATGATGGCCGACAGCGGCGGCCTGGCACACTGGCGGGCCAGATCGAATGCATCGATTTCGGAAACATCGAGCCAGCCTTGCGTGGCGACCTTGCCGTCTCTGGCGTCGATGCCCAGGGCGATCCGGCCCGGAAACCGCTCGGCCATCTTCGCCAGCCAGTCGGGGGATTGCAATGCCCTGGTTCCGACAATGACGCGCGACACGCCCCAGGCAAGCACCTGCTTGATGTCGTCCTCGGTGCGCAAACCACCACCCAGCTGGCACGGGATGCCGGTCGCCTTGACGATGGCGCGAATACTGCGGCCATTGACGGGTCGGCCTTCGCGGGCGCCGTCCAGGTCGACGAGATGGAGGTAGGTCGCGCCGTCGTTGACCCAGCGCAACGCCATCTCTGGGGGATCGGCGCCGAAGATGGTCTCCTGGGCGTAGTCGCCTTGCTTGAGGCGCACGCACTTGCCGTCGCGCAGATCGATCGCGGGGTAGATTTGCATGGCGGCTCCACAAGCCGCTTGCGGCTTAGCGTTCGCATGGCGCCGTGCGAACGCTAAGCCGCGAGCGGCTATCACCATTGCGCGAAGTTTTTCAGCATCGCCAGCCCCACCTGCTGGCTTTTCTCCGGATGAAACTGTGTCGCCACGATGTTGTCGCGCCAGATCGCCGAGGTGAACGGCGTCGGGTAGTCCGTCTGGGTCGCGATGAGGGTGGCGTCGGCGGGCTTCACGTAGTAGGAATGCACGAAGTACACCGCGGGTTCGGGCGGCAGGTCGCGGAAGATCGGCGCCGGCTTGCGAATGGCCAGCTGATTCCAGCCCATGTGCGGGACTTTCAAGCCGGGAACCGCATCGAAGCGCACGACCTCCCCGGGGAAGATATCCAGCCCCGAATAAACGCCGTCCTCGTGGCTCTTCGTGAACAAAAGCTGAAGCCCCAGGCAGATGCCGAGGAAGGGCTTGCCTTTGTTAATATGGTCCTTGATCGGCTCGACGAAACCGGCGTCACGCAAATGGGCGATGGCATCGCGAAAAGCGCCGACGCCGGGAAGCACCAGCTTGTCCGCCTCCGCGATTCGGTTCGGATCGCCGGTAATGACCGCGGCGGCGCCAACCTTCTCGAACGCCTTTTCCACGCTGCGCAGGTTGGCGAGACCGTAATCGAGGATGACGATCGGTTTCACGTTTGCTGTTCCTCTTTGCCTCGAATGAGCCGAAGCAAGAAACTCATGACGAACAGGGCACAGCCGCCCAACAGGGCGATGGCGATCAGGGCGGTGGCGTCGAAAAAGAAGACGCGCACGACATCGGGAACCCAGCGCCAGCCCAGGCAGGTCGCCATCACGCTCAGCGCCAGCGCGGGCCCGAACGGCAGCGAGTTGTCGTTCCGCGCCGCCAACAGAATGATACCAAACAAAAGGGCGGGGAACACGCTCAGGAAAAACGCGACCACGACGGCCTGCCAACCGAGGAAGGCGCCGGCCATCATCATCAGGTCGGCGTCTCCCAGGCCGAGCGCCTCTTTGCCCAGGCCCTTGCTGAAGATGAAGCCGATCGCGCGGAGTAGAAACGTGCCCGCCATGGCGCCGCACATGCCGGTCGCAAGTCCCGTCTGCCAGTTGCTCCCGGGTTCAAACCAATCAGGCAGCGGGAACCAGAACGGCCAGTTGTAGATGCCATGATGCGTCAGCGGCGCCGGCGGCGGCGTCAACGCGTGCGGCCAGGGCCACGGCAGGAACATGCTTCCGATCAACCCGACCAGCGTGCCGGTCAAGGTCAGTTGCAGCGGAATCTCCCGGCTCTTCAAATCGCAGATCGACGCGGCGATGAGGAACGACAACAGCAAAGCATGCCAGGCGAAGCCGAGGTACGACGCCCACGGGTAATGGCCCAGGCGGGGCGAAAAGGTCAGATGCCCCGGCCAGCGGTGGACGTTCTCGACCATCTCCAGCCAAAACAGCGCGACGAAGCCAAGGGCCGTGCCAAGTTCGACAAGGAAATAGGCAATCGAAAAGTGCTGCCCGCACGTTCGGCATCGGCCGCGCAGGAGGACGTAGCTTAACAACGGCAGGTTGTCATGCCAGCGAATGGGCTGAAGGCACGCGCCACAGCGTGAATTGGGCCAGAGCAGACTTTTCTCGAGCGGAAGTCGGGCAATGGCGACGTTCAGAAAGCTGCCGACCGAGGCGCCGACGACGAACACGAAGATCAGCAGGAAAGCCAGCGCCATGCAAAAAATCCCGTAGCCGTCCGTCTCCACGCGGCGGGAAGTGACCGATTCGTTTAGCCGCGACCCGAAGGGGAGCGCGGGTGTGACCACCGAGCCCCGCTGGCAGTATATGGAGCGTGCGGCATGGGCGTAAAAAAACCGCTCGCGACGTTGCGCGAGCGGTTGGGAGTGGATCACTTTGGGCGCCAACGCTCAACCGCCGAAGCCGAAACGTCCCGCGCCGAATCCGCCGTTGAATCCGCCGCCGGGGCCGAAGACGCCGGGGCCGAACATGCCGGGGTTGAACTGGCCCTGATTTCCAAACGGGTTGAACTGTCCCTGGTTGCCAAACTGATTGCCCCAGGGATTGAACTGTCCGCCCCATTGGTTGCCGAACTGATTTCCGAACTGGTTACCCCAGGGGTTGAACTGTCCCTGGTTGCCGAACTGGTTGCCGTAGGGGTTGAACTGGTTGCCGAACTGGTTGCCGTAGGGATTGAACTGGTTGCCGAACTGGTTCCCAAACTGATTGCCGTAGGGATTGAACTGGTTGCCGAACTGTCCGAAGTAGCTTGGGCTTTGGCTGATAACGGAGTTACGAATGGCGTTGGAAATGGCTTGACCTTGAAGCCAGGCCTGAAAAATCTGCTGGGACTGAGCCTGGTAATCGACGCCGCGCTGGGTTGGCCGGTTGAAGTTGTAGCCGTTGCCGCCGTTGTAGCCGTAGCCATTGCCGTTGTAGCCGTAACCGCTGCCGGACTGTCCGCCGAAGTTGGGAGTGAACCCACCCCCGGGGCGAGAACCGCTGCCCTGTCCGGCGCCGCCGGAGGTGGAGGGGGCGCCGCCGCCGCCTTTTTTGGAGCCGCCCTTGCCGCCGGTGAGCCGTTGGGCCTCACAGGGCATGGAAATCCAGCCGAGCAGCGCCAGCGAGAAAATTCCGGTCAGCCAAAATCGTGTATTGAACATTGGTGCACCTCGCGACTTGGAAACGCCCCTTCATTTTCTGCACTTTAGACGCATTTCACAACCCCTCTTGCGCTAAAAAGGCGAAAAAATTCCATGAATTTGGATGAACTGGCCGGCAGGACGGAAAACTTCTCCCTTTCGCGGCATTGAAAACGCCCTTCGGTCTCCTTAGACGGAAGGCCACGCCCGCCTGCCGTGACACCGGGGCGGCAAGGTCTGGCTTGAGATTTGCTTTATCGAGCCAGGTGGGTTCAATCTATGGAAAAAACAGGCAGGCCGGTCCTTTGACGGGATTGAGCCCTGCGGCCTGGGCAACGTAGATGTTGAAAATACTTTGCCGTCAAGGCGTCTCCGGCTGGGTCATATTGCTGTGCGGTACCGTCGGATCGGTGTGCGGTTTGGGCGTGTACACGTTCTGGTACGGCCAGGGCGGTTCCTATTTCAGCAGCGATCCGAAATCTTGTGTCAATTGCCACATCATGCGCGAGCAATACGATGGCTGGCAACATGCCAGTCATCATGCCCATGCCAAGTGCGTCGATTGCCATCTGCCTCACGATTTCGTGGGTAAATACATCGCGAAGGCGGAGAATGGTTTTTGGCATTCCAAGGGATTCACGTTGCAGGATTTCCACGAGCCGATCCGGATCAAACCCAAGAATTCGGCCATTCTCCAGGCCAACTGTGTGCGCTGCCACGCCGACCTGGTGAACGATTTGGGCGCTCACGGCGCGTTCGCCGATGGCTCGAACAACTGCGTGCGTTGCCATGCCGCGGTAGGCCACGGCCCATCGCGATGATTTCGTAGGTCTAGCGAGGTTTCCACCTCAGACCAAAGCAACCCACGCATACTAGCCCGAAGCGTAAGCGAGGGATCGCTTGCAACGGAAAACCTCGCTAACGCTTCGGGCTAGTATGCAAACTTGACTCAATCGCCATGAGTTTCGCGTCCTCGCGCTGGCCAGCGCGATTGATCTACCTCGGCGTACTCCTCGTCACGGCGAGCGCCGCGGCGGCGGCTACCTATCTGCTGACCAACATCCAGGACCGCCAGCACGAAGCGCTGAGCCATTATTTCAAGCTGGAGGATTTGAGCGAGGACTCCGTCGACCCGAAGCTATGGCAAAAGAACTTCCCGCGCCAGTACGACAGCTATCTTCGCACCGCGGACATGGTCCGCGCCAAGCACGCGGGGAGCGATGCCATCGACAAACTGGCGGAAGACAAGTACCTCAAGCATCTCTTTGCGGGCTATGCATTCAGCATTGACTATCGTGAGAAGCGCGGCCATGCCTACATGCTGCTCGATCAAGAAAACACGGAGCGCGTCAAGCAGAAAAAACAACCCGGCGCGTGTTTGCATTGCCATGCGTCGGTTTTGCCTGCGTACCGCGAAAAGGGCGGCGGCGATTCGTGGGCACAGGTGCAGAAGGGATTCGCCGAGGTCTGCGCGATGGAATGGAAGGACGCCCACGCCCTTGTTTCGCACCCGGTCACGTGCGTGGATTGCCATGATCCGAAGACCGCCCAGCTGCGTGTGACCCGCCCCGCGTTCATCCTCGGCATTCAGGCGCTGGCCAAAAGCGACGACAAGGTGCCCCATCTGCCCAGCGTCGAGCGCTGGCGCCAGGGTAAACGAGCGCAGCCTTATGACCCGAACCAGGACGCCACTCGACAAGAAATGCGCACGCTGGCCTGTGCTCAGTGCCACGTCGAGTATTACTTTCAACCGAAAACCAACCTCCTGATCTATCCCTGGTTCAGGGGTCTGAAAGCCGAGCAGATCGAAAGCTACTACGACGAGATCGACTTCAAGGACTGGACGCACAAGGACTCGGGCGCGCCGATGCTGAAGGCCCAGCATCCCGAATTCGAAATGTGGAGTCAGGGCATTCACGCGCGCAGCGGCGTCTCGTGTGCCGACTGCCACATGCCCTACAAGCGGGAGGGCGCGGTCAAGGTGAGCGACCATCACGTGCGCAGTCCATTATTGAACCTGGCGCGCGCGTGCCAGACCTGCCATCACTATGATGAAAAAGAGATCAAGGGACGGGTGGAGACGATTCAGAATCTCACCAGGGCGCTCCTCGAACGTTCGGAAGTCGCCGTCAAGGATTTGATCGACTCGCTCAGGGCCGCCCGGAGTCAAGGAATGCCGGCCGCACGTTTGAAGACCGCCCAGGCGTTGCATCGCAAGGCGCAATGGCGTCTCGATTTCGTGATGGCGGAGAACTCGATGGGCTTTCACGCGCCCCAGGAGGCGGCGCGTATTTTGGCTGAAGCGGTCGATTTCGCGCGGCAAGGTCAGGTGGTGTTGCTCAAGAAGGACTGAACGGCGCCGAGGCGCTTCGTTACGATGCCTCGCGGCCCTTTCTTGTGAACGTGGATCGGTCAACCGAACAACCCGAGGCGGCTGCATGGATCGCTACGACTCCCTTGAAGCCTTCTTTCGACCCAGGTCGGTCGCGGTCGTCGGCGCCAGCGCGACGCCCGGCAGCGTCGGCAGCATCCTCATGCACAACCTGCTGCAAACGCAGTTCGGCGGCGTGGTCTATCCGGTCAACCCGAAACGCAAGGCGGTGCATGGCGTTCTTTGCTATCCATCGTTAATGGACACGCCCGAGGCCGCCCAGCTCGCCGTCATCGCCACGCCGGCGGCCACGGTGCCGGCGATGATTGAGCAATGCGTGGAGCGCGGCGTCCGTTCCGCGATTGTTATTTCCGCGGGCTTTTCAGAACTCGGCGCCGAGGGGCGTGCGCTCGAAAAACGAATCCACGACATCGCTCTCGGCAAGCTGCGGATCATCGGACCGAACTGTCTGGGAATCATCCATCCACCCGGCGGGCTTAACGCGAGCTTTGCGTCGGCGATGGCGAAACCGGGCCGCATCGCGCTGCTCAGTCAGTCCGGCGCCATCTGCACGTCGATCCTCGACTGGGCGCGCGAACGCAACGTCGGGTTTTCGACGTTCGTTTCCGTCGGCACCATGCTGGATGTCGATTTCGCCGACCTCATCGACTACTTCAGCGACGATCCGGAAACGCGCAGCATCGTTCTCTACATGGAATCGGTCGGCGACGTGCGCAAGTTCATCAGCGCGGCACGGGCGGCGGCGCGGTCGAAACATGTCATCCTCGTCAAGGCCGGACGACACGAAGCCGGGGCGAAAGCGGCGGCGTCGCACACCGGCGCCCTGGCCGGGTCGGACGCGGTCTTCGATGCCGCCGTGCGCCGCGCCGGTGTGTTGCGTGTGACGACCATCCCAGACCTTTTCAACATGGCCGAGATTCTGGCGCATCAGCCTTCGCCGCGCGGGCCGGGGCTGGCGATCGTCACCAACGCCGGCGGGCCTGGCGTGATGGCGACCGACGCCCTGATGCTTGCGGGCGGTCAACTCGCCGTGCTCCGTCCGGAATCGATCGCTGCCCTGTCCGCCGTGCTGCCCGCCTACTGGAGCCACGGCAATCCGATCGATGTGCTCGGCGATGCACCGCCCGAGCGCTATGAGCGAGCCCTTGAGATTTGCGCGCAGGATCCCAATGTTCAAGGGATCCTCATCCTCCTGGCGCCACAAGCGGTGACCGAGCCGACCGAGACGGCCCGGCGACTCGCTCGATTTGCCCGCGTCGAGGGCAAACCCGTCCTCGCATCCTGGATGGGCGGCGCCGACGTGCGCGCCGGCCGGACGGTTCTGGGCGAAGCCGGCATCGCCTCGTTCGATTCCCCGGAAGCCGCGGTCAAGGCGTTTCTGAACCTCGTCCAGTATCGGCGCAGCCAGGAACTGCTTTACGAAATGCCCGCCGCCTTGCCGGAAGATTGGCAGCCAGACCAGCAACGCGCGCGCACGTTGCTCGATGAAGTTCGCAAATCGGGTCGCACCCTGCTGACCGAGTACGAGGCCAAGGAGTTACTCGGCTGCTATGGCATTCCGACCGTGCCGACCGTGAACGCGCGCTCGGCCGACGAAGCCGTGATCGAGGCGAACCGGCTCGGCTACCCGGTCGTGCTGAAGCTGTGGTCGGAAACGATCACGCACAAGACCGATGCGGGGGGCGTGGTCTTGAACCTTGCCGATGACGCGGGGGTTCGGACAGCGTTTGCTCAAATCCAGGCGAATGCTGGACGGTACGTTGAGACGCATCCGGTCGCTCACGCTGCCGGCCCGGCAGGCGCTTTTCTTGGCGTGACCGTGCAGCCGATGATTCGCATGAAGGGCTATGAGCTAATCATAGGCAGCTCGGTGGACGCGCAGTTTGGGCCAACGATACTGTTCGGCGCCGGCGGCATCCTCGTTGAAGTGTTTCAGGATCGCGCGCTGGGTTTGCCGCCGCTCAATCGCACGCTGGCGCGTCGGCTCATCGAGCGGACGCAAATCGCGCGGGCGTTGCAAGGCATTCGCGGCCAGCGCCCGGTGCCGCTCGATCAACTCGAAACGTTGCTGGTTCGGTTCAGCTACCTGCTGTGCGATTTTCTCGACATTCGGGAGATCGACATCAATCCCCTCCTGGCCAGCCCTGAAGGGTTGCTCGGGCTCGACGCCCGCGTTGTGCTCGGCGCCGCGCCAACAAAATTGGCGATTGAACCTTATCCGAATCAGCATACCGCAAGCTGGCGACTGCCGAATGGAACCGACATCGTCATGCGCGCGATTCGGCCCGAGGATGAACCGCTGATCGAGGATCATCACCAGGCCCTTTCCGAGCAATCGATCCGCATGAGGTTCTTCAGCATGGTGAAGGCGCTCTCCCGCGATCGCTTGATTCGGCTGTGCCATCTTGATTACGCGCGCGAAATGGCCCTGGTCGCGGTGCGAAAGACCGCGGAAGGAAAGCCGGAGATCATCGGCGTGTCGCGCTATTACATGAACCCGCAGACGCGCGCAGCCGAATTTGCCGTCATCGTGCGCGACGCCTATCAAGGAGAAGGCCTCGGCCAGCACCTGATGGAATGCCTGATCACCGTGGCTCGCGAGCGCGGCGTGCGCCAACTCAACGGCGCCGTGCTACGCGAGAACGGCCGGATGCTGGCGCTCGCGAAGGATCTCGGCTTTCGCGAGGGGACGGCCGTGGATCGCGACGCCGTGAAGGTCGTGCTTGACCTGTAAATCGCCGCTTGTGGCTTGACGTTCGCGCGACGTCCTGCGGACGCTAAACCGCAAGCGGAAAACGCGTAGGAATCGAGTATGCCCGAAAACCATCCCAGCGGCGACAAGCGTTTCAAGCTGCTCGACGCCGCCATGAAGAAGCACCAGTTCCAGGCCGATGCCTTGCTGGAGGTTCTGCACACGGCCCAGGAGTTGTTTGGATTCCTGAACGCGGACCTGTTGATTTATGTCGCACGCCACCTGAAGCTGCCGCCGAGCCGGGTGTATGGGGTGGCGACCTTCTATCACTTTTTTACGTTCACGCCGAAGGGCAGGCACAGTTGCAACGTGTGCCTGGGAACGGCATGTTACGTGAAGGGCGCCGCCAGCGTGCAGACGGCGCTGGAGCGCGAGCTGGGCATCAAGGCCGGGCAGACGCGCAGCGATGGGCTGGCGTCCGTGTCCATCGCGCGCTGTCTGGGCGCGTGCGGTCTGGCGCCGGCCGTCGTGTTCGACGGGAACGTCGCGGGGAATCTCACACCGGAGGCGGCCGTGGAGCATGTGAAAGGATGGGTCCCGCATGGAGCTAACTGAGCTGCACCAGATTGCCGAGCATGAACGCGCCCAGCAAAAGCCGGTGCGCATCCGCTGCTGTGCCGCGGCAGGATGTGTTTCCTCGGGAAGCCTTGCCGTGAAGCAAGCGTTCGACCGCGCGATTGCCGAGCAGGGCTTGAGCGACCGCGTGCAAGCGTGCAGCGTCGGCTGCCTGCGCCTTTGCTGTGCCGGCCCGCTTGTGCAAATGGATCCCTCCCTGGAGCTTTACGAGGAAGTGACGCCGGAGCAAGTGCCGTCGCTCGTGGCCTCGCTCCTGCCAGCCGCGGCGCCACCCTTATCAGCCCCGGGCGCAAGCCCGGGGATTCCGTCAGCCAAACGCGGCGACCCTCAGGCGCCGTTCTTCACCCGGCAGATGCCCATCGTCCTTGAGAATTCGGGCATCATCGAACCGGAGCGAATCGAATCCTATATCGCGGCCGGCGGCTACCGCGCACTGCACCACGCGATTCGCGAGATGTCGCCGGCCCAGGTCGTTGAGTGCATCACCCGCAGCGGTCTGCGCGGGCGCGGCGGCGGCGGCTATCCCACGGGAGTCAAGTGGAGTCTGGTCGCCAAGATGCCCGGCCAGCGCAAGTTCATCGTTTGCAACGCCGACGAAGGAGACCCCGGCGCGTTCATGGACCGCAGCGTTCTGGAAAGCGATCCCCACCGCGTGCTCGAAGGCATGGCCATCGCCGCCTGTGCCGTCGGCGCGACGCAGGGCTACATCTACGTGCGCGGCGAATATCCGCTGGCGATTCATCGACTCGAAGTCGCGATCAAGCAGGCGAAAAAGCTCGGTCTGCTTGGCGCTGGCATCTTTGATTCGCCGCTGAATTTTCGCATCGACCTGCGCATCGGCGCCGGCGCGTTTGTCTGTGGCGAAGAGACCGCCCTCATCGAATCGATCGAGGGTCGACGCGGCATGCCCCAGGTTCGACCTCCCTATCCCGCGGAGAAGGGGTTGTGGGATTGCCCGACGCTCATCAACAACGTGGAGACGTTTGCCAATATCGCGCCGATCATCAACAAGGGCGCGGAGTGGTTCGCCGGCATTGGCACGGCGAAAAGCAAGGGAACGAAGGTGTTCGCCCTCGCCGGCAAGATCCGCCATACCGGCCTTGTCGAAGTACCAATGGGCATGACGCTGAACGCCATCGTCGAGGAACTTGGCGGCGGCGCTCCGAACGGCGGCACGATCAAGGCGGTGCAAACCGGCGGTCCCTCCGGCGGCTGCATCCCCGCCAGCCTCCTCGACACGCCCGTCGATTACGAATCGCTCCAGGCGCTGGGCTCCATCATGGGCTCCGGCGGCATGATCGTCATGGATCAGACCACCAACATGGTCGAGGTCGCCAAGTTCTTCATGGAGTTCTGCATGGACGAATCGTGCGGCAAATGCATCCCGTGCCGCGCGGGGACCGTGCAGATGTATCGCCTCTTGAGCCGAATCGTCGCCGGCGATGCCTCGCCAGCCGAGGTGAAGCAGCTCGAAATGTTGTGCGACATGGTCAAACACACGAGCCTGTGCGGCCTGGGGCAGTCGGCGCCGAACCCCGTGCTGAGCACGCTGCGCTATTTTCGGCCGGAGTATGATCGAGCGCTCAAGAATGGCCGCATTGCACTGCCGTTGCGTTAGACCGCCTGGCGTTTAGCGCCCGCGGTGAAGTGCCATTCGATTGGCGCTTCACCGCGGGCGCTAAACGAAGAGGAAAACGAAATGCCGGTAAAAACCCTGACCATCGACGGCCAGCTCATCACGTCGCCGCGCGACCAGACGGTGCTCGACGCCGCGCGCGGGCATGGCATCAAGATTCCCACGCTCTGCCATCTGGACGGCGTCAGCGAGGTCGGCGCGTGCCGGCTCTGCCTCGTCGAGATCGCCGGCTCGAACAAGCTCGTACCCTCGTGCTTGACGCAGGTCGCCGAGGGGATGAACGTGACGACGAATTCGCCACGGTTGCAAGACTATCGCAAGATGATCGTCGAGTTGTTATTTGCGGAACGTAATCACGTCTGCTCGGTTTGCGTCGCCAACGGGCATTGCGAGTTGCAGGAGCTCGCGGTCGCGGTCGGCATGGACCACGTGCGCTTCGAGTATCAATTTCCCCAGCTTCCCGTGGATGTGTCGCACGATCAGTTCGGCCTCGACCACAACCGCTGCGTGATGTGCACCCGGTGCGTGCGCGTGTGCGACGAGATCGAAGGCGCCCACACCTGGGACGTGTCAGGGCGCGGACACAACGCCCGCGTCATCACCGATCTCAACCAACCCTGGGGCGATGCGGAAAGCTGCACCTCGTGCGGCAAGTGCGTCCAGGCCTGTCCAACCGGGGCGCTATTTCGCCAGGGCGCTACCGTGGCCGAGATGCAGAAGGATAAGGAAAAACTCGGATCCCTCATGCAAGCCCGGGAGAAGAAACAATGGGTCGTCTAAAGTTCGCCACCGTCTGGCTCGGCGGTTGTTCCGGCTGCCATATGTCGTTCCTCGACCTCGACGAATGGCTGATCGAACTGGCCCAACACGTGGACGTCGTGTTCAGCCCCCTCGCGGACGTCAAGGAATACCCGGACAACGTGGACCTGGTCCTCGTCGAAGGGGCGGTCGCGAACGACGAGAACCTGGACATGATCCGCAAGGTGCGCGCCCGGACCAAGACGCTCATCGCGCTTGGCGACTGCGCGATCACCGGCAACGTGACGGCCTTGCGCAACCCGCTTGGCGTCGCGCTCGAAGTATTGCGCCCCGTCTACGGCGAGAACTATCCCAATGAACCGCGGATTGTCCCGGTGCTACTCGATCGCGTGCTGGCTGTTCATGAGGTGGTGCCGGTCGATCATTACGTGCCGGGCTGTCCGCCGCCGGCGTCGCGCATCAAGGCGGTGTTGCAAGCGCTGCTCGAAGGCAAGGCCCCGGCTCTGGAAGGGAACGAGATTCGATTCGGTTAACCGGACGCCCGCGGCCGAAAGGCCGCGGGATCAGCACCCCCGCGCGTCCCGCGCCTATCCCCCAGCCTGTCGGCTGCGGGCGTGAGGTAGAAATAGGCCATGACAAAACGCATCATCATCGACCCGGTGTCACGCATCGAAGGGCACGCCAAGATCACGATCTACCTTGACGATCGCGACCAGGTGACCGACGCGCGCTTTCACGTCACCGAGTTTCGTGGCTTTGAGCGGTTTTGCGAGGGCCGGCCGTTCTTCGAGATGGCGGGTCTCGCTGCGCGCATCTGTGGCATCTGCCCGGTCAGCCACCTACTCGCCTCGGCGAAGGCGGGCGACCGCATCCTCGCCGTCGCGATTCCGCCGGCCGCGGTCAAGCTGCGCCGGCTAATGAATCTCGCCCAGTTCATCCAGTCGCATGCCCTGAGCTTCTTCCACTTGAGCGCCCCCGATCTCTTGCTCGGCTGGGAATCCGACCCCGCGAAGCGCAATGTTTTCGGCCTGATCGACTCCCACCCGGAGCTGGCCCGCGGCGGCATTCGCCTGCGCCAGCTTGGCCAGGAGATCATCGAGGCCCTGGGCGGGCGCAAGATCCATCCCGCCTGGTCGGTCCCCGGCGGCGTGCGCGAAAACCTGCCGACCGAGGTGCGCGACCGCTTCCTCGCTTGCTTGCCCCAAGCTCATGCGGTCACACGCCAGGCGCTCGATTTCTTCAAGGGCTTCCTGGATCAACACGCGGAGGAGATCCAGGTCTTCGGCAATTTCCCGAGCCTGTTCATGGGCCTGGTGACACCAGAAGGCGACTGGGAAAACTACGACGGCAGGTTGCGTTTCATGGATGGCGCAACCCCCTCACCGCCAACCCCTCTCTCGCAAGGGGCGAGGGGGGAATGCGCAGGCAACGTTCTGCACGACATCGATCCGATCGAGTACGAACAACTCCTGGGCGAAAGAGTAGAGAAAGATTCGTTCCTGAAATCACCCTACTACAAGCCGCTGGGCTATCCCGACGGCGTCTATCGCGTGGGCCCGCTCGCGCGCGTCAATATTTGCCGGCGCATGGGAGTGCCGCGGGCGGATGGTGAGCTTGTCGAGTTTCGCCAGCGGGCGGGGGGCGTCGCCAATGCGTCGTTCTTTTTCCACTACGCGCGCTTGCTTGAGATTCTGGCTTGCCTCGAATTCCTCGAACGGCTGTTGCCCGACCCCGATTTGCAATCCGACCTGGTGCGGGCCGAGGCGGGTGTCAATTGCCTCGAAGGTATCGGGGTCAGCGAGGCGCCGCGCGGCACGCTGTTCCATCACTACCACGTGGACCGAGATGGCCTTTTGACGAAAGTCAATCTCCTCATTGCCACGGGACAGAACGCCCTGGCCATGAACCGCGCCGTAACCCAGATCGCCAGGCATTACGTGAAGGGCCCAAAAATCGAGGAGCCAATCCTGAACCGCGTGGAGGCGGGCATCCGCTGCTTCGATCCGTGCCTGAGCTGCTCCACGCACGCCCTCGGCCAGATGCCCTTGCACGTGGAACTCCGCCGCAACGATGGCACGCTGCTTCAGGAACTGCGACGCACCTGAAAGAAAACAATCACGCGCTTCGTTGTTGGGATCCGCACCAATGTAGTCATCACGCTCCGCGTGATGACCTCGCAGGAAGCACTCGAGAGTTTGGATTTCCGCGAAAATCTCCAGGCTTCTCCGATGTCATCACGCGGAGCGTGATGACTACATTAAATGGTCTTGGCCCCGCGGCCGCGGACATCGTGAAATCCTGGCAACTCCCTGGCGTCAAGGTGAACGTCGTCCACCAGCTTGTGCCGGAGTTGATCGCGCCGATGGGAAACGTTCGACGAGTCCTTTTCATCGATGCCGCCATCGATTTGAACGGCGGTCCTTTCGCTCATCACGTCCTGGAGCCGAAGAAATCAGGCCGCGCCTTCGGGCATCACGAAACCCCGGCGAATCTCCTGGCCAGGTTGCTCGAGCTGGAAGGGCAAGCGCCGAACGCATGGCTCCTGTCGATCGCCGCATTTTCTTTCGGTCACGGCGATGCGATATCGGACGTCGCCCGCAGTCATCTGAAAGCGGCACTGGTCTGGCTTCGCGCCTTCCTGACGGAATGAGTCAGACGTGTCGCCAAACTCAATAAGTGAACTCAAGGCCCAGGTTGATGCTTTGAATCCACAGCGAGGTGCGGTGCATGGAGAACGCGGGTTGATTGGGACTGGCGCCGGGAACGGCGGGCGGGAACAGGTTGGGGTTGATCAACGGTTCGATCTGATCGGGCGCGCGGACGATGTTGTCCAGCAGCAGGAACGTATAACCCAGACGCACGTTCAAGTTGGCCAGGACGCGCCAGCTCAGGGTGGCGGTAATCTCGGGCATCGTCTTCCAGTCGCTGCGCGTGAACAGGCCGCTGTTGGAGCTGAGCGCGTAGACCCCGCCAACCTGCGACACCGGGGCGGCGCCGGGGACGGCGACGATCTGGCTGCCGTCAATCTGGACCTCGCGATAGATTTTGCCAACCGCGATGCGGGTGAGCACGTCCAGGGTCAGACTGTCCCAGACGAACTGCGAGCGCACGCCAATGTCGCAGCCGTGGAAGTCGTTGCGTGTGGCAAAGATGTCCCTGGTGGTGAGGGTGGTGCCCGCGATGAAGTTCGGGTCGGTGGGCGTGACGACCTGCCCGATGCGCAGGCTTTCGTCATAGCGGTAGTAGCGATAGCCGATCTGCGCGTTCAGGCGAAACCAGCCTTCGTCGATCGCCTTTTCCGTGAACACGGCATGCCCCGTGTAGAAGTTGGCGGTCTGGGCGCGGATGTCGATGGACCCGCTGGTGGCGCCCGGGAAGGCGACCAGGACGGCCTCCTGGGTTCCATCCAGCGCGCTGGTGTAGGGCCGAGCGAGAATCGGCGATCCATCAGAACTGCCGGAAAAAATCGCCGATTGGCTTTCGAGGACCAGAAAGCCAATATCGACGCCGAAGTTGCGATCGCCTTCAAACCACCAGCCAGCGCCGAGGCGAACGCCGGAGCGCAGCTCGTCGTTGGCCCAGCCGCCGAAGAGCGTGGTGGTGGTCGGCACGCCGAGAATTCCGGCGGCAGGCCGGGGGGTTCCGGGAACGCTCGTTGTCACCAACGAAGGAAGATGGCTGGCCCGATTGACGGCAAACAGGTAATCCACGGTGGTCCAGAAACTGCGCGCGCTGGCCGGGGGCGCGTTCACCTCGGACGTCAACAGCGAAGGCGCCGGGCTTTCCACCGGCTGCGCCAGCGGCTGGGCGAACGCGGAAACCGCTGCCAGCAACATCGCAGCCAGTGCGGCGAGGATCCGTTTCGTCATTGCAAATTCTCCACGACGGGGTCAACCGTTATGGATTTCATCGGCGTTAAACTGTGCCGACTTTGCATATTGTTCCTGAAAACACGTTTGTGCGGCCCGAGCGCACGGCTCCCAGGTTGCCCAGTTCTCCCGCTTGCGGTTTCGCGCCCCGTCGCCAAAAAAATCAAGAGTCGGCGGCCGGGCAGTCTGTATACTCACGCTAGGCGATACGAGCCGAAAGCGTTGGCGACGGTCCGGCGCTAATACTGCACGCGCTCGAGATTAGCACAATTACTAAGAGCGTGTTTTACAATCGCCCATTTGCTTTGACCGCCTTTGATTTCTTGACAGCCAACCTTCGGGTCATCAGGTGAATCATGCTGATATAAATCATAGTCTCGCTTGATTCGATCGTTCTTTCATGGTCTTTACTATGACGCCGATATCTGCCGAGCCAGCCGAAGGTGC
>JACPPF010000080.1 GCA_016191165.1 Planctomycetota bacterium
CAACTTCGCTCCGAGGCGTTTTATCCCCGCTCTCTCCTTCGGTATTACTTTACAAGATGTGCCGAATCGCGCGGTCCACCGCTCGCGCGGTGGCCCGGCCCAACGCGCGTTTTTGGGCCGTTATCAGAGCGTTGCTGACAATGCTTCAGCTTTTCCAGTTTCGGGCCTGTGGCAACGAACGGCGCGTCCTCTTCCAGTAGATGGGCTGGTAGTTTTTCGCCGCGCGGCGGCCGCTTTCGCGTCGGCTTGTTCGTGATATCGCGAAGCAATTTGTCGTACGATTCCGCGAAGTTGTCGTCATCGCAAAAATCGATGTAGATCCGGGATTTGAGATAGATCGGAAGGAATGCTTCGCCGTCCTCGTCCCGCTCGCGGAGAATCGGAATGAACTTGGTCTGCGCGGTTTTGTTATAAACCTCCGGCGTGATGATGACCGTTTCCACCCCGACTCCGCCGTCGCGGGCATCTGCCTTTTCGACGTATTTGCGATCACAAATCATCAGGACCTTGGTGATGGTTGGGTCGCCGACCATTCGCTCCATGTACGCGAATTTGTCCTGGCCGTGGGTCAAATCCCATTGATCAAAAACCACGGGAATCGAATCCGCCTCAAGGCGGTTTGCAATTCCTTCCACCCAATCCACGTGCTCCTCGTTCGTCCAGCTGTACGAGATAAAAACCTTGGGTGTTACGACGGGCTCGCTCATTTTTCCTTCCTCTTTTCCGGGCCATTCGCCGACCATATCCGAGGATCGGCTGCGCTCAAAATCGCATCCGGGTACTACCCAAATTATACGCGGAAGCCGCGCCACTCCGGGAGGGACGCGTAAACGCTCACTGGCCGTTCTCACTCGGAATATCTGCATCTGCATCCTTGACTCCGAGAAAGGCGACTTCCTCCACGGACACTTCGGTGCGATACTGCTTGATGCCTTTGGACGTTTCCCAACTGATGGTCTTCAGAGACCCCTCGATGTAGAGAGGCTTTCCCTTCTTGACGTTCTTCGCACAGACGTCAGCGAGTGAACCCCATGCGACGAGACTGTGAAATTCCGCTGCACATTTTTTCTCGCCATTCTTGTCTTTCCAGAGGCGGTTGGTTGCCAAACCGAATGTGCAGACTGACTGGCCGGACAGAGTCGTTGTCAGTTCCGGATCACGCGTGGCGTGACCGAGAAGAATAACCTTGTTGACGGATTTCATAGAAATGAGGGGGGAAATAATGGCGAAAGCGTGTTTCGCCGGAAGATAAATATGGGTCTGGCGGTTCTCTGCGATGGGGGCCGCTTCATCGTGGGCGGTTGCCCTGTTTCCTGTCGCGGATGCCTGCATGTGAATGAGCGAGTGCCTCCGGCCGTTAAGGCACCTGGGATTTCGCCTGCCGTTCCTGGCCGTCAAAAGTAGAGGGCCGAAGCAACTTTTGTACGGGCGAAGGAACGGCACGGGATGGTAGCGGTGCCTTCATCGGCCGGGCACGGCGAGACAGACGCCGAGAAGGTTGCCCCGCCGAGTTTTCGGCGGAATAAGATCGGAATAAGTTCGGCGGTGACTGTTTGGAGTGCTGAAGTGCAGGAATGTGCCGTCTTTTTCGATGTTTTCCGCGATGGCCTCAGATTGCCAAAATCTCTTGTGCTACCGTTACACTACGGGGTAAAAATCGCGGATTTCGCCGCAACTCATTGTTTTTCTTCTCGTTGCTTCGATACCGTTTTTGGCAGGTTTAGGCACCGTTGGGCCGTTTTTGGAGCCATTTGGCATCGATAAGTAACTGATAGGCAACTGGGAATCCTCGTTTTTTTCCAGTCGAAATCGACCATCGTCTTGGCTTTGGTAACTGGCGCGCCATCGCAATGGACACGCCAAGCAACCCGTCAGGTTCAGCTCACTATCTTACAGGTGCACGATTTTTCGGTCAAGAAGCACACCACGCGCCCCCGCAAAAGGCGTCTGCCCAACAATAGCCCAACGTATTTTTTGCCGGGACGATTTTGAGTTGCGATAGCGAACAAGTCGGGAATGTCTGCTGGAGAAGGGACTCTAATCGCTGGCAAACACACGGCGCCAAGTTTCAGCCGCAAGATATCGCCATACGGCCTTCGACTTCCACCCTACGGTGCTGGCGTTACATCTGGCCGAACCAAAGCCCGTTCGTGTCACGTCGGGGCTGCGGCGATCAACGTCGCTGTGTCCTGTGCAACGCCAAAAAGGGAAACATGGCCGCGGCATCGGGGCTCGTTGCGTCGAATTGCATGTTAGATTAGAATTATCTGGAGACACGACAAAGTTTGTTTTCGAATCGTGATTCATACCGTAAGTTGAATATAGACCGATGAGGTGAAGGAGAAGGGATGTCGACTTGGTTAGAACGACTTGCGGCTGGCGACACGGACAGTGAACGTGAAGTGATCGATCGATACTCTGAACGTTTGCTGGCAATGGCTGTGCGCCGCTTACCCACGCGGATGCGTGCGCGCGTTGACGCGGAGGATGTCCTGCAGTCTGTTTACCGGAGTTTTTTCCGCCGGCTGAAGCGCCGGCAGTTCCAATTCGACGAATCTTATGACCTGTGGCGCCTACTGGTTGCCATTACTTACTTCAAGATTTCCAATGCCATCAAGTATCATCAACGCGAGCGCCGGGATGTGCGCCGCGAGACTGCAAGCCAGGAGCTACTGACGTGCGGGGACGCCGGCGCGGCGCAGCCGAGTCAGGACGATGTCGATATGCTCTACGGGTGCCTGGACCGGTTGCTCCAGATATTACCCGAAAGCGCAAGAGAAATCGTCCTCCTGAGGCTTCAAGGCATGACGATCGATGATATTGTGGAAAAAGTTCAGCGCTCGCGGCGAACGGTGACGCGGGTGTTGGCGAAGGTGCGGGAATTGGCAGCGCAGATCCTGGAGGTATCGGCATGAATTCTGACACGGAATCCCGGCTTTGCGCCGACGCATCGTGGATTCCCGACGAAGCGGTGTATGATCGATTCGAAGCAGCGTGGCTGAAGCCATCGCCGCCGGCTTTGGAGGATTACTTGCCCGCGCCAGGATCGGCCGAAAGGAGCCGGGTCCTGTACGAATTGATCAAGATCGACCTGGAGCATCGCTGGAAGCGTGGCGAGAGAACGCACGTCGAATCGTATGTCGAGCGGTTTCCGGAATTGGGCGAGGCGCCGGTGGAACTGCTGGCCGAGGAGATGGCCGTGCGCCAGGCGGTCGGTGCCGCCCCCGATCGAGTGGAAATGAACCGGCGATTCTCGGGCAACATCCCTCCGGCGCTGGTGCCATTCATTGCTAAGGACACCGCGACTCTGTCGGAGTCGCATCCGACGGCCAATGCTACATGGAATTCTGCACCTAGCGACGCGCGTCCAGGCCCGAATACGGGGATTCCCAGGACCATCGGGCGATATCAGATCATCGAGGCAATTGGCCGCGGCGGATTTGCCACGGTTTTTCGCGGTTGGGACGATGAGTTGCACCGGCATGTCGCCTTGAAGATTCCGCACACTAGTATCGCCGCCGACCCGGAGATGGATGGGCGGTTCATGCGTGAAGCGCGGGCCACCGCGAGGTTGCGGCATCCGGCGATTGTGTCGCTCCATGAGGTAGGCCACGATGGGGATAGCACTTACCTGGTCTACGATTTGGTGTCGGGACCCAATCTGGCCGAGGTGCTGAAGAAAACCCAGCCCGCGCCGGAGCAGGCAGCGCAGTGGGTGGCTCGGCTCGCGGACGCTCTGGATTACGCGCATCAAAACGGCATCATCCACCGTGACGTCAAGCCTGCCAACATCTTGCTGGATGAAGGCAATCAGCCGGTACTCTCGGACTTCGGCCTGGCGTCGTGCAAGGATGCCGGTCCCACGCTAACGGCCACCGGGGATATCTTGGGGACACCCGCATACATGTCCCCGGAACAAGCCAAGGGGCTGGGCAATGCGATTGACGCACGCACGGACGTCTACAGCCTGGGAGTGCTCCTTTATGAGATTCTGTGTGGCAGAATTCCTTTTCAAGGCCCGGGAGCAAGCGTCCTGCACAAAATTATCCACGAGGATCCGCGCGCTCCGCGTCAGCTTCGTCCGTCGATTCCATTGGATCTGGAGACGATTTGCTTGAAGGCGATGGCGAAAGAACCGGCGCGTCGATATGCAAGCGCCGGAGAACTCGCTGACGATTTGCGCAGGTATTTGCGGCACGAGCCGATCCGTGCCCGCCGCATCGGTCCGGCGGCTCGGTTCGCGCGCTGGTGCCGGCGGAATCCGGCCCTTGCAGCGACGATCGCCGGTGCGATTGCCATCATCGCGTTGATTACCGGTTTCGGCTTTCAGCGCGTTGTTCAAGAGCGCAACCGGGCCCAGCGGCTGGCGGCTGATCTGGCGCTGGATCGTGGAATTGCGTTGGCTGACGAGGGGGACGTTGCTCAGGGCCTGTTGTGGATGGCGAAGGCCCTGGAACTAGCGCCGGCACAGGAGACGCATCTTCGCGACGCTGTTCGCGCCAACCTCGGCGCCTGGCAGAACGAAGTCGCCAGGCCACGCGCCGTGATGGCGCTGGCGCCGGAATCCATCGTCGTGCCGGCCGATCGAAACCGTCAGCAGGTGTTCTTCATCAGCGACACGTCGGCGCAACGCTTCGATCTGACCACGCAGCAAAAGATCGGCGCCCCGCTGCTCTGCGCCAAAAAAATCAACACCGCCAACCTAAGCCCCGACGGGAAGATGGTGGTCACCGCCGACCAGAGCGGCATGATTCGATTTTGGGACAGCGTGAACGGACAGCCTCATGGTGAGCCAATTCGTTTCGAACCGGGAGCGCATACCATGTGTTTCCATCCGAGCGGCGCCTGGCTCATGGCCAGCAGCGGTGCCAAAGTCCAACGCTTTGCCGTGGCCGAGCGCAAGCCGATCGGGGCTGCGATTGCGGACCGTTCGGTATGGGGGACACCAAGCCCCGACGGCACAACGGTGTTGACCATTGACGACTTAGACGTCCTGCGCTGGGATGCCGTCACCGGGAAATTGCAGGAGCCGCCTTTGAAACATGATACGCGCTGTGCCCCGCTGGCCTACAGCCCAAAGGGCAAGTTCATCCTTGTACGGACCGAGGGTACCCTTCTCCATGTGTGGAACGCGCAAACGGCCACCAAGGTACTTTCGACTGCCGCCATCGTTGGGGAAGGTTCGATTGCTTTCAATGATGCCGAAAACCGTATCGCCGTCGCGACGAAAGACGATTTCGTTCGCATCTGGGACCTGGCGGAGACGGCAACGGAGCGGGCATCGCTAACCACCAATCCATTGCGCGCGGCGGTGGCGCTCGACGCTGCCGGCGAGTACTTGGCCACAGGCGGCTTTGACCGAACCGTGGAACTCTGGGATGTTGCCGCCGGCAAGAGAATCGGAGCAGTCCTGAGTCACGCCGATCCGGTGGCCTATGTGACCTTCGCGCCGAATGGCCGCACGCTGCTGACGCTGAGCGGCAACTCAACGGCGAAGTTGTGGGACATCGACCCCGCAGCGAGTCGGGCGCGCGTGCTGCAACATCCTTTCCCGGTCTGGTCGGCGGCTTTTTCCGGCGACGGCAAATTCCTCCTTACCGGCTGCGGCTTGGTCCAACCGGCAGACGGCGGCAGTGCCCATCTCTGGAACGCGCGCACCGCCCAACCGATCGGCCCTCCCTTGCCGCACCGCGGCAAAGTCGGCGCGGTCGCGGTCAGCCCAGACGGCAAGCTCTTGGTTACCGGCGAATATGGCGTCGCCGACAGAACTTCGAACGTACTGCATATTTGGGATTCCGCCACCAATAGGAAGCTCGATGGCGAACTGAACGAACTTGTCGGCCTGGGCGCAATGGCCATCTCGCCGGACAGCCGATACCTCTTTACCGGCAATACGACCGACAAATCTGCTCAGCAATGGGACCTGAAGGACCGCAAACGCACGCCCCTTCGACTTCCGCATCAGGAAGCTGTGCGTGCTATTCGCTTTACTCGTGACGGCAAGTTCGTGCTGACCGGAAGTTATGACAAAACGGCCCGGCTTTGGGACGCGGCCACGGGAGAGCCGCGGAGCAAGCCGCTGGAAAACCCTGGCCAGGTCGGCGCCGTAGATATCAGTCCGGACGGCCGCTGGATCGTGACCGGCAACGACTATCGGGTCGCTCTGATCTGGGATGCCGTCAGCGGGCAAACGGTCGGCGCCCCGCTCCAGCATCGCGGCACGGTACGGGCGGTTGCCTTCCATCCGAGCCGGGACCTCGTTCTCACCGGCAGCTCCGACCGAACCGCGCGGCTCTGGGATCGCGTCACCTGCAAGTCCATCGGGCCATTCTTTCGGCACGATGCCGGGGTCGAAGTCGCCCAATTCAGTCCGGATGGCGAGACGATCCTCACAGGCGCTCGCGACAAGACCGCCCGTCTCTGGGCACTTCCTCCGGTCGTCGAAGGATCCAACGAGCAAATCAGGACCTGGATTGAAGTCTTGACCGGGATGGAACTCGACGACCGAGGAAACGCCCGCTCGCTCGATGCTGCCAGCTGGGAACAGCGCAAGCAGAAACTCGAACGCCTGGGTTGGCCGCTACGCTGATCCTTCGCAAGTCCCTGTAGGCACCTCAGTTCTGACATTTCTCTCACATCGGATCTGCGTTTTTTTCCAATCTTGCCGATTTTTTTGGCACTCTCCTCCTCCAGATGTTGTTCAGGAAGGTATAGGGCCAGTGCGCATTTGCCTTGCGCGCTCGCATTTCCCTACCGCCGGAGTCTTCGACCAGCAATGCGGTAACGGCCTGGTGCAGGTGAATTGCTATCGGATCGGGAGTAACATCATGATGTCGTCTAGTTTCAGCAAGCTCATTCGCCAATGGTTCGGGGCCGCCAGCAAGAAGAATCGAACGATCCGCAAGAAACCGTCCTCGGCACGGCTGCTCGTCGAGAGCCTGGAGACGCGCGTTGCGCCGGCGACGCTGCTCGAAGCTCCGGCCAGCGGCGTCGACTCTTACGTTGTTGCTTCGGCGGGGTCTTGGAGCGCGACTGCCAACGCTTCCTGGCTACACACCTCCTCCACCGGCAGCGGCAACGGACTGGCCACGTTCACCTTCGATGCGAACACGGGCGCCACGCGCACCGGCACGTTGACCATCGCCGGCCAAACGCTCACCGTCACCCAGGCGGGCAGCACTTACGTGACCGCGAATCCAGTTTCCACGCTAATTCCGTCGGGCCTGGGGAGCGAAGGGGTGGGAATGGATGGAGCGGGCAATATCTACTACGCCAATGGCAGTGCTAATAGCATCATGAAGTGGAACGCAACGACACAGACTAGCTCGACGCTTGTGTCCGGGCTTAGTGCGCCCGCGCTCGCCCTCGACAGTTCAGGAAATGTCTATTTCACTAATTTCGGCGTCGGCATTCAAAAGTGGACCGCCGCTTCTCAGACTGTCAGCACCCTGGTCTCGGGGTATTCTCCGCAAGGCTTGGCGGTGGACGGGAGCGGCAATGTCTATTTCGGCGCCTGGAATGGCTCCACAAATTCGCTCTATAAATGGAGCGTCTCGACCAATACGGTCTCCACGTTGGTTTCCGCGATCGTCCCGCCGTCGGAGAGTTTGATTGGTGTGGCCGTTGACGTGGCCGGCAACGTTTACATCACCAATGCCAGCACCAACCAGATCCTTGAATGGAACGTCACGACGCGCGTCGTGAGCGCGGTGGTTTCTGCGGGCCTAGCCTACCCAACCGGCGTGGCGGTGGATGCGTCTGGAAACCTCTACATCGCGAATTACGGCAGCGGCGCCATTTCCAAATGGACTGCCCAGTCGCAACAGGTGAGCTCGCTGGCGTCCATTAGTTACGCATGGGCAGTAGCCGTGGATGGTGTGGGCAATCTTGTCTATACCGTAAACAATAATAACTTCGGCGCACTCACGGAGCGAACACGCGCGTTTGTAGCGGCGGGAGTAATCAACGAAGGCGCGGGGGCCGGTTCCGATCAGCTACTGCCGGTGCTGCCGACTGCCCAATCGCTCAGCGGCATCTTTGCTCCCACCAGCGACCAGAGCTGGCTGACCGTCGGCGCCCCTTCCAACGGCGTCATTCCTTTCTCATTCACCGCGAACACCGGCGCGGCTCGCTCCGCCCGCATCACCGTGCTCGGCCAACAGATCACGGTCAACCAGGCAGGCAGCAGCCTTTCCGCCACGCTCTCCAGCGGCAACCTGACGATCGCCGACACCGACGCCACCGGCAAGAATAACAGTGTCACCGTCAGCCGCAGCGGATCGAACCTGGTCATCACCGATGCCAATGAAATGTTCCAATCCGCTCCAAGCGGCGGCGCGCTTTCCAACGGCAACAAAACGCTGACGATACCAATGACGTCCGTCACCGGCAGCCTTACTTTCAACACGGCTGGCGGGAATGACACGCTCACTTTGGACCTGTCTGGCGGCGACCCTATCCCCGCGGGCAACCTCACCTTTAATGGCGGCAATCCGACAGGCGCCCCGGGCGACGCGCTGGTGATTACCGGCGGCAGCCAGGGCACGGTGACCTATAACTACACCAACGCCAATGACGGCAACATCGTGATGTCGAACTTCGGCACGGTTACCTACACCGGGCTGGACCCGATCACCAACAGCGGCACGGCGACCGACGTCATCTTCAACCTGCCGGCCGGGCCGAACACCGCGACGCTGGGCGACGACGGCACCAGCGGCAACGGGCTCTCACGGCTGAGCGGAGCCACGTTTGAATTGACCGACTTCGCCAATCCGTCGAACTCGCTCACCATCAACCGCGGTAATTCGGCCGACACGCTGACAGTCATTGCGCTGCCCGATTTCACCGCGGGGCTGACCGTTGGTTCATCCGCCACTCCCTTCGCGACGATCAACTTGTCGGGGAGCGTCACGCTTGCGTCGGGAAAATCGATGGCGTTCGCCGGCTCAAACGTCAATGCGACGGCGGCCGCGGCCCTGACCGCGTCGGGCAGCGGAAACATCACACTGACGACCGACAACATCGATATCGCCGGCACCGCGTCGCTGACGTCCGCGGCCACGGCGACGGTCGCTCAGATCACCGTGAATCGCGCGTTCAATCTCGGTACGAATGCCTCAGGCGTCGTCGCGCTGACGGACGCCGAACTCGACCGCGTCACCGCCGGCACCGTGCAAATCGGCAACGCCAGCAGCGGCGCCATCACGTTTTCGGCCAACCTCTCTCGGTCGGCGACAACTAACGTCAACCTTACGACCGGCTCGGGCAACACCATCGCGCTCGGGACGTTTTCCCTCAACGCCGCCGGCGGCAATATCGGCCTGACCACGTCCGGCACAGGCGCCATCACTTCAACCGCCACGAGCGGCGATCAGTTGCTGGGCGGCACCGTGAACCTGTCGGCCGGTTCCGGCGGCATCGGGTCCAGCGCAAACCCGATCCGTCTTGCGGCCAGCGCCGTCACTGCCGCCACCAGCGGCAACGGCAACATCTTCCTCAGCGAGAACGGCACCGCGAGCCTGAACTCCGTCAACGCCCTCAACGCCGGCGCCGGCGCCGTCACGCTGACCGGCGGCACGTTCCAGGCGCTCAGCGCCGCGCAATCGTTCGGCGGCGCTCTGAACATCGCCGGCGCGACGTTCAATGGCTTCTCGACCACCACCGTGACCGGCCTGACAACCGTGTCGAGCGGGACGTATTCGGCCAACGGCACGCACAATCTGAACGGCGGTTTGACGGTCAGCGGTGGCTCGTTCAACGCGGGCACAGCCAACGTAACGGTCACCAACGTCACGCTCTCCAGCGGCACCCTCACGCCAGCCGTTTCGCCAGGATCGTTCAATGTTTCAGGCAATTGGCAGGTCACGAGCGCGTACCCCACTGCCAATATCGTTTCCGTTGGCACCGTTACGTTCACCGCGGCCAGCGGCGTTCAGACGGTCGATAACGGCCCAAGCGTCCAACAGCGGTTCAACAACCTGAGCCACACCGGCGCCGGCACGTTGCGACTGGTCGGCAATGGCGTGACCTTGAACGGGAATTTCAGCAATACCAATGGCACCTTTGACGCCGCTACGAACAGCCTTGGCCTCTTTGTCAGCGGCTTCACGGGGGTCTCAACAATCTCGGGTGGCACTTACCTGGCCGGAAGTGCCAGCTCGAGCTTCACAGGGCTGACGATCAACGGCGGCACGTACAGCGGCGGCAGCGGCGCGCTGCAGGTGTCAAGCGATTTCACGCTGTCCAGCGGCAGCCTGATTGCTCCTTCAAGCACGTTCTACGTATATGGCAACTGGTCGGTGACGGGGGGGACATTCATACCGGGATCGGGCACCGTCTCGTTCCCAGCCACAAGCAGCAGCAACACCCGGACGCTCAACAGCGGCGGCCAGGCATTCAACAATATCAGCCACCAGACCGACACCCTGCGGCTCATCACAAATCCCCTGGTGGTGAATGGGACTCTGCTGAACTTCTCCGGCACATACGACGCCTCGACCAATAACCTGAGCACAACAGTCGCGGGACTGACGACCATTACCGGCGGAAATTATCTGGCGGGGAGCGCGACGCAGAGTTTCAACGGCGGCCTGACGGTCAACGGCGGCACATTCACCGGCGCCGGCGGCGCCGTTTCCACTTCCAACGTCACGCTGTCCAGCGGCACGCTGACGGCCCCATCGTCTGCCGGCACGTTCAATGTCTCCGGCAACTGGTCCAGAACCGGCGGCACGTTGGCCACCAACGGGGGCACCGTCAATTTCACCGCCGCCAGCGGCACGCAGACGCTCAACAGCGGCGGCGCCAGCTTCAACAATGTCAGCCACACGGGCGCTGGCACGCTGCAACTGGTCACCAATAGTCTCACCGCCGGCGGCACGCTGACCAACTCCGCTGGAATCCTTGACATCGCCGCACTCAACGCCAACGTCGGCCAATTATCTCTCCAAGGCGGCGCCATTACGGGAACGACGGGCGTCTTGACCAGCACCAGCGTCATCGACGCCCGCAACGGCTCGGTCAGCGCCAAACTTGCTGGGAGCAACGGCTTGACCAAAACCACCAGCGGCACGGTCACGCTCAGCGGCGCCAACACCTACAACGGTCCGACCGCCGTTGATGCCGGAAAGCTGCTGATCACTGGCAGCATCGCCAGCAGTCCCACGACCGTCAACAACACAGGCACGCTAGGCGGAACAGGGACGACCGGCGGCGTGACCGTCACCAGCGGTGGCAAACTGTCGCCGGGTGTCAGCCCCGGCATTCTCACCACCGGCGCGCTCACGCTTGCAAGCGGGGCGACTTACGACGTGGAAGTCGGCGGCAATACGGCAGGCAGCGGCAGCGGCTATTATGACCAGGACATTGTTAGCGGCGATGTCACTCTGGGAGGCGCCACCCTCAATCTGTCGTCGTTCGGCGGATATGTGCCTCAGCCAGGGGACGTCTACACCATCATCAAGAATAACGGCGGCAACGCGGTCAGCGGCATTTTCAATGGCTTGCCGGAAAAGGCGACCATTGTGCTGGCGGGTGTCACTTTGAACATTTCCTACGTTGGCGGCGCCGGGCGCGATGTGGTGCTGGTCGCAAACCAGTCGCCCACCGTGGCTGCCAACAGCCCGTCCGTGACCGCCGCCGAAGGCTCTCCGGCCACCAATGCCGGCACGTTCGGCGACCCCCAGGGCAACAGCACCGTCACCCTGACGGCATCTCTTGGAACGATCACGCAAAACAGCAGCGCCGGCACCTGGTCGTGGTCGATTCCGACCACCGACGGTCCTGCCGGGCCGACGACGGTTGCCATTACTGCCACCGACTACTTCGGCGCTGTCGCGACGACGACCTTTACTTACTCCGTGAACAACGTGATGCCGGTCGTCACAGCGCCGGCGAACCAGAGCAGCAACGAAGCCGCTGCCACGAGCTTCGCTCTCGGCAGCTTCACCGACCCGGGCGACGACACGCCCTGGGAAGTCACTGTCAACTGGGGCGACGGCAGCAGCAATTCGGTCTTTACCACGGCATCAACGGGAACCATCCCTGCGCAAACGCACACCTATGCCGATAACGGTAACTACACTGCCACGGTTACGGTTCGCGAAGAAACCGGGACTGGGTCTTCGGGTTCCGCCAGCTTTGCCGTCAGCGTCAACAACGTCGCGCCGTCGCTCACGATCAGCGGCGCCGGCAGCGTCAATGAAGGCGTGCTTTACACGCTCAACCTCGCATCGAGCGATCCAGGGGCCGATACGATTCAGAGCTGGTCGATCAACTGGGGCGATGGCAATATCCAGAGCGTCAGCGGCAATCCCTCCTCGGCGACGCACATCTACGCCGACGGACCGAGCAGCTACACGATCAGCGCCACGGCCACGGATGAAGACGGCAGCTACAGCGCCAACACCGTCGGCGTCAGCGTCAACAACGTCTCACCCACGTTGACGATCAGCGGCCCTGGCAGCGTGGACGAAGGTGCGCTCTACTCGCTCAATCTCGCCTCGAGCGATCCGGGCGCCGACACCATTCAGAGCTGGTCGATCAACTGGGGCGACGGCAACACCGAAACCGTCAGCGGCAACCCGGCATCCGTGACGCACACCTACGCCGACGGGCCAGCCAGCTACAC
>JACPPF010000060.1 GCA_016191165.1 Planctomycetota bacterium
AAACCCAAGTCGTAGTACAACTTGAATGTTGTACTCGTTAAGCTTCCGACATAATAAAAAGTGGCGGCGGCGAGCGCCGGGCTGCTCGATGCGGTCGGCAAGGCGCCGAAGAGAACTACCGGTTCGGCGCGGGTGCCGTCTCTCTGGTGCGCCGGAACGCGGGCTTTTTTGAGCGCCCCGCCGATGTTTTGGCGGGGAGTTGGTGTTGGTGAAAAGGGCGCCTCTCTGCGAGAAATGTGGTTTCTTGTAGTCAACAACACCACCCTCGGGAAAGGACGCCCATGAATTACTCTACGTGTTTGATGGCTTTGGTGGCAAGTCGACTTGAGGAATTGAGCACGCAAGCCAACGAGACGCTGCAGCCGCACTTGCAACGAATCGTCGAACGTGTGACCTCGTTTTTTGGCCCGCGAGCCCTCGCCCACCGCGGTACTGACGTTGGAACAGGAACTCGCCGCGCAGACCCGCGAACTGGCGCGGGCGGCGGTGGAGTTCGCCTACAATCAACTCGAAGCCGATGAACCTCGAGCGTTGCCGCCGCACGTACAACACGAGGCGGGGCCGTATCGGCGACTGAATCACAAAACGCCCAACCGCGGGGTGGCCACGCTGTTCGGCAAGATCACGCTGTGGCGGCATGGTTACCGCTATGTGCAGCGCGACGTGGCGGAGCCCACGATCTTTCCGCTGGAGATTTCTCTGGGACTGGTCGGGGGCGCCACGCCCGCCTTGGCCAGTGCGGCGGCCAAGGGGCTGGCCGAGGCCGGAGCCACGCAAGAGGTCGTCTTGGCGCGACTACGGACGCAGCACGGTGTCGAGTGGGGCGTGAAAAAACTGCGCGCCGTGGCCGAGAATCTTTCGGCGGGAATGGATCGCTTTCGCCGCGAGCATCAGGCGAAACAGGCGGTCGACTGGCTACGACAGGCGTACGCTTCTTCGGGAAAGCACCGGCCGGCTTTGGTCTTGGGACGCGATGGGATTACGCTCTGCACGCGTCCGCACAGCTTCTTCGAAGTGGCCACCACCGCCACGCTCTCCATCTACGACCGCCGGGGACAACGACTGGGAACCGTCTACCTGGCCTATGCGCCCGAACTGGGTCAACAAACCATGACCGACGAGTTAACGGCCTTGCTCTTGGAAGTGCTGCGACAGTGGGCAGGACCGCTGCCCCGCTTGGCGTACCTGACGGACGCCGGAGCGCACGAAACGCAGTACCCGCGCAAGGTGCTGAAGAAGCTGCGGCACCCGCAAACGGGAAAGCGACTCACCTGGCAATGGATCGTCGACTATTACCATGCCAGCCAACGGCTGACTACGATGGCCGAAGCTCTCTTCGGCGTGGGTCGCGAGGCCTCGGCCTGGGCTGCCAAGATGCGCAAGCTGCTCAAGAAACCCAACGGCCCTTTCCGCGTGTTGCACTCGGCCGCCGCATTACGCGATCGCCACCGGATGTCGGCCGCCGCGAAAAAGGAATTCCGAAAGGCTTACCGCTATCTGCGAGACCGCACGCGGCACATGCGGTACGCCGAATTCCGCGCCCAAGGACTTCCGATTGGCAGCGGCATTACGGAAGCCGCCTGCAAGACGGTGTTCACCCAGCGGCTGAAGCTGTCGGGCATGCGCTGGTCGAACGAAGGTGCTCAGCTGATCCTCAACCTGCGCGTCATCCTGCTCAGCGGCGTCTGGGATGAAGTTTATCGAGACCTCGTCAACTCCTACCAGGCCGCTCCACCCCGAACTCTCGCGTTGTCCAATGCCCATCGCCCGCGAAAAGCCGCCTAAATGAGCGCACCGGAGAGACGGCACCCGGACATACTCGTTCGTTTGGTCAATACCCTGCGTTCTCAGCGCGTCTAGCAAAAAGCTCGCCCATGAGCCGCATTGCCCGTCGTGACTCGCGATCAACTGCGCCGTCGCGGTGCGCGGGCACTGGGGCATCGAGAACCGCTTGCACTGGCAGCTCGACGTGACTTTCCAAGAAGACCAAAGCCGACTCCGCAAGGGGCACGCGGATGCCAACTTCAGCCTGCTGCGCCGCACGGCGCTCAGCCTGCTGAAGAACAACCGCACGCGCAAGATCGGCGTGAAGAACAAACGACTCAAT
>JACPPF010000061.1 GCA_016191165.1 Planctomycetota bacterium
ACCTCAGACCAAAGCAACCCACGCATACTAGCCCGAAGCGTAAGCGAGGGATCGCTTGCAACGGAAAACCTCGCTAACGCTTCGGGCTAGTATGCAAACTTGACTCAATCGCCATGAGTTTCGCGGTTCAAGAACACTAGTCATGCATCGCCTCCGCTTCTCCGGTCGCTTACGCGCCAGGCCCTCGCCGCTTCACCCGCCCGCTCACGCGCCTCGTTTCGCCGCCGATCATTTTCGTCTTTATCAAGCAGCCCCTTGTATCGTCACCGTGAAGCCAATTATACTCATCTCTAGGGCGTTTTCGCGCGAAATCCTCAGCGAGCAAGGGAGAACATCATGACGACTCGATCAATCGCGGCGTGGCTCGTGGCACTCTTGGCTCTGGCAGGCGGGTTCTCTCCGCTCAACGCCCAGCCGACCAAGTTGCCCACGGCTGACGAGGTCAAGGCGCTGCAGGCGAAGTTTCGCCAGGAACGCGAGAAGGCGGTCAAGTCCGGCGTGGCCGGGCGCTTTATTCCGGTGATCCTCGAAAAGGCGGATGAACTCGCCAAGAAATCCGACGTCGCCCTGGCCGCCGGGCGGTTGTTGCAAGCGGGCGAAGCCATTCGGCAGGCGCGCTGGCAGCTTCCGTATCAGCCCAGCGGTGTCCCCGAACATGTCGCGCGCATCATTGGCAACCTGCGGCTGCGGCACAATCGCGAGATCAACCGCCTTGCCTTCAGTCCCGACGGGCAACGCCTCGCCAGCGCCTCCGACGACGGGACTGTCCGCATCTGGGACCTCGGCAACGGACATGAAATCCTCGTTTTCAGCGGGCACACCGGCAAGGTCCAGTGCGTTGCCTGGAGCCCCGACGGCAAGTTCATCGCCTCCGCTGGCATGGAAAAGAACATCAAGATCTGGAATGCCGATACCGGCAAGGAAATCCATTCCCTTGCCGCCGTCGGCGAAAACGTCCGCTCGCTGACCCTGTCGCGCAATGGCAAACACCTGATCACCGGTCAAAGCGGCGTGCCCGGCAACCCTTCGCACGGGTTGTTTGTGTATGACACCGCCAAGGGGACGCTCGTCCGCAGTCTGCGCGATTTCACCAACGCGGTCGGCGCGCTTCGGTTTAATACCGAGGGCAACATCCTGGCGGCGGGAGACGACAACGGCAACGTCCGACTGTTCCAGTATCCGACGTTTGTGGACAACATCAATCAACCCGCCTACTGGTCACAGCAGGACCCGACCGGCGCCACGCTTCATCTCGCCTTCAGTCCGGACGACAAGACCTTCGTCCGCGTCGGCCCGCTTGGCGTCAAGCTGTATGCGACCCCGCGGGCAGGCGACCCATTCCGCATCGCGACGCCGCGCATCGCTCTCAACGTCAATGGGCCGCGCTGCGCGGTCTACTCCAAGGACGGCAAGACGCTCTTCACCGGCGGTCTGGACGGATACATCCATTCGTGGGACCCCGACAGCGGCCAGAAACTGGGCGAGATCAAGAACGCCCACGCCAGCCCCATCAACACCCTTGTCTTTTCGCCGGGGGGCAACCGCCTGGCGTCGTGCTCCGGCGACTTCACGATTCGGCTTTGGGACTTCGACATCGTGATGCAGGCACGCGATTTTGAAGGACCCACCGCGCCGATCTGGAGCGCCGCCATCAGCCCCGACGGAACCCGCATCGCTGCCGGTGGCGCCGATCGCACCCTCAAGGTCTGGCAACGCGATACGAACAAGGTCCTTTTCACCATCACGGATCATACCGCTCCCGTGACCGTCGTCCTGTTCAGCCCCGACGGCAAGCTCATCGCTTCCGCCGGCGGCGACAAGATCATCCGCATCTTCGACGCCGACACCGGCAAACCCATCCGCACCTGCGAGGGGCATCAGGGCACGATCACTTCCCTCGATTTCTCCGCCGATGGCAAACGCCTCGTCTCCGGCAGCGTCGATCGCCGCGTCAAAATCTGGGACGCCGACAAGGGTACCGAAATCGCGTCCTTCAACGAGCATCCGTCGATCGTGGCCGCGGTCGCCTTTCACCCCAACGGCAAACAAATTGCCGTCGGCAGCATCGATCAGACCATTCGGCTTTACGACGACAAGGGCAAGCTCGAAACAACCTGGAGCGCCCACGGCACCTCGGTCAACAGTCTCGCCTACAGCCCGAACGGCGTCTACCTCGCCTCGGGCGGCGTGGATGGGGCCGTGCAGATTTGGCCCCTCGCAACGCCCGGCACGAACAACATCCGCCTCAGCGGGCATGAAGGACCCGTCAGCTCCGTCGCCTTTCGCAAGGACAACCTTCATGTGGTGTCCGGCGGCGCCGACCGCTCGGTCAGGCTCTGGAAGGTCGAGGGAAACGCCGGCAAGGAAGTGCAAAAGTTCAATGGCCACAAGGACTGGGTCACGTCGGTCGTCTTCTCCCGGGATGGCTTCCATGTGGTCTCCAGCAGTGTTGACAAGCGCGTGAAGATTTGGGAAATCACGAGCCGCGAGTTGCCCTTGCTCGCCGAGCACCTCAGCTCCGTGCAAACGGTAGCCGTAAGTCCCGATGGCAAGTACATCGTTTCGGGTTCGAGCGATCGCACGATCAAGGTCTGGGATCGCGCCACCGGGGCCGAGGTCGCAACGTTAACGGGCCATCCGGGGGCGGTCATGTCGATCGCCTTCATGCCCGACAGCAAACGTTTCGTCACCTCCGGCACCGACATGTCGATCCGGTTTTGGGAGATCAATCCGCCACGTGAGATTCCGCGCACCCAGCAGCAGCTCAACACGTTTGACCGATTGCGGTATCGCTATTCGCCCTACATCTTCGTGGAGCCGGCGGGTAGCATTGTCTATGTTTGGCAGCCCGTGAATCAACCTACGGTTTCTACCTACGTCGAGGGCTTCGACATCCTCACCGGGTTCCGGCGCACCGGTTTCACCGAGACGGCACGCAAGATCAACTCACTCGCCTTCTGTGCCAATGGCAAACTCGCCGCGACCGGCGCGAAGGACGGCAGCGTGCGCATCTGGGACCTGAAGGCCAACTTCGCGAACGTCGCGCCCGGCGGCGACTGGTTCCTCTTCGACAAGATCGGCGTCGCCGATCTCGCACTCACGCCGGACGGCCTGACCCTCATTGCCACGAGCGACAAAGGGGAGATCAAGATCGGCAAGCTCCAGGGCAAGCAAGTCCTCAAGACGATCCAGGGGCACACCGACCGCATCTTGGCCTGCATGGTCAGCCCGGATGGCAAGAAGTTCGCCACCGTCGGCGCCGACAATCTGGTCAAGGCGTGGGACATGGAAGGCAAGGAACTGCGCCGCTGGTACGTGGGCAACCACCAGGGCCTGTTCGTCAATGCCATCGTATTCACTCACGACAGCCGCCAGATCGTGACCGCCAACGCCAACACGACCGTTTACGTGTTGGATTTGCCCTGAGTTCGTGCTATTTTACAGTGTCGATGAAATCCAGGGTTGAGCACGGCGAAACCCTGGGATCGGGGAGTCATCATGCCCGTCGCGGTTCTCAAAAAGATGCGCGCGATCGATAATGGCAAAGCGGCGCAAAAGTATTTGCGACGCATGAATTCAAGCCCGACCGTCCCCTACGGGAATTACCACGCCGATTCACAATTCTCTTTGAGGTAAGATTCAATGCGTATGCTCCTCCTTGGCGCCTTGCTTTTTTCGCTCCTCGCTCTCTTGCCGCTCGCCGACGCCGGCAAGAAAGGCAAGGACGACGCCGTCAGTTCCAAACAAGCCTTGCAGGCGTTCCAGGAATTCATCGGGAGCTGGAAAGGCACCGCCAGCGACAAGAAGAAGGGCTTCTGGACCGAGAAGGCCGAATGGAGTTGGCGCTTCAAGGGCAAGGACGTCTGGTTGAGCTTCAACCTCGAGAACAGCAAGCGCTACAAGGGCGGCGAGGTCCGCTACTTGCCCGATCAAGCCAAGTTCGAGATCACCCTGATCGACAAGGCTGGAAAGAAAGCCGCCTATGTCGGCGCGTTCAAGAAAAAAGTCCTCATCGTCGAGCGAGTCAACCCCGACACCAGCGATACCGAACAATTGAAAATGAACATCGCCGGCGGCGGCGATCGGCTCATCTATGAAATGTGGGTCAAGGCCGACGGCCGAACGCAGTTCTTCAAGCAACTTCAAGTCGGCTTCACCCGCGAAGGCGTCACTTTCGGCCTTGAGGCGGGCGGCAAGCGACCCGAATGCGTCGTCACCGGCGGGCTCGGCACGTCCACGGTAAGTTTCAAGGGCGTCACCTACTACGTCTGCTGCTCTGGTTGCCGCGACGCTTTCAACGACAACCCGGCCAAGATCATCGCGGAGTATTTGGAAAAGAAAAAGAAACGCTAACTCCTCATCATCGGGAAGGGTCGGCTCCTGCCGATGGGTGCGGGACAACGTCCTCAGGAGTCAGAGTGCGTTTCGCTCTGATGGACCGCGACCGCGTTTCTGGTCGCAACCAAAAGCGTCATTTGCCTTCAATGGAGCCCAGAAGCTTCTTGAATTCAAGGCGAGCGCGGAGTGCCTGGAAATCTGAATCGGTTTGCAGGCGTTTGAGATTGGCGGGCGTCTTGAAGAAACCCGCGCCAGACGCGAACGTCAACAAGGCGATGGCCTGGCCGGCGTGTTTGTCGGCGAGCCTTTTGCGTTCATCCGGCGTTTTCGTTGTATCACTCGCGGCGGCGGCGCTGGCGAGCGAGTAGATGCCTGCGAAGCGAAACCAGGCGGCGCCGCCTTTCAGGGTCATCGCCAGCTTCTCCGCTTCCGTGGCAGCCTCGGCGTGTTTTCCGGCTCGTGCCAGGCCGGCGGCATGTTGGATCTGGAAGAACGTCTTGCTGGTGGCGGGCGCAAACTCCAGCGCTTGGGTCCAGTCCGCCAGCGCGTCGGCGAACTGCTTCATCTCGGTCCGGGCCTGCGCTCGTTTCCAGTGGGCGTTGAGCCGATTCACCTTGATCTGCGCGCTGTCCAGCGATTTCAACTTGACGGCATCGAAGCTCGTCAGGGCGCGGGTGTACCAGTCGGCGGCCTCCCTGGCCTTGCCGTCGGCGCGGGCCAACTCGCCCAGATCGTAGCAGGTCTGCGATTGCCCGATGGCGTAATCGAGTTCCACCGGGTGGTTCCCCGTGAGTTTCTCCCAGGCGGCCAGCGCTTTTTTTTGCTCGTCCATCGCCTTGTCGGGTTGTTTGGTTCGCGCGTAAAGAAGGCCCAGCCCGGCGTGGGTCTGCGCCAGGTCGCTCTGGTAGGTTGCGTCAGCGGGATTCGCGTTCGCCAGTTTCATGCGAATCTTGAGGGAATCGCGAAAGGCGGTTTCCGCCTTCGCGTTGTCGGCATTGCCCTGATGCACGCGTGCCAGGGCGAAATAGCCGCGGGCCAGATCGGCCTGGAAACTCGCAACGCCGGGCTGTTTGTCCGCCAGGTTTTTCTGGATGGCCAGCGCCTTGGCGGCCCGTTCCTCCGCTTTTTGTTTGTCGGAATGCCGAAGGAGGTTGGCCTGAGCGGCGTAGGTTTGTGCGAGCCGGGCGCGAAAACCGGGTACGGCCGGGTGTCGCTCGACCAGCGTCTCCCAGCGCGTTGCCGCTTCTTGATAAAGCACGCCGGCGTCGGATTTCGGCCCGGCGGTGAAGAGGAGAAACGCCGCCAGGTTGAAGCAGGTTCGGGCCAGGTCGTTTTGATATTCACTCGACTTCGGCCCCGCGTCCACGAGCTTCGTCTGAATTTTCTTCGCCGTGCGATAGGCCGCCTCGGCAACCTTTTCCTTGCCCGCCATCGAGCGGTAGAGCAGGGCAAGGTTGTTTTGATCGACGCCAAGCTCGCGTAGATACTCGGGCGAATTGGGATTGGCATCCGCGAGCGCCTTCCAGCCGGCGGTTGATTTCTCGTAATACTCGCGCGCCTTGTCCATGTCGCGTGCAACCTGATAGGCGTTGCCGAGCCCCATCTGCGTGCGCGCCAGACCTTCCTTGAAGCGATTCTCGCCGGGATGATCCTTGACGAGCTGGGTCCACGAATCGCGCGCCTTCGTGTAATACTCCTGCGACTTGTCCAGTTGACCATCGAGCCGATAGATTCGGCCCAGATGGTGCAGGCACAGCGCCTGATCGTATTTGAGATCCGCGCCGCCCTTGGCTGCGGGGATGGCGTTGAAAATCGGCAGCGCCCGCAGATGCAATTCGATGGCCTTCTTGTTGGAGTCGAGGTCGGCGGTGATCTGGGCCAGGCGATAGGTTGATCTGCCGACTTCGCGCTGTAATTCCTTGTCGTCCGCGCGAGCCTGAAGGAACTTTTCGTTGTATTCCTTGGCGGCCTCAAGCAGCTTCTTGCGCAGGTCATCCATGCCCTTTTCGTTTAGCAAAACGTCGGTGCTCACCTCGGTGTGAAAGCGTTCGACCGCAGAGCGTGCGAGCTTGAAATTCTCCTCGGCCCTGGCCTTGGCAAGCCGCTCGCGCTCGTTGGCGGCGGTGAGGAGGATGGTCGCGACGATCAGGCCGACCAGCGCTACCAAGATCGCCGAGGCGGCGCCGGTTACCAGCGTGGCGTTGCGGCCCATCCAGCGGCGCGCCTTCACGGTCCACGGTTCCTGCCAGGCGGAGACCGGCTCGTCGGCGAGCCAGTGCTCGATGTCGTCGGCGAGCTGCTTGGGCGACGCGTAACGCTCGGTCGGCTGGAGCGCCATCGCCTTGACGCAGACGGCTTCCAGGGCCGCGGGCACGGAAGCGTCCACTTGACGCGGCTTGGGGAAGTCGCCGCGTTGGACCTTGTGCAAGACCGTCCCGACATCGGATTCGCTGATTGGCGATTTTCCCGTGAGGATGCAGTAAAGCGTGGCGCCGAGACTATACACGTCGCTGGCCGGGCCAAGCTGATCGAGTCGCCCGCCCGCCTGTTCCGGGCTCATGTATTGCGGCGTGCCGACTGCGGCGCCGACCAGGGTTTGCGACGCTGCGCTCAGGGACGTGGGCTGAAGCGAACCCTCGCCCGGATCGATCGAACCGGTCCCTTGCACCGGCGCTCCCAGGGGTTTCGCCAGCCCCCAGTCCACGACCAGCGTTTCGCCGTACTTGCCCAGCATGATGTTGCCCGGCTTCAAATCGCGATGCAGCACTCCGCGGCTATGGGCGTAGGCGATCGCCTCGCAAACATCGACGAAGCGGCCTAACAGCGATCGCAATGCCAGCGTGCGCTGCCCCGCGTCCATACCGGATTTCAAGGCGCGGTGATAACGCTCGATCGCATCCTTGAGGCTGTCGCCGCGGATGAAACGCATCGCGTAATACGGCCGACCGTCGGCGTAGGTTCCCAGGCCGTAAACGGGCACGATACCGGGATGCTCCAGACCGCCCGTGATCTCCGCTTCGAGCAGGAAGCGCGTTCGACTCTCGGGGTTATCCGCCTGCGGCTCCTGGATCTCTTTGAGCGCGACCTCGCGATTGAGCTCCTCGTCCATGGCGATGAAGACCTCGCCCAGCCCGCCGCGCGCGTGCGGCCGCACGATCCGAAAACGCGTGGCGCCGGGCAGTTTCATGCCTGGCGGCGGAGCGACCGTCGCCCACGGGTCGGGCTCGCGCACGCGCGCCGTCGAGACGTGCCCAAGACTTTGCTGCACGTCCGGGTCGGTGATCTGTTCCAGGTCCTTGCGCACGTTGCGCAGGGAGCTGACGGCCGCCAGGCTCTTCTCCGCATCGCCGCCGTGCTTGGCGAGATGCTTTTGCACGAGGGCATCGAGCAGCAGGCGGTTATCCTCGTCGAGCGCCTTTTGCGCAAGGAGAATCTCGCCCAGCGACTTCGCCTTGTCGAATACCCACGCCTGCATGGCGGCAATGAGCTGCTCGCGCGTGATGAAGTCCATCTGCATCGCGAGGATGCCAAAAAGTAGATTGCGATCCGCAGCAGGTTGAGCCATGGGTTTTTCCTTTCCGACATGAAACGGGCAACCAGATGCTCGCCCTTTCTATCATAGGGCGCGGGCCGATTTTCAGGTTGGGCGGACGCCAGACCGGTGGGATCCTCGCCGCCACGCCGCCCGTCATGGATTTTGGCCCGACCCACGTTCGCGGTAGGGCTGGATCCTTTCGTAGAGAATGCGCACGAACTGTTCGAGCAGATCGACGTGTTCGGTGGCGGCGATGACGGCAACGTGTTCGAGTATCCGACGCCGGCGCTCGATCTGTTCGACGTGGTGGGCGACGCCGAATTCGGTCAACGGGCCGCCGGTTCCCTGCAAGGAAAGCAGTTCGTCAATCTCCTGCGGGGAAAGTTGAGCCGCCCGGTCCGGATTGCGTTCGAGCCAGGCGAGAAGTTCCGGCTGAGTTGCCTGTTCGTAAAGCACCCGGGCCTGATCATTCACCGGCAGGGCGACCCGCATCCGTGGCAGCAGCTTTTCGATCGGCTGCGTCAGCAGGTCATGGACGCTCACGCCAAGCGCCCGCGCGCAGGATTGGACCGTGGCATTGTGCAGCTTGCGCGGCGGGCCTCGAAAGATACTGCGGACGGTCAAGCGATTGAGATCGGCGTTGCGCGCGAACTCCTCCTGATGCCAGCCACGCTCCTTCACGAGCGCGACAATCTTGGCACGCAGAGGCAAATCCGATTTGGCGGGAATCTCGTTCATCAACCACGATTGTAATCGCCCCGGCCACGGCGGGACAGGTTGGTTGCACGCGCCGTGCGAGCGCCAGGCCGCAAACCGCGTCATCCTTCGGCGAACAACAGGGCCGGCGTGTCATTCGGCCGACGAAACGCCTTGGTGGAGAGCGGTTTTTTTCCCGGGAACCCATTTTTCTTGTAGGCGACCTTGTACATCTGTTTGACGGCGTCCGCGATCGGGCCTTCCCCTCTCATGCGGGCGCCAAAGCGCGGGTCGTTGAGGTCGCCGCCGCGCACCGCGCGGATTCGGCTCAGGACCTTGTCTTTTTTTTCAGGAACGTGCTGATCGAGCCAGTTGTCAAAAAGTGTCGGCAAGCCGTACGGCAGGCGTAACATCGTGTAGTTGGCGTGAACGGCGCCCGCCTGGCGCGCGGCGGCGAGGACCGCGGGCAACTCGTGATCGGTCAGACCTGGGATGACCGGCGCCATCAGCACTGCCGTCGGAATGCCGGCCGCTGTCAGATCGCGAATGGCTTGCAAACGTCCCGCCGGCGTCGTCGCGCGCGGCTCCATCATTCGCGCCAGCTCCGCGTCCAGCGTCGTCACCGCGATGACGACGGCGGCCGCATCGTGGGCGGCGAGCGCTTGCAGCAAATCGATGTCGCGCGTCACCAGCCGATTCTTCGTGACGATCCACACCGGATTGCGAAACGCCGCCAGCACCTCCAGACAATGACGCGTCACCTCGAGCCGACGCTCGATCGGCTGGTAGCAATCGGTGACGCCGCTCATGCCAAGAATCTGCGGCGTCCATTTTTTCGAATTCAACTCCTTGCGCAAAAGGCGCGGCGCGTCCTCCTTGACCATGATCTTGGTCTCGAAATCCAGACCGATCGAAAAGCCGAGGTATTCGTGATACGGGCGCGCGTAGCAATAGACGCATCCATGCTCGCAGCCGCGATAGGGGTTGATGCTGGCGGAAAACGGGACATCCGGGCTGTCGTTGGTGGCAATGATGGAAGCGGTCGCATCGCGAAAAAACTGCGTCGCGGGCGCGGGGCGTTCGTCGCACGCGCCGTCCTCCAACGGCTCGTAGCGAATCAGCTCGAAGCGGTTGGGTGGATTGTCAGCGGCGCCGCGGCCCTTGATTGGCTCCAAGGTCATGTGAACAATTTTACAGGCATCGCGGATTGAATGGCAAGGGGACTTCTGAGGCTGAAGCGTAAGCGACGGCTGGCACTCCTTCGCTCACGTTTCAGGGTCGGACAAGGTCAGTCTTACTTGTGGTGTTCTTTCAGCAAGGCCAGGTAGCGCAGGGCGATCGGCCGATCAATGAAATGCAACTCGCCCGCTTCCTTGGTGGCGCGGAGGAAGTAAGCCTGCGCCTGTTTGGTATCGCCGGCCTCCAGGGCGCAGATGCCGCGCAGGGTGATCAGGTTGCACAACTCGTTGCGGGCCTGTCGTTCCTGTCCGACGGCGCCGGCGGCGACAATCAGCGAATCGACGGTGGCACGGGTCGCCAGCATCAACGCCAGCGGTGAGGTTTGCATCCCGGCGGAGGAAAGCATCGGCACGGCGCTCTGGGCGCGGGCAAGGGCCTCCTTCTTTTTTCGTTCCAGATCTTCGCGCGCGGCCTTCTCGATGACGGCCAGCGATTCGTCCATGGCCTTGTAATCGCCCAGGGCGCCGGCCGACATCACCTTGTACGACGCGAAGATTAGCGGTTGCTGTTCCTTGAGGGCCGCGGACTTGGCGAGGTTTTCCGCGACGACGTCCACGCGCCCCATCTCAAGGAGGAGTGCCAGGACGGTCTGGGTATAGTTTTCCTGGTCCTTGCCCTTGAACGACTTCGGGTCGATTTTTTCGAGAATATCAAGAGCGGTCCTGCCCAGGCCCAGCGTGGTCTGCTGGACCTTGCCGCTGGCGCTGTCGAAATCTTGAAACGGCCCCCGCATGGCGTAAACGGCCTGCTCGACCTGCGAGAACTTGCTGCCGGCGGAATTGAACTTCGCCAGGCGCTGTTTGACTTTTTTCTCCAGCGGTTCGACATTTTTTTCGCGGAACGATCGGACCAGGGCTTCGCGTTTTTTGGGATCCTTGGAGTAGACGCCGCGAATGTCCTTTCCGGCTGCGAGGCGGGACTCAATCGCCTTTTCTGCCAGTTTGATGTGCTCGAGAGCGAGATCGATGAGGTTGTTTTCCACATAAAGCTGGGCCAGTTCGAGATGTGGCTCGTGGTTATCGGGTTGCAACAGGGCGACCTGATAGCGGGCGGCGACGATCTGGTAATGCCTCAACCGATCGCGCAGGCTGGACGGATGCCCGAAGCGACTGGGCCCCCGAAAGCCGATCCAGTGATCTTCTTGCCGGGTCCTCACCATGTCAATCGCGTCCGCAAGCGTTTGATAGCTCTCGGCGTCAAGCGGATTGTCGCCCACGGCTTTGCGGGCGGAGCGCACGGCGAGGACGGCGGCGGCAGGCGGACCGCGATCGCGCGTGTTCAGGGCCGTGATTTCTTCAACCAGCGTGGCCGTCACGGGCGCGAGAATGTGACAGCCCGGCAGCGCGGGCAGGGGGGCCAGCGATGCCGTGGCCACGATGAAGCTACAGTAGGAAGCCGGAGAGGGCTGATTGAAATAGACCTGCTGGGCCTTCGATTGGGCCACGCCGACGGGTCGCTGGCCAACGCCATGCAGATAGAGACTCCAGACCGTGGGGGCTGCCGCGGGCTTGATGCCTTGCGCCGGCGGGCGTTCGTCATTTGCGACGACGCCGAACGCGGCCCGGTCCCAGTCGTTGCGGACGGTGTTGACGGGCCAGGCCTCCTTGGCGCCTTTCCAGGAAAAGACAAACACGCGCACGTCGCCGTAGCGCTGGCGCCAGTGGTCCGGATCGATCCACCATTTGGTTATGCGTGGCGGCGACTTCGGATCGGGTGCGATCGTCAGGGTGAGCAGGTATTCCATGGCCACGTGGTCGATGCGACGTTCCTGAAAGACGGTTTGCCAGTCCTCCCGCGGTTGGTCCGGATCGATCAACGCCTTGTTCACGTTGGTGTATTGTCTGGTTTGCCCGGCAAATAGGTGAAAGCGTGTATCGGCGTAATACTTGACGCCGGGAGCGAACCAGCTCAGGTAGTTGCCCATCTCGAAACTGATGTTGAACACGCGCGCCGGCTTGTCGTTGGTATGAAGGTCGCGCAATGTCTCGGCGGCGCGCTTCAGCGACGGTTCGGGACGGATGTCAAACGCCACGCGGGTGCGCGAATTGTATTCGATGGCCCCATGCAGCCAGCCGGGCCAGGCCAGGTACAGCAAGAGCAACAAGAACGGCACGCTGACGAGCCGGGCCAGCCGCAGACCGCGATCCCGGTTGGCCAGGGAAACGCTGTTGTTCGTCTGCTGCCAGCGCAGGAATTCGCCGAGCGTCATCGCCGTCAACGGGGCGGCGACCAGCGCGAAAAAGGGAAGGACGCGGTAGAGCAACACACCCAGGATGGCAAAAAACAGCCAGAGCAAAAAACGGGTGGTGTGTAAAGTCGGCGCCTCGCTTGAGCCGCGCACGAAGGCGACCAGCGTGAACGCCGCCATCCCCATGAGAAGCAAGGGAAAAAACGCGAGCCCCGCCACGTGCAGGCCCACCCGTGAGTCCTGCCAGTACTTCGCGGAAACGGGCGACATCACCCAGCGCGCGTCGATGAAGGCCTTGTCCATCTCTTTGATCGTTCGGCCAGCCGCCACCAGCTCGTCCGGCATTTTCACGCCGATCGGCTCCGTCGCCGAGATCGTCAAGTACGCCAACTCGAACGGTAGCTGAAATGCCCGCACATGATACGGATTGATCAGGCACGCCAGGACGCCGACGCCGAAGATGAGGCCTAGCTTCTTGCCCGGAATCTGCCCGGGGCCGCGAAACCAGCGCGAAAGCCCGGTCGCCGCCCAGCACAGCCCGACGACGATCGGTCCAAGGACAAACCACCCATCGAGATTGACCCACAAGACAAACAGCGCTGGCAGCGCCCACAAGATTCTGCCGTCGGGCTCCCGTTCCGACTTTGACTCGAAAGCGCCGGCGCGATAAAGGACGTACAGGGTGGCGGCGAGAAACAGGTACGAAAGCACCATCGGTTGAAGGAACAGGCGAGTACTCACGGTCAGCGCCGCCATGACCAGGCAGATCACCAGGAACCAGCGGTTCGATTCGTTCCAGCCGATGCGGGCCGACAGCGCGATGGCGGCGGTGAACACGATCGCCTTGCCGATCACGAGCCCGGCTCCGCCCGCGACGTTGTACAGTTGATACGCCAGGAACGAAAACAACCAGGATTGATGCACCCAAAAAACCGCGGGCCGCTCGCCGTGGGCCTCGGTGGCCCAGGAAAATGGATCAACGCCGAAAGTGAAGTCCCCCGCGCTGATGAGCTTGCCGATCGCCAGGTGCATCCACAGGTCGGAGTTCGTGGCGGTGAAGGCCGCGAGGCAGAAGCTCAGCACCAGCAGGAGACCGAACAGCAGGTAGTCCGCCTTGACGGGCCAGGTCGGCGCCACGTCGGGCTTCGCGGCGGCAGGCGCGGAGGCCGGCGCTGGCCCGTCCGACGCGGCGGGGGGTGGCGGCGCCGGATTGGGCGCCTGCTCGGTGATCTGCGTGTTCGGGGTACCGGCTGCGGTGGGTTCGGTCGTCATAATGGTGGGTTACTCGATGATGCTGTTGCCCGCGCGATTCCTTGCGGCCCGACCGCACTCCCTTTCAGGTCGCGGCTATACGGGTCGAATCCGGTGCGGGTTGCCAACGTCCAATATATGGTTGATGTTATCGCCGGGGCGTCGCACGCAAAAATCCCGTTTCACGAATTCGCCTTGAGCCGTACAATAATGCAAGCCCATGGATCCTGACTGCCATCGCCCAGGACCTAGGAGAAAGCCATGCAGAATCGTTGGATCGCATCCGTCAAGCCGCTGCTGGGCCGATTGCTCAGGCCATCGGTTGGCGTTTCGGTGGGAGCCGTCTTGATGGGTGCTTGCCTGGTTCATCTGTTGATGAACTACGCGGGAGCGCCGGCGCTGCCAACGCTCGAGGCCGCGCAGGCGGGCAAGCGATTCCCCGCCTTTGACTTCCCCGCCAAGCACGATTGGCTGAACACCGACAAGCCGGTCAAGCTCGCCGACCTGCGCGGGCGAATCGTCCTGCTCGACTTCTGGACCCTCTGCTGCATCAACTGCATCCACACGCTGCCCGACCTGGCCAAGCTGGAGGCTCAATATCCTGGCATCCTCGTCGTCATCGGCGTGCATTCGCCGAAGTTTGAGAACGAGAAGAAAACGTCCAGCATTCACAAGGCCGTCCTCCGCTATGACATCAAGCACCCGGTCTTCAACGACATCGATCACCGCATGTGGCGAGCCTATCAGGTCAACGCCTGGCCCACGCTCGTCCTGATCGATCCGAACGGGAACTACTACGGCTCCGCATCGGGGGAGGGCAACCTCGAGCTCGTTGACTTGCACATCAAAAAATTAATCAAAGAGTTCGCGGGCAAGCTGAAAAAGGATCCGATCCATTTCAAGCTTGCCAAGGAAAAAGAGGTAACCCCGCTTTACTTCCCGGGCAAGGTCCTGGCCGACCCGGCCTCCAAGCGCATCTTCATCGCGGATAGCACCAATCAGCGTATTGTGATTACGAATCTCGAAGGCAAAAAGATCGCGATCGCTGGTTCGGGCAAGGAAGGCCTAAAGGACGGCACGTTTGCCGAGGCCCAGTTCAGCGATCCGCAAGGCATGGCCCTCGACGGCGACACGCTTTACGTGGCTGACCGCAAGAACCACTCGATTCGCGCGCTCGACCTCAAAAAGGAAACCGTCAAGCTGATCGCCGGCACGGGCGAGCAAAACCGCATGGGCTGGCGCGCCGCCGGCGGGCCGGCCTTGAAACTGGGCTTGAATAGCCCGTGGGACCTCTTGATTCACAAAACCAAGATGTACATCGCCATGGCCGGCTCGCATCAAATCTGGACCTACGACCTCGCCAAGCAGCGTCTCGACAACTACGCCGGCTCGGGGCTCGAGCAAATCTACGACGGCCCGCTGCGCGGCTTCACCCTCGATAACCGCGTCTCCGCCTTCGCTCAACCCTCGGGCCTGGCGACCGACGGCAAACAACTCTTCGTCGCCGACAGCGAGACCAGCTCCGTGCGGGCCCTGCCGCTCGTGGGTATCAAGGGGAACGTCACCACCGTCGTTGGCTCCGGGCTCTTCGAATTCGGCGACAAGAACGGCAAAGGCAAACAGGTCCGCCTGCAACACGCCCTCGGCATCGCTTACCTGGACGGCAAACTCTACGTCGCCGACACCTACAACAGCAAAATCAAACTCATCAACCCCGTCACCCAAACCTGCGAAACCTACCTGGGCGACCCGCCCGGTTGGCTCAAAGAAAAGATGTTCAACGAACCCGGCGGGGTCCAGATTGCCGGCGGCAAGATGTATATCGCCGATACGAATAACCACCGCATCCAGATCGTCGATATGAAAACCAAGGCGATCTCCACGTTGCGCCTGCAAGGCGTGGACCCCGTGCGCCGCGACGCGGTGGCGTCGAGCAAGGAGAAAGAGAAGAAGTGAGCGTGCGGTAGTCGATATGGAAGAAGGGCGCCGCTACACCGGGCCCGTTTAGCCGCGACCTGAAGGGGAGCGCGGGCCCCTGCGACGTTTCGAGTCTTGCACCATGCGTGAACCGTACCCGTTTTGGCGTGGTGCTTCACGCATGGTTTTTTCCCAGGCGGTATGGACACATGAAGCGAGTTTCAGCCAGCGCGCGGTGGTTAGGTCTTGGCATCACATGTGCATTGCTTTCCGCCAACCTGCCGGTAAGCGCAGGTGAATTCAACGTCGCGCCAAGCAAACTTGAGGATGTTCTCAAGTTTGAATCGCGCGTGCTCCCGGAAGACCCGTTCGACCCGGCCAACCGCAAGGATACCAAGCCATCGGCCAAAATGAAGGTAAGGCGTGGTCAGGTCATTCGCGTGGAGCTCACGGGAACGCCGCAAGAGGGCTGGTACACCTATCCCCTCAATCAAAAAACCCCGGACACCTTCGCGCTGAATCGCTGGAAGAACGAACCCGTCCCCGGCGTGTTTCCGCTCGATCCGATTCTTGAGACCCCTGCGCTCTCCTATTATGACAAGGATTTGAAAAAGACCTATTTCAAATACGTCTCGCCCTTTACCTGGAGCCAGGAAATCCTGATTGCCGAGGATGCCGCGGTTGGAACGCTCCTGATGCCGATCAAGCTGGAAGTCCAGGTATGCAAAACGTCCTGTTACAATTTCAAGCACACCGTGACGTTTCCAATCGACGTAAGCGACGAGGCGCCTCTCAAGGCGGCCCCCGACGTACTCAGCCGCATTCTAAAGAAAACACCGGAAAGCCCAAAAGTAGCCCCGGTCTCTGAGGCCACACGGGCTCAGGGCTTGATCACCGATTCCCACGAACAGTACAAGACCAAGATGCAGGAACTCGCCAAGCGGATCGTTGGCGAGAAAATGAACGTCGCGGCCGAGGGCGATTCCGATCTGCTCGCCTTCATTCTCGCCGGTATCTTCTGGGGCGCCATTTCGCTCATCACGCCCTGCGTGTTTCCGATGATTCCGATCACCGTGAGTTTCTTCCTCAAGCAGTCGGAGAAGGAGCACCATCGCCCGATCGTCATGGCGACGGTCTACTCGCTGACCATCGTCGTTGTCCTGACTCTGGCGGCGGCATTTCTGCTTTCGATTTTCCGCTGGCTCAGCGTTCACCCGATCACCAACTGTGTCATCGGCGGCCTGTTCGTCTTTTTCGCCCTGAGTCTTTTCGGCATGTACGAGATCGAATTGCCCACCAGTTTGGCGCGATTCACGTCGGCGCGCGAAGGAAAGGGCGGTCTTTACGGCACCATGTTCATGGCGCTCACGTTCACAATCATCAGCTTCGCCTGCGTGGCGCCGTTCCTCGGCGGTTTCAGCGGCACCGCGGCGGGCAATCGTCCCCTGTGGCACAACCTGCTCGGCGGCCTGGCTTTCTCCGTGACGTTCGCGTCGCCGTTCTTCTTCCTGGCCTTGTTTCCCGTCCTGCTTCGCCAGTTACCCAAGAGTGGGTCGTGGCTCAACACCGTCAAGGTCGTCATGGGTTTTCTGGAATTGGCCGCCGCGTTCAAGTTCTTCCGCACCGCCGAACTCGTCTGGACCAACGGGGTGCCGTCGTTTCTTACCTTCGATTTCGTCCTGGGACTGTGGATCGCCATGAGCCTGTTGTGCGGCCTTTATTTGATCGCCATCTACCGGTTGCCACACGATACGCCGGAGGAACATATCACGGTCCCGCGGCTCTTGTTCAGTGCGACGTTCCTGGGTTTGGCGTTGTACCTGACGCCTGCCTTGTTCAAGACGCAAACCAACCAGCCGCAGCGCCCGGCGGGGGCGGTCTATGCCTGGATCGATTCCTTCCTCTTGCCCGATTCTCATGCGGGCGAAGATTCAAGCACCGCCAATCTCCCCTATGCGATCAAAATCGCTCGCGACGAATTTCAGCGCACGGGCAAGCCGAAACGGATCTTCATCGATTTCACGGGGGTCACGTGCACGAATTGCAAGATCAACGAGAAAAACGTGTTCCCGAAGCCACAAATTGCCAAGCTATTCACGCCTTATGTTATCGTGAAGCTTTATACCGATACCGTTCCCGCGGAGTATTATGCCAGTGAATTGCACATCGAGCTTTCAAGTGGCGAACGTGCGAAACGAGACGCGGTCGACGTGAATCTCGTTTTCCAAAAAGCTGTATTCGACGATGAGCGTCTGCCGCTTTACGCAATCCTCGAACCCGAGCTGAATGGCCAAATCAAAATGGTCGCCGTTTATCGGGAAGGGCGCATCAACGACGAAGCGGCGTTTGCCGAGTTCTTGGCCAATCCGGACAAGAAGTAGCGCTGGTTCGCGGGGGCATAATCGAAGTATTACGGCACGCCTGCCAACCCGTTCAGCAATAAACTTCATACTTAACGCTAATTAACCAGCCCCAGGAAATTGTTGCCTTGCCAGGGGTGTGAGGGGCCGGCATTCTGAAGAAAAACAAAGGCAAGGGCGGTTGCGGACAACCGAGGCCGATCAGCTGGCAGTGATCCGCGCCAGGACATGATGCGTCACAACCTCAAGGCCTTTCTCGTAACCGCCGTGATTGGTGATGATCACGTGTGCCTCGTCGCGATAGGGCAGGATGAATTTTCGGTAAGCCGGCAGGACGTGGTTCTCCCACTGATACTCGGCATGTTCTGGCGGATAGCCGCGCTCGGTAGCGTCGCGTTCCAGACGGCGCCGTTTGCAAACTTCTTCGCGGGCATCGATGAAGACGCGCAAATCCAGCAATGCACGAATTTCTTCGTAGTGGAATAGAAACAGCCCCTCCACGATAATCACGTCCGCCGGGTCGATTGTGATGAGCCGGCCCGGCTTGTCGCGCTGATTGAACGTGTACTCGGCCCGAACGACGGTTTCGCGGCGGAGGAGCTTTTGCAGATCGTCATGAAAGTCCTGGCGATGAATCGCGCTGGGCAAATCGAAGTTGGGTTGGCCAACCGCGTCGCGTTCCTGCTCGGCAAGGGAGCGATAGTAGTTGTCCTGCGAGACGACGGCACATCGATCCGCGGGCAGCCGAGTGCAGAGATCGCGCAGAAACGAGGTCTTGCCCGAGGCGCTCCCGCCGACGATGCCGAGGAGGTAGGGTATGCGTTGCATGGAATCAATCGATAATCTTTTCACCAGCCCGGAGCGCAAGCGACGGGGCCGGTTTGCTTGCGGCCGTCGTATGCCCCCGTCGTTTGCGCTCCGGGCTGGTTAGTGCCCCATCCGCCCCGCCATCGGGCTGGACGCGGTGGCATACAGTTTTTTCGGAATGCGGCCCGCCAGGTACGCGAGCCGGCCGGCGTCGCAAGCATATTTCATGGCATACGCCATCCGCAAGGGATCCTGCGCCGACGCGATGCCGGTGTTGAGCAAAACGCCGTCGCAACCCAGCTCCATGGCGATTGCGACATCGCTGGCGGTGCCGACGCCGGCGTCGATGATGACGGGGTAATCGGGATCGCCGTCTTTCAGGTATTCGAGGATGATGCGGATGTTGTTCGGGTTTAGCACGCCCTGCCCGGATCCGATCGGGCTGCCCGCGGGCATGACGCTGGTCGCGCCGGCCTCTTTCAATCGCTTGGCCATGATCGGGTCATCGCTGGTGTAGACGAGCACCTGAAAGCCTTCTTTCACTAGCGTCTGGGTCGCCTCCAGGGTTGCGACGGGATCGGGCAGCAGCGTCTTCGGGTCGGCCAGGCATTCGAGCTTCACCCACTCCGCGCCGGGGTTGCCCAGGTTCGTCAGCAACTCACGCGCGATGCGGGCATGGCGGACAGCATCCTCCGCCGAAAAACAGCCCGCAGTGTTGGGTAGGATGGTCAGCTTCTTCAGATCGAGGAAATCGAGGATGCTCTTGCCTTCTTTATCGATCAGTCGTTCGCGCCGCACCGCGACGGTGGTGGCTTCACAGGCGCTCGCGGCGAGGCAATCGCGCATCAGATCGTACGTCTTGTACTTACCAGTGCCCGTGATGAGGCGGGAGGTGAAGGTGAATTTGCCGACCTTGAGCGGCTTGTCGTTAGCCGGACGCGCCAGCGACGGTTCGGGTGCTCCGTCGCTGGCGCGTCCGGCTAACCCGGAGCCGCCGCCGACCAGGGTGACGATTTCGACGGCATCGCCCGCTTGCAGCCGATGCTGCGGATGTTGCGCTTTCGGCACGACTTCGCGATTGACCTCGACGGCGATCTTCCGCGGATCGAGGCCGATATGCTCAATCAACTCGGTGACGGTCAAGGGTTCAGGCAGCGAATTGCGTTCGCCATTTAACGTGATTTCGATCATGATGGACCATGTTGTGCGGGCATTGGTCAGTTGTCAGGAGTCTCAATTCAGTGTACAGTAACCGTTGAAAGAAGCGAAGGTCCCTGAGTCAAACGACCTGGTTCAAAGCAGGGGTTCCGCGGCCCACGATCCCAGTCGTGTGATCAGCCACTCATACGATTGGAATCGTGCGCCACGAATCGCGGCCAAGGGGAGCCATTCGATGGGTGCGCTAGCGTGTGGCAGCCTCGATATCTACCCGGCGGACATCCTGCGGATGCGGGCAACGTTGCCGGGGGTGGCCGAGGCGATCGGCGCGTTCACCGGCGTGGGTCAAGTTGTCGACTGGATGGCGACGTTTCTGGTACGGCCTTCCGTTGATCTCGTGGCGATGGATGAGTTCGAATACGACTTTTTGGTCGAACTCAAGCACCACGACTGCTGGCTTGCATTCGGCGTTACTTGACTGGGCAGCTTGACGGCGGTCGCTGTCTGGTCGAGTAAGCCGAACGCGGATGAGCTACTGAGATCTCGCATGGCACAGGGTTGGCAGCCGACGGCGACGCGGTTGCAAACCGGGCCCGTGATTCTCGGACATGCATCCTGTTCGTTTGACGCCAAAACGGCTCGTTGCTGACAACTGTATGGTGGTACACTTTGGCGTAGGTCAGGCTTTCCAGCCTGACGGGTAACCCGAAAAGTCAGGCTGGAAAGCCTGACCTACCACCGAAAACTGAAAACCGACAACTCCCATGACCTCGCACTACATTCCCCACATGAAAATCCCCACGCTGGTGTTTCCGACCAGCACGCAGGCCTCGCGCCATGTGGCGCTGATGATCGAGAGCCTGATTCGGCAAAACAATTCCGCGGGCCGGCCGACGGTCCTCGGCCTGGCGACCGGTTCAACGCCAGTCGGGCTTTATCGCGAATTGATCCGGCTGCACAAGGAGGCCGACCTCGATTTTTCGCGCGTCATCACCTTCAACCTTGACGAATACCATCCGATGACGCCGGACGATTCCCACAGTTACAACCTGTGGATGCACGAGATGCTTTTCAAGCACATCAACATCAAGCCGGAGAATATCCATATCCCCGACGGCATGACGCCGACGCAGGACATCGAGGAGTACTGCGCCCGCTACGAACAGATGATTCGCAGGGCAGGGGGGATCGACCTGCAAATCCTCGGCATCGGGCGCAGCGGGCATATCGGTTTCAACGAGCCCGGCTCGACGCGCCATAGCCGCACGCGCGCGGTCACGCTCGATCCGGTGACGCGCCGGGACGCCGCCTCTGATTTCTTCGGCGAGGAAAACGTTCCGCATCAGGCCCTGACGATGGGCGTCGGCACGATCATGGAGGCGCGCAAGATCGCCATCATGGCCTTCGGCGAACACAAAGCGCCCATTGTCCGCAAGGCGGTCGAAGAGGAAACCACCGAGGCGGTGACGGCCAGCTTTTTGCAAAAGCACAACGACACGACGTTCCTGCTCGATCATGCCGCGTCGGGGCATTTAACGCCGATTCGCATGCCGTGGGTCGTCGGTTCGGTGAACTGGACGTCGAACCTGATCCGCCGGGCGGTGATCTGGCTCAGCCTCAAAGTCGGCAAGGGGCTGTTGAAACTGTCCGATGACGATTTCCGCGAGCACGAACTCTATGAACTCCTGCGCGAGCACGGCCCCGCGCACAAGCTGGGCCGGCGCGTCTTTGACGAGATGATGGGCACGATCTGCACGCGCCCCGCGGGCGACGCCGGTCCAAAAACGTGCCTCGTATTCAGCCCGCACCCCGACGATGACGTCATCAGCATGGGCGGGACCATCATCCGCCTCGTCGAGCAAGGACACAAGGTCTACATCGCGTACATGACCTCGGGCAACATCGCCGTTTTCGACCACGACGCCTGGCGCTTCACCGATTACGCCTGCGCGTTCAACGGACTGTTCGCCATCAACAAAGAGAAATCGGACGACGTGAAGCGGCGCGTGCGCGAATTCCTGGGCAAGAAGAAACCCGGTGAGCCGGACACGAAGGACCTGCTCGACATCAAGAAGTTGATCCGCGAAACTGAGGCCCGCGCCGGCGCGCTGGCCGCGGGAGTGCCGCCGGAGCAACTCATCTTCATGGATTTGCGCTTCTATCGCACCGGCACGATCGCGAAAGCGCCGATCCATCCGGACGATATCAACGACATTGTCAACCTCTTGAAGGCCCTGGAACCGGACCAGATTTATGTCGCCGGCGAACTGTCCGACCCGCACGGCACCCACCGCACCTGCGCGACCGCCATCTACGAAGCAGTCCGCCGTGTGCGCGGTGGAATGGATGAAGGGGGAAGGACGATCGATGACTCGGCCGACGCCAACGATGCGGATTCCTCCTTCGTCCGTCGTCCCTCTTCCTTCGAAGTCTGGCTCTACCGCGGGGCGTGGGAGGAATGGGAGCCGCACGAGATCGAACGCGCCGTGCCCTTGAGCCCGTGCGATCTGGAGCGCAAGAAAAACGCGATCTTTCGGCATCAATCGCAGAAAGATCGCGCCATGTTCCCCGGCGGCGCCGACAAACGCGAGTTTTGGCAACGCGCCGAATTCCGCAATCTGAATACCGCGAAGACCTATGACCAACTCGGCCTGCCCGAGTTCTATGCTCTGGAAGGCTTCGTCCAGTGGCGCGAGTAAGAGCAAACCTGGGGGCTCAATTGCCCAGGACGGCACCGATCAACTTGTACGCCTCCTGCCGCATTTCCGGCGAGAACACATGCCCGCAGTCCGGATGAGCGATGCGGAGGCTCTTCTCCGCGCCATAAAGTTTGTAAACTTCGGCCGCGCTTTTCACGACCTTGGCCGCGCTTTTCCAGCGAAAATTGCTGTCCATTTTCGGCGCCACGACGAAGACGTGTCGGGGTGCGATCGCGCCCAGGATTTCGCCGAAGTCAAACGGAATCTGATCGAGTTTTTTCTCATAGTCGAGCAGCTTCGGCATGTAGCGGTCGCTGGTCCAGCCCTTGATTTTGCCGTTCATGTAATCGCGATACGAATCCAGCCCGCAGCAGGAGACGGCGATCTTGACGCGTTCGTCAAAGGCCGCGGTATAGACGCTGTTGTGCCCGCCGAGCGAATGGCCGATGGCGGCGTAACGCCCCTTGCGCACGAACGGCAGCGAATCGAGCACGTCCAGCGCCCGCATGTTGTCCCAGATCGCCTTCATCGTCCCGCTCTGGTAGCCGAGCTTTTTGAGGTCGGGATTGTAATCGGAAAGCTGCGGATACGGCGTGGCGATGACGACGTGGCCAAGCTCGGCGAGTTCGACGCCATACTCGCGGTTCATCGTATCGGCGAGCCCAACCGTCACGCGGAAGCCCTTGGCATTCGTCGGATGCAGCGACAGCACCGCGGCGGCGGGCGGGACTTTCTTCTCTTTTTTTGACACGAGATGTTTTGGGACCAGCAGATAGGCCGGCACGCGCATTCCCGGCTCGGATTGATAGGTGATCAGCCAGCGCTCGTAGGTTTTGCAATCGACCTTCTCGACGATCTTCATGGCCAGCGGGCAGCGTTTTTCTTCCTTGCCCGGCATCGGACCCATGATCGTTTGCATCGCGGCGTGAATCGAGGCGCGGCGTTTCTCCCAGTCGGCCACGGTCTGCACGGGCTGCACCTTGCCCGCGTTGTCCCGGTAGAACAGGAGCTGATCGCGATTCAGCTTTTCCTGGGCAGCGCCGGTCGGGGCCGCGATTATTGTCGCAAACAAACAAACCATGATGGCACGCATGGCCGGTCCTTTCGTTGATGCAAGGGCGGGAAGGTGAAACCATTATATCGATCCCACGCTGCTTAGCCGCTAGCCATTGGCAAGCGCTGGGGACGCCGAATAGCCGCAGCTATCGCCAAGGGCAAGCGGTTAAACGAGGACAAAACCCTTGCACACAGCGCCTCGATCCGGTAACCTGACCGGTACTCTATTATTTTTTTCCCGGGAGTGCCCATGGCCGCACTATCCGTTCAGTGTCCCGAATGCGCAGCCGTCCTCAAGGTCAACTCAAAGGGTTCTGGCCTGGTCAAATGCAAGTGCCCCAAGTGCGACGCGCGTTTTGAGGTGCCGGGCGCGGATGCCAAGGATCGCCCGATGCTGCGGCGCAAAACCGGGGACGGGGCCGATGGGGCATCTGGCTCATCGTCAGCTACGCGCTGGCTCATTGCTGGCGCCGCGTTGTTCGTCGTCGTTGGCGCCCTGGCGGTTGGCTGTATCGCCCTGGGCTCGCTGGGCTTTCTTTCGGGTACCGCGGATGAGAAGGACAAGAAGATCGCCCAGGCCAACACCGATGCCAAGAAAGACAATTCAGATTCCGACAAGGTGATCCCTCCGAAAGAAGAGAAAAACGACGATGGCCGGCCCGTCGTGAAAGATGACGCCAAGGAAAAGGCTCCCCCGGTCGATGGCAACAAAGTCCCCGATCCGTTGCCCAAAAAGAAGCCTCAGTATCGTGGCGGCAGCCTCATCATCCCGTTTGACGCCATCGCGCCGCAAGAGCGGCTCCGCGAAGTCAAAACCGTTCAGATCAAGGGTTCAATCAAATTCGTCCAGGCCAGCAACACAAACGAAGTCGTCATCACCTGGGAATCCATGCGCCGACTGAAATATGCCGAGTCGATCGGCACGTCCGGCCGAAACCTTGACGTGGTCCTCGTCGGCAGTCATGGCTGGATGCTAAGCGGCGCCAAGACCATCACGCTCCAGGGCGATGGCCTGGGCTTTTATCAAAACTTCAACTACGCCACCATCCTGAGCAACCTCATTCTCCTCACCGAGGGAGGCTTTGAGGTCGAGAAGGCCGGCACCAGCACGATTCGCGGCAAGGAATGTTTCGGCGTCATCGTCAAACGGGCGGGCCGGCCCAACCTGAAGATGTTCTTCGAGCGCGACACCAACCTCCTTTACAAGGCCGATTTCAATGGCCGATTCGTTGACCAGAACCTGAACTTCATGGCCAACACGACTTACGTCGAGTTTTATTTCAGCGACTACGAAGTCATCGACGGCATCAAGCACTGGCAGACGCAAGAACAATGGCGCGACGGAAAAAAGTATTCAGTGACGAAGCTTTCTCAGGTCAAGTTCCTCGCCAAGGCCGATGATTCCCTGTTCTCGGCCCCGGGGCTTGAACGAGAGATCGAGCGAGCCCTGGAAGAGGACAAGGCCGGCATCATCAAGCGGACGCTCGCGAAACTGGGGCCCGGTGCGGGCTCCGATTTCACACGCCTGGTCAACGGCCTTTCCGCCGGCGACGCCGAGTCGCGAACGGCCGTGCGCAAGGCGCTGGGCATATTCATCGAATTGAGGCGCACCAATCAGGTCGCGGCCCTGGATCGCGACGACGTTGGCGCGCTCGCGGTCCTGCTCAAGGCCGGCAGCGAGCCGCAGTTGCGGTCCTTCGCGCTCGAGGCGGTGACCCAGTTAGGAATGCGCGCGGAAGCCGCCGCCGACACCCTGGTGAGCCTTGGACGAACCAGTTCGGACGCGCGGTTCCTGGCTCAGGTGCTGGCCGCCCTGAAGGCGATCGGCGCTCGCAGTCCCGATGCGCTTGGGCTGTACGAAAAACGAATCGCTCATGCCGATACCGAGGTCCAGGACGCCGCGGCCCTTGCCCTGATCGTGCTGGGGCCGGACCGTTTGCCCATCACTCGCCTGACCGAATTGATGGCGGGACGCAACAACGAAGTTCGCACGGGCGCCGACCGGCTGCTGCGCCAGAAGCTGGCCAGCGTCACCCGCAAGGATCTGCCGGAGCTTCGCAAGGGCTTGAAGAACCCGGTGAAGGAAGTGCAGCTTGCGTTCATCGACGCCATCGGCTCCCTCAAGACCGACGGCGCCGACGCCGCCACCGATCTCATGCCGCTGCTGGGTTCGGCGGACAAGCAGGTTGCCGATCGGACGGCACATGCGCTGGACGCCCTGGGCAAACTCGTCGCCGTCGCGGGCGCCAGCGTTGATGCCGACATCCTGGCCACCGCGCTTGCCGCCTTGCGTGCGAATGGCGTGAAGACGGTTGAGAGTGTGACGATCTATGCCAAGAATCTGAATCACCCCGCGGTTCGCGTGAAGAACGAGGCGTGCCTGGCGATGTTGAACCTGGCGCCCGAGCGCCTGCAAATCGGGCAACTGACCGACATGATGGCCGGCGACAACGCAGAGGTCAAGGCGGCCAGCGCGAAACTGCTGCGCACCAAATTGACGGCAGTCACCAGCAAGGATCTGCCCGCGCTGCGGCAAGGTTTGAAGAGCCCGGTGCGCGAGGTGCGCATCGCGTTTATCGATGCGGTTGGGTTGTTGAAGAAGGCCGGCGCTGAAGCCGCGCCGGAGCTTGCAGACCTGGTGAATGGCCCGGATACGGAAATCGCGGTGCAGGCTTGCCGAGCCATTGAAAGTATGGGCAAGGCCGCCGCGGCCGCGGCCCCGACCTTGGCCAAGGCGCTGGATAACACGGAGAAGCCGATCGCGGTCGCCGCCACCCTCGCGCTATGTAAAATCGACCCCGCGAACGTCGCCCTGAAAACCAAGGGAGTCGGCCTGCTGGTGGAGGACCTTTCTCCCAACATCAACGATCTGAACGCCTTCATCGCCCGACCCCTGGAAAGTAAGGCGGCGGCGCTGATCCAGGAAATCGGCGCGCCCGCGGTTACTCCCGTCGTCAAGCATTTGATCAGCAAACACAACGCGCGCCTGCAGGCCAATCAGCAGATCGGCCCGACCGCCTCTCGGTACTTGGGATTTGCCCTACTTCGCGAATATGCCAAGCGGGCCAAAGCCAACGCGGACAGTGGCCTGGCCGCGGCTCTCAAGAAATACGAAATCCACATCAAGATATGGGAAACGGATGAGGCGAACCTGGCAAGGCAAGCCAAGCAAGCCTTCGGCCTGACGCCCGAAGCACGCCTCCTTTACGCCAAGACCGCCGATGCCGCGTTTCACGCCAAGCGAGAAATCTCGGCCCTGCGAGCGCCGTGAGGCGATCGTTGACAAGATTATGTCTCGCAGGACAGAAGCTCGCTCGTCCGAGACTGGGCCTTTCCGATACACTCTGCCAGGAGTCCAGTCGCTGCACGCCAGGCCCAGGACAGGTTTGGAACGCTGTCCCAAGTTCTCAAGATCGCCCTAGCCGGAAATCGAGGTCACGCTAATGCCGGGACGTTTCCTTTGCATCTTGTGCCTGTTGCTCGCTTGCATTGTCCAGCGAGCTGACGCGGTCATCACGGCGGCCGCGCCCTTGAAGAAATTCGAGGCAGACGCGGTCTATATCGTCGTCGGGAAGGTCGAGAAGTTCTACGCCGAGAAGCCGGCCATGCTGGTGACAGTCACCGAGGACATCAAGGGCAAGGCGCCGTTCCGATTGCTTCCCGTCAACTGCAAAGTCGATGACCCGAAGGCCGCCAAGGCAAACCTGATTGAACCTTTGATGAAGCGCCTCGGGCCCGATTTGGACATCATCTTTTTCATCACCCCGCGTGGCAACAAAAGTTATATTACCTTCGCATTCACCAACGGAACCTGGTTTCAATTGCAAGGTACGAAGGTGGACAAGGACAAGGCCGTCTTCAGCTTGAAGTCGGCGGAGCCGTACTTCTACAAGACGTTTCACGGCACCACGGCCGAGCTGCGCAAGTTGCTCAAGGATCACGCGGCAGGCAAGGGGAAGTTGCCGCCGCTCGATGACAAGGTGAAACCGGGGCTTGGGCCGGAATATCGCAAGGGCAAGGGGGCCAAGAAGCCCCAGGAATCGCTGCGCTCATCCTGGGGCTTGGTTGGGATGAACGCGGGCGGCCCGTTGTTCGCGGTGATCCCGACGCTGGGCATCGGCGCCCCGCTGGCGATTTTGGCGCTCCTATTTCCGACCGTGTTCGGCGGCGTCTTTGTGCTCTTTCGCCAGTGGATGGCGTTCATCACCGCGATCAGCCTCAACAGCACCTTGATGATGGCGCATATTTTTGTCACGGCAAAATACTTCCGCGGGACCTTCTGGGGAACCGATGCGGCCCTCTGGCTGGTGATGATGCTGGCAACCTTCGCGTGCTTGTTCTGGGCCTGGCGCCGGCAACTCGACCTTCTCGCGGCAGGCGAGCGCGAGGTTTCACGACGAGTTGAAATACTCATCCTGGGCATCATGACCGCGTGCAGCGTCGCCGCCCTGATCGGCACCTGGGCGATGGCCGACCGCATCAGCTGGAGCGACGCCGGCTGGGGCCTCACCGTTGTCCTGACGTTCGGCGTGCTCGTCGGCACGCTTTATCGCTGCGTCCATGCGCTCAAGACCGAGCCGCTTTTTGGCGCGCCGCCCCTGGCAACCGAGGGGGTCATTCTCGCCTCGCTCATGGCCGGGCACCTCTTGTTCGTACCGTTGATCTGGGGCGGCAGCGCAGGCGCCGAGGGGAGCATTGTCGTCAATGAGCAGGCGGGGAACATCAATACGAAGATTTCCGCAGTCGTCAAAAAATGGGACTTCACGCTCGAACCTCGCGTCAAGGGTATGTACGCCTCCGCCCCCGTCGTCGATGGCGACGCCATCTTCGCCGCCTATGCCGAATCGACGCAATACTCCACGCTCGTTCGGCTCGATCGGCAGACGGGGCTCAAGAAATGGGCGTTCTTCGGCAAGAACGACGATCTGCGCCAGATGATCTCGACGCCTTATCTCGCGGACGGCAAACTCTACTTCGGCGAAGGGTTTCATTTTGACAAGAACTGCAACGTCTTCTGCGTCGATGCCGAGAATGGGGAGGAGGTCTGGCGCTACGCCACCGAAGGGCAGACCGAATCCAGCCCGACGGTTGCCAACGGGAAGCTCTACATCGGCGCGGGGAACGATGGCATCTACTGCTTCGATGTCAAAAAGAGCCTCGAACAAAAAAAGGGAGTGGTTCTTTGGAGGTATCCCCCGGTTGCGCGGCGAACGCAGGCGGCTTACCATGGCCGAATCCTTCGTTTTGGCGGCGGGATGCGCGTCGTCGGCGATCGCCTTTACTGCGCGACGGGCGTCGATCGCGCCGCGGCAGGCGACAAGGGTGAAACCGCTACCTTCTGCCTCGACGCGGACAACGGCAAGCTCCTCTGGAAAACGCCCGCCCCCTTCGCCGTCTGGTCCAAGCCAGTCGTCAAGGACGGCCTCATCTACGTCACAAGCGGCAACGGCGATGTCTTCGACGACGCCAAGCCGCCGGAAAAGCCAGGCGGGGCGCTGCAATGTCTCGATCAGCAAACCGGCACGGAGAAATGGCGTTTCAAAGTTGACAACGGCATCATCGAGGCGCCCGCGGTGGACGCCCATCGTGTCTACTTCGGCAGCCGCGATTGGAATGTCTACTGCCTCGATCGCCAGAACGGCAAGGAAGTCTGGAAATACTTCATGCAAGCGCCGGTCATCGCGACGCCGGTGCTCGACAGCGATCCGGTCTACGGTCGCACGCTCAGTGTGTTCGTCATCACGTCCCAGGGCAAAGTCTGCTGCATGAACCCGCGCAGCGGCGACATCGTCTGGACCTTCATGCCAAATGAACCCGCCTACGCGTCCGCCGCCCCGCGTCTGGTCGTCACACCCACGGCCGATGGATACCGCCGCCAGCTTTACTTCGGCTGCGGCCTGGGCGGCGGAACCGCTGACTACGGCGCTAATCGACCCATTTTCTACTGTCTGGAAGACCAGGTCATCGTAAAATAGCCCGCTCACCCGCTTGCGGTTTCGCGCTCCCGCGCGCTTGCCATGCCCCAAGCCGCTTTCCCGACGGACCCACCCATGACGCAGCGCTGGATCTACTTCTTCGGCAACCATCAGGCGGACGGCTCAGGCGAGATCAAGCACCTCATCGGCGGCAAGGGCGCGAGCCTTGCCGATATGACCCGCGCCGGCCTCAATGTCCCGCCAGGCTTCACGATCTCGGCTGAATGCTGCGACTACTACTACAAGCACGGCAAAACCTGGCCGGACGGCCTCGAAGCCGAACTGCGAACCAGCCTGCAACGCCTGGAAGACCTCGCCGGGCGGAAATTCGGCGTCGGCGCCCAGCCCCTTTTGGTCGCGGTTCGTTCTGGAGCCGCCCAATCGATGCCGGGGATGATGGACACGCTGCTCAACGTCGGCGATCCGTCGCAGGGCGATGCGTGGACTGCCCTCAAGACCGCCATTGATGCCGTCTTTGAATCCTGGCACAGCGAGCGGGCCCTCGCCTACCGCAAGCATCATCAGATCAACGATCTGCTGGGCACCGCCGTCACCGTGCAGACGATGTGCCCGGCTGAGGTCGCGGGCATCCTGTTCACCGCCAACCCGGTCAACGAGGCCGACGAAATCATCATGGAAGCGGCCCCTGGCCTGGGCGAGGCGATCGTGCTGGGCAAGGTGACGCCCGACCGCTTTGTGCTCGACAAGGGGTCGTTGGCCTTCAAGGAACGCGTTCTCGCTGATCCGGAAGCCGGGGCCTCGCTTGCGGATGGGCAAATCCAGGAACTCGCTCAACTCGGCCTGCGCGTCGAGACGCACTTCCAGTCGCCGTGTGATATCGAGTGGGCACTTTTTGGCGGCCAGTTTTTTCTCCTGCAATCGCGGCCCATCCGGTTCAAGGGAAGCGCTGGCACGCCGATTAGCCTGGTCGACCAGGAAAACGCGCGGGCCAGGGAAGTTGCCGCACTCAAGGCGATGGCGGAACCGACCGGCACCGTGTGGGCGCGTTTCAACCTCTCGGAAATCCTGCCCGAGCCGACGCCGATGACGTGGTCGATCGTCCGGCAGTTCATGTCGGGCAAAGGCGGGTTCGGGCAGATGTATCGCGACCTGGGCTTCGACCCCGACCCCGCGCTTGACGAGATCGGCATGTTCGACCTCATCTGCGGGAGGCCCTACTGCAACCTGAGCCGGGAGCCGCGGATGCAGTACAAGAATTTGCCCTTTGAGCACAACTTCGCGTTCCTGAAAAAGAATCCTGACAAGGCGATCTATCCGCAGGCGACATTCAACCCGCGCCGGGCGGGGCTGATGTTCTTCTTCAAGGTTCCGCTGTTGTTTCTGAAGATGTGGTGGTCGCAGATCAAGCAGCAACAGTTGATCCGCACCTTCGTGGACGATTTCACGCAGCACATTGTGCCGAACTATCTGGCGCTCGTCGAGAAAGCCGAGCGGGTGAACCTGGGGGCGCTTTCGAGCGAGGAAGTCGTGCGGCACCTGAACGAGGCGATCCAGCTCACGCTGTTCGACTTCGCCAGGCACAGTTTGAAGCCGACTGCCCTGGCGGCGCTGATGCTCGCCAATCTCGAACGCGCCTTCGCGGCCCGCTTGCAGCCGGTGGACATGAAACCCGCCGAGGCGATGGCGATCGGCCTGCAAAAGGCGCAGACCGCCCTGCGCGAGTTGATGATGGGCGCGCATCCCGACGAGCACACCGACCTCGCCGCGGGCATTCGCGCTTTGCGCGAGGGCCGCTTGTCAAAAGACGAATTCCTGAAGCGTTTCGGCCACCGCGGCAGCCAGGAGATGGAGTTGAGCAAGCCACGCTGGGCCGAAGACCACACGGTCCTGGATCGCATGACGCAAAGCGCCAACCAGCCCGGAGCGCAAGCGACGGGGAGCGCCGTCGCGGCAACCCCGTCGCTTGCGCGCCGGGCTGGTGTGGACGACGCGTGGCAAATGGCCTGGTTCAAACTCGCCGACGAAGCACGACTCTTGCCCAATCAACGCCCTGCCGTCGAAGCGGAGCTGCGCCGTTTGCAAACCTACATGGGATTGCGCGAAACCGCCAAGCATCACCTGATGCGCGGTTACGCATTGATTCGTCGAGGACTCCTTGAATTGGATAGGCGTTATCAACTTGACGGCGGAGTTTTTGATTTGACGATAACTGACCTGGCAGCCCTGGCGAGGCTTCCAGAGGGAAAAACGCCGACGGAACACTTGGAGACCGTTGACAAAAACCGACGTCAACGCGCGATCGCGCTGAGCCTGACGGCGCCGACCGTTCTCTTCAGTGACGATCTTAACGCCATCGGTCGCCAAGCGGCGTTTGAGGGCGCAGGCGTCCTGCAAGGCACGCCGCTGTCGGCCGGCATCGTCGAAGGCACGGCCTGGGTGCTCGACGACGTCGCCGGCGCCGAGATGCCGGTCGAACCGTACATCCTCGTGTGCCCGTCCACCGATCCGGCCTGGGTCCCGCTCTTCGTGCAAGCGCGTGGCCTCGTGATGGAGACGGGCGGCATGTTGTCGCACGGGGCCATCGTCGCGCGCGAGTTCGGCCTGCCCGCGGTCGCCGGCATCGCGAATGTGCATCGCCGCATCAAGACCGGGCAACGCTTGCGTATGGACGGCGGGACTGGAGCCGTTCAGATCGTGGCGGGGTGAGCACCCCACCAAATTTAATAAAATAGGTCCGAAGAGGCGTTCCATGCTCACCGAAATGGGAAGCGGCGCGCCGTGCCTCGACCGATGTTTTTACGAAAGGAAGTTCCATGAAGCTCTGGAAACCGTTCTCGCTGGTCTGCGTTTTGCTCGTCGCCGCCTGGCTTGGCTACGCCGCCCGCGACGCCGAGGGAGGAAAAGCCGTGAAGACGCGCGTTTTTGAAATGCGAACCTACTACGCTCATCCGGGCAAGATGAAAGCCTTGCACGCCCGGTTTCGCAATCATACGAACAAGTTGTTCGTCAAGCACGGCATGACCCTCATTGGCTACTGGAGCCCGATCGACGCCAAGGATGCGCAGGAGAAGATGGTGTACATCCTCGCCTACCCGAGTCGGGCGGCGGCGAAGAAAAGCTGGGACGCCTTCCGCGCGGACCCCGATTGGATCAAGGCCCGCAAAGCCTCCGAGGTGGACGGCCCGCTGGTCGCGAAGGTGGATTCGGTGTTCCTGAATCCGACCGATTATTCGCCGATCAAATAAAGAAACCCTGGTTTACGTTTAGCGCTCGCGCGGCGCCTGGCGGGCGCTAAACGCAAGCAGGAGTGGTCCATGCCGATCATCGAGGCCAATGGCCTGTCCAAAACCTATCGCGTCTACCAGAAAAAAGAGGGGCTGCTCGGCGCCCTGCGCGGACTGTGGCGGCGCGAGTACAAGGAAGTCAAGGCCGTCGAGAGTGTTTCGTTTACCATCGAACCCGGGGAAATCGTCGGCTTCCTCGGCCCAAACGGCGCAGGCAAGACGACAACTCTCAAGATGCTCGCCGGGTTGATTTATCCGAGCGCCGGAAACGCCCAGGTACTTGGCCACGTGCCCTGGGAACGCGCCGATGACTTTCGCCGGCGCTTCGCCCTCGTCATGGGCCAGAAGAACCAGCTCTGGTGGGACCTGCCTGCCGCGGATAGCTTTCAGTTGCACCGCGAAATCTATTCCCTTTCCGCCGAGCAATTCCAGCGCACGCTTGGCGAGTTGACCGATCTTTTCGGCGTCAAGGAACTCACCCGGCAGCCGGTGCGCGAGTTGTCGCTCGGCGAACGCATGAAAATGGAGCTGATCGCCGCCTTGCTGCATCAACCGCGGCTGTTGCTCCTGGATGAACCGACCATCGGCCTGGACGTGGTTGCCCAGGTTACCATTCAGAAATGCCTGCGCGACTATAACTCGATCCGCGGCGTGACCATCCTGCTCACGAGCCATTACATGCGCGATGTCGAGGCCCTGTGCAAACGCGTCCTCGTCATCACGCATGGCAAACTGGTGTATGACGGCCCCCTCACCGGCATTGCCGAGCGCTTCGGCAACGAGAAACTCGTCAAACTACAATTTGACGGCACTGAAACCCCGGGCGATCTCGGCGCGTTTGGCGAAGTGACGAGCCGCGAGGGCCCTATCGCCACGCTCAAGGTCGAGCGCCTGCGCGTCGCGGAGGTCATGGCGGCGATGCTCGACCGCTATACCGTCCTGGATGTGAGCATCCACGATCCGCCGCTCGATCAGATGATCGCCAAGGTGTTCGAGGAGGGTACTACCCCGGCGCCGGAGCTGGTTGAAAAATGACGCAAGGTCTCCGCAAATACCTGAAGATCCTGCGCATCTCGCTGGTCGAGCGCCTGGCCTACCGCGCTGATTTCTTCCTCACCACGTTCTTACGCTTTCTGCCACTCATCACGACGTTTCTCCTCTGGGAGGCGATTTATCGCGGGTCGGGCACGGACCAGATCGCCGGCTTCACGCGCGATTCGATGATCGCCTATCTCCTGCTCGTGCAAATTAGCCGGATGTTCTCGAGCATGCCCGGCCTGTCAACCGGCATCGCGCGGGACATCCGCGACGGAAATCTGAAGAAATACCTGCTCCAGCCGATCGACATGCTTTGGTATTTACTGTCGTATCGCGGCGCGCACAAGATCGCCTACATCGCCACCACCGCCTTGCCTTATGGCGTGCTTTTCCTGCTGTTCCACGAGGTGTTCACGTTGCCAAGCGCCTGGACCTGGGTCGCTTACATCGTGTCGCTCTTGCTCGCCTTTCTTATCGGTTTTTTCTTCGAGGCTTGCATCGGCGTCGCGGGCTTCTGGATTCTCGAAGTGACCTCGCTCATGTATATCATCAACATTGTCAACTTCTTCATCTCGGGGCAGATGTTCCCGCTCGATCTTTTGGAGCGTTACCCCTACGTGCTGGACGTGCTCAACGTGCTGCCGTTCCACTATCTGGCCTATTTCCCGGCGATGGTGTTTCTGGAAAAGAAGCAGGGGACAGAGTTGCTCGTCGGACTTTTGATCGAGGCGCTGTGGGCCCTCGCCCTGATCCTGTTGAGCCGGTGGATGTATCGGCTCGGTTTGCGGCACTATAGCGCTTATGGAGGCTAGGCCGGTTCGCCTGGCAAACGGTCGCGCTTCGCTGCGCGTCGCGGCCAAACTTCGCGGAGTGGTTCATCGTGTGGCGTTACCTGAAGCTGTGGCTCTCCCTCGCCAAGTTCAGCCTGCTGGGCGAGATGGCGTTTCGCGGCAATTTCCTGGTGAAGATTTTCGTCGAGGTCCTCTGGCTGGCCATCTTGTTGGTGTTCAACTTCACGCTCTTTCAACAGACTACACACATCGAGAACTGGGACGTCAACCAGTACCTCTTCTTCATCGGCTGTTACTTCGCGATGGGCGGTTTGATCGAGACGCTTTTCCTTGAGAATTGCAATCAATTCGCCGACCTGATTCGCACCGGCGACCTCGACTTCTTCCTGCTCAAGCCGATCGACGAGCAGTTTCTCGTCAGTTGCAAGCACATCGACTGGTCGTGCGCGCCGAATTTCCTGCTTGGCCTCGGTGTGATGGGCTACGCCCTGTGGACATCCGGGTGGGTGTTGAATTACTCTCAGATCTTTGCCTTCGTCGCCCTCTTCATCAGCGGCGCGGCACTGGCGTATGGCTTCCTGTTGCTTTTGACGTCAGCGTCGATCTGGCTAATGCGCAATCAAAGTTTGTACGAAATGTGGTGGCTGTTCACGACCCTGATGCGCTACCCGCGCGAGATCTTCTCGCACGGAAACTGGGCGACGCCCGCGGGGTTTTTCTTTTCGTTCGTCATCCCGATCATGCTGGTCACCAACGTGCCGGCACGCATGATGGTGAAAACGCTGGAGCCGAGCTGGCTGGCGTGGTACGCCCTCGGCTCCGCGGTGGTGGTCTTGATCGTGAGCCGCTACGTTTTCCGGGCGGCATTGCGGCGCTATCGCAGCTCCAGCAGCTAAAGCCGCTTGTGGATGGCCATCACTTGCCAATGCAATAAAGATTGAACTGCCCGCGAATGTACAGCCGGCCGTCGGCCACCGCGGGCGTCGCACGAATGCGTTCGTCCAGCGCGTTCTTGGCCAGCAGTTGATATTCCTTCGGGTTGGTCGCGGTGACGTACACGTCCCCCTGCTCGCTGGCGGCATAGATCTTGCCATCGATCAAGACCGGCGATGCATAGAACCTTGCGCCGGGCAGGCGTTCAAACCAATTCTTCTTGCCGGTCTTCGGTTCAAAGCATCCGGCGAAACCGGAGTCGTTAACGATGTAAATGTGTCCGCCCAGCGCGAGCGGGCAGGTCACGTACGGAAACTCCTTCTGGTTCCCCCAGAGCAAGTCGGGCCGAGCGTCCTTGCCAAAACCGTTGGTCGCCACGGCGACCATGCTGCGATCGCCGCGCCCGTCGCCGCTGCACGCCAGGATGACGCCGTTGACGTAAATCGACGAGGCAACGGTCCGCAGCGGCATCTCGCTGAAGGTCCATTTCCAGTTCCAGTTGGGCGTTCCCGTATCGGGGTCGTAGCTCGTGATAGCCGTCGTGCTCGTGACGATCATCTCTGGCTTGCCGGCCTTGCCCGTCAAGAAAAACGGCGCCGAATAGCAGGCCCGGTATGCCTCGCGCGGCTTCTCCCAGGCGGTCTGCCCCGTCTTTTTGTTGAGCGCGAAGAGCACGGACGGGCGGGTGACTGGCTTCTTCGAGGTCTTGATGTCGAAATGTGAATCCATGTCGTTGGCAAGAATGAGCTTGTCCTTGTAAAGAACGGGCGACGCTCCGGGGCCGTGCTGGCTGATGAACGCGCCGAGATTGCGATGCCAGAGTTCCTTGCCGGTAAAGTCATAGGCCGTGACGATGATGTCCTTGCCATTCCAGTAGGAAACGTAGACGGCCTCGCCATCGGTGGTGGGCGTGGAGGAGGCCATGGAACTATCCTGGCGAATCTTGACCTTCTTGCCCTTGAGCGTTTTTTTCCAGAGTTGTTTGCCATTGGCGACATCGTAGCATGTCAGGGAACGCTCGGCGCCGTCCACGGTGGTCGCATGAAGGAAGAGCCGATTGCCCCAGATGATCGGGCTGGCGTTACCATCCCCGACAGGAATTTTCCAGAGCACGTTGTTGGCGTTGAACTTGACCGGAATGTTCTTGTCGGTGGAAATGCCGGTCCCGTTGGAGCCACGAAAACGGGTCCAGTTGTCGGCGAACGCGCCAACGGCGGTCAGCGCCAAGGTGACGCCGACGGCAACAACACGAAGAAAAAGCGAACCAGCAGGCATGATGTAACCTCAAGCAAAAGGTGAGAATTCCGGCGAGATGAGGAAATTATCGCAGAAGCAGTTCCAGGGTCAAGCATTTGTTCAGCGTGCGTCTGTTTTTTGGGCGCGCGGCTTTCCGCCTATGGACGCGCCGCCAGCTGATCCTTAACATCAAGGATTGGCAAAGCCCGGCAACCTGGCCGTGGCCGGCAAGATTAAAGTACGCGACGGAATTTGTCGATTGTAACAAAGGTAAGCGTCAAAAGGGTCGGCCCCTTCGCCAAGCGGCTAAGGCAGCGGATTGCAAATCCGCCATCCCCGGTTCGAATCCGGGAGGGGCCTCTTTGTCTCACCCTCGCTCACCGCGCCGCATCTCGTCTCAACCACCCGAAAGAGAACGAGTTGCGTAGCGGCACCTTTCCAGCCCGCCTCGTAGGCATCCGGACCATGTCTTCTCACGTTGACGCATGTTTGGTCAATGGAGTGTACGGCTTCAGTACGGGCAAAACGGCCCGCTTCGGATTCCGATGCTGTTATCGCGGCGACTTCTGTCCCTGATCCGCTTGGCAAGAAGCTCGGCAATTTTTTCACGCTGCCCAAAAGATCATGCAGGCTGACATGCATGTATTTGGCAGTCAAGACCGGGCTCGAATGGCCTGCCAGCTCCTGAGCCGACCGCAGGTCCACGCCAGCCCGCCCAAGCGCCGTGATGAAGGAATGCCGGAGGCAATGGAAATCGGCGTATAGCGGACCATTGGGTCCACTCACGATATAGGGGATGCCGGCGTCCTGCAGATCCGCTCGCAACATTTCAGCCCCCTCTCCCCTCTCTGCCCAATCTCCGCCCCAGACCGGAACGTCGGGATGCCGATTCGCCAGGTACCCCCGGAGCAAATCAACCAATTCGCTGGGCAAAGGCTGAACACGTGGCTTTCGGGATTTGTTTCTTCGGGCCGCAAGAGTGACCGTTGGCGTTTCACCATCAAGTTCGAAGCTGGCCGGCGTTAAGCTCGCTAATGCGCCCGCTCGGAGCCCTGTCCCGCATGCGGTGAGGTACAGGTGGAAACGATCCTCGCCATTCATTCCCCGCATGGTCCGTTTGCTGGCCCGAGTGACAACGAGCAGACGAGTCAACTCCTCGGCCGTCAACTCGCGCCGGTCATGCCTGCGGTCAACCTCGACGTTATTCGCTTCGAGGTGAGAAACGGGGCTTTGAGCCATGCGCCCGTCCCGCACCATCCAATGGCAGAAGCTTTTGAGGTGCGATAAATAATAATTCGTAGTTTGCACGCTGCTACCCCTGCCGAGCCGATCGCGTACCGCCTCCACAGTTGCCCGCGAATAGCGCCGCGATCTGCCGGCGCCGATGGCCGCCAGGCTTTGCCGCTTGACGGCATCGCGAAACGCCGTGACGGTCATACCGAGAGCTGCTGCAGCTTCACTGCGGGTAAACTCAACCTGATCCTTAGGCAAATCGGAAATCTGTGTGTCGCTTCGTTGCTTGGCAAGCCAGTCGGTCGCTTTCGACGCCGAGATGTCGGCAAGAAAACGGAACTCGCAACCGTCGCACAGAGCCTTGAGGCGAGCATGAACGAGCGAGACATAACGGGGGGCGTTCCCCCGTGCTGCTAACGCTGCGCGAAAATCGTCAATGTGTTCACCCAGCGGCTTTTCGCCCTGATCCTTGAAAGGGTTTACGAGGCCGACCTTGCCGAGCTGAGCATCCGTCACGAGCTTGGCAAGCATCTGCTGGGCAACAGTCTTGTTGGTCGAGAGGGCCACGGTGATTTGTCTTCCGGCCGCGTCTCTGTAACGTCCGGACCAAGTTTTTGACTTGGTCGGTTTCTTGCTCGCGCCGGGGGTGTTTTTGTCGCACCGCCGGCCGTCGGCGGAGTAGTAGTGACTGGTCGTAGCACGAAAGAGGGACGCCATATCAGGATGTCCTTTGTCGAAAGTGGCTGGCTACCGTGTGCCAGGTTCTCTGGACCCACGGAAGCTCAGCCAAGGGATCAATCAGCTGGAAAGAGTTTACGTTTCACGATCGAACAAGAAAAGGTCAGCAGATCAGTTTTTTCGCTTCAGTTTTTCCGGTCCCGGCTCAAGGCCGGCAACATATTGCATTAGGGACGCCCGTTTCCAGCGCCTGCTACCTGGGCTCACGGCAACCGGCTTCAGGATCACGATGTTCGCTGCACGCCGATAGAGAGTTGCAACGCTGATGCTGAGAAACCTCGCCGCAGCCTTCGCCGTCAAGAGCTCGGCTTGCTGGCTCGCCAATACGGACCTTATGGCGCGCAGCTCATGAACGACATCGGCCAGAGTGATTGCGCGTCGGTCGGATTCGGAATCAGAAGCTTGATGCCCTGTCCCTCGTTCGGGGTCGTTCATGGCCGGCCCCCTTCCACGCTGCGGGATTTGTGCATCGTCTTCTGCGAGAAAACGCGATCGAAGAAGAAGGTCCACTTATGGTCCGGGGAAAACTCTTGGTAGGATTGGCCACGGAGAAAACACGTGCGCACGGCAAGCCTCCCGGGCTGAACAGCCCAAATGGGGAATAACGGCTTGCCAAGCCCGACGGAGGGACGCCGCGGGTCGAAGCTGACATGGATGAGGCCGGCCTCCCTTGATCTTGGCCGGGGTGATCGCCACACCCAAAGAAATCATAAGGCACTCGTTGTCATCTGTCAACGAAGCGACCACCGCCATAGGGGGCCACGCCGTCCAGAGCACGCATGGCATGCGGATAGCATTTCTTGGAAAATATTTTTTTTGTTGCCGATAAAGGACCGAAACGGCCCTTTCCACCGGCACGGAACGCGGCATGAGCCGTTGTCGCGTGCATCGTCGCGCCGGAGCCAACCGTAGAAAGCAATTCACGTCAAGGATTGCTGACCCGTCGAGTTCGCCCCGTTCAAGTGCAGCCAAGGCAAGTGAATCAACTGCCGGCCAGTTTGCCCGCAGGAGTCGCGCTACATCTTGCCAACCCTTATTAAATGCAAGACGGTCGGCTCTTATCCGGCAGCTACCTGGTTTCTTCAGCTTAATTTGCAAAACCTCATCAACTCTTTTCCGGACACTACTGTCCGGTTATATGTCGAATAGTGTCAACTGTTTATGACTGGGCGTTTTTTCCTTCTGTTCGCCGAGTGCGTTTAGCATGGTAAAAAGCTGGGTTTTCTCGAAAAGCGTGATGCTGAGAATTTGCAAGATCTC
>JACPPF010000008.1 GCA_016191165.1 Planctomycetota bacterium
CCGAGCCGAGGTTTGGTAACGGCAAGGATATGCTCCATGCTCCTTTTCAGCTGCGCTCCGTGCAATTAATCCATCAAAACGCTGCTCCTTCTCGATTCAAAGACGTAAATTCACCTGTAGAATGGGCAGTTGCACCCGTTTCAAACCATCAACACGCGGGTCTTTATTAACGGCGCCACGGAAACCGCCTTCGTGGGCGGAACGATCGGCATTCCACTCATCGAGCTGAACGGCACCGCCGCCGGTTTCTTTAGCAGCGGCTTGACCTTGGGAGCGGGCTCGGCTGGCAGTACCATCAACTCGCTCGTCATTAACCGCTATGCGGTCGACGGCATCCTGGTTTTGTCGAGCGGCAACACCGTGCAGGGGTGCTACCTCGGTACCGACTCCGCAGGGGCGGCGGCGCAGGGCAACGGACTCGCCGGCATCGAGATTCGCAGCTTCAGCAACCTCATCGGTGGGATCAACGATCTTCAGCGCAATATCATTAGCGGCAACGGCAAAACCTTACCTACCCCCAGTGGATCCGGCGTCCTTCTCCGCAACCCAGGCACAACACTCAACGTCATCAAGGGCAACTTCATCGGCCTCGACGTCAATGGCGCATTTGCCGTCCCCAATGTTCTCGACGGCGTCCTGGTCCTGGCCGTCGGCAATAACACCATCGGCGGCGCCGGGCCCACGGATGGTAACGTCATCAGCGGCAACGGGCGCGGCGGGATTCATATCAACCGTGCGTCGGCGAACAAGGTACAGGGCAACCGCATCGGCGTAGATAAGACCGGCACAGCTGCCGTGCCAAACCTCGGCAATGGCGTCTGGATTGTCGGCGGCATTCCCGGTTCCGCCAGCAATGTGATCGGCGGGTTGACCGGGTCGCCTGGCACGGGTTTGGGCAACGTTATCTCCGGAAACGGCTTCCACGGTATCGCCATTGACGGTGCCGGCGTGGGGGGTACGGTCGGCAATCAAATTCAGGGCAACCTCATCGGCACCAATCTGGCCGGCGCCGCCCCCATCGCCAACGGACTGGACGGCATCTTTATCTCGAACAGGGCGACCAGCAATGGCATCGGCGTCGGCGGACCCGGCGCGGGCAACATCATCTCCGGCAACAGGCGCGCCGGCATCACCATCAACGGCGTCGGCACCACACTCAACTCAATCCAGCGCAACGCCATCGGCCTGAACAGAGCCCTCAACGCGACGGTGCCCAACACGGTCGGCGTCTGGATCGTCGGCGGCGCAACGAACAACACGATCGGCGGCCCGGCGGCAAACACGATCTCGGGCAACGTCACCTTCGGCGTCAACATCACCGGGGGCGGCACGAACTTGAACCTCGTCACCAACAATTTGATCGGCACCAACACCAGTGGCACGGCCGCGTTCCCGAACCTCTTCGACGGCGTCCACATCGCCGCCGGCGCCAAGAGCAACACCATCGGCGGCCTCACATCGGCACTCCGCAACGTCATCAGCGGCAACGGACGCGACGGCGTTCGCCTCGACGACATCGGCACCGACCTCAACCTCGTGCGCGGCAACTACATCGGCCTGCAAACCGACGGCAACACGGCGCTTGGCAACACCGGCGACGGCGTCCACGTCGGCGTCGGCGCCGCCAGCAATGTCATCGGCGGCACCCTCGCATCCCTGCCCGGTGCACGCAATTTCATCTCCGCCAACCTCGGCGCCGGCGTGCACTTCGCCGACCCGGGCACGAGACTCAATATCGTCGCCGGCAATGTCATCGGCACCAACAACGGCACCATGACTCTCGTCCTGGGCAACAACATCGGTGTGCAGATCTCCGGCGGCGCCCATCACAACACCATCGGCAATCCCACCGGTGTCGCCAACGCGGGCAACATCATCGTCAGCAATGCCCAGGGCGGGGTAGTCATAACCGGTTCGGGATCGAATTTCAACCTGGTTCGGGGCAACACCATCGGCTTGCAGCCTGCAGGGTTGTCCACACGCTCCAACCTCATCGGCGTCGAGATCACCAATGGCGCGACGTCCAACATCATCGGCGGTTTGACCACGTCGCCAGGTGCGCGCAACTTCATATCGGGGAACTCCTACGCTGGCGTCTATATCCATGACGTCTTCACCGCCGGGGCCCTCACGGTCGGCAATGCCGTCGTCGGCAATTACATCGGCACCGGATTCACCGGCACCGAGGCAGGGCTCGGCAACGGCATTGGCGTCAGCCTGGCGTACGTTTTCGCCATGACGAACGCCATCAATACCACCAACATCGGCGGACTGACCGTGGCGGAGCGCAACCTCATCTCCGGCAACACCGGCGACGGCGTTCAGGTCACCGATAGCGGCATGGCACGCAACGTTGTTGGCACGCCCTCGGGGCCGGCCATCGCGTCGATCATCGTGCACGGCAATTACATCGGCACCGACGTCCTCGGCACTACCGCCCTCGCCAACCAGGACGGGGTCGTTCTCCAGGGCGACACCCATGGCATCCTGGTTGGCGGCACCGTCCCCTTCGCTGCCAACGTCATCTCCGGAAACTCGCGATTCGGCCTGGTCATCAATGACACCAATGGGTTCCTCGGTTCCTCCATTTCGGAGAATCTCGTCCAGGGCAACAAGATTGGCACCCAGGCCGGCGGCGTCCTCCCACTGGGCAACGGCTCGCACGGCGTCTTAATCACCGGCGCTTTCGCCGTTCTCAACACCATCGGTGGCAAGCTCGAAGTCACGCCGGGCGCGGCCAACGTCATTGCCTTCAACCTCGGTAACGGAGTCCGCATCGGGTCGGACGGCGCACCCTTCAACGTCGATGCCGGTTTCGGCAACGCGGTCCTGGGTAACCGCATCTACAGCAACAACCTCATCGGCATCGATCTCGGTTCCGATAACGCTGCCACCCCCAACGACGGCGGCGACGGCGACGCCGGAGCGAACAACACGCAGAACAAACCCACGTTGGGCGTCGCCCTCACCCAGGTCGGTAGCACCATGATCACCGGCGCTCTCGACAGTAGCCTGTTCACAACCTTCCGAATCGAGTTCTTCCTCGGCACCGGCTTGGGCAACGCGGAGATGTACCTCGGCTATGTCGATGTGACGATTAACTCGAGCAACCCCAATGGCAACTTCGTCAAGGTCCTCCCCGTCGGCCTCGCCCCCATCGCAGGCAAACGGATCATCGCCACGGCGACGAACCTCGGCACAATGGATACGTCGGAGCTGTCGACCGTAATTCCTTTGATGTAAGCAAGGTTGCCGTTGGTCTTGACCGCGCCGGCATTACGACACAACGGACAAGTAGCGGGTCGTCAAGCCCGAGGCGACCCCAATTCTCGGTCCCGTACGAAACCGGATGTCACGGAAGCATGATCCGCCCGCCGCTAACGCCCAGCGTGTGTCCCGTCATGAAGCTCGACTTTTCGCTGAGGAGGAACCGAATCACGGCCGCCATTTCCTCGGGCGTTCCGAGTCGGCCAAGGCGAGTTTGCTCAACCACCGTCTGCATCATTTCCGGAGTTAGCACGCGTGCCATCTCGGTGTCAGTCAGTCCCAGCGCCACGCAGTTGACGCGAACGTTGTGTGGAGCAAATGCCTCTGCACAGCAACAGGTAAAGGCGATAACGCCCGCCTTTGCGGAGGCGTAGTGAATTTGCATCTTGCGTGGCCTGAGCGCCGCCACCGAGGAGATCGTTACGATTCGACCGAAGCCGCGCTCAATCATCTCGTCCTTCACCGCAAACACGACGAGGTACGTGCCCGTGAGATTGACGTCGATGGTCTCACGCCAGAGGTCCAGCGAAAGCGTGCGGTGGTCCTGAATGTTGCTGATGGCGCCGGCATGCACGAGCAAGTCGATCGGACCAAGCTGGCGAGCTTCGGCAACCAGGCGTTTGACGTCATCGGGATTGCCGACGTTACAAGGACAGTAGACCGCGCGACGGCCAAGGGCGCGGATTGCCGCGGCGGTCTCTTCAGCTTCGCGAACGCGGCTGACATAACTGAACGCAATGTCCGCGCCCTCGCTTGCCAGCCGCAATGCAGTCGCACGGCCGATGCCGCGAGATCCTCCGGTGACCGAGCAACGCGATTCGCAAAATGATTGTTCATGTTCCGCCGCTTTGTCCTCGTGAAGGGGAGTAAATTCTTTGGTTCCGGATTGGCCGGACCGTCAGACGACACAGATGCCGAACGCGAATCCCTTGCTGTCGCGCTAAAATCGCCTGCGGACCGAGACCGGTGGAATGCATTTCGATTTAAAGCCTCTCCGGACGCCCGGCCATTTCGCAGACATCTTAACATTTTGACCGCAGCAAAGCTTCCTTCTTTTCAATCGCGACAGATCGGCCTTTGCCGAAGTTTGGCGGCGGCGCCCGTTTCGATCAGTCTCTGCTTTTTAGCAAAAACCAAAAGAAGGCATGGGGACTCAAGCTGAGGAAATAGGGTTCGTGTCGGATTGGTGGAAAGGAATGGTTGCCGATCATTTCCACAGGCGTCATTCCCGCGAAATCCCGCAAGTCGAGCGAGGCGGGTTGAGCAAAGCGCGACAGGTTATTGATGACCAGTGCGGCCGTTCCGTCGAATTCGCGGACATAGGCGACGATGCGTGGATTCTCACAAGGCACGAAACGCAGGGAACCCCTGCCGAAGAGGGGATACTTCTTGCGAACGTTGATCAATCGTCGTAGCCAGTTTAGCAGGGACGTGGGGGATTGCAGTTGTGCCTCAACGTTAATTGCCTGGTAGTTGTAGACAGGGTCCAGGATGAGTGGTTGGTAGAGTTTGGAGGGCTTGGCCCTTGAGAAGCCTGAGTTGCGGTCACCGGTCCATTGCATGGGTGTGCGAACGCCGTTGCGGTCGCCGAGGTAGATGTTGTCTCCCATCCCAATTTCATTGCCATAGTAGAACACCGGGCTGCCCGGCAACGTGAGAAGGAGACTGTACAGTAGCTCGATCTTCCGCCGGCTGTTGTCCATGAGTGGAGCCAGCCGGCGTCGGATGCCCTTGTTGAGGCGCATGCGTGGATCTTTGGCGTACTCGGCGTACATGTAGTCGCGCTCTTCGTCGGTAACCATTTCCAGCGTCAATTCATCATGATTGCGGAGGAACAACGCCCACTGGCAATTCGACGGAACCTCCGGCATGTTCTGCATGATGTCGATGATCGGCTTGGCCTCTTCGCGGCGAATGGCCATGAACATGCGCGGCATGAGAGGAAAATTGAACGCCATGTGAAATTCGTCGCCAGTCCCGAAGTACGGCACGAGCTTGTCCGGCCATTGATTGGCCTCGGCGAGCAGGACGGTCCCAGGGAAGTTGGCATCAACGAAGCGACGCATTTCTTTGCAGAATTCATGGGTCTCGGGCAGATTCTCGCAGTTGGTTCCTTCGCGTTCGAACAGGTAGGGAACGGCATCGACACGGAATCCGTCAATGCCGTGGTTGAGCCAGAACGCCATCACATCCAGGATTTCGCGACGGACGGCAGGATTGTCGTAGTTCAAATCCGGCTGATGGCTGAAGAAGCGATGCCAATAGAATTGTCCGGCCCGTTGGCTCCAAGTCCAGTTCGATTCCTGCGAATCGGTGAAGATCACGCAAGCGTCCTTGTAACGCTCCTGGGTATCGCTCCAAACGTAGTAGTCCCGTTTTGGAGACGAACGGTCGTTTTGAGCTTCCTGGAACCAAGGATGCTGATCGGACGTATGGCTGATGACCAGATCGCCGATGACACGAATGCCGCGTTCGTGTGCTGCCTCGGTGAGAGTTCGGAAGCCCTCCACATTGCCGATCGCTTCGTCGATCTTGGTGAAATCGGAAATATCATACCCGTCATCCTTCAGGGGAGATTGAAAGATCGGCATGAGCCAAAGACAATTCACGCCGAGTTCGTGGAGGTAGTCAAGCCTATCGGTCAGTCCGCGTAGGTCGCCGTTGCCGTCGTCCGTGCTGTCTTGAAAGCCGCGCACGTAGACTTCGTAGAAGATCGCATCCTTATACCAGAGCGGATCCTTTTCGATCATGGTTGTCCTCCTTGTTGGTTGAGACTCGCGAGCCAGTAAAGAAACTCCCGGACCGAAGCCGGACTATCAAGATGATAGGTTGCGGCAGTTTCGCAAGGTTCGCCGACCTTTACGGTGATTCCATGAGCAAGTGTGCGAAAAGCGTCTTCGTCGGTTCGGTCATCACCCAAATAGAGGGTCAACGTATTCTGCCTGCCTATTTGACCGTCGATCCAGCGCATTGCCGACCCTTTGTGCCAATGGGCCTGCGGGCACACCTCGTAGACCAGCTTCCCCACGCTGATGCGGAAGCAATCCGGCGCGACGGCAGCCGCGGCCTGAACATGACGAAAGACGGTTTCCCTATCCTCGATCGCTACTTGCCGACAATGCACGCTAAGGGTCAAAGACTTGTTTTCCACGATAACCCCTGTGATTTGCGACAAACCCTTGGTAAGAGCGGCCGCGAGCCAGCCGAGTGCCCTTCGCGCCTTGACCGCTGTCGGATCCAGGTAAGAAAGGCCGGGGCCGTGAATTTCGAGGCCGTGATTTCCTGCGTAGATCAGGCCGTCGATTCCGACCCTGCCGCGTACATCCTGGAGGCTTCGTCCGCTCACGATGGCAACGGAGATTCCTGGGATTGCTGCAAGCGCTTTGATTATGTCTTGCGTTTCCAAACTCAATTCTGCCTTGGATGGGTCCTCCACAATGGGTGAAAGCGTGCCATCAAAGTCCAGACCAAGCAACACGTGCCCAGCATTCCTCACGCGGGCTGCGACGGACGGCAGGTGTTCGTGAAGAGAATGATTCACCATGGCACCTTTACTGTGGTTTTGCCCTTGAATCGGAAATCCGCGTGCCGCAAAGCTCGGTCAAAAACGAGGCGGCCCACCAGTAAACGTTGCGTTCCTCGACAGACTGCCGCATTCGGTGCATTCGTGCCGTACGCTCGTCGGCATCCATCTCCACCGCGCAACGGATAGCGTCAGCAAACTGCTCCGTGTCGTAGGGGTTGATGATCAGGGCATCCGGCAGTTCACGCGCGGCGCCGGCGAATTCGGAAAGCACCAGGACGCCGTCACACTTCGGTTTGGCGATCACAAATTCCTTGGCCACCAAGTTCATGCCGTCGTGCAGGGAGCTGACGACACAAACCGATGCCATTTGCATAAACGCATGCACCGTGGCAGCGTCATGGTGTTCGACCAGAAACCGGATTGGCATCCAATTGTCGGTTTGGAACTTCCAGTTGATTTCGTCGGCAAGCGACTCGAGCTCGACAATCAGGTCGCGGTAGCGCCGAAGGTGAGTCCGGCTCGGCGCGCCGAGTTGTACGAAGCTGACTTTGCCACGGTGTCGCGGGTGCTTTTCAAGGAACCGACCAAAGGCACGAAATCGCTCCGGCAAGCCCTTGGTGTAGTCGATTCGATCCACACCCAGCAGAATCTGGCCTTGACTCAACTTGTACCGCTCTCGAAAGCGCGCGATTTGCTGCGTTAATGCGTCGCCCGTCGGAATGCGACGTTCCGTCCAACTTTCGACGCTGATAGGAAAAGGCCGCACCAGTGTGCTGTGTCCGCCCAATTCGACGGCAAAGTGATCCCAGTCGAGCCGTGCCTCGAGCATCCGATCGACGGTGTCCAGGAAGTTATTGCAATATTGTTGTAGATGGAAGCCGACGAGATCGGCGCCGAGGATGCCATTCAAGATCTCGGTTCGCCAGGGACAGATGCGAAACGCCTCTGGGTTGGGCCATGGAATGTGCCAGAAGACGCCGACGCGCAGGTCCGGCCGCGCCTGTTTCAACATCTGAGGAACCAACGCGAGGTGATAATCCTGCACCAGCACGGTCGCTCCGCTTGCGCCGATTTCTTCCAGAACGGCCGCGGCGAATCGGCGATTGACCTCCACATAAAGCTCCCAATCCGAGGCGCGGAAGGTTGGTCGTTCATGAGCCAGGTGGCAAAGCGGCCACATACCCTCGTTTGACAGCCCGTAGTAGTAGCCTTGCTCTTCCTCGCGTGTGATCCAGACGCGTCGCAGGGTGTAGCGCCCATCGCCTGGGGGGACGGAGAGGTTCCCCTGGGCATCGGCTGTTTGCCGGTCCGCATCCCCTGCGCCATGGGCCACCCAGATGCCGCCGCAAGCCTGCAACACCGGGTCCAAAGCCGTCACCAGTCCGCCAGCAGGCACGATCAAGCACGGCTCGCCGTCGTTCAGTTGGTGCATGTAGGGCTCACGATTGCTGACGACGACCAGCTGCCCGCCGTCCAGACAATCCAGGGCCTGGGCACGCAACCGCTCGCGGGTCCAATGCTTGTGATCGGCGAGGACCCCGTTTGAGTCCGCCGCGGCGCTCGACCGTGCCGCTCGAAACGAAGCAGCCAGGTGTTCGGTCTCCTTGGCCAATAGCGCCACCGGCAAGTTCCAGGGCGGCGCGTCAGGCGCGTTATCCGTTCTTAGCCGTCGCATCCATTCCGCAAGGTCCTTGAGTGGGCGATCGTAAACAAGCCAGGTTACACCAGTTACCAGGGCGAACAACATGAACGTCACGGCAAGACTCCAGAAAGCGTACCGGATCATTCGCGCGGTGGCGCGTTCCTCAAGATGCGCGACATCGTGCACGGCAACGATTACGCCGCGCGTTGCTCCCTGCGCGTCGGTGAGTCTGGTGGCCAGGGCATGAACGACCGTGTCGTGGGACCGAATTGTTCCGATTGCCTCCGATTTGTCACCGAGCGCCTCGGCGACGACCGGCTGGATTTCCACCATGTATTGGGAGAGCCCTTTTCCCGAGGCGACTTTGTTTCCCCCGGCTCGAAACACCGCGAAACCAATCAGGCGACTATGCCCTTCGAGTTGCCCCGCCAGTTCCTTGGCCGCCTCTCGGTCAGGGTGTCGGAGGGCGTCCTGTGCACTTTCTTTGAGCTGGAATACCAGCAGCCGCGCCCGCCGATCCAGGTCATCCTGATCGATGCGCCGCTCGGCGTGCCACTGAAACCACGCCATCACCATGGTGGCAGGACCCACGATGCCGGCGATCAGAAATCCCATGTGCAAGCCTCTTGAGAAACGCATGCGCAGTTCAACCGACATGTGTAATCCTTTCTTCCATGCATGTGCAACCCGCCTTGCCCGTTCCATTCGCAGAGGAGACGAAGCCGTTCGACGACTCCACAACCAGGAATCGGACGAAGAGCCGCAACCAGCGCGCGACCGGCGATTCGCGTGCGACCGCGGAAACTCTGCTCACGGGTTGAAACCCACCATCAGACATGGGAATCCCTTATGCCCAGGCCGGGAGCATTAAACGCTTGGTCCAGGATCAGTTAAAGAGCTTTAAGAGCGCGCAAGGAGTGCGCGGAGAAATTGGGCTGAAATCACACGCCGCCGCTAATCGTGATGAATAGCTTGAGATAAAGAGCGTGTTCCCACAGCGGTTTTTCAACGGGTGGTTGTACTTTTTGCTGGAACATTCTTTTCAGGACTTTTCACATGGCTTACCTTTCGGAATTGTAAGGACCGGTTGCGAAAAGGAAAGGCCAAGTTGATCGGGGTCCCGGCCCAGTGTGCCGAGGATGTTCGCCCGTGGATGGCGCCACCGGTGAGCAAGCAATTGGCAGCCTTGGTTTAGGATGAAGCTGGCATTGCACCGATCGGGAAACCGCTGATCTGGGGTCGAGGCCAATAGGATGAACTCAATCAACCCCACGTGGGGGATGTAAAAGTGTGGAACAAGTCCAGGGAGTCGCTTGCATGTCGACACTCAAATCCGAATTCAAGGCCGTCCCCGATCAAAATGATCTTGCCGCGCTACCGCGCGATTTACGGTTTCATCCGGCAACCAACGATCGGCCGCGCCATCTGACGCGCGAACAGATTGAGCAATTCAATCGCGACGGCTATATCGGTGGATTGACCGCTTACAGCCCGGACGAAATCGGCGACATTCGCGCGTACTTCGACCGGTTGCTGGCCAACGCGGCCACTGGGCCAATCGTCCGAGGCCGGAAGTGGACTGATGCGAGCACAGGGGATGAGTAGATTCAAATGTGCTGCTTCGTCTGGCAAGCTCGGGCGAAGAAGTAGGCCCAGGGGCCCGGAGTGAATAGAGAATGCCGTAATCAAACGCCAACTTGGAAACTCCGGCCTCGCCATCGCGCCGCTGGCAGTCGATGGGAGACTACACGCTCGGGGTTGTATTCTACCGAGACCGCCCGCGCTTCAATTCGGCCACGGCGGTGAAGCCGTGGAGACACTCCCAAACGTGGCAAGCGCATGGGGGCAGGTAGTGCTTCAATTCGGCCACGGCGGTGAAGCCGTGGAGACCGCAAAAGATTCGAGGCGTCCTTGGCAGAGTCGTTGGCCGCTTCAATTCGGCCACGGCGGTGAAGCCGTGGAGACCAATCCGGAAGGCGTCGTTGATGGCTCCGACTGGGTCGCTTCAATTCGGCCACGGCGGTGAAGCCGTGGAGACGTGGCCAGGGCCATTGCTGGCGGGATATCGACACCGCTTCAATTCGGCCACGGCGGTGAAGCCGTGGAGACTCGGGCCACAGTGACGCCGAAATTGCAAGCACTCTAGCTTCAATTCGGCCACGGCGGTGAAGCCGTGGAGACCCGTAGACCGAAACATTTGATCTAGCTCGAACGGATCGCTTCAATTCGGCCACGGCGGTGAAGCCGTGGAGACTTTCGTAGTCCTCCTTGTTCAAACCAGGGTTGTCCGCGCTTCAATTCGGCCACGGCGGTGAAGCCGTGGAGACATCCGGTCTTGTGTCTGAGGCAATACAACCTCGGCCCGCTTCAATTCGGCCACGGCGGTGAAGCCGTGGAGACCAGCGGGCGACATAGGTGTACTATGAGCAAAAGATTCGCTTCAATTCGGCCACGGCGGTGAAGCCGTGGAGACGCAACGCCGCCCGGTTGCCAGCTCGCGCTTGCAGGCCGCTTCAATTCGGCCACGGCGGTGAAGCCGTGGAGACACAGGCAGAACTTGCCAAAGTTACCGCCGAAGGCAAGCTTCAATTCGGCCACGGCGGTGAAGCCGTGGAGACCGCCCGATCCTGATGCCACGTTCGCGATCATCGACCCGCTTCAATTCGGCCACGGCGGTGAAGCCGTGGAGACTTCGCCCGAACAGCCTGGAAAACCAGTAACTACCGTGCTTCAATTCGGCCACGGCGGTGAAGCCGTGGAGACCGGTGAAGCCGTGGAGACCCGTCACGGGCGCGATCGAGTACATCGCGCGCACCGCGCTTCAATTCGGCCACGGCGGTGAAGCCGTGGAGACCCATTCGTTCATGCGTTCTCTGGTGTTTATGCTCCGGTGCTTCAATTCGGCCACGGCGGTGAAGCCGTGGAGACCGGGCTTGCCCATGTCGATGAGCCGTTCGTATTGGGTGCTTCAATTCGGCCACGGCGGTGAAGCCGTGGAGACGTAGGCCGTGCCCATATAGTTGAATTGGTTGGCGGCAGCTTCAATTCGGCCACGGCGGTGAAGCCGTGGAGACTCACCAAGAGGGCGACGGCACCGATCAGAAACGTGGCGCTTCAATTCGGCCACGGCGGTGAAGCCGTGGAGACGCCGTGCCCCGGTGAATGTGTGGTAAAGTTTGGGCATGCTTCAATTCGGCCACGGCGGTGAAGCCGTGGAGACAACAAGAATACTCTCTCGACCTAGACTTTCCATGCGTTGCTTCAATTCGGCCACGGCGGTGAAGCCGTGGAGACTAGCCTGGATTCCCACGGGGCACTATTGAGCTAACACAAAAATCCTTGGCAGCTGCTTTTCAGCTGGATTTTCCTTGCATCAGCTGCCTGGAATTGTTACACTTATATTAACTTATCTTGATGGTAGCCACAATCTCTTA
>JACPPF010000026.1 GCA_016191165.1 Planctomycetota bacterium
CGCGTCCGTTTGCCTGGAAGTTCACTCGACAGGATATGCTGAATTGGCTAAAACGTGCGTCGCCGCATTTTTTAGCAGCTTCCGCTGCCTGAGGGAAGGAACCGGGAAACCACGACGTTATTTGTGAAACGAACCACTAAACAACAGACGAACGGGATTGCCACATGACCCGCCACGAACGCCGACATGCCAAGGAGCGCCGCGGCCGCCGCATCCTGTTGTGGATCGCGTGCTGGTTCCTGCTGGCGCAGATCGCGTGCAGTCTTGTGCTCGACTATTTCTGGGTGCGCGTGCGCAATCCGATGCAGGCGGAACGCTACGCGCGTCTGAAGGCGCGAGCCCGGCCGCCGGAGATCCTTTTTCTTGGCAGCTCTCGGTTCGGCGGCGACATCAATTGCGAGGTCATGGATGCCGAGCTTCGCGCTCAACTCGGCGATCGCGCGCCGCGCACGTTCAACGCCTGGCTTGGCAAGGGCGACCCGACCGCGTTCGAGCGTGTGTTTACTGAGTTGAGCCAGGAGGGCTATCGGCCCAAGTTGATCGTTCTCGAAGTCGATCCTGCCGCGCTGGCGGGGCGCGACAACTGGCTGTACTACCACGCGATGAACCTGCTCGACTGGACCGACGTCCCCGAGGCCGGGCCGGCGCTGTGTCGAAATGGGCGAATCCTGTTTCTGGTGCGTGGGCGCTTGTTGCCCCTGTATTTGCACAATGATCAACTTCGCCGAGAACTGGTGAGCGTGGTCAAATCGCAGTTTGAAACGCCACGGGAAAAAGTCACGATTGATCCGCCGATACCGCCGCCTGTGTCCGCCGACCCGCAACCGCCGGTGCAATCGCCCGAGGCCAAGCAATGGATTCAGGACGGGTACGCCGATTTCTCCCGGCAACTGCGCAACTATCATTTACAAGGCGTCACGACGCGCCGACTGGAGCGCCTGCTTGCACAGTGCAAGGAAGCCGGCGTGCCGGTGCTTCTGGTGGGCGTGCCCGTGTCGTCGCCGCAACGACGCGCTTGTACGCCGGAAGTGAATGCCGTGTTCCTGGATTACCTGGCGTCGCTTGAACAACGCTCCGGCTGTTCCTTCACCGACTGGCGTGAGCGCGTTCCGGACACCTACTTTGGCGATGGGCATCATGTGTATCCCGAAGGCGGAGTCTATTTCAGCCGGCGCTTCGCGGCCGAGGAGCTTGTGCCACGCTGGCGCACCAATGCCTTCGCGCAGCAGTGATGAAGAAACGCTTCACCCTACCAGCGGGAACGTCATGAAACCACTCGGCCGACACGACCGGCGAAAGGCCACGCAGCGCCGCGGCCTGCGCATTCTCCTGTGGATCCCATGCCTGTTTCTCCTCGCGCAAATCAGCGGCGGGTTGGTCCTCGATTATGCCTGGGTGCGGCCGCGCTATCCGATGAAGGATGATATGCTCACGAACCTGCACTCGCGCAAGCATTTGCCGGAGATCGTGTTCCTGGGCAGTTCGCGTTTCGGCAGCGATATCGACTGCGGGGTGATGGACGCGGAGCTGCGGCATCGCCTGGGAGATGGCGCGCCGCGCACCTTCAACGCCTCGCTTCCCGCGGGGGATCCAACCGTTTCCGAGCGAACGCTGGAGGAATTGCTTCAACAAGGCCATCGACCGAAGTTGGTCGTCGTAGAGGTCGAGCCGGGCTGTCTGGCGGGCAAGGATAACTGGCTTTATCAACACGTTCTGAACGTCCTCGACTGGCGTGACGTTCCCGAAGCCGGCCTCGCGCTGTGCCGCAATGGGCGCATCATGTATCTGGTGCGAGGCCGATTGTTGCCGCTGTGCTTGCACAAGTATCACATCCGAAAGGAAGCGACCCGGCTGGTGAAGGGGATGTTCGGATCGACGCCGGCGCTGACGCCAAGCGATCCGCCCGTGGGGACGCCCATTCTCGATGATCCGAAGCCCCCCGCGACGACGGCCGCCGTATCCGCGGTGCGCGAGGCGGGCGGCCAGGTGTTTGCTCGCGAGGTGCAAGACTTCCATCTGGGCGGCGTGGCGGCGCGGCGCCTGGAGCGCCTGCTGGCGTGCTGCCAGTCGGCCGGCATCAAGGTGCTGCTCGTGGACGTTCCGGTTTCCACCCCGCAACGCCTGGCCCGTCCTTCCGAAGTGGATAAGGCTTTTCTTGAATACGTGAATACATTGACAATCCGTTACGGCTGCGCCTTCGCCAACTGGCGCGATCAAGTTCCCGACGAATATTTCGCGGACAGTCATCACGCCTATCACGAAGGCGGAGTCTATTTCAGTCGGCGTTTTGCCGCCCGCGAACTGGCGCCGCGCTGGCGCGGCAAGGAATGACGCAGACGTTTGGCCGCGATACCGTTCGTCGATGAGCACTTGACCAGCCCCCAGCGCAAACGGGGGGCTCGGGAAGTGGAGGAAAGCGCGTTGGTGGGAGAACGCGGGCCAAAGGCCCGCGGCTAAACCGACCTCCTACTACCGCGAACCGACCCGAATGGTCCGCACGATGCGAGAAACATTCCCCTGGCGATCACGCACGGAAACAGTCAGGGTGCCCACCTTGAGTGTTTCGATCGGCGCCGTCAGGCGGTACTCCCAAACGCCCTGACTTTTCACGTTGAAACGTGAGCCCAAGTTATCGCCTGGCTTGATGCCATCGATGGCGAAGTCGGCAATGACGTTGAACGTCTTCATATCCAGGCCCGTGTAGTAATCGTTCATGCCCACCAGGATGCGCGTCAGCTTCGCATTGGCGTTTGGGCGCGGCTCCGTCACCGTCAGCGTCGGGCGGTTGTCGTCGAGCATCCAGCCATAGCCAGCCGCTTGCGGCGTAGCGGGATCATAGTCCAGGTCAATCGGGCATCCGAGGTCGATCCAGCGGACGAACGTGCGTTTTTCCTCATCCGAAAGCGGCTTCGCACCCTCACCCCCAACCCCTCCCCCGGGGGGAGAGGGGGGACATGACGGCGGCAGGTAGTCGAGATCGGCCAGGTTGCGGTATTGCGACGTGTTGGCAATCGGCTTGCCCTTCCACGTCAGCGTGCTTGCGTCGCCAGGGACCTTCTCCGTCGGGAAGTCGTCGTTGGTCCAGCCGTCGGTGCGCTGGCCGTAGATCTTCCAGGTCAAGAGGCTGCGGCGCGACTGGAACTTGCGAATGTAGCGCGAAGCGTTGGTCTGCCGCCACTGGCCGTTGTGGATCACCGGCTTGCGGCCAAACTTCGCGCTGCTGTCGAGCGCAAGGCGATAGTAGGTGCCGGGAACCGAGATGCCGCGATTGGGGACGTTCATCATCTTGCTGTCATCGAGCACCAACTCGCCCGCGGCCTTGCCCTTAATGGAGTGGCATTGCACGCAACTGCGATCGAGCAGCGGCTTGATGTCTCGGTGATACTCGGCGTTCTTTACGGTTTTCTCGTAGCGCAGGCCGGTCTCGTTTTTCACGTCCCACTGGCGTTTCGATTCGTCCTTGGCCTTCGTCGTCAACAGCGGCGTCCTGGTGGTGAGGTCGAATATCTTGTAGTCCTTGTCGGCAGCCGCGCTATGCTCAAATGGCGTGGGAGCCTGGCTATGCGCGTGGCAGCCGCCGCAATCGTTGCGAATTTCGCCGGGCCGGACCTGGTGCCAGGTCTGGGCCATGTTCAGCACCATGCCGTGCTTGTCGAGCGTTTGAAAGGTGAAGGCGACATCGGCGGGAATCTTGGCGAGGAAGCTGGTGTCCGGGTGCCCGCTCGTGTCCTCGGGTTGCTTGCCCGGGCCGGCGCTGGCTTCACCGAAATGGCGCACCGGGATTTCACCGAGGATCCGCAAGCGCTCTTGCGCGTGGCTGTAGAAGCGTCGGCCTGATTTGAAGCCACGGTGGCGATCGGTGGTCGGCTCCATGACGAGGATGCGGACGGCATGGATGTCGGCGTTGGTGTAAGTGCCCGCGTCAGCGCCCTGGTTGACCCAGTTGAGCGATGCGCCGTTTTCGGACGTGTTAAACGGGTCGAGCCCGCGATAGGGGTTTTTCCCTTTGCCGACGTAGGTGGCGGTGACGCTGCCTTCCGGCACGCCGCCGCCGGGGTAGCTCTCGCGCTTGTAAAAACTGGAAGTTCCGATCAAGCCGTAGGGCGTCCCCTCGGGGAGGTGGCGCGAGAGCGAGCCGTCGTTGGCGAGCGGCTTGCGCAGGACCGGTTCGTTCACGCCGAAGATGCGCTTGTAGGGCACGACGGCGCGGGGCCATTGCTCGTTAAACTTGGGGTCGTTCTTGATGAGCCGCATCTGGGCGGGTTCGTCGATCGGCGTGCCGTCCTTGATGAGGTAGATGCCGCCGTCGGGCATCGGGTAATGGGCGTACTGATGATTGGCGGGCCCGGGGGTGTAGCAGGTCAATAGGTGATTGTCCGGGGCGCCTGATGGATGCGTAAATTTACCTACGGCCGCCGAATCGCGCTTGTCGCGGATCGATGGATCGGCGGGGCCTTCGCCGAAGTTGGCGAAGCGCGTGAACGACTCGATGCCGAACGGGCTGAACGGCAGGCGCGAGTATTTCCCAAGCCCGTTGGAGAAGCGCCCGTTGCGCAGGGGCGGGTTGCGCGGATCTCCCTGGTACGCCGAGCCAAAGTTGTAGGGCCGCGCTTTCCCTTGCGCCGATGGGTCGGCATAGGCCTCCGTCGTCGGCGGCGGCAGCTTGTAATAGCCGCCGAAGCCGCTGTTGTTCTGGTTGTAATATTCCTCGGCGATGATGTGCCCGCTCGAAATTTGGCTCTGGAAGTGGAACGCGTTCGGGGCGCCTTCGCCAGGAAGCAACGCGCTGATCACCGGGTTCCAGTTCGTTCCGTCCGGGTTGATGATCCACAAACCCCACAGGATGCTCGAGCGCAAACCCTGCGACTCAAGCGAACTGAAGATCACCCGGCCATCCTTCAAGATCACCGGATGAAGCGCCATGCCAATGTTGAGGTGGCCGATCATCTCGACGTTCTTGCCGTCGTCGTCCATGACAAAAAGCTGCAAACAAGGCGATGGATGCTGCGGCGGCTTGAAGGCATTGCGGTTCGACGTGAAGATCAGCTTGCCGCCGGGCAGCGGACATGGGCCCATGTTGAGGACGCCGTAGTTGAGCCAGGTTTTGTCCTTCTCATTCTTTCGCATGTCACTCGACCATCTGGCGGCGCCGGTGTTTGGGGTCCATTCTTGATGCGTGAGCCGGATGAGTTTCTTCGTCTTGACGTTGATCTTGTAAATGTCCGCGCCCTGAAACGGCGGCTGGCCGTGCTGGCTGGTTCCCTTCAGGCCCTTGAGGTGGGAGTAGTAGACCCATTGACCGTCGAAGGAAACGTAGGGATCGGTGACCGAGCCGTCGGCGCCGCCCTCGACGAGGCGCTCTTCGCTGCCGTCCGGGTGCAGCAGCATCAGGTCGCCCTGGGCATCCATGATGGCTGGATGGGCGATCTCGGTCCAGGAACTGCGAGCTTTATCCCCCTTGCGCGGCGTGCGGACGAAGACGATGTCGTAGTCGTACTTGACCTTCTTGTCGGTCGAGATGTGCGGAACTTTGACGTCGATGGGTCCGAGAAAGCGTTCCTGCTTCTTCTGCTGCCCAATCGTTGGCACCGCGGCCAAAGCGGCAAAGGCGAGCGTGAAAGCGAACCAGCGCATGCGTGCGAACATCGTTACGTCCCCCCAAAAAATGAATCCGTCGTTTAGCCGCTCGCCTCTGGCGAGCGCGCCGATTCTACTTCGTGGAATGCTTCAAAAACCACGTGTACAATTCCGCGTTGCCGTAGGCGCGGTCCCAGGAGTTGTGCCCAACGCCAGGGTATTCGTCATAGCGCGGGTTACCGCCTGCTTTTTTGATGGCGGCAATCATGGCGCGGGAGAGCTTGACGTTGACGGCCTTGTCGGCGTCGCCGTGGAAATTCCAGGTGGGGATGTCCTTGATCTTGCCGGCGGATTTGGGATCGCCGCCGCCGCACACGGGCGCGATCGCCGCCCAGCGGTCGGGATAGGCCGCGGCGAGACTCCATGTGCCGAATCCACCCATCGACAGGCCGGTGAGGTAGACGCGTTTCTTGTCGGTCTTGTAGCTTTTCTGCACCACCTCGAGGATGGCAAGCGCCCGCTTGGCATCGCCGGACCCGGCGCGCCAGGTGCGCTTCTGCGACTGCGGGAACACGACGATGAACGGGAAGTCCCCCTTCTTGTTGCGAATCGCCTTGCCCAGTCCGACCGCCGCCTGGCGTTTGCCGTCAGTCCCGGTTTCACCGGCCCCATGCAAGAACAGGATGACCGGGTATTCCTTCTCACCCGTATACGTCTTGGGAACGAAGACGATGTACCTGGCATCGCCGTCACCCTCCCTGTACACTTTGTCGAGGAATCCGGTTTTCTCCTGGGCCCGCAAATCCGCAACGCCGACGAGCAACAAGGCGGTGCAAAGCAAAACAGCAAATCGCGATCGAGGCATGAGGCTCTCCTTGATGTAGGCGTAGGTTTTCTGTTCGCGGCGTGTAGAATGTTAGTTTCGCGTATCGTGGCGCAAATGCAACTCGAAAATCGGGAAATCATCATGGCCAGCGATGCCCAATCGACGCCGAAGGATGTGCAGGACATCGTCGCCCAGCTCCCCGATTCGCACAAGGGGTCGCTCGACAGTCTCAACATCAAGGACGGCGAAGGCTATTCCGAAAAGGTCGTCGATGCGATCGAAATGATCGGCGAAGAGAATGCCGCGGGCTTCCACCCGAGCGGGTCGTCGGAGGTCACTGCGGGGATGCGCTATCTGCATTCGAGCCGGACGATCCACCAACTTGTCACCGATCGCAATCGCGCCGTTGGCATCTACCTCGCCGTCGCGTCATTGTTGTTGACTGCCTCCGGGGCGATCATCCATGCGAATCCGCAGGGAGACTTGATCGTGCCGGTCGAGGAGATTCAACGCTGGTGCCTGCCGATCACGTTCGCGACGCTGACGCTGCTCGCTCTGTTCATGGCATTCCTGTTGATCCGCACTCGTGTGGGCCTGATCTATGAGGTCGCGAAGATGAACGCCCTGCTTGGCCTGCCGATCGGGCGGGTGCAGCGTGTCAGCCCGTTGAGCATCTATTTCATCATGCAGACGCTGATCAGCTGCGCCGGCGGAGCGTCCGCGGGATTGTTCAGCGTGTTCATGATTCGGCTACGCAGCCCGGAGTCGGTCTACGCGGCCGCGGGTTTCGGCGCCATGATCGGCATCGCGGTGGCGGCCGGCCTGATCGCCCTGTACATGATCACGGTGAGCTACACCACAGCAGATCACCGATTGCAACAACGGACCAAGTGAGCAGTCCCGTCCGCGTTATACCACTCGCTGGAGGGTTTGACACGTTAAGCCGCGACCCGAAGGGGAGCGCGAGCAGGCTAACGCACGGGCGCGCCCGCGCTCCCGTTCGGGTCGTGGCTAGACGAATGTGTCATTTCTCAACGCGCGGAGTATTCATGCCGGATGAGCCGGTGGAAACGAAATATGCGGAGACCTGGTTTTATCGAGTGCAAGAAATCATTTTCCGAGGCGGGTTCAACACTTGGGATCTAGGGTAGCCGCCGCGCCGCAAACTTTCCTTCACCGGGATGAGGGATCGCCCTTCCACGGGCGACTCCCTTTGACTTTTTCAACGTCGCAACCGTTGCCAACCTTGAATGCGTTGTTGCCCGGATTGGCAATGCGTTACGAACCGACTACGACAATTCACCAATAGGCGAAACGAAACGCTCATTCCAGCCAGGCCTGGCGGGTGGCGCCGACTTGATTGGCCTGCCAGTATTTCCCCGTTTTCACGTCGAGGCACGTCAGCCAGCCGTCGCCGTAGACCCAGGTGTCGATGCAGGTCGCGTGATCGAGCGCGAGCGGCTTGCCGGAGCGCTGCGCGGTGTGGCCACAGATCATGGTCTTGCCGGATTCGTGGCAGCGTGAGCCGTCCGCATCGAGCGGGTGCCAGTGAAGCATGTAATCGGGTTGGTCCGGGAGTGCCAGGGCCGGGTCGGCGTTGGCGTGGACGAAAAAATGGGAATCGGTTTCAAAAAACGGCACGCAGGTCGCTTCGAGGAACCGCCAGTGCCGCGCGGGAATCGCGTCCTGAAAGAGGTCCCAGTGCGGGTCGGCCTCATAGGACTGCAGCGTCTGCTCGCCACCGCACAAAAACCAGTCGCGAAAGATCTCCGCATCGCCGCGGGACTCGAGCATCATCAGGTCGTGGTTGCCCAGAAGCGCGACGTGCCGACAGGTCTTGCCCAGGTCGATCAGGCGCTCAAGTACCGCAGCGGATTCGTGGCCGCGATCGACGTAATCGCCAAGGGTGACGACAAGGTCGTCCTGGCGTGGGCGCACCTGGTTCAAGAGCGCGTCGAGCGCTCGCAGACAGCCGTGGATGTCGCCGATTGCGAGAGTGCGCATGGAAAGTTGGCAAACGTGGGCCTTGGGGCTGACTCAGTTTCGTTCAACAATCATGGCCACGGCATTGCCGCCGCCCAGGCAAAGCGAGGCGAGTCCGCGGCGCAGCTCGCGCCGCTGCAGGGCGTGGAGGAGCGTAACGAGGACGCGCGCCCCGGACGCGCCGATCGGATGGCCCAGCGCGATCGCGCCGCCGTGGACGTTGATCTTCGCCTCGTCGATTTTGAGTTCTTGATTGCACGCCAGCATCTGGGCGGCGAAGGCCTCATTCAGCTCGAACAGGTCAATTTCGCTGATCGTCAGGTTGGCCTTTTGCAAGACTTGACGCACCGCGCCGACCGGAGCGAGAAAGATATCCTTCGGCGCAATCCCCGAGGTCGCATAGGCGACCACGCGGGCCAGCGGCCTGGCCTTTAGTTTTTCAAGGCCACGCGAGGATGCGACAAGGATGGCGGCGGCGCCATCGGAGAGCATCGACGCGTTGCCTGCCGTCACCGTGCCCGACGGGCTGAACGAAGGCTTGAGTTTTTCCAGGGAGTCGAGACTGGAATCGACACGAAAGCCCTCGTCGCGGCTCACGGTCTTCGCCTTCGCGCCAGAGCCAACGGTGACGGGCAGCACCTCGGCGTCGAAAGCGCCATCCGCCCAGGCCTGGGCGGCACGCTGCTGGCTCTGCACGGCGAAGCGATCCTGATCGCTTCGGGAGATCGCGCACCTGGTCGCGATGTGTTCCGCCGCCTCGCCCATGTGCCAATTCTCAAAAGCACACCAGAGACCGTCCTGGATCATCGCATCGACCGCTTTTTGATCGCCGATTTTCCAGCCAGACCGGGCGCCGAACAGAAGATGCGGCGCTCGGCTCATCGACTCCATGCCGCCCGCAAGAATCACGTCGGCGTCGCCGGCGCGAATCGCCTGAGCTGCGAGCATCACGGCTTTCAATCCGGACCCACAAACCTTGTTGACCGTCAAGGCGGCGATGGAATCGGGCAGCCCCGCCTTGAGCGCCGCCTGGCGAGCCGGGTTCTGGCCCAGCCCGGCTTGCAACACGACGCCCAGGATGACTTCATCAACCAGGCCCGGGGAAACGGCCGACTGCCGCAGTGCCTCCCTGAGCACAAGTCCGCCAAGCGCTGGTGCGGACAATTCGGCCAGACCACCGAGGTATTTCCCGATCGGGGTGCGCACGGCGGAAACGAGAAAAGCGTCGGTCATGGTTGTAATTCCTTGTCGGCACTCGGTGGGCGTTGCTGACAACTCTACACGGTAATTGTATCTAACTCAGGGAAACCGTCCCTGAACCAACGGGGCGTCTGGGCCGGGCGAATTTTCTTGATTCAGCCAATTGACTTGTTACTTTCACGACGATGGAAACCGATTCGTTCTTCTGCCAACTTCTGAAGCAGCTGCCGGAAACCCTGTTCGAATTACTCGGCCAGCCAGCCTCGTTGGCGGACGCATACGAGTTCGAGTCGGTGGAGATCAAGAAAACGTTTCGTATTGATGGAGTGTACCGGCCCAAGAAAGCCCGGCTCCCGGCGTATTTCGTCGAAGTGCAATTTCGCCGATCGCCGGTCTTCTACGCCAATCTGTTCGCCAAGGTGTTCCTGTTTCTGGAATCGAACCCTACCGTTAACGACTGGGCCGCGGTGGCGTTTTTCGAGAGCCGCCGGTTGGAGCCGAAAGAGCTTGCTGCCTACGAGGATCTTTTGGGATCCAGGCGCGTGACGCGAATTTTCCTTGACGAGTGTCCGACGCCTGCCAGTCCGTCGTTTGGTTTGGGCATTTTGCAACTGGTGTCCGCGCCGGCTAACGAAGTCAAGCGTCTGGTCGACCAACTCAGGGATCGGGCGGCAGACGAGATGACTCATAGCGAAGTGGGCAAGAAGGTGATAGAATTGACTGAAGAGTTGCTGTTGCGCCGCTTTACCGGCCTCGATCGCGAGGAGATTCGAAAGATGTTTCAACTGGAGGACATCCGGAAAAGTAAGGTTTGGCAGGAAGCCCACGAAACCGGAATTGAAAAAGGAATTGAAAAAGGAATTGAAAAGGGCCGAGAGGAAGGAAGAACCTTGGCCAGGCAGGAGGTCGTCCACAGCGCGCTGGCTCGCGGCGTATCGGTCAAAGAGATCGCGGATTTGCTTGCCATCAGCGTGCGCGAGGTTCGTCGGCTGGCGAAAGCCCCACTCAAGTAGACCTGGCAGCGGCAGGATCGGTCACTTTTTCGTATCCAGAATCGCCGCATTGGGGCACACTTTTTTCGTCATCGCCGTGAGATATTGGCGTACGTCCTTGAACGTTCGCAGATGGCGCACGTGCCGAGCGACCTGCTCCGCCACCTCGCGCGTGGCACAGCGTGTCAACTCCTTGATCGTCGGCACGAATGCCGGGCTCATGCTGAAGCTGCGCAGGCCCATGCCGAAAAGCGGCAGGAAACAACGGGGGCGGCCGGCCATCTCGCCACACAACGTCACAGGCTTGCGGTGTCTCTCGCACGCGCGCAGAATGTGATTCAACAACCGAAAGATCGGCGGGCTGAATGGTTCGCACAGATGCGATACCTTGGGATTGTCGCGGTCGGCTGCCATCACGTACTGGGTCAAATCGTTCGACCCGATGCTCACGTAATCCACCTCGCGCAGAAGCGAATTGACGCACAGCGCGGCCGCCGGTACCTCGAGCATGATGCCCAGCGGAATCGGGTCGGCAAACGCGATCCTCTCGCGCCGCAAATGCTCTCGTGTGCGGTGAACCATACGCCGAAGATCGCGCACCTCCTCCAGCGTGCTGATCATCGGGAACAGCAAGCTAATCTGGCCAAAAGCCCCCGCGCGCAGGATGGCTCGTAGCTGCGTCTGGAAAAACTCCGGATAGCTCGACGTGATGCGGATCGAACGCCAGCCCATGAACGGGTTCGCCTCACGCGCGTGGCCAAAATAAGGAACGAGCTTGTCGCCACCGATGTCGAGCGTGCGGATCGTGACTCTGCGATTGGGCGACGCCTCGATGACCGCGCGATAGGCCGCCAGTTGCTCCTCCTCGGTCGGCACGTTCGGATGGGTGAGAAAAAGGTACTCGGTGCGATAAAGACCGACTCCGGTGGCGCCCGCCCGGCAGGCGGCTTCCGCGTCGTGGACGTTATTCACGTTGGCCAGCAGCTCGAGCTTCGTGCCGTCTTTCGACACGGCCTCCAGGTCCCGATTCTCGATCAGGCGATCGCGCAAATTCACGTACTCGCGTTGCATCTTGCGATAGGCGGCCTCGACCTCCGAATCGGGCTTGTGGTGGACCAGGCCGGCCCGGCCATCGAGCGCGAGCAGATCGCCGGTCACTACCTGCTTTAGGATCCCCACCAGCCCCGAGATGGACGGGATGCCCAGGGAACGGGCCAGAATCGCCGCGTGTCCCGTCGTACCTCCTGCTTCTGTGATGATGCCGGCGATCCGAAACTTTTCGAGCAAGAGCGCCTGCGAAGGCAGGATCTCCGGCGCGACCAGGATGACAGGCTCGTCGCTGCCGATGTTGGCCGCGGTCTTCTCGACGGATAGATGTGTGATGATACGCGTGACGACATCGCGAATGTCGGCCATGCGTTCCTTGAGGTACTCATCCTGGATCTTTTCGAAGATCAGGGTGTATTCATCAATCAAATCGTGCAGGGCCGTGGTGGCGTCAACTTTTCGATGTAGGATGCTGGCCTTGACCTTGCCGACCAGCGCGGGATCGCGCAGCAGCACCCTGTGGGCGCGGAAAATGGCCGCCTCCTCCTCCCCGAGTTGCTGGACGACGCGCGCGATCGTGGCATCCATCTCCTGCCCCGCCGCCTGGCACGCTGCGTCAAAACGTGCGATCTCCTCGGACAGGGCGGCCGCGTTCAGATAATGCGGCTCCCGCCGCGCGAGAACCGAATCCACGCAAAAAGCACGTGCGACCGCCACGCCGGGTGATACCGCGATTCCTTTGTGCATGGCCTCACTTTAGCACAGGCTTGAAAGGCGGGCAAGAGAGCGATTGTTCTCGTCCCCGCCCCCCGCCTCCTTGCGGTCAGATTTGGAGGTAAGGGGAGGAACACGGGGCGCCGCCCCCTCACCCCCGGCCCCTCTCCCGTGGAGTAGAGAGGGGGGAATTTCTCAGGGCCAAACGAAAACGGCTTGCAACGCCACGCGGATCGTCGGCGGCGCCGACGGCGTGACTGACCGCAATGCCCCGCGCGCCGGCGGCGACGACCTGATCGACGTTGTCGAGATGGACGCCGCCTATCGCGAACGCGGGAAGCGACGTCTCCGCAAAGGCCTGGCGAACGAAATCGAGCCCGGCCAACGCGTCAAACGCCTTCGTTTCGGACGGGAACGTCGGACCCACGCCGATGTAATTCGCGCCGTCCAGGATTGCCTGGCGGACTTGCTCAATCGTATGCGTGCTGACGCCGATGATGGCCTCCGGCCCGAGGATGCGACGTGCATCGCGGATGGGCATGTCGTCCTGGCCCAGGTGGACTCCGTCGGCCTCGGCAAGGCGAGCGAGGTCGGGCCGATCGTTCATGATGAATAGGGCGCCCGCCTCGCGCGTGAGTTGCCGCAAATCGCGCGCGCCCGCCAGCAGCGTGCGATCGTCAACGTTCTTCTCGCGCAATTGGATGATCTGCGCGCCTCCCAGCAGCGCCTCCTTTACGGTTCCAACCAGCGACGCCCGGCACAGAGAATCGGTGACCAGAACATAAAGCTGAGCGCCCGCCAACAATTCGCGCGACGTCCCGCCACGCACCAGAGTGCGTTCCAGCGTGTAGGATTGGTAGCGAATTCTTTCTATCCGCTGGGCGAATTCGTCGTGCAGAATTTTTCCGTACTCTTCGAGGCTTCGTAGAGCTTCTTGCAATCGCTTGCAGTTGGCCTGCACGACATCGGCGACGGCGGCGCGTTGCCATTCGGCCCTGGTGCTGATTGCCGTGCCGACGTCGCCAGGCGTATCGCGCGAATCCAGTAGCAATGTGACCGAAAGCATCTGCACCGCCTCGGCGAAGGCGTGTCGCATTTGTTTGAACCGCTCACAAAGGAAGGCATCACCCAGGACGAAGCGAGCGTAGTCTTCCAGCACGCGCATCGCCTCGCGGGCGCGGTTGGCGCTGGCGTCCAGGATGCGGGCCGTATCGCCTTCCTCGACAGGGTCTCTTAGATCGAGTGGTTCATCCAGAATCAGCGGCCCTGGGTCGCCGACGATACCGTGTTGAAATCGCGCGAAGTCCAGACCGAATCCTTCGAGTTCACCACGCATCGTGTCCATCACCCGCAGCAAGGCGAGCAAGACGTGCTCGGTGGCGATCGTGCCCTCGTCGCCGTGGTGAGCCGCGATTTCCGCCGCCTGCATCATGACCACGCGAAGCGAGCCCTGCTGGGGCAAATCGCGGGCTGCCATCGTCTCGGTGAACCGGGTTAGCGCGTAATGCTCGAACAGACGCGACCAGTCCGCGCCGGCGGCAATCAAGCGTGTGGCGGGTGTGCCTTCTTCTTCTGCCAGCAAGCCGCGCAGGAGGTGACGCGGCGTGATCTCGGCGGCGATTTCTTTTCCGGCGAGGTAGGACGCACGGTCGAAAGCCAGTTGCAGGGCTGGGGAGAATTCGAGTTTCATGGCGGTTGCGTGCGATGTCGGGCGTGCTTCCGTTCTCGGAGTATTGCCTATACCTTACCGCGCCGGTGTTTCTTCACCAAGCTCGCCATAGCGCCCGGTGCGGAAAACCCTTCTCCTTCAACGCGTTCGTGCCTATTTTCTCTGCTTTCGCGTGGAGAAATGGTCAGACCGGGTCGATCCATTAAAGAAAGATGGGCGTCCTTCTTACGATTAACCCTGGGCCGGGGGTAGCGCTTTCCTGCCTGACGTTTTTGTTGAACCTGTCAGTCCGGAAAGGCCGACCTCCTCTGGCTCGTCAGGCATTGTATTACGATCCGTTGCTATGGTATCCCGTTGGCCGAATCCGTCGCCGGTTTGAGGACTAACAACATGAAACACATCCTTGGAAAAACCTTTCGCCGCCTGGCCATCCTGGTATTCGGGGCGGCCTCGCTGACCCAGTTCGACGTGGCGCTCGCGCAACGGCTGCGGTTGGGCCAACCAACCCCCGGACCGACACCGCAGGTGCTGGTGTTCGAGGAGGCGACGCGCGCGAATCTGCTGCGGCCCGTGACTACCGACGAGGCGCCGATTTCGCCGAAGGTCTCGCCCGGGCCGATGAGCCTGGACCAATGCCTGGAGTTGGGCTTCAAGCACCAGCCCGCCCTCGACGCGGCTCGCGCCAGTCTCAACGGCGCCCAGCTGGGCCAGCGCGGTTTGCAGCGATTGTTGCTGCCTCGCCTTTTAAAGCCAGACCTGCGTTTCCGTCGCGAACAGTCTGCCTATGGCGTGATGATCGCCGAAGCTGCGGTGACGCAAGCGGAATGGGAAACGCGTTACGCCATCACGCGGAACTTCTTCACGGTGCAATACATTCGGGCCCAGGGCCGGGTGGTCAGCGATGTTCTCAAGACGCTGGAGAATGGGCTGAAAAAGGCGCAAACGATTGTGGACTCGGGCGATGCCAACGTCAAGATCACGGCTCTGGATGTGCAGGCCATCCGGGTACAGCTGGGCCTCGTCAAAGGCAAGAAATCCCAGGTCGACAACGGCATGCTCAAGGCACTCGCCGCCCTGCGTGAAGCGATGGGTTTGGGCTACGACTACCCGCTCGAAATCGCCGATGTGCCGTTGCCCCCAGCCGTGGCAGTGGTCTGGGAACCCGGCAAGGACAACAAAGGCAAGCCGACCAAGGTCGCGAAGTATGTGCAGGTTCAAAACCCGGACAAGAAGGCCCTGATCGCGGCCGCGATCTCGCAGCGCGGGGAAATCATGCAAGCAACCGCGGCCAACCGCGTGTTTGAACTGGAAGTTCAGGCGCAAATGAAAATATTCGGCTGGAAGGGCGACACGTTCGCCTCGGGATCCGATCCCCATATGCAGCAAATCCCACCAAGCTTGATGAACGGCGATTATCGCCCCGGCGCGTTCCCGCCGGAAATCCCGGCGACCCTGGCAGGACGCCGGGCTGACCGGGTCGCCCGAGCCAGGGCGCTGGTCGATCGCTCGGTTGCCGTGGTGGACAAGGCGACCAACCTCGTTTCGCTTGACGTGGAAGCCCAATACCTGAAGTGGCAACAGGCGATGGAGGAGGTGCGCGACTTGAGCGAGGTTGAAAAGACCGCCGAGGAATTGCCCGGCAAGGTACAGCAGCTGCAAAACAAGGATCTGACGAGTGCGGCCATCATTCAAGCGAACATCACCTCGATCATGGTCCGCACGCAGTTGAACGACGCGATGCACACGCACGCCCTCGCTCTCGCAGGGCTAGAGCGTGCCACGGCCGGCGCATTCCGTGTCTATCCGGCCCCGGCCGCGAAGTAATCGCGGCGAAATAAATGCAACCACCCGACCCGTGCCTCGTTCCTCCAAAAGGATTTGTCCCCATGAAGCAATGGAAAATGCTCGCCTCGCTCTTCCTGTGTACCGCGGTCGGTATCGCCCTGTCGCTCCCCGGCGACACCCGCGCCCAAAATACGCCGGATGCGCCGATCCAGATCGGTATGGTCAAGACGTTCTTCAACGGCGTTCCCGACGTGCTCATCAAGCTCGTCACGGAACCCTTCGGCGACGTGATGAAGGCCAGCACCGGCCTGGCCGGCAAGCTTGTCATCAGCGAGGGAACCTTCGACGCCGCCAAACGGCTCGATGCCAATGAGATTCAGCTCGGCGTCTTCCACGGCCATGAATTCGCGATCGCAAAGAAGAAATACCCCAAGTTGACTCCGCTCATGGTGGTGGTCAACGATTTCAACGAGGTCAAGGCCCACGTCGTCGTTCACAAGAAGTCTGGCGCCCAGAAAATCGTGGACCTGCGCGGCAAGGTGCTGGAAATGCCAAAGATGACGAAGGAACATTGCCGCGTGTTTCTCAATCAGCGCTGCACGGATAACGCTCAACCGAACCTGAATAAGTTTTTTGCGAAGGTGCAAGAAGCCGATTCGGTTTACGACGGCCTGGACGACGTGTGCCGCGGCAAGGCGGATGCGGTCATTGTGGATACGATCGCCCTGGAGTTTTACAAGAGCATCAAGCCAGCGGTGTTCAACAACAATCTGCGGATTCTCGAAACGTCCGACCACTTCCCGGCTCCGGTGATTGCCTACAAGCAAGGCACATTCAACGCGGCCACGCTCAAGACGATTCGCGACGGGTTGCTGCGGGCCCACAAGAACCCGGCCGGCAAGGACTTGATGAAGGAATGGAACATCAAGGCCTTCGAGGCGGTGCCCGAGAACTACACGAAGCAACTCGCGGACGTTCTCAAGGCCTACCCGCAGCCGATCGTGACCACAGTTTCGATGCGCTAACCCATTGGCCGCTCGCGGTTTCGCGTTCACACGGTGCTGGGAGCGCGACACCGCGGGCGGTTGTTCAAGTCGTCCCCCGTCAAATCTCCCGAAATCCCTAAAATAGATGCCAGCCACGGAGGTCACGTGTTGTAGCTATTGGATCAAGGCATCATGGCAGAAACGATTCTCCCCGCGTCGATTGTCGAGGAAACCCGCCGGCGCTATCTCACCTATGCGCTTTCCGTCATCACCTCCCGGGCGCTGCCCGATGTGCGCGACGGGTTGAAGCCCGTGCAGCGGCGCATCCTCTACACGATGCACCACGAACTCCAGCTCTATGCTGATCGCAAGACCGCCAAGTGCGCGCGCATCACGGGCGATGTGATGGGCAAATACCATCCGCACGGCGATTCCTCCATCTACGACGCCCTGGTACGGATGGCCCAGAATTTCGTCATGCGCGTGCCGCTCGTGCATGGGCAGGGCAACTTCGGCTCCGTGGACGGCGATCCCCCCGCCCCTTACCGTTACACCGAGGCCAAGCTCACCGCAATGGCCGATTGTCTTCTCGCCGAACTGCGTCAGCACACCGTGCCGATGCGGCCAACCTACGATGCCGTCCTCGATGAGCCGGTCGTGCTGCCGGCGCAGTTTCCCAACCTGCTCGTCAACGGCGCCTCGGGCATCGCGGTCGGCATGGCAACCAACATCCCGCCGCACAACCTCGGAGACGTTTGCCGCGCGTGCGTTCTTCTCATCGAGGACAAGGACGCGACGGTCGCGCAACTGCTCGACAAGATCAAGGGCCCTGACTTCCCCCTCGGCGGCAAGATCGTCACCGATCGCAGTACCTTGCGCAAGATCTACGAGGAGGGTCAGGGCAGCGTCAAAGTCCAGGCGGAATGGCACCTGGAGGAAAAGGGACGCAAGCGTCAGATCGTCATCACTTCGATCCCCTATAGCGTCAACAAGGCCACCCTGGAGGCCGACATCGGAGAGCACATCGTCACTCGCAAGTTGCCGCAGGCGACCGAGATCACCAACGAATCGAACGAGAAGGACGGCCTCCGCATCACCATCGACCTCAAGGAAGACGCCGACGAAAACCTGGTGATGGCCTATCTCTTCAAGCATACGGCGTTGCAAGACAACTTCGCCGTCAACATGACGTGCCTGGTTCCGGACGACCAGGGTGTCATGCAACCGCAACGGCTGGGGCTCAAGGACATCCTCCGTTACTTCCTCAGTTTCCGTCTCGACACCGTTCGCAAGCGCTTCGAGTATGAACTGGAATTGCTAAGGAAGCGAATTCACTTGCTCAAAGGTTTCAAGATTATCTTCGATGCCCTCGACAGGGCGATCAAGCTGATCCGCGAAAGCCAGGGCCGATCGGACGCGGCCGAGAAGCTGATGAAGGCGTTCGATCTCGATCAAATTCAGACCGACGCCGTTTTGGATGCGCAACTTTACAAGATCGCGCAGATGGAGATCAAGAAGATCCTCGACGAGCTGCGCGAGAAAAAGAAGCAAGCCGAGGAGATTGAGGCGATTCTGGGTTCAACGCGACGATTGTGGACCATCGTCAAGACCGAGCTGAACGAGGTTGCCGAGCAGTTCGGCGACAAGCGGCGCACGCGTCTGGGTAGCGCCGAGGACACGCCGGAGTTCGATCCGGAAGCGTTCATCGTCAAGGAAAACACCAACGTCGTCCTGACGGCGGACGGCTGGATCAAGCGCGTGGGTCGATTGGCGTCGGTCGAAGGCACGCGGGTTCGCGAGGGCGATTCGGTCATCGCGGTGGCGCCGGCCAGCACGCTCGATCACGTCATCTTCTTCGCCGACGACGGCACCGCCTGCACCATGCGCGTCAACGAAGTTCCCGCCAGCTCCGGCTACGGCGAGCCGATCGCCAAGTTCTTCAAGCTCGACGATTCCGTGAAAATGATCGGCGCCGTGACGACCGACAATCGTTTTATTCCCGAGAAAATCAAGCCCGCATCGTTTAGCCGCTCGACTTCGGCGAGCGCGAGCGATCCGCCGGGCCCGTATTTGCTCGTCGTCACCAAGGACGGCCTGACACTGCGCACGCCGCTGGCGCCGTTTCGCGTCGAATCCAACAAACTCGGCCGGCGGTACGTCAGACTGAACGACGGCGACAAGGTAGTGATGACCGCCGTTCTTCTGGGTGAAGAAGAGACCATCTTCCTCGCCTCGGCCGATGGGCACGTCATCCACTTCCGCATCGAGGACATCAACATCCTCTCCGGCGTCGGCAAGGGCGTGATCGGCATCAAGCTCGCCGACGATGACAAGTGCATCGGCGGCGCGCTGCTGTCGCGCAAGAGCCAGATGCTTCAGGTCGAGACGTCAGGCGGCAAGACGCTCGAATTCACCGGCCGCTACGATACGGTAAGTCGCGGCGGCAAGGGCTTCGAGGCCGTCAAACGCTCGACGCTGACCAGGGTAATCCCGCCGCCGATCGAACTGGTCAACTGGGATGAGGTTGAAGGCAAGCCGAGTGAGAAGAACGGCAAGAATGGGCAGGGGCATTTATTTGATTGAACGCGTTTATTTCTCGAGCGTTGTTGACATGGCAAAATTGGACCGGTAACCTGAACTCCAGGAGCGGCACCGGCATCCGCAGGGGGTTGAAAAAATGTTGCCGATCCTCAAATCCGTGTTTGTTGGCGATGAGCGCACCGTGCGACCCGAGGATGGCGCTGTCACGCTGCATAACATCTCCACGAATAAGAGGGCGGCTGGCCCGTTTCCGCACCAATTCCAGCTGATTTTGGCGGCGTGGTTTACGGGACGCCAAGGGAAATTTCAGGACGCGCGTCGATGTCGTCCGAGCAAGCGATGGTGAGACGGTATTCCGTTCGCAGGACTTCCTGGTAGTTCTTGGCGATCCCCTCGCCACGGTTCTGGCAAGCTATGTGCTAAGGCCGACCATACCCGCAGCGGGGATTTATACATTCGAGCTGTTTTGCGAAAACCAGTTCATGGATGACCAGCTTATTGAGATTCTCCCGGCAACATGACGAGGCCATCATGAAAATGGAATCTGTCGAATTCATTTGCGATCAGAACGTGGCGGCGCCGGGAACGCCCGCCGCGCCGAGGCCGGCGGATCGTCCTCGCCCTACCATGGCAGACCTGGAACGTTGGCGCAGGGCATCCCCACCGCTCGTGTGTGCCCCATCCGATGCAAAGCCCGGCGAAGCGCCGGTCAAGCACGAGGCGAATGCGTAACGCTTTTGGTCGGTCCGCGACGGCCAGTTCAGATTGACCGGGGAAGTGTGCACGCGGCCGGCTAAGGGGGCGTGCTGGACATGCCGACGAAAAATTCATGGCGACGTTGGCGAGGTATTAACGAGCAATGCCCGAGAAGCATCCTGTTTATGTTGGTCCGATCTGCAAAACGCGGATTCCATTCGGCACGCTGAAAAATCCACCACCAGGAAAGTGCCCTGCGGGCGGGCGTAAACTCGGCATTCCGATAGTAATGACGCCTGAAGATCTCACTCAATTTGGAATACCGAAAAAAACCGATCCGCCATGGTGATTTCCGCCTTAGTACCAGAAGCCAAGTCCATAAATTCAACCCGTAACGGATTACACCCATGACCACCGCCACCAAAACCAAAAAATACGACGAATCCTCCATCGGCATGTTGGAGGGTTTAGAGGCCGTCCGGCATCGGCCGTCCATGTATATTGGTGCGCCTGACAAGAAGGGGTTGCACCATCTCGTCTGGGAAATCGTCGATAACTCCATCGACGAATTCCTCAACGGGCATGGCGACGCCATCACGGTCACGCTGCACAAGTCGGGCGATGCCGTCACCGTTTCGGATAATGGCCGCGGCATTCCGGTCGGCATGCATCCGAAGTTCAAGATTCCAACGCTTGAACTGATCCTCACCAAATTGCATTCGGGCGGCAAATTCGGTGATGGCGAGAGCTACATCCGCTCCGGCGGTTTGCACGGCGTCGGCTCGTCGGTCGTCAACGCCCTTTCTCGCAAGCTCACCGCCACCATCAAGCGCGACGGCTATGAGTGGACACAAACTTTCAAACGTGGCAAGCCGACTGACAAGCTCGAAAAAGTCGGGCCCAATCGGCTGCACGGCACCACCATCTACTTCGAGCCGGACCCCGAAATCTTTCGCGTCACGCACTTTGACGCCGAATGGATCAAGACCAGGCTCGACGATATCGCATACATCCATCATGGCCTCAAAATCACCTATCGCAACGAGATCGCCGGCGAGACGATCGAACTCACTCATCCCGGCGGGTTGCCAGAGTTCTTGCAGAAAATGGTCACGGAGGGCCAAAATCCCGCGATCAATTCCCAGCCGTTCTACCTGCTCAGGGAAGGCGACGAAAAGATTGAATTGACGATGCAGTGGACCGAATCGACCGACGAGGCGATCCGCTCTTACGTCAACGGCATCCGCACGTCCGATGGCGGCACCCATGAAGCGGGCCTGCGTAGTGCGACTGTCAAGGCAATCCGCAACTTCATGGAGACGCACGACGTCAAGGCCAAGGGAATTGAAATCACCGCCAACGATATCCGTGAAGGCCTCGTCGGTATTCTCTCGGTTTTCATTCGCGATCCTGCGTTTCAAGGCCAGACCAAGGAAAAACTCAACAATCCGGAAATGAACGCCGTCGTCGAGGGCGCCGTGCGGCCGGCCTTGGAGGCCTGGCTCAATGCCAACATGACAATGGCTGACCAGATCGTCTATCGCATCATGCAGGCGGCCAAGGCGCGGCAGGCATCGCGCGAGGCGGCTCAGGAAGTCAAACGCAAATCCGCGACCAGCCGACGGTTGAACCTGCCCGGCAAACTCGCCGATTGCAAGTCCGGCGCTCGCGACGATTCCGAACTCTTCATCGTCGAAGGCAAGGGCGCCGGCGGCTCCGCCAAGCAAGGCCGCGACAATCGCACCCAGGCGATCCTTCCCTTGCGCGGCAAGATTCTCAACACGGAAGGTCTGAGCGTAGCCAAAGTCATGAGCCATCAAGAACTCGCCGATGTCGTAACGGCCTTGGGGACCGGGGTCGGCGACAGCTTCAACATCAACAACCTGCGCTACGGCAAGATCATCCTCCTCATGGACGCCGACGCCGACGGGCATCACATCACGACGCTCATGCTCACGTTTTTCTTCCGCTGCCTGCCCGAGCTGGTTCGCAAGGGGAACGTCTTTCTCGCCCAGCCGCCCCTTTACAAGATCGAGGTGGGTAAAGAAAAATTCTGGGCCCGCGACGACGCCCATCGCGAGGAGATCATCGAGCAGATTCAGCAGAAGCGGCCCAACGCCAAGTTTGACATCATGCGTTTCAAGGGGCTGGGCGAGATGGACCCCCAGGAGTTAGCCGAAACCACCCTTGATCCGAAGACGCGGATACTCTTGCGCGTCGATATCGACTCGCTCATCGAGGCGGACAAGACGTTTACGGCCCTGCTGGGCAAGGATCCGGCCACGCGCTACCAATTCATCATGGAATCGGCGAACCAGGTTGATACGGAAGAACTGGATGTCTAACCGGTTTGCGTTTGGCGCCCGCGTGGCGCCATGCGGGCGCTAAACGAAACGGGGATAGAAGATGCACATCTCCACCTACTGCGACGACATCGTCGTCTGGGCCCCGGCCAAGGCGAACCTGTTTCTCGAAGTCGTTCGCAAGCGTCCGGATGGTTATCACGAAATCGCCACGCTGATGGTCGCCGTGCGGCTCTTTGACACGCTGGTTTTGCGCGCGGCGGCAACTCCGGCGTTGGATTTGAATTGCTCCGATGCATCGCTTTCGACGGGCGCCGATAACCTCGTCGTGAAAGCGGCCAGGCTCCTTCAGGATCGAATGAGTTGCAAGCTCGGTGCGAGCATTCGCCTCATCAAACGCATTCCGATGGCCGCGGGGTTGGCCGGCGGCTCGTCCGATGCGGCAGCGACGTTGCTGGGGCTAAACCGACTTTGGCAACTTGGGATGCCTCTATCTGATTTGGCAAACCTCAGCGCCGAGCTGGGCAGCGATATTCCATTCTTCTTTCACACGCCCGCCGCCTGGTGTACCGGCCGCGGCGAGATTGTGACGCCCGTCGCCTTGCCCCGCCCTCTCCATTTCGTGCTGCTTTGCCCATCTTTCGGCCTGGCAACCGCCAGGGTTTACCAAAACGTGATTGTACCCAGTGCGCCGATGTCTGGCGCTGGCCTTCAGGACGCTTTCGCCAAAGGTGAGGTTGATCTTATTGCGAAAAGTATGCACAATCGTCTTCAGCTGGCAGCGGAAGCCATCGATTCCCGCGTTGCCGAGTATGCTCGGATGCTGGCGGAGGCGGCGCCGGTGGGTCAACTGATGTCCGGGAGTGGCAGCACGCTTTTCGCCCTGTGCCGCTCCGCGGAGGACGCGAACCGGATCGCGGCCAGTTTGACAACGCGAACCAAAGCGCACGATTTCAGGTTGATCGTGACGCGGACCGTTTAGCCGCTCGCCTCGGGCGAGCGAGAACCCCCTGTCCGCTCGCCCCCGCGGCGAGTGGCGAAACATCACTCGTGCCACAGCACAAAGGAGTACCTCTGTGGTTATCACCGAAGTTCGCATCAAGCTCATGGAAGACAACAACGAACGCTTGCAGGCCTTCTGCTCGATCACGTTTGACGATTGTTTCGTCATCCGCGATCTCAAGATTATCGAGGGCACGCGCGGCTCGTTCGTGGCGATGCCCAGTCGCAAGTTGACCGATCGCTGCCACTGTGGCTGCAAGAATCATCTCCGGGCCAGGCACTGCAATCAGTGCGGCGCGCGCTTCGACGAAAACCGCGCCCTGCGCGAAGCGGGCGGCCGGGCCAAGTTGCACGCTGACATCGCGCACCCGATCAACTCGGCGTGTCGGGAGTACATTCAGAGCGCCATCATCAAGGCGTTTCAGGAAGAAAAGGAACGCTCCAAGCAGCCAGGTTACGTTTGCCGATATGACGATTACGATGCCGAATACGAAGCCGAGAGCTACACGCAAATCGTGAGCGAAATGACGGCCGCGCGCAAGGCAGCGTCCGCGGCAGAGGGCTACCGGACCGATTCCGCGCATGGCACGCAAGGCGCGCATGCGCCGGCGCCGCAGGAAACGCAGCCGGCCGCTCAGGGCGGGCAACGCGGGTTCGGCTCGGGGATCATATAGTAGTTGCCTTTCGAGTTTCCCTGGAGCCCTGGCGGCATTTTCGGTGCCGCCAGGCCTTCTTCATTTCCAGGCCAAACCGCCATGCTGCAATCTCTACAGGCCTGCCGCGCAGTTGCCGCGATTCTGGTGGTGCTGCTTCACACCAGCAACGGCATCTATGCGCTGCCGAAATATTTCAGTTCGAAGCCCTTCGGCGACTTTTTTGATTTTGGCACTGCAGGCGTCGATTTCTTTTTCGTGCTGAGTGGCTTCATCATGATGCACATTCACGCCGACGATATCGGCAACCCGCGCGCTTTCGGACCCTATCTGTGGAAACGATTCACGCGGATTTATCCACCCTATTGGGCGGTCCTGGTCGCGGTGATTCCAGTTTTCTTCGTGGCGCCGCATTTTGGATTCGGATTTGAACGTGAACCGGACGTGATCATCCGAGCGATCCTTTTGTTTCCTCATCCCGAATGGCACATGGTCCTGGGAGTAGCCTGGACCCTGGTTTTCGAGGTCTTCTTTTATCTGCTTTTCGGCTTGCTCATTCTGAACCGACGGCTTGGCACGCTGGTCCTCGTGGTTTGGACGGTGGGAGTGCTGGCACATGCCCAGTTCGCAACCCATCCGTGGATCTTCGTGTTCAGCCATCAGTTCATCCGCTTTTTGGCGGGGGTCGGCGTGGCGATGTTCCTACGCCGCTGGCAGTTGCCGTACCCCCGCATCGTCGCCTTGGTGGGCGCGACGCTATTCCTGACTACGGGAATGTTTGACGCCTATGCCAGGCCCATTCCGCTTTCGGCCCAGATTGCGGGCTACACCCTCGGCAGCGCCTTGACGCTCGCGGGCCTGGTGCAAGCCGAGCGCCTGGGTTTGATTCGTCCGCCGCAGTTGCTCGTCTACCTGGGCAACGCATCGTATGCGATTTATCTGGTTCACTTCTTGGCCCTTTCGCTCCTGGCGAAAATCGCGAAGGCGGCATATTTCGATCGGTACGTCCCCGCGCCGATCCTCTTCTTCATGCTGGCGGCCGGCGCCGTCGGCATCGGATGCCTGTTTCACCATGCGATTGAAAATCGCCTGCATCAATGGACCAAACAGTACTTTCGCACCAAGGAAAGACCGAGGCCGATTGACGTGGCGCCCGTTCGCGCCGAGCGCAAGGCGGCATGAGTCCGCGTTTCCTTCTCCCCCTCCGCGGCTATATTGATTGCATAACCAAATCAAACGCGGGGGCATGACATGAGCGCCAAGAAATTTCTGATTGTCACGGGCGATTTCGTGGAGGACTACGAAGTAATGGTTCCGTTCCAGGCATTGGCGATGCTGGGGCATACGGTCCATGTGGTCTGCCCGGACAAAAAAGCGGGGGAGCGGATCAAGACGGCGATTCACGATTTCGAGGGTGACCAGACCTATACCGAAAAACTCGGACACTACTTCACGCTCAACGCCACCTTCGCCGAAGTGGCGCCGGACGATTACGATGCGCTGCTCCTGCCTGGTGGACGGGCGCCCGAGTATCTTCGGCTCAACGAACGTGTGCTGGAGATCGCACGCTATTTCGCCTACAACCAGAAGCCGATCGGAGCGATCTGCCACGGCATTCAAATCTTGACGGCGGCCAATGTGTTAAAGGGTCGCACCTGCACCACCTACTGCGGCGTCGGGCCCGAAGTGAAGCAAGCCGGCGCGCATTACATTGAATTGCCGGCGGACCAGGCCCATGCGGACGGGAACCTCGTCACGGCGCCGGCGTGGCCGGCGAACGCGGAATGGCTGGCGAAAATCTTGAAAGTTGTTGGCAAGTGATCAAATTGTTTAGCGCCCGCGTGGCAATCTGCGAGCGCTAAACGGGCAAGTCGGTTAACGTTTTGAGAACTGGAAGCTGCGGCGAGCACCCTTGCGGCCGTATTTCTTGCGTTCCTTCATGCGGCCATCGCGGGTGAGGTAGCCGGAGTCGCGGAGTTTTTTGACCATGCCGCCGGCGGGGCCCTCTTCGCCGGTGCCCTCGGCAACCATGGCCTCGGAGAACATGTTCTTGAGAGCGCGAGCGGTGCCCTGGCAGATGGCGCCGGCCTGGCCAGTGAAGCCGCCGCCTTGCACGCGGATCTGCACATCCACCTTGCTTGTCATTTCCGTTAGCTTGAGGGCCGCCAGGACCGAGTTGCGGTCTTTGGTCTCGGTGAAATAATTTTCCAGGGGGCGACCATTGATCGCCAGTTTGCCTGCGCCATCCACCATGCGAACGCGCGCGACTGAGGTCTTGCGCCGACCGGTGCCGAGGTAGTGTTTCTTTTTCGCTGCGGTTTCCGCCACGGGTTTTCTCCGGCTTCATCCTCTACCAATCGCTGCGCTCATGGTAGGGCTTGCGTTTATGTGGTCTTGAACTCTTTGGGCTGCTGGGCTTGATGCGGGTGCTGGGGGCCCTTGTAAATTTTCAGCTTGTCCATCTGTTTGCGGCCCAGCGGCGTCCGCGGGACCATACGTTTGATCGCCGACGTGAGAATGCGTTCGGGATGTTTTTCCATCACTTCGGACGCTGGAATGATTTTTTGGCCGCCTGGATAGTGCGAATAGCTCTGGTACGTTTTCTGTTCCATCTTACGGCCGGTGAAACGAACTTTTTCGGCATTGATGATGATTACAAAATCGCCGGTGTCAATGTGCGGCGTGAATTGCGTCTTGTGCTTGCCACGCAAAATCGTGGCAACCGTCGCCGCGAGGCGACCGACGACTTGATCGGTCGCGTCGATTACCCACCACTGCTGCTCGAAGTTGATGGGCAGTCCGCCGGCATCCGTTTTGGCCATGTAGGTTGACATTGTTCGCTCTCAAATCCTCGAAACCGTGGAAATATATACGATAGAGGGCACGGCGAGATCGTCAATATCAAACATTGAAATGTTTCAGTAATAAGAAGCCCCATGGGTGAGCGCAGCGAACCCTGGAGGAATGCGCCCCGGGAACAACCAAATGGCACACGGAACCTTCCAAGCCGGCGACCTCACGGCCGTTATCGGCGACAACGCTGCTCACGAGCAACACCGGGCAGGCTACAACGGTGTCTGGAGCCTGACGCATCGTAGCGAGCCGACGAACCTGTTCGTGCCGGCGGTGGCGGGATTGAATTTCGAGCATATTTTTGACGGTGAACGTTTCGACCGGGATCGGACCAACACGATTTTCTTTGAGCCACGCAACGCAAGGATGACTTTTCGCAGGATATCCAACACGGAAGCCGAATTGCATCAGCCGCCGACGCCGACTTTTCGCCTCGAAAGCTGGACGCGTTTCAGCCTGGTCGCACCGCATTATGTTGACATGACGTTCCGCTGCATCGCGACGCAACACCTTTTCACGCATGGCTACATCGGCCTTTTTTGGGCCAGCTACATCAACGCGCCGGACGACAAAAGCATGTACTTCCGCGGCGCGCGTCAATGGCAGCAGCTTTGCACGCAGCGCCATAACGACGAAAGCACCCTGCGTCACGCGAACGACAAGCTGGAGTTGCGCTTCCACAAACAATTTCCACCTTGCCTGTTTCGCAACTACTCGCCGATGCGTTATGACGAGCCGTTCTTCTATGGCAACTTCCGCAACCATGTTGCCATCTGCATGTTCGACCGGACCGAAGGCATCCGCTTCACGCATTCCCCCTCGGGCGGAGGCGGGAACGCGCAGCTGCAAACCAGCAATCCCGCCTGGGATTTTCAATATCTGATCACTACTGTCCGGTTATATGTCGAATAGTGTCAACTGTTTATGACTGGGCGTTTTTTCCTTCTGTTCGCCGAGTGCGTTTAGCATGGTAAAAAGCTGGGTTTTCTCGAAAAGCGTGATGCTGAGAATTTGCAAGATCTC
>JACPPF010000027.1 GCA_016191165.1 Planctomycetota bacterium
GTTGTTTGGAAACCCCAGTGTCGGGCAGGATGCCTTTTGTTTGCAATACCAGAATGTCAACGAGCGGGACTAATCACCCAAATCTCCTTGTTGGTGCTTCCTTTTCCCTGAAAATTGCCGGTGTGGACTGATCGCACCCTCCTGGCTTAGGTGCGGACGAGCCAACAATAATCGAACGGCGGCCAGAAGATTCGGACCGTGCGCAATAAGCCATTGGCGGCCGCGCTTTCCACTCGGCAATGACTTCGGTGGGCGGGGACGGTGCTAGCTAGCAAAGAACCGACCTTACAGTTGGCTGCACCTTGATCCGACGGCCGAACTTGTCGGCTTCCAGCCGTTGGCTCCGCACCGATCTGCTGCCCCATCGTTCCTTGAAACCGCCCCGGGCACGGCGATGACGGCCAAACCCTGAGAACCAGGCCAAACGATACTGACTGGAGAGTCGAATCATGCGGCTTGTTGACCACCCGACCGGCAACTATCGATTCCTCCCTGGAATTGCGCCCTATTCCTGCGGAGCCGTCTCCAGCCCCGGTTTTGAAATCGCAAACGTAATATTCCAGCGACCCATCCCCTACCGGACGGGTTTTGAGAGAATCGCGAGGTTGCTGGACGAGCAGGGCCGCCCCAAGACCGCCTTGTGCGCGATCTCGCTGCGTTCAGCCCGGCCGTACAGCTTTCAGGGCTTTGCGGATTGCAACGCCGTGTACACGTCGATTCTCGAACGTTGGGGCGTGTTTGTCGACGGCGTCAATCCGATCGCCCGGACGAACGTGGCTCCCGTCGTCGACCCGCCCAGTGAACCGGTCTTGTACGGGTTTTCCTTCACGAAACCTTGTGCAGGCGATCGTCCGCCCACGTTTGTCGTCGCCGGCGCCGGCGAATTGCCCGAAGGGATTCTGTCACGCGATGCAATTGTAGCTCTCGGCGACACCTCGCCTCGCGGGCTCACCATCAAGGCGGGATTCGTGATGGACTTGATGGAGAGCCGGCTACGCGGTCTTGGTATGTCGTGGATGATGGTTTCTTTTGCCAACATCTACACAGCCCACTCGATTACCGAGTTGTTACCCGCAGTCATCCTGAGTCGGATGAGCGCTGGCGCCATTCACGGAGTGCACTGGCACTTCAGCCGACCTCCGATCGAGGAGATCGAGTTTGAAATGGACCTTCGAGGCACGAATACCGAACTCCGTTGCAATTGATCGCAGACTCACAAGGAGGCCGTTGGATGAACATCTCTCACTCCTACCGATTACTGCTCGTCGCAGCATTGACCCCTATGCTCCTTGTCGTTTCGAGCAGGGCACAAGACCGCGTGCTGAAACTCGGCAAGGCTGAGCAAGTGGGCATGTCGGGACCCCGCCTGGAAAGAGTGATCCAAATCTTGACCGAAGAAACCAAGAGCGGACGCGTGACGGCTGCATCAGTCCTCGTAGCAAGGCGCGGCGTCATCGTCTTGCGTGGTGGTTGGGGCACGCTCTCCCCGGATGCCGCCAGCGCCAAGGCCGGACCGGAGACGGTGTACATTGTCGCCTCAATCTCCAAGCCCATAACCGTCCTCATGCTGATGCTTTTAGTGGAGCGGGGCCAGGTTTCGCTCAACGACCCTGTGCAAAAATACCTCCCTGAATTCCTGGGGCCGGGTCGGGAAAAGGTGCGAGTGAAAGACCTGTTGACGCACACTTCGGGTTTGCCGGACATGCTGCCGGAGAATGTCAAAGGGTGCGATCAGTCCACACCGGCAATTTTCAGGGAAAAGGAAGCACCAACAAGGAGATTTGGGTGATTAGTCCCGCTCGTTGACATTCTGGTATTGCAAACAAAAGGCATCCTGCCCGACACTGGGGTTTCCAAACA
>JACPPF010000028.1 GCA_016191165.1 Planctomycetota bacterium
ACGTCCCATAGTTGAGCGCGGTGGGTCCAAGGCGGACGTTGTAGTTGCCCGACATGATCTGCCGCATCGCCTCGGTGTCGCCCCATTCGTCAACGGAACGGCCCGCCAAACGCTGCGCCGTGCGGAACACGGGCGAAAGCAAGTCCGCCGTGTTGAGGACGGACCGGTCAACGAATTCCCAGATGAAGGTCGGCTGATAGGTGACGCGGACGGGGTTGGCGTCCCGCCAGGCAACGAATGAATCCAACGACATGGAATCGGCCAGCCGCCGAATGCTGGAGGGCAGCTGATTGAACGCTTGCTGTTGCGCCGCCGTGAAGCCGGTGAGCGCACGCTGGCGGGTTGAGGCGTGGCGGAAAATCGTTTGCAAATCGGGCGTCTTGTCAACCACGCGCATTTGGCCATTGAAGCGGTCGCTCAAGAACTCGCGCATTTGCTGGGCCGCCGTGGCGAGCGACGACGAACCGATGCGCGTAAACGTCAACTCGGCCATGTAAAGCGAATTGATGAGCGCCGAGCGATCCAGTGGATGGAGCGTGTCCGCGAAAAACTCCCGGCTGGATTGCGATGCGTCGCGCCAGCCAGCCACGAGCGGCAGGGCCATGTTTTCCAGGTTGAAGCGATCCAGCGTGTAGAATTCCTCCACGCTGGCCATGCTGTTGTACGTCGGCGTGGTTTGCGCGCGTCCACCACGGAAATAGCGATCGAACACATAACGCGCCGCCGAATAGAAATCGCGTCGGCCAAGTTTGACATTTGATGACTGAATGAAGTTTCGCACGGACGGATACAAATACTGCGCCGTGTTGCCCGTGTAGCGCGTCATCGTGTAGAGAACCATGTTGCGTCCGACGTAGTATTGAAGTGCCGTCGGTATCGCTTGAAGTGCCGCCTGACGAGCTTGCTGAATGTTTGCGATGGTGGGATTCGCACCGTAACTCAAGTCGATGGCCGCGCGTTCGCGGGCCACGAATGTTTCATAATTCGTGTCAGCCAGAAATGCAACGCGCTGATCGAATGTCCCGCGGTAAACTTCCCAGCCCAGCATGGCCTGCGGGTCACTGGTAAGGTTTGTAACGAGGTCGGAGAATGACCGGCTGGCGGTTTGCAGGCCATACGAGGCCGCGGCGCCCGAATAATGCATTTCGGAATAGACCGTTTGGCTGATCGCCAGTGACTGCGTGGCTTGCCGGCGGAGCGTGGCGCTGGTGCTGGAACTGGCAAGTTGTTCGCTGCACCGAGCCATCTCCAAATCGAGAGCGACACGCAACAGGCTGCGTTCTGGTGGCGTCAGGCGCGTAAGGTAATTGACAAGTTCCGCAGTCGTGGCGTACCGCAGACGCGGAACAAGCGTACTGCGGACCTGATCGGCGTAGGAGTTGCGATTGGCGGCGGCTTGGGCCGGGTTATCAGAATGGGCATGATTCGCCCGGTAATAAGGGTCACCCTGTGTCGGGTCATTCATGTAGGGAGTAAACTGCAAGTAAAAGCGCTGTGCTCCGTCGTCCCCGTCAAAATCAAAGGTGTCCCCGTCGAGTGCCGTGCTCCATGTGTTCGCGGTCACCTTTGGGATGTCCACGCTCCGCAGCGCCACCAGGCGGACGTAGGCCTGGTACGTGTACAACTCATACCAGCCGGTGTCGGGGGCGGCCCATTCGAAGCCGGGGACGCGCGACCAGCGCGCGGCCACTTCTTCGCCGATGCTGTCCGCGTCCTGCGTTCCTGCCGGCGACTGACGCCACTCCGCGTCGAGCCGGGCGATCAGCGCCGGGTCCAGCGAGGCCGCGGTCTGCGTGCGGCTCGCTCGAAGGGCGTTCCATTCGGCAAAGGTGAAGAACTCGACCCAGGTGAGGGTCGCGTTGACGCCGAACTCGGCAGCGACCTCGGCGCCGACAGCGGTGTTGTTGCCCGCGCCCGCCGGTCGGCGCAACCAGGCGCGATACTTCGCTTCAGCGAGCGTGTTGGCGAAATACGGACTGCCGGGCCAGCTCCAGTAGTCGATTTGAACGGCGGGCGGGGCGCCGGGCCAATCGCCGGCGTTGGCATCGGGCGCGAAGAGATTGTCAACGGCGGGGCCTGGGTCATTCCAGGGCGTAAATGTGCCGCCCCAATCGCCGCCGCCGGGCAATGGGTCGCCGCCCCACGGCTCGTCGCCAGGGTCGCCACTGCCTGGGTTTGGTTCGCTTGGTGCGGTCCCGGCGCCGGCGCCCGGGGTCGTGACGCGCGCCTGGGGTGAGGTCGGCGCCAACATTCCCGAAAGAGCGAAGAGGTACGCATCCCATGCCGACGCTTCCGCGGCGACCCAGGCATCCATCGCCGCAGTGTTGGCTTGAGCCAGGGCGGCGTCGGCGGCGCTCTCGGCCGCGTCCCATTGCGATTGCAAATTCAGCAGATCGCCCTGGTAGGCGTCCCACGCGTTTTGTTCCGCCTGGTCATACGCGGCCAATGCAGCGTCTTCGAGTGGATCGTAGACATCCCATGCCGCGGCGCTGGCCGACTCGAAATTGGTGTTCGCTGCATCGACCTCGGCGTTGTAGGCCGACAGGGCCGCGTCACTGGCGGCGTCATAATCGACATCGGCTTGCGTTTCCGCGGCGTCGCGCACCTGCTGTGCGTTGGCGTAATCGGCATCACGAATCGTCGCGGCCTGCGCCTCGGCATTGGCCAGGTCTTGCTCGGCGTTCGCCCAGGCGGTTTGGGCCGCGGAATCTTCGGGATGCTGAAGCGCGTACGCCTGGGCCGTGTCCCGGGTCGCCTGGTAGGGTATCAACGACGTTTGATAGACGCCGTCAGCTGTTTGCCTGGCGAGATCGTAGGCCTGCGCCGCGGACTGTTTCGCCTGATTCCAGGTATCGTCAGCGATGACCATGGCGGCGTCATAAACGGTTTCGGCCGCGTCCATGCGCACGTCCAGCGCCGCTTGCGCCTGGACGGTGGCACTATCGTAAACGGTCTCGACGCTTGCATGCGCGAATTGGTACGCCTGCTCCGCGGCAGCCATCGCGGTTTCATAAATTTGGTAGTGGTCGTCAGCACCCGCGTAGTAAACGGCGTTGTTGAAGTCCGTGGCCAAATCGCGCGTCATTTCCGCGGCATTCAGGGCGTCAAAATAGACCTGATCCGCCTGCGACACCGCGGCCAGGTAGTCGGCGTAGTAGGGGTCGGTCACGGTCGGCGGCGGCGGTGGGGGAGGCGGCGGGTCGCCGTAGGTGATGTTGACGGTCGCCCAGGCTGTGTCGATGTTGTCTGTTACGGTGTAGGTGAAATTCTCCGCGACGGGGGAGGCGGGGTTGGGCGTGAAGACGAACGTGCCGTCAGGGTTCATCGTGACCGAGGAACCGCCCGGAAGCGTGAAGGGTTGGCCGATGGCGGCGGGGTTGCCGTTGACCGCGGACACGCTGAGTGGATTGCCAAGATCGTTGGCGAGAACGGTGGACGCCGTGAAACCAGCGCCGGCGGGGGCGGAGTAGAAATCGTCCGCTGCGGTGGCGGCAGGGGCGAGTCGCTCCTCCAGAACCTCAACGAGCAACCGCCGCGGCCGATTCACGATGGGAGCGCGTCGCCCCCCCCGATATACATAAGTTTACCTATCCAGGAAAGTGGGCGAAGCATGGTGCGATTCCTTGCGTGGGAAGTGGCGCCGATTTTTCGAGTTGGATGAAGTCTACCGATGGTGCGCGAGACTTGTCAACAACGAAACCGAATTTCATTCGCTCCTCATTTATTGGCACACCTCAATTTTTTCAATCACCCGCTTTATTGATGGGGTCCATGTTCGTATGTGATTTTTCAAGCCAAATTCCGAGGATATTGACGAACTTCGCTCCTGATTCCGAAGCCCACCCCATCAATAAAGCGGGTGATTGAATTTTTTTGAGGCCTGGCAACAAATGGCAGACAGGCCTATACCCCCGTTTCGTGAACAGTCCTCAAGAAAATCGCGGCAACCGACGACCCGACAAGGCGTTGCGACGTGATTACGACTATTCACTTACTAGCGTGCCCCGGCGCCGGCCCTGGCATTTCAGGAAAGAGGATTTTTTGCGATTTTGCACTGGCAAACTGACTGGAAATGCGCGAAAACAAGCTCAAAGCGTTTCGCCGCGCCTCTTTTCAGGAGTTGGTTGTGATGAAAATGTCAACGTTGGTTGCAGCCGTTTTTTGTGTTCTGCTTGGCTCGGTCGCGCCGATTCACGCTCAGGGGGCGAAGGTGCGGATCAAGAAGGTCGAGGATGCCGTCGAGTTTTACGTCGGCGATGAACTGGTCACGCGGTACCTCATCGGCACCGCCCGGCCCAAGCCGATCTTTTGGCCCGTCAACGCGCCGGGCGGGGTGCCGTTGACGCGCTCCTGGCCGATGGCGAAGCCGCTGCCGGGCGAGGCAACCGATCATCCGCATCAGCAATCCGCCTGGTTCTGCCACGGCGATATCGTCCCCGAGGGGATGAAACTCAAGACCAAGATCAAAAACATCGCGGGCGTCGATTTCTGGTCGATTGCCAAGGGGCACGGCAAGATGCTGGTCACGTCCGTCGGCCCACCGGCGATTGCCGCCAACTCCGGGTCAATCGTCACGAAGAATGAATGGCACACCGCCGATGGCGTCAAGATCATGGACGAAACGCGCACGATTCGGCTCTATGCGATGCCGAAGGCGCGGCTGATGGTCGTCAGCTGCGACCTGTTTGCGAGTGTTTGTAACTTGACGTTTGCGGACACCAAGGAGGGGGCGTTCGGCATCCGCATCAATGATGTGATTCACGCTAGCGGGGCTACCAAGAAACGCCCCGCGGGCAAGGGCAAGATCCAAAACGCCGAGGGCAAGATCGGTGAGAAGGCCTGTTGGGGCCAACGCTCCGCATGGTGTGATTACTCCGGGCCCATCGGGGGCAAAACGGTTGGCCTGGCGGTGTTTGACGATCCGACGAACCCCTACCCCAGCTGCTGGCACGTGCGCGGCTACGGTCTGATGGCCGCCAACCCGTTCGGCCGGGCCAAGCGGGCGAACTTCCCCGGCGTCAAGGGGAGCAACGACCTGGTGCGGCTGGAAAAAGGCAAACACCTGACGTTTCGTTACGGCATGTTGCTGCACACCGGCGATGCGTTTGATGGGCAGGTGGAGCCACACTATCAGCGGTATGTGAAGTTGCGCGACAAGGAGTAAACCTGGCTTGCGTTTAGCGCCCGCGGAACGCCGGGCGGGCGCTAAACGAAGACGATGATTGAATCTGTGATTCATGATTCCTAGGATGACCTCATCGCCGTTTGTACATGGAGTCCACCTATCTCATGAGTGCCACCTCAAACCAAAAAACGCTCGCGCCGGTCTGGATTCTCGTGTTGGCGACAGGCGCCGGTGCGATTCGTCTTTTGGCAAACGTGTTCAGCGCGTTCAACGCCGCCCCGGTGGCAGCCACTGCGACGTTTACGGGCGCCCGACTGCGTATTTGGCAAGCGATGCTGGCCGTAATGGGCATCATGGTCGCCACCGATCTCGCGTTGTGGACGATGCACGCGTTTGACACTCGCTACACGCCCTGGGACGCGCTTCGGCTCTGGGTGTATCCGTGCCTACTGGTCAATGTCATTCTCGGCGCGTGCCTGGTTCGAAGTCCAAACTACTGGCGGTTCCCACAAATCGGCGTCGCCTCGCTGCTTGGCAGCGTGCAGTTCTTTCTCGTTACCAATTTCGCCTGCTGGCTCGACCCGCGCTTTGGTTATGCCACCGACTGGCCTGGCTTGCTCGATTGCTACATCCGAGCCTTGCCGTTTTGGCGGTCCACGTTGGCGAGCGACGTTCTCTTCACCTTCGGTTTGTTCGGCTGCGAAGCCCTGGCGGTTTATTTGGCACAGCGCCGACTCGCAGCTGTTGAACCGAGCGAGGTTCCCACCGGAGTACAGGGATGAAATTCGCCGCGATCATCGAATACATCCAGGACAAAACCAAGATCGGCGAGGTCAGGCCGATTCATCGCCAGTATCTTGCAAGCCTTAAAGAAAAAGGGCAGCTGGCGGCATCAGGTCCGTTCACCGACGACTGGGGCGCGCTCATTGTCTACGAAGCGCCATCGAAGGAAGAAGCCGAAGCCTTGCTCAAGGGCGATCCGTTCCACCAAGCCGGCATCTTCGTGAGCTACGTTCTTCGCCCCTGGAACACGGTGATTGCCAATCGCGACCTGTTCCCCGCGTGAGCCGTTGGCCTTTTGGCGCCCGCAATTGAGCATCACCGGGCGAAAAACCTCCTGTCTAATCTTGCCGCACGATGGATTGTCCTGCTCCGGTCATTTGCAGCGAAAGGGATCAGTTTCCAAACTTTTCGCAAGCTGGTTTTTCGTCTATTGATGAGTGCCGAGCTGACGTAGAAAAAAAAAAAGTCAATCTAACTTGTTTCCAACTTGTTCGTTAGGGTGAATTGCGGAAGCGAAAAACAATCTGATCGTGCTTTGGCATCTTCCTTGCTATCCCACTCACGTCGCGATAGGGCGGAAGCGAGTCCCGGCCTTGAGCGACGTTGAGCCTTAACCTGCTCACACACTCCCACCCCGGTACGCACGGGGTGCAGTGGGAAGCGAGTCCCCGCTGTACCCCGTGCAACCATCTCTCGAAATCTGTCCTACAACATCAGTTCCAACGATTTCACACCAAGAGCCGAGCAGGGAAGGCTCTTTTTCCTTTGCGATAGGTCAGGATTTCCAACCTGATATTTCGCAAGGGCCGTTATGTTGGCAAGCCTGACCTACTCAAGCGCTTGACGTGGCGCTGCAAATCGCCAACAATGGACGCTGGTATTCTCGCCTACCCGCAAGCATTACGAGCCGAGGAGTTCGGATGACGATTCGCGTGCGTGTTACTCTTTCGATTTCCGCGTTCTTCCTTTTCGCGGCTGCGCCGGCGCTGGGGCAGGAAAGCGAATTTGATCGCACGATCGCGCCGCTCCTGATCGAACGCTGCATCGACTGCCACAGCGGGCCCAAGCCCAAGGGAAAGCTCGATCTGACGAAGAAGGCATCAGCCGCCAAGGTGCTTGTTCCGGGAAAACCTGGCGACAGTGATCTTTGGAAGCGAGTCGAAGCGGGCGAGATGCCGCCGAAGAAGCCGTTGCCTGCGAAGGAGAAGGTGATCCTGAAGCAATGGATCGACAGCGGCGCCGTCTGGGGCGCGGACCCGATCGATCCGTTTCGTTTCACAAATTCCAAGCGTGCTGGTTACGACTGGTGGTCCCTGCAACCCGTCAAGCGACCGGCAGTTCCAGCCGTCAAACAAACGAACTGGCCGCGCAATCCGATCGACCGTTTCATTCTGGCGAAACTGGAAGCCGAGGGGCTAACGCCATCGCCAGAGGCGGATGCGCGCACGTTGACGCGCCGCCTGTATTTTGACTTGATCGGGTTGCCGCCGGATCCCAAGGACTTGCCGCGTTCCCCCCTGGGCTTGGTGGATGAGCTGTTGAAAAGTCCGCGGCACGGGGAACGCTGGGCTCGTCACTGGCTGGACATCGTGCGCTTCGGCGAGAGCCACGGGTTCGAGCATGACGAAATTCGCCGCAACGCCTGGCCCTATCGCGACTGGGTGATTCAGGCAATCAACCGCGACATGCCCTATGACGTTTTCGCCCGGCTGCAGATCGCGGGGGACGTTTTGAAGACCGATGATCCGTCCGCCATTACCGCGACCGGTTTTCTCGTCGCCGGCGGGTACGACTCGGTCGGGCAAGGGCAGCAAAGTGCGCCGATGAAGGCGGTGGTCCGCCAGGATGAACTGGAGGACATCGTGGGCACGATAGGGCAAACGTTCCTCGGTCTGACGGTGCAGTGCGCCCGGTGCCACGATCACAAGTTCGATCCGGTTCGAGCCAGGGAGTATTACAGGTTGACCGCCGCAGTCGCAGGCGTTCGGCATGGCGAGCGCAACATTACCAATCCCGACCTTAATTTGGCGCAGGCAAAGCGCCTCGCGGCAAGTCAGAAAGAACTCGCTTCACTCCGCGCTGACCTGGCAGCGCTTGAAACGCCGATCCGCGCCAGGATTCTCGCCGGCCGCAAGAAGGAAGGAAAGTCGCCAAAAGTCTTTCTCCCCAAACCCGTGGTCCGTTTCGATTTCACGAAGAGCCTGAAGGACGAAATCACGGGTCTCGAAGTGAAGCTGCACAACGGGGCGATTCGAAAGAGCGACGGCTTGCACCTGCGGGGCAACAGTGCCTATGCCAGCACGCCGGCTTACCCAAAAGCGATCGCCGCCAAGACGCTGGCCGTGGTCGTGCAACTTGACAATCTGGCGCAGCGCGGCGGCGCCGCGCTCAGCGTGCAGTCGCTCGACGGACATCTGTTCGACGCCATTGTCTTCGGCGAGCGGCAAGCGGGCCGATGGATGCCGGGCAGCGATGGTTTCCGCCGCACCCGGGACGTTGGCGGACGTCCGGAAATCGACGCCGTCAACAAGCCCGTCCACGTTGCCATCACATACCGGGCCGACGGTGTCATCACCGTCTACCGCAACGGCATTGCTTACGGCAAGCCGTACAACGCGACTGGTTTTCTTTCATTCGAGGCGACCAAGGCGATGCTCCTTTTCGGCCTGCGGCATTCGCCCGTGGGGGGCAACAAACACTTGACCGGCACGATCCTTCGCGCGGAACTTTATGAACGTGCCCTGCCCGCCGACGAAATTGCCGCCCTCGCGGGCGGGTCAAGCGACTACGTTTCGGATGCGGAGATTGTGTCCGGTTTAGATGAAGCGATGAAGAAAAAGCGAGACGCGTTACTGCGCTTGATGGCACAGGCGGGTGCTAAACAGGGAATGGAAGCGCCGGCAGCGCGCGTCTATGCCGTCGTGCCGCGTGTGCCAGAGCCGACCTATCTATTGAACCGTGGCTCCCTCGCGGAAAAAGGCGCGCTGCTCACGCCCGGCGGCGTCGCTTCGTTGAAGGTGCCTGACGATTTTGGCTTGCCCGCCAACGCCAGCGATGCCGATCGTCGCAAGAAGCTGGCCGAGTGGATCACGCACCCGAAAAACCCGCTCTTCGCTCGCGTCATGGTCAATCGGCTCTGGCATTACCACTTCGGCGTTGGTCTCGTCGATACGCCGAGCGACTTCGGCTTCAACGGCGGTCGGCCGTCGCATCCCGAACTGCTCGATTGGCTGGCAGCCGAATTCATGCACCCAACCAGCCCCACGCGCAAACGTGGCGAAAAGCCCGACCCCACGCTTGCGCGCGGGACTGGTTGGAGCATGAGACACATTCATCGGCTGATTGTCAACTCCGCGACGTATCGGCAATCGTCACGCTTCCGCCCCGACGCCGCCCGACGCGATGCGAATAACCGGTGGCTGTGGCGATTCAGTCCCCACCGGCTTGAAGCGGAGGCGCTGCGCGATAGCATCCTGTCGGTGGCCGGCGCGCTCAACCTTCAGCAGGGCGGTCCCGGGTATCAGGATTTCAAGCTCACCGTGCGTGGCGCTACGCATTATTACAACCCGATCGACACGGACGATCCCGCCCTTTATCGCCGCAGCATTTATCGCACGTGGGCCCGCAGCGGTCGCAATGGCCTCCTCGACGCGCACGATTGTCCCGACCCATCCACCGTGTCGCCTCGCCGAGCGGTGACCACAACGCCGCTGCAGGCACTGGCCCTCATGAACAATGCCTTCGTGTTGCGCATGGCCGACCGCTTCGCGGAACGGTTGAGAAAAGAAGCAGGCAACGATATCGGCAAACAGATCGCTCGCGCCTATGAGGTGGCGTATGCGCGATCAGCGACCGTGGCCGAGATTGGGCGCGCCCGCCCCGTCATCGAACGACATGGCCTGGCAGCGTTCTGCCGGGCCGTTTTCAATAGCAATGAGTTCGTGTACGTGGATTGATGTCCTCGTTTAGCGCCCGGGTCAGGCCATGCGGGCGCTGAACGTACACCGAGGATCCCTGATGAACCGCCGCTCCTTCCTCTCCTGGACCACCCACGGCCTCGGCGGCGCCGCGCTGGCATCGCTGCTCCAACCGGCCCCGAGCGCCAGCGCGGGGACGGCGCCAGCGCCGCACCATCCGCCCAAGGCTCGCCGTGCCATCCACATTTGCTTGTGCGGCGCCTTGAGCCAGGTTGATTCGTTCGATTACAAACCCGCCCTGGCACGCCTTCATGGCCGATCGTTGCAATCGTCGGAACGGCCCGATGTCTTCTTCGGACAGGTCGGCCTTTTGCGACAAAGCGACTGGACCTTTCGGCAACGAGGGCGGAGTGGGCTGTGGGTGTCCGATCTGTTTCCCGAAATCGCCCAGGTCGCCGACGAACTGACGATCATCAACTCAATGGTCGCCGAAACGTCGAATCACACGCCGGCGACCTTCCAAGAAAACACCGGGTTTCGGCTCAACGGGTTTCCGACCTTGGGAGCCTGGCTCTCCTACGGTCTCGGCAGCGAAACGGAGAATCTGCCGGCGTTTGTCGTCATCCCCGACACGCGCGGCCAGCCGGCGGGCGGATCGATCAACTGGACCAATGGCTTTCTGTCCGCGAGGCATCAAGGCGTTATGATGCGCAGTCAGGGAACGCCCATCGATGACCTTTTTCCCACGCGCCAGCTTCCCGCCGAGGCCGACCGCGCCACCCGGCAACTCCTCGACGCGATGAACCAGGCGCATCAGGAACGGCGTCCCGGCGACGATGCGCTCGCCGCGCGCATTCGCAGCTACGAGTTGGCCGCACGCATGCAACTTGCGGTCCCGGAGGTTGCCGACCTGCGCCAGGAAACCCAGGCAACCCAATCGCTCTATGGCCTCGACCGCCCCGAGTCCGCCGACTTCGGTCGCGGCTGTCTTCTCGCACGCCGTTTGCTCGAACGCGGTGTTCGCTTCGTACAGCTTTTCTCCGGGGGTTCGTTCGGCAGTCCCCGCATCAACTGGGACGGGCACGAAAACATGAGGCAGAATCACGGCCGCGAGGCGCCGCGCATCGATCGGCCAGTCGCAGCGTTGTTGCGTGATCTGCGCCGCCGCGGCATGATGGACGATACCCTGGTGATCTTCACCACGGAATTTGGCCGCACGCCATTTACGCAGTCGGCTGCCAATATCGTCGGCCTCGGGCGCGATCATAACCAGTACGGTTTCAGCGTCTGGCTTGCCGGCGCCGGATTGAAGGCTGGCCATAAGTATGGCGCCACAGACGAGATCGGCTGGCGCGCGGCTGAAAATGTCGTGCACTGGCATGATTTCCACGCCACGGTATTGCATTTGCTCGGAATCGATCATGAGCGGCTGACGTTTTACCACAACGGCATCCGCCGCCGGTTGACGAATGTTCATGGCGAGGTCGTCAACGGTATTCTCTCGTGATCCGCAATCCGGGAGACTCGCCAGTGGACTCATCGCCACACGCGAACTCCGGCGAGATTCGGGTTGCTAAAAGTCCCGTTATGAGTAAAGTAAATATTGTGCATCCATCATTCCGCCTGGCGAAAGACCATTCCATGAACCAAGTACCAGCTCCCCGCGGCGTCTTCAAATCGATTTTCCAGTGGTTTTGCCCGCCAAAGCAGGATGATACGGTTCCACAGAACATGAGCGAACGCCTGGACTGGGGCCGTTTGATGCCCTTCATTGCCATGCATCTCGCCTGCCTGCTCGTTTTCTTTGTGGGCTGGAGTTGGCTGGCGATCTCGATTGCCGTGTTTCTCTATGCTCTCCGGGTTTTCACGCTGACCGGGTTTTACCATCGCTACTTCTCTCACCGCGCATTCAAGACGAGCCGCCTGGTGCAGTTCATCTTCGCGGCCATCGGTTGCTCGGCAGTTCAGCGTGGTCCGCTCTGGTGGGCGGCCCATCATCGCCATCACCACAAAACTTCCGACGAACCCGACGATCTGCATTCCCCCAAACAAAAAGGCATCTTCTGGGCCCATATGGCCTGGTTCCTCACACCACGGGCGCAGCGCACCAATTTGAAGCTGATCCCCGATTTTGCCAAATACCCCGAATTGCGTTTCCTCGACCGTTTCGATCTGGTCATGCCGGTGCTGCTCGCGCTGTCGCTGTTCGGCTTCGGCGAACTCGTCGCTCTGGGTGCTCCCGAATCAGGCGTTACCGGCTTCCAGCTTCTGGTTTGGGGCTTCTTCATCTCCACCATCGCGTGCTACCACGTCACTTACTTGGTGAACTCGGCAACGCACCTGATCGGCACGCGCCGTTACGAAACGAAGGACGACAGCAAAAATAGCCTGGTCGTCGCCCTGCTCACCTTCGGCGAAGGTTGGCACAACAACCACCACTACTATCCCAACTCGACGCGCCAGGGTTTCTTCTGGTGGGAGATCGACCTCACCTTCTACGTTTTGACCTTCATGAGCAAGCTCGGCCTGGTCTGGGATCTCAAGGGCGTTCCCGAACGCATCCTGTACCCGAAGCCCAAGGCTGCCCCTGAGCCAATCCCGATGCAGGCGGAGCCGGTGACCGTACACGCCTCGTGATGATTGCGAATGGTAGGAAGTAGTCCATCAACCCTGCGGCAGTTCGCGGGGTTTTTCGTTTCAGTGGGATTCGTGACGAGTTGGTCAATCTGCCGATCCACCCTGGCCCGCGTGGCGCCTCGCGTACGCCAGGGCGCGAGCCGCTAAATGCGAATGCAAACCTTCCCGAAATGCGCTCCACTCTCCAGGTGCGTGAGCGCCGCCTGAATCTCGGCGAACCCGAATACGCGATCGACGATGGGCCGAAGCTGCTCGTTGTCGATCTCGCGGTTCATCGCCTCGAACATCGTCCGGCTGCCGACGAAGATGCCCTGGACGCACACGCCCTTCATGAGCACGGGCATCAGGTTGACATCGCCTTTGCCCGCGAGCACGCCGATCAGGCTGATGCGTCCGCCGGTGCGCACGGCCTTGAGCGACTGGTTGAACGTGGCGGCCCCGCCGACCTCGACGACGTGATCGACGCCGGCGCCGCCCGTCAGTTCGCGCACCTTGTCTTCCCAGCTGGGCGTTTCCTTGTAGTTGATGCCGTCCGAGGCCCCCATCGCTTGGACCCGTTCCAGCTTGGCGTTGCTGCTGGAGGTGGCGATGACGCGCGCGCCGAGGATCTTGGCGAACTGCAAGGCAAAGATCGACACGCCGCCGGTCCCCTGGATGAGCACGGTGTCGCCGGCCTTGAGCTTGCCGTGCGTGACGAGCGCGTTCCATGCGGTCAACGCGGCGCACGGCAGCGTGGCAGCTTCCTCATCCGTCAGGTGCGCCGGTACGCGTACAACGCCTTCCTGGTCGAGGACGACTTGTTCCGCCGCGACACCTTCGAGCGCACCGCCCAGCGCCGACCTGGCGGCCGTGTCGTTGACGTCGCCGCTGATCCACTTCTGCATGAAGCAGCCCGCGACGCGCTCGCCGAGCTTGACGCGCGTCACGCCCTCGCCAATGCCGATGACTTCGCCGACACCATCCGAGAGCGGGACGAAAGGCAGCTTGAGTTTCGGATTGTAGAGTCCCTTCACGATCAAGAGATCGCGATAGTTGAGCGACCACGCGTTCATCTTCAACAGGACCTGCCCGGGCCCTGGAGTCGGCTCGGGGCGGTCCATGATCTGTAGGTTCTCGATGCCAAATGCTGGGATAACGATTGTTTTCATCATTGCGCTCCGTCCTTCGTCGTTTAGCGCCCGCTTTTCGCGTTCGGCGACTGAGCGCGCCGCGCGGGCGCTAAACGAAGACATTCCATTCGATTTCACTCCCTGCTGATGATACAATCATCCCCAGCCAACACCAAACAAAACCGGGGGCTCTTCCATGAAACTCCGCTTTACCGTCATCGCCCTGGCCTTTACGTTCGCCGTGGCATTCCCCAGCGCCCCGGCCCAGCAGAAGAAGCCCAAAAAGCCGCTGATCCCGCATGGCCAAAGCAAGCCGCCCAACGACGCGCGCACCCCGCAGGAAGCGCTCAAGCATATGCAAGTGCCGCCGGGGTTTCGCGTGGAACTCGTCGCGGCCGAACCCGACATCGTCAATCCGGTGGCGATGACATTCGACGAACGTGGCCGCATCTGGATCACCGAGTCGATCGAGTATCCGCGCCGCAGCGCCGGGCCTGGCAAAGATCGTGTCAAGGTTCTGGAAAGCACAAAGGGCGACGGCAAGTTCGACAAGATCACCACCGTCATCACCGGCCTCAATATCCCCTCCGGCATCGCGGTCGGCCACGGCGGCGTCTGGGTCGCCAACTCGCCGGACATACTCTATTACCCCTTCCAGGATTTTGCGGGCGCTAAACTGGGAAAACCGCAAGTGGTCGTCACCGGCTTTGGCCGATTCGACACGCACGAACTGCCCAACTCGCTCACCTGGGGTCCCGATGGCTGGCTCTATGGCCTCAACGGGGTCTTCAATCGCAGCGTCGTCAAGCAAGACGGCAAGACGTTCGATTTCACGTGCGCCCTCTTCAAGATTCATCCGAAAACCAAGAAGTTCGCAATCTTCTGCGAAGGCACGTCGAACCCGTGGGGCCTCGCCTTCAACGACAACGGCGACGCCTTCGTCAGCGCCTGCGTCATCGACCACCTCTGGCACCTCACCGAGACCGGCTACTACCATCGCCAGGGCGGCCCGTATCCGCCCTACACCTGGAAGATCGGCTCCATCGTCAAGCACAAGCACCAGAAGGCGGCCTACTGCGGCCTGTGCTGGTTCGACTCCGACGCCTATCCGCCAGAATACCGCGAGAAAATGTACATGGGAAACATCCACGGCGGCGCCATCAATTGCGATGAGCTGACAAGAGATGGCTCGACCTACTTTGCAAAACCCGCCCTACGCCCAGGGCCGAAAGGCCCTGGGATCGGCGAAGGCAGCAACTTCCTGCTCGCCAATGACGCCTGGTTCATGCCCGTGTCGCAAAAGGTCGGCCCCGACGGCTGCCTGTACATCCTCGACTGGTACGACCGCTACCACTGCTACCAGGACGCCAACCGCGACCCCAAAGGCATCGACCGCTTGAAGGGCCGGCTGTATCGCGTCGTGTACAAGGACTACAAGCCGGCGGGGAAGATTGATTTGAACGATGAGAAGAATGCAAAACTAATCGAGAGAATTATGAGCCCGAACGTCTTTGTGCGAGAGACGGCTCAACGCATCCTACAGACGCGACTCAAAGACGAGCCTCCAACATCGCAAGCGGTGCAGGAGGCCTGTATTGATTTGCAAGGATTCGTAGATAAAGCGAAGGATCGAAAAACCCGCCTGCACGCTTTATGGATAATCCACAGCTTGAATGACTATATCCATGGAAGTTATCTCAGGCACCCTGACCCAATTGTTCGTGCGTGGGAAGCGCGTTCTGTCGGCTACCAACAGGAAATCGACCGAAAAACCTACAGCAAACTTGTCGCTCTGGCAAAATATCGTTCCCCAGAGGTGCAACTCCAGGTGGCGATTGCGGCGCGCAAGTTCGAGGCTGATGCCATGCCTGTGCTGCTCGACGTTCTCACCCACTGCGGCGACGACAAGCTGATTCCGCACATCGTCTGGCAGAACCTGCATCCGCTTCTGGAAAAAGACGGCGAACGCTTCCTGACCTTGGCCGGCAAGATTGATCTCGCCAAGGCGCCAGGCGTCGCCAAGGTGTTGCCGCGCGCCATCGATCGCATCCTCGGCAACGCCAAGGGCGACCCGGCGGCGGTCGTGCGATTCATCGACCGGCTCACGAATGAAAAGAAGGACGCCACGGCGGGCCTCTGCCTTGCCGCACTCACCAACCGCGTGCAGACGGGCGAAATCAAGGGCCCGGCCCTCGCGCGGCTCAAGGAGGACATCACCCCGTCACTGGCGAAACTCATGACGCGAAAGGACGCCGGCCCGCAGGCACTCTACCTGCGCATTAGTCTGGGCGATACCGCTTGGCTCAAGTTCGCTCACGAGTCCTTGCAATCCTCGCCGGTGGAAAGCGAACGCGTGCTGCTTCTCGATGCGTTGATGACAGGGCATCCTGATTCCCTCAAGACATCCGTTCCAGACCTGCTGCGCCAGGCCAATCCAAAGATGCCCACGCTACGCGGCCAGGTGTTGAGCCGACTGGGCAAGGCGAGTGACCCCTGGATTGCTACCATCGTGCTCGATCTCTATCCGAGGTTTACGCCCGACGAGCAGGCCAAATCGATCGAACTCTTGACCCAACGCCCGAACTGGGCCAAGTCCCTCTTTAATGAAATCGCCTCCAAGAAGATCAGCAAGGACGTCATCAACGTAAATCAAGCCCGCCGCTTGCTTGCGAGCAAGGACGCCGAGCTGCGCAAGCTCATCGAGAAGCACTGGGGCATTCCGCGCAACGCACGCAATCCCGAACGTGAGCGCATCGTCGCTCAGATGCGCGAACTTTACACCAAGACGCCGGGCGATCCGAAACGCGGCGCGCCGATCTTCAAGAAGCTCTGCGCCCAGTGCCACAAGATTCATGGCGAAGGCGTCGATGTCGGCCCGGACATCACGTCGAATGGCCGGGCCGACTTCAATCAGCTGCTGTCGAACGTCTTCGATCCAAGCCTGGTGATCGGCTCGGGCTATCAGGCGGTCACCGTCAACACCAAAAACGGCCAAACGCTGACGGGTTTGATTGTGGAAGACAACAAGGAGCGCGTGGTCCTCAAGGTGCAAGGCGGCGAACTGAAGACCATCGCTCGCAAGGACGTGGACGAACAGTTCACGAGCAAGCTGTCGATGATGCCCGAGGATCTGGAAAAACAGCTGCGGCCCCAGGAGATCGTCGATCTGCTGGCGTATTTGAGCCTTGACCGGTCGCCGGAGGATCCGAAGGCAAAGAGGATACCTGGCGTGCCGCGTTGATTTTTGACATCCTTGCATTTCTGTAGTCTGACTACAGAAATACAAGGATGTGTGATTGACAAACATCCTTGCATTTTGGTAGAATAACTACCGAAATACAAGGAACCCACGATGATCCATCGCGAGCTTCACCTGAAGGCCGTGCACGCCGCCCTGGCGCACAATCCGATCTGCGCCATCCTGGGGCCGCGGCAGTGCGGCAAGACCACCCTGGCCCGGCAAGTCGGCCAACTCAAGGCGTCGCATTATTTCGACCTGGAGACCGCCGTCGGCCGAACGCGCCTCGCGGATCCCGATCTGGCCCTCACGCCTCTCAAGGGTCTGATCGTCATCGACGAAATTCAGCGGCTACCGGAATTATTCACGGCCTTGCGTCCGCTGGCGGATCGGCGCCCGCGGCCGGCCAGGTTCTTGATCCTGGGCAGTGCTTCACCCGAGGTGGTGCGCGGAGCGTCCGAATCCCTGGCGGGACGAATCGCTTTCGTGGATCTCGGCCCTTTCGATTTGCGCGAAGTGGGCATCGCGAAACAACGCCGCCTGTGGCAGCGCGGCGGCTTTCCGCGCTCCTTTCTGGCTCGCTCCGCCACGCTGAGCTTCGACTGGCGCCAGGATTTCATCCGAACTTTTTTGGAGCGGGATATTCCCCAGCTGGGCATTCGCATCCCGGCCGACACGCTGCGGCGCTTCTGGATGATGGTCGCCCATTACCACGCCCAGATCTGGAACGGCGCCGAACTGGCCCGATCCCTGAGCGTGACCGAACACACGGCACGCAGCTACCTTGACCTTCTCACGGCGACGTTCCTTCTGCGGCAGCTTCCCCCCTGGTTCGAGAACCTGGGCAAACGTCAATACAAGGCGCCCAAAGTGTACGTCCGCGACTCCGGCTTGCTTCACGCCTTGCTGGCGTTGCAAAACCATGCGGACCTGCTAGGGCATCCCAAGTATGGCGCTTCCTGGGAGGGCTTCGCTCTGGAGCAAGTCTTGAGCATTACCGGTGCGGCCCAGGCGTTCTTCTGGGGAACGCACGCCGGCGCCGAATTGGATTTGTTGTTGATTCGACGAGGCAAACGGTTTGGCGTGGAGTTCAAGGCCAGCGCTGCCCCGGCCATGACCAAGTCGTTGCACGTGGCACTTGGCGATCTAAGGCTTGCCCAGGCCTGGATCGTTCATCCTGGCGAGGAAACCTATCGAATCCACGAACGCGTCGAAGCGATTGCCTTGCGGGACGTGCCGGCCGCCTTTGATCGTTTAGCGGTATAGTTGGGGCCAAAGGAGCCGTGCGGAGAAGCAGTTGCGGCCCCAGGAGATTGTCGGTCCGCTGGCGCACCTGAGCTTTGACCGCTCGCTGGATGATCCGAAGGCGAAGAAGATACCGGGGGCGCCGAGGTGATAGGAAAGCGTTGACAACGCGCTCAAACGTGCTACTTTGAAAGCGCGCCAACCTCGTTCAGGCGGGAGGTCGATCATGGTCACGCAACAGTATCGCCAAAACCGCGCTCGGTTTTCGCACGCCGACCTCGCGAAGTATCAAGGGATGTGGATCGCCTTCAGCTCCGACGGTTCACGCATTGTCGCCAGTGCGGAAACGGTGGACGCCCTGGAGGATCAACTCGCCGCATGTGGTCAAAATGCCCAGCAGGTGGTTCTGGAATGGCTCGCAGGGCCGGACGATGATATCATGCTGGGCGCGGGAGAATCCATGTGACCTTGCGTTTTGCCTATCAGGACGAACCACTGACCGGCCCCGCGCCGCCGTCGTTATCCAAAGGTACAACCGTTCGTTGGCGGCCATTGATTCCGTTGACGATAATCGGGCCTACCGGAATCACACGCGATTTCGGCCGAGCCGTTTTCGATCCAGCCGCCGACGACACGGTGCTGCCCATCGACACGGCCCTGCGCCTGGGTGTTCGGCTCCTTGCTCCCACGGGACACGGTGTGCGCTGGGGCGGCCAACTTCACGCCTTGCGATTCGGGGAGGTGGATTTGCTGCTGACCGACAATTTCACAGTCTGGTGCTGGCGGGCCGTGGTCGGTTTCTCGCCGGCGCCTCTGCGCTATCCTATCCTGGGCCAATCTGGTTGCCTCCAATTCATCGACGCTCGCTTTCTCGGCGCCAATCTAATAATCGAGCTGGACGCCAACCGCCATTTTCCGGGCACTCAAACTTGACCGCGAACCTGCCGGACGATCCGAAGGGGCGACAGATTCCGGAGACGCCGCGGTAACCTTTTGGAGGAAAAACATGAAGTCCATTCGATTGATCATCGGCGTGGCGGGGGTCTGGATGTGCGCGGCAATAGCGCACGCCCAAGTTATTAGGGAGCTTGACCCAAAGGTGATTGAGGCCTGGAAAAAAGCCGGGGCAGGCGCCAGTTGGTGTTGGTACGACAGTCTTGGGCGTTTGAAGACCCTGAAAACGAGACCGAACGAATCTGCCGCCCTTCCGACGTTCTTTTGCCCTAAATTCAAGCCAGAATCCATCGCGAAACTACCCGATCCGGGGCAGCCGTTTGGAATTATTGTTCGGGGAACCGGAGTAACTGATCGGGAACTCAAAGAATTTGCCAAGTTCACGAGCCTGTGCCTACTCGTCCTTTCAGGTCAAAGTGTGCTTGGCGGCGATGGAGCGGTGACGGACTCGGGACTGACTGCTTTGGCCGGGCTCAAGAATTTGCAGACCCTGGCTCTTGAAAGATCCGACGTTACGGACGAGGGCATGAAAACGATTGGGAAGCTCGCGAGGTTACGCCACCTTGATTTGTGGGGAGTAGGTATCACCGGAAGGGGTCTGAAGGAATTGGCGCCGCTCAAAAATTTGCGGTGTTTGATGTTGAGTTCCGTGGGAGATTCGGACCTCAAGGAAATCACCCGGTTCACCGACTTGGAGACCCTAGTCCTGAGTGCGGCAGAGGTGACCGACAAGGAAATGCGTCAGCTGAAGAGCCTTAAGAAACTGCGGACACTTAACCTTGGGCGAACGAAAATCACCGACATCGGCCTAAAAGAGATCGCCACTCTGGCAGCGCTTGAGAACCTTTCCGTACACCGCACAAAAATAACGGACGCCGGCCTGAAAGAGATAGCGGCGTTGCCAAGGCTCCAGTTCCTTAACCTTCAAGAAACCGCAGTCACCGACGCCGGTTTGAAACTTGTCGGCACTATCAAGAGCCTGCGGAAACTGGACCTGATTGCGTCGAGGAAAGTTAGCAAGTCCGGCATCGAACACCTGAAAAAGGATCGTCCCGACCTAAACGTTGTCGGGCCATGAGCTATCAGGATGATGGCCCGTCAAAAAAAACGCAACCTGAGTGTGCAGCATTTTTCGTGGACGCCGCGTTAACGAGCATCCTTGCACATCGGTTCTTTGCCAACCGATCCGCAAGGATGGGCTGCGGCGTGTATCACTACCTCCGTTGGCGTCGGCGGGTGCTGCCGCTGTTGCCGCCGGAGCCTGACCCACCAGAGTTGCCTGAGCTACCGCTCACTGATCCGCTTCCAGAGTCGCCGGTTCCGCTGCTGCCGGAGGTCGAGCCCGAGCCGCTGCTGGTTGAACTGGAGCCGCTGGTTGAACTTGAACCGCCTGAACCGGTGCCGCTGGTCCCGCCCGCCGGCAAGCCCGACGTATCGCCCTTGGCGCCGTCGGCGGCGGCCAGAAACGACTCGTTGGCGTTCTTCCCGAGGGTGGTAACCGGCAGAGTGCAAACCGCGACAATGAGCGCCAGCGTCACCGCGTATTCCACGGCGGTCGGTCCGTCCTCGTCACGCATAAAGGCGACGAGGCTGCGATAGAGTTGTTTGCTCATGGGTGGTCCTTTTTGATTTTGCGCAGGGGAAGCCAGTGTTACGGGTAACGTGCGAAGGCAAATCGCCGTCGGCGTTTGCCCCACCACCCCTTCGGTAACCTGGCGACCCTGCGAAGTCCGCTTTTGGACGGACCAGGGCCCATGGCTTTGCGTCCCCGCCTTGCGACGGGTTTGCCGTGTCGAGGATGACTGATTCTTGGGGAGATAACGAAAAAGTAGGTTGCGAAATCGATTCTGTCAAAAAAGAAAGGCCGTTTTTTCTTGCCGTCAACATTCATCCGGCGCGCCGAGCCCCGTTAGCCGTCGGTTGAGGAATTCATTTATGCTGCACGCGCTCGAGATTGGCGCCCTTGTTACGAGCCGCTACCGTAAGGGAGTGGGAGCGGCAATAATTGCAACGGCCCTTACGCGTCTCGGCTCGCCAGTTTATTTTCTTGGCAAGTCTTTATCGTTTTGATACGCTGATTCTCTCGCCGCGACAACCGAAACCCTCGCGAAGATTCCACCATGACCTATCGCATTCTTCTTTGCAGCATCTCAGCCATCCTCGCTTCCACCTTGGTGTGGGGATTGGCGTCGCAACCCGGCCCCTCCCGGGGGCCTGCTCGCCAGGAAAAGGCCTTCGAATGCCGCTGGACTCCGACGCCAATCAAGCTCACGGGCAAGGGAACCGACCCCGCGTGGAAGAACGCCCAGACCATCGATAACTTCTATGTTCCCTGGCTTGGCGCCAAAGCTCGGCCCGCCAGGACGAAGACCAAAGCGAAACTACTCTGGGACCGCGACTTCATCTACTTTTTCGCCGACATGGAAGACGCGGACCTCTATGCCGACATCAAGGAACATAACGGCAATCTCTGGTACAACGATGTGTTCGAGTTGTTCTTCAAACCCGCCGACGACAAGCCGGGCTATTACGAATTCCAGATCAACCCCGCGGGCGCCGTGCTCGACGTATTCATGCCGCGCCGCAACGCAGGCGGCTTTGATCGCTTCAAGAACGACACGAAGTTTCACGTCGAGGCCAAGGTTCACCTGCGCGGCACGCTCAACAAGTGGACCGACCGCGACGACGGTTGGTCGGTCGAGGGGCGAATTCCGTGGACCGACTTCATGCGCACCGGAGGCCGGCCCGACCGTGGCGAGAAGTGGAAGTTCGCCCTGTGCCGCTACGATTACTCGGTCGATTTTGAAGGCCCGGAACTTTCCACCTGCGCCCCCCTCCAGAAGGCAAACTTCCATGCCTACGAGGACTACGCGACGCTGACATTCGTCGGCCCGGAGAAGAGCAAGAAAAAGGCCGCGCCGGCCCAGTTCATCCCGATGACGACATCGCGCGTCGTCGGATTTCCCGACGGGCCCGCGCCCTATCAGGTCCAGCGAGTTTATCCCGACCTGAAGATGGCCTACCCACAAATCACGCACCTGATCCCCGGAACCGATCAACTGCTCGTCGTCACATCGCCCAACAATGGCACCTCCACGAAAATCTATCGCATGAAGGACGATCCGAAGGTCAACACCTGGGATCTCTGGTTCGACTCCGGCGAGGTGGTCTACCAGCTTGCCTTCCATCCCAAATTCGCCGAGAACGGGTATGTTTTCGTCGGCTCCAACGGCAACACCCCCACGCCGATGACAACAACCCCAAAGGGCCAAAAAGCCGGCAAGAAAAAAACGCGCCTGACGCGCTACACGATGCAGACGAAGGCGCCCTTCAAGATCAACCCGGCGTCGGAAAAGGTCATAATCGAAGTCGTCTCCGACGGGCACAACGGCGCCGCCCCCGTCTTCGGGCCTGACGGCATGATGTATCTGACAACCGGCGATGGCACCAGCGATTCCGACACCGATCTCGTAGGGCAGGACATGAGCACGCTCCTGGCGAAGGTGTTGCGCATCGATGTCGATCGACCCGCCGCGCCCAAAAACTACTCGATCCCGAAGGACAACCCCTTCATCAACCTGAAGGGCGCCCGGCCCGAGATATGGGCGGTTGGCCTGCGCAACCCATGGCGCTCCTGTGTCGATGAAAAAACGGGGCATATCTGGGTCGGTCAAAATGGCCAGGACATGTGGGAACAGGCGTTCCTCGTCAAGAAAGGCGACAATTACGGCTGGAGCGTCATGGAGGGCAGCCACCCTTTCTATTTAACGCGCAAGCTGGCGCCAGTGCCGCTGACCAAGCCAACAGTCGAGCATCATCATTCCGAAGCGCGCTCGCTCACCGGCGGCGGCGTCTATTATGGCAAGAAATATCCCGAGCTCGTCGGCCACTACATCTACGGCGATTACTCCACCGGTAAAATCTGGGCTGTCAAACACGATGGAGCAAAGGTTGTTTCCCATCGTGAAATCTGCGACTCACGCCTGACGATCACCGGCTTCGGCGTCGATAGCCAAGGCGAAATCCTGATCGCCGACTTCCAGCGCGACAAGGGCGGGCTCTACACCTTTGTCCCCACACCGAAGGAAAAGCAAACCACGATCTTTCCAAGGAAGCTAAGCGAGAGCGGCCTGTTCAAGAATGTCAAAGGCCACATCATGCAGGACTCGCTGATTCCCTATTCGGTCAACGCCGTGCTCTGGTCCGATGGCACGGCCAAGATGCGCTGGATCGGGCTGCCGAAGGGTGCGCAGATCGACTATCGCAAGAGCCGCGGGTGGGACCTGCCCGATCAGACGGTGATCGTCAAGTCGTTTTACCTGGACACGATCGAAGGCGATCCGAAGTCACGCCGCTGGATCGAGACGCGCTTCCTGACTCGCCAGGGAACCGAGTGGTACGGCTATTCCTACGCCTGGAATGATGCCGAGACCGAAGGCACGCTCGTGGAATCCAGGGGAGCGGATCGCGAGTTCACGATCAAGACCGCGACCGGGCAGAAGAAACTGAACTGGCGCTACCCGAGCCGATCCGAGTGCATGGTCTGCCACAGCCGGGCCGCCAACTATGTGCTCGGCTTCAGTGAATTGCAATTCAATCATGTGCATACCTACCTCCCGTCTCCCTCTGGGAAGGGGGCTAACAATCTTCTCCCCTCTCCCACTGGGAGAGGGGCCGGGGGTGAGGGCGAACGCGAAAACCAGCTCGCTGTCTTCGAGCGTCTGGGTTTGTTCAAGAGCTTCAACTGGGCGTCCGAGACGCACGATCGAATTCGCAAGGAATTGAAGGCCAAGGGCCGAACGACCAAGGAGATTAACGAGGAGCTTGCACAACGTACCGCGGGCCCCGGACAGCGCACGCCCAAATCGTCCTCGCTGCTGCCCTTCGCGCCGGACAAGATCAACAAGCTGGTCGATCCCTACGACAAGACGCAAGACCTGACCTTGCGGGTGCGAAGTTATCTGCACAGCAATTGTTCGCAGTGCCATGTTGAAGCAGGCGGCGGCAACTCGCAGATGGAACTCGAATTCACCAAGGCGCTCACGGAAATGAGGATCATCAACGTCAAGCCGGTGCATGACACGTTTGGACTCAAGGACGCCAAGCTGGTGGCGCCCGGTCATCCCGAGCGGTCGGTCCTCCTGCACCGCATCAGCCATCGCAACAAGGGGCACATGCCGCCGCTGGCGACGCGCGTGGTCGATCAGCAAATGGTGGACACGATCCGCGAGTGGATCCGGACGATGAAGTGAGTTTTCCCGCGCCGCCGCTGGCCAGGAAATCGGCTACAGCGTGGTGTCTCACTTTGCTTCGGCGCATGGTAGACCTCACGCTCCGCGCGAGGAATTCCTCACGCGGAGCGTGAGGTCTACAATCAAATTGAGACACTACCGGCTACAGCAACCCCATGGCACGCAAGTCCGCGCAGGGTTCCTCAAAGCTGCAACTCCCGAAGGTGGTGGCGCTGGTGGTGCGAAGGTTTTCAATCCGGGCCGTGGGGCATGTCCAGTGCTTCCAGGCGAAGCCGTCATCGTCAAAACGAAAATACCGGGCCTCTCGATCCGAGAGGATCGCCGCGATATCTTCCTGCGTCAATGGATGAACGGCAGCCAACAGGCCGGCGCCGAACACGTTCAGGAACCCATGATGCCAAACCTGTAAGGATTGGTCCCAGTGTCGGCGCGGATGGTGCAAGCCGGCCGTGGCTTTCCAAGGCACACGGGCCAGCTGGCATTGATGGATAAAGTACGCGACCGCGGACTCGTCAGGAAATGCGTCGGCGCCCAGGCCCCCAGTGCGCAACTTGAGGCCCAGCTGGCTTCCCGCCAAGGCACGACAGGTTGTTTGAAAACCACTCTGCCACCCCGGCGTCCGCGGGATTTCCAAAAATCCATCCAGGCCGGCGTCCGCGAGCAGGGCTTGCACCGTCTGGACCGTTGAGCGTTCGAGTGCCTGGTACGCCGGCAGGGCCACCTCATAGGTGTCGATCAACGGTCCGTTGGTCCACCCGGTGCGGAACTCGTCAATCGCGCGAATGTCTGCCAGGATTTGGCTCATCACGTCGCTCGCCGGCGCGCCGGGCTGCCCCAGCACCGTCAAACGAAGCAGCGCGGCGTTATCGTATTCCCTTGCATGCGCCGCCAGCTCCCCCAGCCGTGCGGCTGGGCAGACGAAGCGGCCCAGCATCCAGGCGGTCGGCGCTGACTCCTTGTCACGCAGGTAGGTGCGCAGGGCATCCGCCATCGGCAACCGCGCCGGCGGAAACAGCCCGGCATGATCGATGATCTGGTTCAGCAAGGCCTTGACCGACGCTTTCATGCCATGCTCCTGTCTATTTCGACTCTGTCCGTTATAACGATCAGGGGCATTTCTGGGATTGTAGCGTTTGCACAACATGAGACACGGAGTCCGCAAACGGTTTCACGGAGTGATCTCGACAACGTTTGAGATGGTCTGGCCCCAGGTCGATAACAGATGCGGGGCGGATGCCAGCCATCCCACCCGGCTACCGTTGTTGATTCCAAGGAAAAGGATTTCCTGGCCTTGCCGCATTCGACCATTCCTGCACCGCTCGCTCCTGGAAAATGGGGGAGGCTGGGCAAGATTTGCGAATTGCAGCTGGCCCGATGAAGGTCTACAATGGAAGCTGACACTCGGCAAGGGAAGCGGATCGACGCGCGAATGCGTGTGGACAGGAAAAGGCGATACGGCCAACCAGAAACCACCTGGCTGGGCCAATTCGCCCCACGGGCTTGAGCATTTACGGCGTCTTCGCTTGATCATCGGACCACTTATTGCCCTGGAACCAACCCCATGAATCGACCTCGTCGGCAACGCGGTCCTTCGGTCCAGTCGCCGCTGGAAACGTACCTGCGCGAAATCAACGAGACGGCGCTCTTGAACGCGGACGAGGAAAAGGAACTCGCCCGCGAAATCGAGAACGGCAATAGCGAGGCGCGCGACCGCATGGTTCGCGCCAACCTCCGCCTCGTCGTCAACATCGCCCGCAGTTACACCGGCAAGGGACTTGGCTTGCAGGACCTGATCGAAGAAGGCAATCTCGGACTCTTGCGCGCCGTCGAGGGTTTCGACCCGCGCATGAACACCCGCTTCAGCACCTATGCGAGCTACTGGATCAAGCAATCCATCAAGCGCGCGCTGGTCAACACCGCCAAGACCATTCGCATCCCCGCCTACATGGTGGAACTACTCGCCAAATGGCGCCGCGCCACCTCGCAATTGCAGGATCAACTTGGCCGACCGCCAACCCATGAAGAAGTCGCCAAGAGCTTGAACTTGCCCAAAAAGAAGCTCGCGATCATCAAGAAGGCGATCCGCGTCTACAACGCCGCCCCGCAGACCGATCAGCCCGAAGCCGGTTGGTCGCTCGACGAAATGGTGATGGACGGCAATTCAAAATCCCCCGACCTGGAGATGGTCGAGGCCGACGATCTCAAGCACGTGCTGGAGTTGCTTGAGAAGATGGACCCGCGCGAGGCGACCGTTTTGCGGATGCGCTTCGGCCTGATCGAGAATGAGGATCCGAAGACGCTCAAGGAGATCGGCGAAAGCCTCGGCCTGACCCGCGAGCGGGTACGCCAGATCGAGAGCGAAGCGCTGGCGAAGCTCAGTGAGTCGATGCACGGCGATTGAGGTCATGGGACCTCTTAGGTCAACCAGAAAAAAGCCCAGGGACCTCCGTCCCTGGGCTTTCGCGCTGAAATTTGGCGGGCGGGCGCTGTTTTGCGTGTTATCATAGAATGACCCAACGTTCCATGAATGCGCCGTTCTGGAGTGGGATACATGAAGTTCTACCTGATCGTCGCCAAGGGGAGAAAGCAGGGCATGCCCATCCCCGTCAGTTGCGATCTTTTTCTGGTCGGCTCGGACCGGATGTGCCAGCTCCGCAAAGATAGCCTCGGTGCCAAACATTGCGCCTTCGTGACCCGCGACAAGAAGGTGTTCGTCCGCGACATGGATAGCGGCAAGGCGACCCTTGTCAATGGCGCGGCGATTCCGCCCGGCGAGGAATGGCCTCTCCACAAGGGGGACCGAATCACCCTTGGGCCGCTCGAGTTCCTGGTCGAGTTTCGCGAACAAAGCCTGTCCCAGGCCGACATCGAGGAATGGTCCAACCGGACCCTCGACGAGCAGGACGGGCAGGAGGACGATGACGACGACGATGCCGAACACCTCAGTGCCGCGGGGGCGGCCCAGTCCATTCTCAACAAGCTCAACTCGATGAAGGGACTGGTGACCGGCCAGCTGCGGATTGGGCACGAGCACGGCGTTGTCATCGTCCGTTTGAATTGCCTCAAACTGGTGGAGGAGTCGGAAATCGCCAGCGTCAAGAAAGAGCTCTGCGATAATCTCAACAAGCCGAACCAGCGAATCCTTTTGGATCTCAAAAACGTGCGCCGCCTCTCCTCACAGGCCGTGGTCATGCTGGCGGATTTCTACCGCTGGCTGCAGCATCCGCGCGGCAGCTCGATGGCGGTGTGCCGAATCCGCTCCGAACTTCAAACCGCGATGGGCATGTTGCGCGTCGAGAAAATTCCAATCTATCGCGACAAGAAAACCGCGCTGAACTCGGACTGGTAGGTCGGCGCGCGCTGTAGACCGTCACGACAAACCCCTTACTTCGAGCGCGTTTTTTTTTCTCGCTCATTCGCATTTTTCAATCAACGTCTGTGATTTGATGATCGTGTTTTCTTCGGGAAACGTGTGAAAAGTTGACAGGTGCAGGCGGTTCGGCCTGGTTTCCGCAACGATGTAGCCAAGCGGCGCGATGGCGAGTCGATGGTTCGGCTGAAAGTTATGCAAGATGCCGCGTTTGTTGCCGTCGGCGAGGATTTCCTCATGAACGTGGTGAAAAATCTCCTCGGGTAGCGTCTCGACCTGGAAACTGGTCTGATAGAGAATGCCGTTGACGCACTGGAACTTGCCTGAATGCTCGCCGCGCATGGGGTAGCGCAGGAAGCGGCGCTTGTCGGAGATGGGCTGATCGGCGTCGGCGACCTCGGTGAGAAGCACGTCTTCATTTTCAAAAGTGATGACATGGCCCGTGCGCGTGATCCAGATGCGCAACTCATATGCGTCGCGCTCGAAACGCCGCACGGTCATGATGTCGAACAGCTCTGGATGGAGCGGCCGACCGTACAGCTGAAAAACCAGTTCCGCCACACGCGGTCTGACGAGCAAAGCATTCATGATGTCACGAAACCACTCCTCGGCATTTCGGATGCGATCATTTCTTCGATTATAGCAACCGGTCCCGTCCCTACAATGCGAACTGTCCTTCGTGAAAAACTCGCCTTGACAGCGATTATTCGCGCGCGCAACATTCGGAAAAGTCACCCGGTTTGTATGGCTTGCTGGGCTGGCCTGGGGTGTAACTGCGCCCACTTTTCCTCGGCCGAGCTGACGCGCAAATAAAGCGGCTCCACCGCGAAGGGATCGTCGCGCTCCCCCAGTTGAATACGCGGCAGGCTGACTCCCAGCAGGCCGGCCGGTTTTGCGTGCCAGTACGCTTCGGGAAGCATCGCCAGGCCAGGCGGCATACGGTCCGCCAGCGTTTCCAGGCCTGGGCCGGTCACCGCGACGTTCCACGCCAACGCCGATTCGAGCCACATTTCCAGAGGCAAGATCATCAGCGGCTCGGGGTTCGTGCCGAAACGCTGGACATAGACGTGGTTCTGCTGCGCGTCGGCGATGACATCGACATTCGGCCCCGCGCCCGGCGCCTGCTCACGGATCGCTTCAAAGGTTGGGACGGCGAGCAAGGCGCACCCGGTGGCATAGGCGAGCGTCTTCGCCGACATCAGACCGACGCGCAAGCCCGTGTAGCTGCCCGGGCCGCTGCTGACGACCACGCCGTCGAGTTCGCGTGCGCTCCAACTTTGGCCCCGTAACAATTCCTGAATTGCCGGGACCAGATCGCGCGCGTGCCGGCGCGCCTCGTCAAGCCGTCGCTCCGCAACGATCGCACCGTCCACCGCCAGAGCAACCGTGCCGATGCGGTGCGAGGTCTCCAGGATCAGATAACGACTAACCATCTCGTTTAGCCGCTCGCTTTTGGCAAGCGCGCCTCCCGCTCGCCAATCGAGAGCGGCCAAAATACAATCGCATCATGGACAACACCTGGACGATCTACACCGACGGCGGTTCCCGCGGCAATCCCGGCCCAGCCGCCTACGCCTATGTTATCAAACGGCCCGGACTGCCGGATATCGAAGGCAAGTGTTACCTCGGCAAGACCACCAACAACATCGCCGAATACACCGGCGTCGTCAAGGCCCTGGAACACGCCAAGGAAATCGGCGGCCGCAAGTTGATCCTCCTCAGCGACAGCGAGTTGATGGTCAAGCAGATGAACGGCCAGTACAAGGTGAAGAACGAGGGCTTGCGGCCGCTGTACCTGCAAGCCGTCGCGCTTCGCAAGCACTTCGATTCACTGACGATCAAACACATCTACCGGGACCAGAACTCGCAGGCCGACGCCCTGTGCAATGAAGCGATGGATGACCGCTCGCCCACTGAGCCGATTCGTCTGGACGATTCCGTTCTTGAACAGCCGCGCATACCCGCCGTCGAAGACAAGAAACCTGATACCCCGCCCGCCCCGGCCCCAAGCGATATGACGCCGCTGATGCAGGCCCTCGCGTTCCTGAAGCAAAGTGCGGTGCGCTGGGCCAGGGGCGACGCCAACGACCCGCCGCCGGCCGACGTGTTGAATCGAATCGCCGAGATTCTTCAACGCGATGAACCGCCGGCTGCCGATTGACATAATGCGAAAGCTCGGCTACTTTAGTTAATGAAAGCGATCCCGCCTCAAGAGATTTCTCATGAAACCATCCCGCCACTGTTCCGGCCCACAGTCCCGCCGCGACTTCCTCAAATTCGGCGCCTTGACCCTCGGCGGTCTCAGTGCCGCGGGAATCGTGCCGTGGAAGGTCGAGGCCGTTGACGGGCCAAACTCCGCCCCCTCACGGGGACGGCTCGCCGCGGAGAGCGACACCGCAGTCATTTTCATCTGGCTACCAGGCGGTCCGCCCCATATGGAAATGTACGACATGAAACCCGACGCCCCGGCGGAGTACCGCGGCGACTTCCGGCCCGTGCGCACCAACGTCCCCGGAATTGACGTGTGCGAACACTTGCCGATGCACACGCGTATCGCCGACAAGTTCACCATCATTCGCTCGATCGCGCATAACTTCGCCGATCACGGCGGCGGGCACAAGCGCTTTCTCACGGGCCGCGATCCGGTGTCGCCGGTCGGTTTCGTGACCGATCATCCGATGGTGGGCTCGATGGTCTACAAGGTACGTGGCCAGCGCGCCGGCGGCGTGCCCAATTACGTCAGCGGCACCGATGGCGGACGCGATCACATCGACGTGTTCAGCTTCGGCAGCGCCTACCTCGGCCCGTCGGTCCATCCCTTCACCGTCGCCGGCGATCCGACCGACCCGGCCTTTCAGGTGCGCAACCTCAATTCGATTCAACCCCGCGAGCGCCTGGGCGATCGCCTGCAATTGCTGCAACGCCTCGACACCACCCGCAGCGCCAACGATCCCACCGGCACGATGAGCGCGATGGACACCTACCGCCAGCGCGCCCTCGGCATGTTGACCACCGACGAGGCCCGCCGGGCGTTCGACCTTTCGCAAGAGCCCCAGCGCGTGCGCGAACGCTACGGCATGCACCGCTACGGCCAGCGGGCACTCCTCGCGCGTCGGCTTGTCGAAGCGGGGGCGAGTTTCGTCACCATGGTGATGGAGAACCCGTCCCCTTTCCGCGGCGGCTTCCCGGCGGACGCGACCTACAACTGGGATTCGCACGCCGTCAATTGCCATATCTTCAACGACAGCCTGTTCCGCTTCCCGTTCTACGATCGCGCCGTCACGGCGTTGATCGAGGACCTCTACGACCGCGGCCTGGATCGTCGCGTCCTGTTGATCGTTACCGGTGAATTTGGCCGCACGCCACGCATCACTTACTCTGACGGTCGCCCCGGCCGCGACCATTGGCCTCAGGCGATGAGCCTGATCGTGTCCGGCGGCGGCATGCGGATGGGCCAGGTGATCGGCGCCACCAACGCCCGCGGCGAGCACCCAGTGCAACGGCGCATGACGCCCAACGACCTCTGGGCGACGATGTTTCAGCACCTGGGCATCGACCATGATCACACGTCATTCCTCGACCACACCGGCCGGCCGATGCCCATCCTACCCTACGGAACGCCAATTGCAGAGTTGTTGTGAAAGCCGCTTTCGGCGCGGCATTCCATGGTTCCCTGTTCACGAAATGGCAAGACGAGGGGCGGGTCATGGCAAACAAGGACAAGAAAACCATGGGCCGGTTCTCCGTCGAATTTGAAATCGCCAACAATCGCGACCTGAACAGCGCTGCGGATGGCCATCTCGACTCGGCCAAGGTTCGCCGCAAAAAAATCAAGGGCGTCGTCGACTCCGGCGCGACACGTCTGATCTTGCCGCGCGCGGTGGCCAAGGAACTGGGATTTCCGATCAAGCAGGATAAAGTCAAGGTTCGCTACGCGGATGGCCGCCGCGGTCTGCGGACCGAAGTAGAAGAGGTCCATTTGTATCTCCTGGGCCGGGACGGGGTGTTCAAGGCCGTGGTCGAACCGAATCGCGACACCGCCCTGATCGGCGCGATCGTCCTGGAGGATCTGGATTTGCTGGCGGATTGCACCAAAGGTTGCCTGACGCCACGCGATCCAGATTTTGTCGTGAGTGAGATTGAGTGACAGGAAAACCAGGGAGCCGCTTTCTGGTTTGCTGATCGCGCCGTTCCTTTTGTATTCTGCAAGCGTGGCCCACGCGCGAGGTCGCAGTGGTTTCGATTCCCCCAAACCGCATCGACCTTGCGGAGTTGATAGAAAAAGCAGCGCGACCCTTCGTATACAATAAAAAACCTATCCACAGGGGCCCTCACCCGGATGGCTCGGCCAGAGCAGGCCGCGCTTGACGCGGCTGGCGTCTCCTGCGACAATTGCTCCACGTTGCTGAAGTTGACTTCTTGAAACTCGACACGGGGGAGGAACCCATGAAACGTCTGGCCGCCGCCATTCTACTCGCCGTTTTTTTTCTGGGCATGAGCTTGCCGATCCGTGCGGACTGGCTCCAGTTCCGCGGGCCCGGAGGTCTCGGCATCGCGCCCGACAAGAACACGCCGATCGCGTGGAGCGCCGAAAAGAACGTCGCATGGAAAACCGCATTGCCTGGCCCCGGCGCATCGAGCCCCATCATCGTTGGCAACAAGATCCTCGTCACCTGCTACAGCGGCTATGGGCTCAATCGCGATGAGCCCGGCGAGCAGAAGAACCTCAAACGCCAGCTCGTCTGCGTCGATCGCCAAAACGGCACGACCCTGTGGGCACGCGACCTCGAGGTCTCCCTGCCCGAACCGCCCTACCAATCCTTCATCACCCTGCACGGCTACGCCTCCAACACGGCGGTCTCCGACGGCAAAAACGTCTGGGTCTTCACCGGCCGGTCCGGCGTGTTCGCCTTCGATCTCGACGGCAAGCAGCTCTGGCACACCAACGTCGGCACGGGAACCTACTACTGGGGCGTCGGCCTGTCTCCCATCCTTTACAAAAACACCGTCATCATCAACGCCAGCACCGAGGGCAAGGCGATCCTCGCCCTCGACAAGGCCACCGGCAAGGAAGTCTGGAAGACCAAGGGTATCAATGAGTCGTGGAGCACTCCCGTGCTCGTACCCGTCGCCGGCGGCAAGACCGAACTCGTCGTCAGCGGCTCGCACAAAATCCTCGGCTTCGATCCCGAGACAGGCAAGGAACTCTGGCACAGCGATTCGTTCAACTGGTACGTCTGCCCCACCGTCATCGCCCACGCCGGCGTTGTCTACACCCTGCAAAACGACACCGCCGTCGCCGTCAAGGCCGGCGGTCGCGGCGATGTCACCAAGACGCACACCGTCTGGCAAAAGAGCTTCGGCGCCACCGTCACCTCGATGGTGTTCCACGATGGCCACGTCTACTGGGCCAACCGCGGCGTGGCGTATTGCCTCAAGGCTTCCGATGGCACGCAGGTTTACCGCGAACGCCTCAAGGCCGGCGGCGAGTTTTACGCCTCCCCGCTATTGGCCGACGGCAAGCTGTACTTCACCAGCCGCAACAACGGCGTGTACGTGCTCGACGCAAGCCCGAAGTTCAAGGTGCTCGCTCACAACACGCTCGACGACAAGAGCGTCTTCAACGCCAGCCCGGCGGTGAGCCAATCGCAGTTGATCTTGCGCTCGGATAAGTATTTGTACTGCATCGGCGTGACGAAGTGAGCGTTCAAGGTTTCGCCGCTCGTCTTTGGCGAGTGTGAGACTATACCACCGCCTCATTCTTGCGTGCCAGCCGCAAAAGAAACCGCTCGAACAGCGTCCGTGCCTGCAGCGGGCTGCCGCCGCGAAGGTCGAGGTTCATTTGTAGCAGCCATTCGTAAAGGCGATCCAGCCGGCGCCGGCCCAGGTGGCGAATCTGCTGCTCGGCTTCCTTCAATTTGAACGGCGGCACCCCCGCCTGCGCGACGGCGGCGCCCAGGCTCATGCCCGTCCCTGACAGACGCGTCGCTTGCGCCAGCTTTCGCAACTGGAACGTCATCGCCCCCAGAATCCGCAGCGGCTCCTCCCCCTGATCGAAAAGCCGATCGATGATCGCCAGCGCCGTCTTCACGTTCCCGGCTCCGATCGCATCGAAGATCTTCCAGATGTCTTGCGTGTGGTTATTGCCCACGAGTCGATCGATGTCCGCGAATTCGATCCTGGCGCGGGCGCCGACGAAGATCGACAACTTCAAGAGTTCCTGATCGAGCAAACCCATCTCCGGATCGACCAACTCGGTCAGAAGCCGGGCGGCATCGGCGCCGAGTTGCTTTTGATACTGGCTCGCGCACCAGTCGATGCACCACTTGGCCAGGTGGTAACTCGCCGGCGCCTTGCACACCACGGTGGCCGCGCTGTCGATCATCTTGGCCAGCCGCGTGTTCGCTTGCCAGGTCTTGACATCGAGAATCAACATGCCGGTGTCGGGCAAATGGGCGAGCCGTTTCTCCAGCTCGGGCCGATACTTCGACACGAACGGGTCGGCATTCTCGACCAGCACAACGCGCATCGGGTCAAAGAAGGGCACGGTGTCCAGATCGTCGAACACCTCCGCGAACTCCGCCTTATCCCCGGCATACGTCGAAACCGACTGCTCCTCGGCTTCCTCGCCCAGCGCGCGTTTGCGCAACATCCGTATCACCTGGCGTTTGAGAAACGGCTCATCGCCATGCACGATGTAAAGAGGCCCAAGCTTGGCCTTGGCGTTCGCGAGAAAAGGGAGCGCTTCCATGCGGGGTATCTTACGCGGCACAGGCTTGGTGGTCAGAGGGGACATGAGCCATCCGCGACCGTGCGAATGGAGGCATTGGCGACAGAGTAAGTTTGAGAGTTCATCCAGATCAAAAAATCGGCCGCACTTCTCAAACAAGCAATCGCACCAGCCTCAGCACCCTCTCTGGATAGGTAAACTCATGTGCATGAGACGGTGTGCTAATACCAGGCCCGCGCGCAAGCGGAGCGGAATCTTGCATGCTCGACCATTGACCGCATGGTCGAACAGCAAGGAACTAGGCATCAATCGTCGGCCAACGCCACCGCGATTCAATCGGCCACGACCGCGGAGGTGCTGACGTGGCGAGCGAGTGAGCTGGGGCTGTTTACCGCCCGGCAGACGCACCCGGTTCAGGCCGTCACCGAGCCTGGACGCTGACATCGCTCGCACCGCGCGACGGCGTCGAGCGGCTTATCCCTGCCAAGGTTGTGGCGTTGCATGGCGAAATACTTGACCTGCTGATCGCGGACCTTGTTCTCGGCAATTTTTACCAAATAATGAAGCATCGTGTCCGGGGACTTCAACACGTCCGCGCAAAATTTGCGCTGAAATGCTTCCTTGAAAGCCTCTTGTAAAAAAT
>JACPPF010000009.1 GCA_016191165.1 Planctomycetota bacterium
GGGAACGCATGAAGCGGCAGGCAGTTTCAACACCTCGTTCCCAGGCTCAGCCTGGGAACGCATGAAGCGGCAGGCAGTTTCAACACCTCGTTCCCAGGCTCAGCCTGGGAACGCATGAAGCGGCAGGCTCTGCCTGCCGGCAAATAACCGCGAGGCGGAGCCTCGCAACCGCGGCGTTCCCAGGCAAAGCCTGGGAACGAGAACGTGTCGCGGACACCAGCAACGCATGTCTCGAACGGATTTGAGGTTGACTATGGACGGTCGCAAGTCACTCTGGCTCCTCTGCCTTCCCTGCGCCTTGCTCTTCACCGGCTGCCTGAACCGGAATGGCCCCAAGAACGTGGTCGCTCCGTCGAGCACCCACCTCACGCAGATCGAGGAAACCCCCAAGATTGTCAAGAAGACCGACGGTCCCAAACGCAATCCCAAGGCCGGCACCGAGATCGCCTTTGGTCGCATGAAGGAGATGGAGGCCGAATCCGAGAACATCAAAAAACAGCCCGAGTTGCAGGCCCGGTTGCGCGATGACGCCCGGCATGCCTACCAGCAGGCACTCAAGCTCGATCCGAACAATCTCAACGCCTACCGCCACCTCGGCCAACTTTACACCAAGATCGGCGATCATGCTCGTGCCCAGGAAACTCTTCGCGCCGCCATGGCCAAGCATCCGCGCGAGGCGTCGCTGTGGTATGATCTCGGTCTGAGCCATCAGCGCAAGCGCGAGCTTCCCGAAAGCGTCAAGTGCTTCAGCAAGGCGGTGGAACTCGACCCGGAGAATCGCGAGTACACCAAGAAGCTCGGCTTCACCCTGGCCTGGATGGGCAACGTCGATCAAGGGCTTGCCTATCTGACGCGGTCGCTGGGTTCGGCGCTTGCCCACTACCACCTGGCCCAGCTGCTCGAAAAGAAGGACCAGCGCGACCTGGCCAGGGAACATTGCCGCCTGGCCTTGCAAGAAAATCAGGGGCTCCAGCGTGCCCGCGACCTCCTGGAGGAACTGGAGCGTCCGACCGCGACGCCGGTGCGGCGCGGCGCGATGAGCGGACCGGCGGCCAATCAATGAGCGGGATCCGCTGGCACGCGCCGCCAGGGCCTGACTCGCGCGAACCTAACGAGTTTGTCAACTGAATGCCACGCCGGCGGCGATTTTCGCGCCTACAATGCTTCCATGATTCGGCCTGCCACTCCTGCTGATTCCGATGCCGTCGTGGCCCTGGGCGACGAGACCGGCATGTTCAAGCCGAGCGAAATCGTCGCCCTGCGCGAGGTGCTCGACGAGTTTTTCGATTACAACCATCTCGACAATCATCACGCCTTCGTCCTCGAAGAAAACGGCGCCATCCTCGGCTTCGTCTATTACGGCCCCACGCCGATGACCGACCGCACCTGGCATCTGTGGTGGATCGTGGTTCGCAAGGACCAGCAAGGCAAGGGCGTCGGCGGCCGACTATTAAAGTTCGTCGAAGGCGACCTGCGCGAACTCCGCAACGCCCGGTTATTGCTCATCGAAACCGGATCCCAGCCCCACTACGAAATGACACGCCAGTTTTACCGCAAACACGGTTACGAACAGAATGCCGTCGTGACCGATTACTACGCCGACGGCGACAGCATGGTTGTCTTTCGCAAGGCGCTTTGAGGTGATCGCCGTTTGCGGCTTGGCGTTCGCGTGGCCCCAGGCGAACGCCAAGCCGCAAACGGCAAAAATCTCGCGGGTTTTTCCTTCACAGCCTCAATTCGCGTGCTACAGTTGAAATACGCTACCCTACGAGCAGCTCCCTCACGGCAATGTTCGACCCGAACCCGTCCCCTTTGCGAGTCCCATCATGTGGATCAAGCTCAGCGGCGAATATGTCAACCTCAACCACATTGTTCGCGCCAAGGTCAGCAAGAGCTTCAAGAACGGTACGGAAGAATTCGTGGTCGAACTGGAAGGCGTCATCAAGGGAGAATTGACGTTCTTCACACGCTACCGAGGCGTTGACGCCGACGTGCTGCTGCACGCGCTCAACATCCATTCGCAGATTGCCGTTGTCCCACCCGGCCCCATCCCGGCCCCCCATGAGCAAGCCGCCCGCAACACCCTACACGACGTGCGTATCTGATCAGAAAAGCCCAGGGGTGAGCGCAGCGAACCCCTGGGATCGAGGCCCTTTTCCCAACCGTCATCCAAACATAAAACGGGACTCCACGGACGCTTCTTCGAAGCGTCGCCACCCACGAGGATGTTCCCGATGCGAAACCTCTGCCGCTCGTTCGTGTTTTGTATCACTTTCATCTCCATGGCCGCGCTGGCCCGCGCCGAGATCATCATCGCCGAGGGTGAGTCGTTCACGCCGCTCGACAAGAAGGGCTGGAAGATCACGCACCAGCAAGACAGCTACGGCAGCCACACCTATGGCGGCATGTGGATGAGCCAGGGCGGCTGTCTCGGCGCGCCGGCCGACAGCGCCGGGGCGATCGCCAAACGGACCATCGTCATCAAAGACGGCGGCGCCTTTCGCGTTTGGAGCAAGTATCAGGCGCCGCCCTACTTCAACTACCTGCACAAGGTCGAGATCGTGCAGAATGGCAAGACCGTATTCTCCCACGTCTATGGCAAGAAGGGGACCGATCGTCTCTGGAGTTTCAGCGGCGTCTCCGATGAACTCTGGTGGCCCTGGGGTGTCGATCACGATTGCGCCGAGGCCCCGAAAGCCACGGTCACGCTGAAACCCGGCGCTGCGGAGATTCGGCTCATCACCGTCGCGCAACCAAAGCCGGCGGGCGACCGCTTCGTCGATTTCCTGGTGCTGACAACGAATCTCAAGGATGAGTACAAGGGCTTCAAACCCTATTCGGTCGGCAGCCCCTTCGCGTTTGAAGCGCTGGACGCCACCAAACTCTTCCTTCGCTTCAAAAACACCAGCGGCAAGTTCGCATTCTTGAGCGTCAGTCGGGCGGGACATTTTCAACCGAACTATGGCGGCGGATCCATCACCGTTCCCAATCCAGGCAGCCCAAAAGCACCGTTGACGCCGGGCGTCGCGCCGGGACAGTGGAGCGAGTGGTTCAACATCGGCCCGTTCTGCCGGCTGGTCCATGACGAGGGCTTGACCGTGACGCTGCCCGGGGCCGCGACGTTTGACCTGCAATTCGCGCGCGATCCCCTTGGCAAGACATTGGTCGGCGACATGAAAGCCGTCTCGGGCGAACCGGTGGTCGTCCCCATCGATATCACCTGGCAAAAGAACGCCCGCGTCCGCCCCAGCCGCGATTGGGCCGCCGAGATCATCAAAGACAGCAAAACCTGGCGCAAGGCTAACGGCGGCAAGAAGCCGAAGGAGATCGCCTACTACGGCGCCTTCTCCGGCAACGAGGACTGGGTCCACGAATTGAAGGCGACCCTCGGCTACAATACGATGCTCCCCGCCAAGTATGAACAGCTCAAGCGAGGTCATCTTCACGCTCACACGCACAGCATTCCTGACATCGAAGCCTTCGCCAAGCGATTCACCGCCAAGGACTCGCTGCGCGTCCTCTCCTTCGGCGACGAGATCAGCCTCGGCAACATCAACTTCAAGGACGCCAACCTCAACAAAATGTTTCGCGTCTGGCTGAAAACAAAGGGCATCACCAAGAACGACCTCGGCGTCGAGCCCGGTAACGCCGTCCTCACCGCATATAGCCCCGGCTTTAGCCGGGGCAGTTCGGAGCGCCGCCTCGCATGGTGGAGTCAGCAGTTCAACGAGGAAGAACGCTTCGCCGCCTATCGCGCCATGACGGCGCGGGCCAAGGAGCTATTCGGCAAGGACGTGCTAACCGGCGCCAACTACTCGCCGCACCATGGCTGCCTGTACTATGGCCCGATCTACCAGTGGGTGGACATCTTCAAGCACAAGGGCATGTCGATGATCTGGGCGGAGGATTACATTTTCAGCGTGCCCGAGGTGCCGCAGATCATTTCGTGGAGCTTCGCTCAGATGCGCTGCGCCGCCAAGTATCACAACACGCCGATCCATTATTACGTGATGCCGCACGCGCCGGGCCAGGAGCCAGGATTCCTGCGGCGAAACATGGTGCTCTCCATCGGTTTCGGCGCGAGGCACATCGACAACTTCTGGGTCGCCCCGGCCGAGCGCTACACCGAGAACTACGTGTCGTGGAAATACAAGGACACGTTCCGTGTGTTGAGCGAGTCAATCTACGATTCCGCCGAGGTCGAGAAATTCGTCGTCGAGGGCAAGGTGCGCCCCGCCCAGGCCGCCATCATCATGAGCAAGGCGACCGATTACAACGAGAGCCGACTGATGGTCCCGAAGGCCAAGGATCCGTTCGCCGCTCAATGCAAGAACGCGCCGGCGATGGTCAACCAGACGCTGTGCCGGAAGGAACAGCAGATGCTGTATTTGGCGTTGCGTCACGCCCAGCACGCGGTCGATTGCATCACGGAGGAGGACATTCTCGAAGGCTACCTGAAGAACCTCAAGGTCGTCTACTTCGCCGGCGAATGGATCGACAACCGCATCATCCCGAAGCTGGAGGAATGGGTCAAAGCCGGCGGCGTTCTCTACTGCTGCGGTGGTTGTGGCCACAAAAACCAGTACGACGAACCCGAACCCGCGATGCTGAAACTGCTGGGCCTGAAGAGCATCAAGACCACAAAGAACGCGTATCACATGCGCACGCTGCTGGAGTTGCCGCTGGCGGAGCCGATGGACACCTTCGGCGATGTCAAGCTGCCGGCGGTCGGCATGAAACAGGTGCTGGCTCCGGGTGAGGCCAAGGTCTATGCGAAATGGAGTGATGGGAGTGCGGCCGTGACGACCCACGCGATCGGCAAAGGGCACGTTGTTGCCGCGGGAGCGCTCACCGGAACGTCCACCGTCAAGACGGCCGTCCGCCCGATTCCCTGGGCCCGCGGCGGTCGCTACATGCCCTACAATCCCGTCAGCGCTGACTTGGATTCACCGCAAATGGTGACCTTGGGAACGGCGTTCTCCAATCCCCCCAAAGACGTGGTCGCATCGAATCCGCACGTCGAGGGCATTGTAATCGATCACAAAGGCGGAACGCTACTCACACTCGTCAACTGGACGAACGCCAAGGTGCTCAACATGATCGAGATCGAAGTCCGCATGAAGGACTCCCCGAAGACCGTCCGTACCGTCAGCGGCCAGCGCAATCTGGCGTTCACGCACAAGGACGGCATCGTGCGTTTCAACATCGACCTGGCCGAAGCGGATTATGTGGTGCTGCGGAAGTAGGTCAGGCTTTCCAGCCTGACACGCTCGGCCAAACGTCAGGCTGGAAAGCCTGACCTACGGACGCTCCGAAGACCGTCCGTACCGTCAGCGGCCAGCGCAATCTGGCGTTCACGCACAAGGACGGCATCGTGCGTTTCAACATCGACCTGGCCGAAGCGGACTATGTGGTGCTGCGGAAGTAGGTCAGGCTTTCTAGCCTGACGGGAGCGCCCTAGGCAGGTCGTTCAGTCCAAAAACGTCAGGCTGGAAAGCCTGACCTACGCCGACGTCAGGCTGGAAAGCCTGACCTACGCCGACGTCAGGCTGGAAAGCCTGACCTACGCCGACGTCAGGCTGGAAAGCCTGACCTACGCCGTGACCTACGCCGACGTCAGGCTGGAAAGCCTGACCTACGCCGACGTCAGGCTGGAAAGCCTGACCTACGCCGACGTCAGGCTGGAAAGCCTGACCTACCAGCCATGAAGCGACATTACCAACGACATCTGCCGCATCAAGTTCCGGAAGGGTTTCCGATCTTTTTGACGTGGAACCTCAAGGGGGCATTTCCACCGGAGGCGATCGCCAGGATTCGCGAGGAAAGGGAACGTCTCGAACGCGAACCAATTTGCTTGGATGAAACTTCCGCTGCGAGACGTATTCGTCACGACAAGCTTGCATTTGCCTATTCGGATCGCATCCTGGATGCCGGCGCGGAAGGTCCTCTCGATCTCAAGGACGCGTCAAATGCAAAGATCGTTGAAGGCTCAATCCTTTTTGGCGTGCCGGAACGGTACGAGCTTTTCGCATGGTGTGTAATGGCCAATCACGTCCACGTATTGCTGCACCCGATCTGGGAATTGCCGCGAATCACCAAGGGCATCAAGGGGTTCACCGCCCGTGAAATCAACAAAAAACAGCAGGAAGTCGGCCGCGTTTTCTGGCAAGACGAGTCGTACGACCACTGGGCGCGCGACCACGAAGAGGTAATGCGAATCATCGCGTACACCGAGGACAACCCAGTGACGGCCGGGTTGTGCGTTAGGCCGGAAGATTGGCCGTGGTCCTCGGCGCGATTTCGCGCCGTGTGGGAAGTAGGTCAGGCTTTCCAGCCTGACATGCAGCCAAAAACGTCAGGCTGGAAAGCCTGACCTACAAACGCCCTGAAGACCCTCAGCGGCCAGCGCAACCTGGCGTTCACGCATAAGGACGGCGTCGTTACGTTTCGGCTTGACCCGGCGGAAGCCGTTTATGTGCTGCTGATGCGGTGAGCGGACGGCTGGCGTCAGTCCAAAATCTGTAGGCTCTGCACCCGATAGCGGGCCTGACCGGTGCGGTCGGGCGGCGGCATCATCGTCCCGGTGACAAGCACACGCTGACCTTCGCGCAGGTTGCTCAATTCGGCGCCCCCTTCGAGAACGACCACGCCGCCGTGGCGATCTTCTTTCCCCGCGTCCGCGTAACGCAGGCGCCAACTCTTGCGATAGCGATGCACCTGGCCCGTCAGGCCCTGGCCGTCGGTTTGCCGCCCGTTGGCGATTTCGATAGGCACGGTCTTGATGAGCGCCATCTTCGTCGGCGCCTTCGGGCTTACGACTTCGAGGTCACGCACGGCACTGGGGCGATCGTCGCCCGGATGGACCTCGTGTTTGGCAAATGGCCGTTGGCTAACCGAGGTCGGTGGGCTCGCCTCCCGAGGCAAGATTTCGATTTGTCCCGGCACGCCCAACCGCTTCGGGTCGGTGGCGGTGGCGTGGTCCGATGGTTTCGCACCCTGCTCAGACCGCGACAAGGGAGGGGGCGGCGTGTCCAGCGGCGCGATCGGCGTTGACGATGCATTCAGCAGATCGGGCGTGCCCGAGCGCTCTCCCGCAACGACGATGGTCTCCATCGGCCGGCGCGCGCCGGTCTGCTTGGTCCCGGGAAGGAATCGCGGGGGTGCGTCCAGCGATTCCAACTTCTTCCTGCGACCATTCTCTTGCGGGTTTGAAGACGGTGCACAGCCTTCCCGGCAACTGGCGCCGAACAACGTACAGCCGGCGAAACATGGTAGGCACAAAAGCCCGAGACCCAGGATGAGGATTTTCTTGCCCATGAGCCGCCTCGCCACAAACCGAATGAAGGGAATCAAATCTCTACATCGGCATGGCGATGGCAGGACATGAGGGTTTTTCCGATTGTAATGGAACTGTCAATATGGCAGTTTGGGCGAGATGTTCCGCGCGGAACATTCTGCCAAAATGGCAGGTCTGGGCAAGCGTCCTTTCCGCGGCTTGCGGCTTTGCGTTCGCGTGACGACTTGCGAACGCTCAGCCGCGAGCGGCGGAAAGGACTGCGAGGTTATGTTTCGAGGAATGTCAAAAGCCATTGTTTGTGCTGCGAGCAGGTGTGGAATCTCACGTGATCTGCAATCCCCTGACCCACTCGGCTTCGCGGGCGATGTCGTCGTCGCTCAGGCCGCTGGAGCGGTGGATTTGCGTCGTCGCCGATTTGCCGCTCGTTTGATCGATGGCGGTCACCGCGATCAGCCCGTTGGCGCCAACGCCGCAGCGGACCTGGATGGGGGCGTTTTTGGGCAAGTGCGGCGGCAGGCCCTCGATCCAGCATTCGCCGATCGAGATGCACGCGTCGGCCTGGGGCGCCTCGCCTTGCAACACCTTGACGCGAACGCGCGCTTGATTTTCGACGACCGTGCGATAGACGCGCGTCGCTTCGGTCGGCAGCTGGGTGTTCTTCGGAATCAAGATGTCGTTGAGCCGATCCTTGTCGCGGCGAATCTCGATGCCGAGGCTATGGGCGTTGACGTTGATCTCGACAACGTCGGCGAGCAGATCGAGGATGTCGTCGCCATCGGAATCCCCCATGCGCGCCGCCACGATGCCGGCGTGGATGGCGGCGCCGCGCGCGACCACCTCGCTGACCGCCAGCGAGCTATCCGGTATCTTGCCGGAGATTTCGGCGAGCATTCGGCCCGTCATGGGCATGTGCGTGGACCCACCGACCAGGAGAAGGCGATCAACCTGGTCCCAGGTTCGTTTGGCGTGTTGCAGGACCTGCTGGGCCGTCAAGCGCGTGCGCATCAACAAGTCGCGCGTGATATTTTCGAAGTCGGCGCGCGTCAGCGGCACGGTTAGCACTTTACCCGCGTGCGAGCAGGTGATGTTGGCCTGTTGCAATTTGCTCAGGGTACGCTTGGCGCGCTCGGCCGCGGAGTTGAGCGAGGCGAACGATACCGGGTCGCTGCGCGGATCGTCGCCGAACTTGTTTTTGAACTGGTTGGCGACATGGTCGACGATGCGGTCGTCCCAGTCCTTGCCTCCGAGGCGCACATCCCCCTCGATGGCGAGCGATTCAAAGCGATGTTTACCCAGGCGCACGAGCGTGACATCGAACGTGCCGCCGCCGAGGTCATAGACGAGCACGGTCTGTTCCTGAATGGGCAACGGGTCATCGGGCCTGAGCTGGGCGGGGTGCTGGGCTTGCTGGAATGAATAGGCCAGGGCGGCGGCGGTCGGCTCGTCGAGGATGTCGAGCACGTCCAGCCCGGCGATACGGCCGGCGTCCTTGGTGGCCTTGCGGCGCGTGTCGTCGAAATAGGCGGGGACGGTGATGACGGCCTTGGCGATCGGGCCGATGCGTTTCTCGGCGTCTTGCACCAGCTTCTTGAGAATGATCGCGGACAGCGTCTCCGGGCGGAATTCGCGACCAGCGACCAGCGTGGGAAACTTGGGATGCCCCATGCTGCGTTTGATGAGCATGGCGACCTGTTCGGGTTGCTCCAGCGCGACATCCCGCGCCGCCTGCCCGACGACGGCGCCGCCTTCCTGAATCAACACGGCACTGGGGGTGAGCATTTCGCCATCGAGGTTGGGCAACGTGATCGCCTGCCCGCGTTCATCCAGCGTGGAGACGGCACAAAACGTGGTGCCGAGATCGATGCCGACGAGTTTGCCTGGGGTGGACATGGATGGAACCGAACCGGGAAGGAGTGGGGGGCCTTTGCGAATATTCTACCAGATTTTCTGGAATTGGGGCTTCATCGCGCACGGTGGATGAATGCCGGGGAATCTTGCAATCGATTGACGATCCCCGGGCTTGCGCCCGGGGCTGGTTGAGAACCGATCATGGAGTATTGCCGAGCGCGGTGAAAAGCTGTAACTGGGCCTGGCTATAACCGATCATGGCGCGAACTAAACTCTGGCGTCCCTCGGCGAGTTGCCTGGCGCTGGCGAGGACTTCGAGTGGGCGGCCCTGGTTGTTTTTGACGCGTACCAGATCCTCCTCATAAGCACGCCGGGACAGCTCAATGCGTCGGCGCGCGAGAACCAACTCCTGCCGGCGCGCCGCAACCAGGGCATGCGCCTGGGCGACTTCTTGCCGGACGCGCTCGAAGGTGCGCGTCAGGCTCAGCCGCGCCATCTGCAAGTTGGCATCGGCCACGCGTTGCACGCTCAGGTTGCCTGCGCCAAGGTTTTGCAACGACCAGACGGCGACCACATCCAGGTCGGTGCGGCCCAGATAATCGCCGGGTCTGGAGATGGTGTTGTCGCCGCTGCCAGCGTAATCGCCTGCGCTAAAGCCGATGGCGATCAACGGCAGAAACGGCCGCACGCGCTCCTGACGAAGGCGAGTCTGTTGAAAGGCGACCTCGGCGGTTCGAGCGGCGATTTCTGGATGGGCGGCAAAGGCCTGGTCGAGGAGGGTTGGCAGGGGCACGGCGCGATTCACGAGTTCCAGGATGGGCGGAGTGCCGTCGGCGGCGCGCAGCGGTTCGGACGGATCAAGATCGAGCAGCCGGGCCAGGTCGGCGGCGGCCACGCCCAGCGCCTCGCGCGCCTGTTGCGCCTGCCCCTGCAACAGCAACGCCTCGGAAATGGCGCGCTTCGCGTCGGCGTCCCGGCCTTGCCCAGGCTTGACGAAATTCGTCGTCAGCCTTTCGATCTCCCCAAACTCGCGGCGTGATTGTTCGTAGGCCGTCAGGCGAGCTTGCGCCTCTGCGAGCGCCAGGTAGGCGACGCCGACTTCGAGCAGCGTGTATTGTCGAGTGGCATTGGCATCGGACCGGCTTTCGGCCACCTTCTGCCGGGCGGCGCGCGGCGCGTACACTGCGTCAGCAAGGTGGCTGACCAGAAGTACGCCGGGAACAGCCAGCGGCCCCGCGCCGCGGGCCCCGGCGCCCAGGCCGGCGTAAGTAGACTGGATGTCCGCGTCCAGGAGATTCCCGCGGGCGCGAAGATAGGTGCCCCGGTGACTCCGCACATTCGCGCCCACGTTGACGTTCGGAAAGAGCAAGGCACGGGCCTGCAATTCCTCGGCCTGACGCTGCCGAACCAGTTCGTCCGCGAATGCAACCGTCGCATTGGCCAGCCCGGCGCGCTGCAAGGCCGCGGGCAGATTGATGAAGACGACCCCGGCGCCTTCCTCTTGCTTGCCAACGACGGAAGCGTCACCGTTTTGAGCGACCTGGGCGGCAACCTGGCGCACGCTGGATTCGCGGGCAACGTCGGTGGTCCTACCAAGCCTCGCCCGCGTCAACCTTGGCGCTTGCTGGCTTGTCCTGTCGAGGATACCTCCGAAACGGACGGAATGGCAACCACCCAGGGCGCAACAAAGCAGCCAAACGAAACCGCTTGTTCCATACCGAAGGATCATGGGTCTTGCCATTTTCGAATCCAATCAGGCCAAACATCACGGCGACCTTCCATGCCTGGTCGCGGCACGCGCACCGACGCCGCCCGCCCCTTCCGGCGGCGTGCTGGGGCTGGAGGGCTACTTCTTCAACTCCGTGCCGCCGGACATGTTCGGCACGGGCCGGGCCAGGACGTCGGCGGGCGGCTGGCCGAGAGCGACGTAGAGCTCAAATTGCGCACGGTTGTAATCGACGATCGATTCAAGATACCCATATCGGCTGCGGCCCAGCAAACGCAGGCTGTCGAGGACCTCGATCGGCAGGCCGATTTTGTTACGTGTGCGGCCCAGGTCTTGCTTGAATGCGGTCAAGCTGCTTTTGATGGCGCGCTCGTGAATCTCGATCTGGGCGTAGCGGGCGAGGACTCGAACGCGAGACGAGGCAACTTCGGCGCGGACGCGGTCGAGCGTCGCCAGCTCGCGCAGTTCGCTCTGCCGCACCTGGCTGCGGGCCACGCGCGTCAACGCCACGTTGCCGACACCCAGGTTGCGCAGCGACCAAAAGAGAACGGCATCGAGATCGGTGCGGCCGTCGAGGGGACCGAAACGCGGCTGCTGGAGGGTGGCGCCATCCGGTTGCACGACGCCGGCGGCGAATCGATTGCTGCCTCCGCCGAATCCTCCCGCGCTGAAACCCACCAGCACCTGAGGCGAGAACGGCAAAAGCCTGGCGTTGCGAAGCTGCAATAACGCTGCCCGAATTTCCGCACGGCGCGCCGCCAACTCCGGCCGTTGCGTCAGGGCGATCGCCAACAACTCACCCAGCGGAATCGGTTCGGGGACAAGCGCTCCAGGCACGACCTGGCGTTCCATCGGAATCAGGCGGATCGACGGATCCAGGCGCAGCAGCTGGCAAAGCCGGGCGGACGCCAGGGCGAAATCCGCGTCCGCCTGAACCAGATCGTTCTTGCGTTGCTCGAGTTCCGTGGCGGCGCGGTCGGCGTCGGCCTGGCGCCCTTGACCTGCCTTGGCGAAGTTGGCCGTCACACGGGCCACCTCGCCGGCATCGACGCTGATCTGCTTCGCAATCGCCTGCCTTTGGGCGGCTCCCAAAACATCCAGGTAAGCCGACGCGACCCGCAGCAGCATCTCGTTGCGAATGGCCTCGCTCTCGAAACCGCGCTGCCTGACTACCTGCCTGCGGATCAAGGCGTTGTGCCAAGCGTCGGAAAGGTTGGCGCTAAACACGATGCCGGGGATGTTGACCGTGCCGGCGCCGACCGCGCCGGCGCCCATGCCGAGGTAGAGCGAGTTGCGGTTGACCTTGATCATTTCGCCGGTGGCGGTTTGCAGGGCGCCTTGATGTTGATTGTAATTCGTGCCCATATTGATCGACGGGAGAAACTGAGCCGCCGCCAGCTGCCGATAGGCGACCGCCTCGCGCACGCGCTCGCGCGCTAGCCGAATCTCGGGGTTGTCCACACCCGCCAGCCGCAGGGCGGTCGTGAGGTCAATCGGTTGTTCCTGCTGAGGCTGCTGGCCGAACGCAAGATCACCCAGAAAAGGAAAAGTAAGGATTATTACCGATGAGAAAAAACATGTAAAGCGCATCACCACTCGCCACCTTTCTGCCAGCCCGCCCGGCGGCTCGCTTGCGGTTTCGCGTGAATGTCGTCACCGGGGACGTCGCGCGGCGCCGATCCTACAATTGGCACAACCCGCAACCTTTGGTATCGGTAGTTTGAGCTCAAGACATGATGAAACGGCCACAAAACGGCGTCTGGCAAGAAAGACAAACGGCGCATCAACTCATGGCCTCGCCCGCCGCTTTAGCCAGTTCCACCAGCTTCGCACGGAACGGATCACGCAGATTGGCAATCTCCCCCACACTAACGACTTCCTCGAATGAATCGGTCCCGGAAATCTCCGTGCTCTCGATAATCAAGTCGTCCGCCGGCCGCAAAGTCGGGATCACCGAAGAAACAATCACGATCGGTAATTCTCCCAGGCCCTCGGCCTTGTCGATCGTCATCGTGAATCGCAACGCCTCCAACAGCTTGACGACCGCCGGCTGCCTGGTCAACACGGTGTGCAACATCAGGCAATGCTGAACCGCGGTTTCCAGCTCGGCCCCGGAACGATTGCGGTCGGCCAGCAACTCACGTAGGCGCTTGGGGCCGAACCCCGCGTAGCTGAGCGACCACTTCAACGGTGACACGACGGTGATTGACTTGGTGTCGGTCTCGGTCTTGGCCGCATGGACATACTCGACCGCGTGGAATTCGAGCGACGAACCTTGCGTTTCAACCGGCGAACGAAGTTCGCTGAGGCTAAAGGGCTTCACGGCGGCAACCTTGGCATACAACGCTTGCATTTCCTTGAACGCGGCCTCTCCCCCCTTGACCGATTCCTTCACATCCGACTTGACGTACTCGCCCAGGACCGCGCGCTGACGCAATAGCGGCGCGAGGGTGGTCAAATATTCCTTGAGTTGACTGCGGACATGCTCGGTAATCGAGCGCGTCAGCTTCCGCAGCCCAACCAGACGCTTGGTCGTCAACGTGTCGTCCATTCGAGGCAGGCCTCACGATTTCTTGCTGGCAGCCAAATTATTGCACGCCAGACGAGCGCTTACAATGGTGCTCGGTCACCGTCCTGGGGAACTTCCTGGGCGGCGTGCCGGTTTTGCAGCTTGGGCCGAACATGAAGCGTACATGAAACAAACGCGGAATTCGCGACAAAAGTAATTTTTTTCCTTGCTGCCGATGACGTGTCCTTTTACCATATCCTTCGGACCGATCAATCTCGGCTTTGGCGACCAACACAAATGCCCCTTCTGGATTTTGAAGCCTTGACCGCGCCCATACCGGGCGAGCAACCCGCCGGCGTGCGTTTGCCGCCGGACGTACGCAAGAAGATGGAGGACGCCCGCAAGGAGTTCGAGCCGAATCCGGACGACCCGTCGCAGCCGCCCATCCCCAAGAAACCCGAATGGGGGACCATTGTCAACCTCGCGACCAACAGCCTGGCAAGTTCCTCCAAGGATTTGCTGGCAGCAGTCCGGCTCGTGGAGGCGCTGACCAAACAGGAATCGTTTGCGGGATTGCAAGACGGGATTCACTTGCTGCGGCTCCTGTTGACGGACTGCTGGGATCGAGTTCATCCCCTCATCGAGGAGCCGGACGACCTCGAGTATCGGACCGGCCCCATCCAGTGGCTGTGTGATCGCGAGAGCGGGGCGTGGTTCCCCATTGCGGTCGAAAAGCTGCCGCTGCTGCGGATCAACGGAAAAGTAGTATGCCTCGCCGATTGCAAGGCGGGCCAAATCGATGGAGAATCGCTGACCGCGGATGCGATCCGCAACGGCGAGCCCGTCTCGGACACCATCAAGGCCGAGATTGAGGCTTGCCTCACCGAGATTAACGAGCTGGATCAGGCGCTCGGCGAAAAAATGGCGGAGCACGCGCCCGCGTTCGGCGGCCTGAAGGACGTGATCGTTGAATGTAAACGCTACCTGGATCACCTGCGTGGGCCGGCAACAGATGACGACGGCGGCGGAGAAGAGCCGGCTCAGGAGTCCGGCGGAGAAACCACGGGCGCGAAAAAAACAGGCGGAGGCGCGTCCCGCGCGGATGCCTATCGCCAGCTGGCAACGCTGGCGGAGAACCTTTCGCGGATCGAGCCGCACAGTCCCATTCCGGATCTGCTGCGCTGGGCAGTTCACCTGGGCGGACTCCCGTTCCGCGACTTGATACAGGAGTTCGTGCGCGAGCCATCGGTGTTGCAGGACATTCGCCGCCAGTTCGGCATCAAGGAACCGGAAGCCACACAATAACCAGTTACCAGTCGATCAAAAGAACCCCAACTTGCACGAGGAGATACCCATGAGTGCGGAAGCAGCCAAGGCCGAACAAGCTGGCGCCGAAACGACGGAATCCGCTGGACTACTCGATCAGCTGATCGACGCCGCCCGTCCGGACGACCAGATGGCGCGCACGCGCACGCGCGACGCGTTCCATCAGTTCCTCGATCAGGTCGTCAAACCGGGGCAAGTCGTCTCCAAGGACGTTGATTCCAACATCAAGGCGTGGATCAACGAGATCGACAAGAAGCTGTCGGCGCAGCTCAACGAGGTCATGCACAGTCCCGAATTCCAAAAACTGGAATCCACCTGGCGCGGGCTTCACTACCTCGTCAGCCAGTCGGAAACCGGGGAATCGCTGAAGATTCGCGTGCTGAACGTCACCAAACGGGAACTCGGAAAGGACCTGGAAAAGGCCGTCGAGTTTGACCAGAGTACCCTGTTCAAGAAAATCTACGAGGAAGAATACGGCACGCTGGGCGGTCAGCCCTACGGGATGATGGTGAGCGATTTCGAGTTCGGACGCTCCGCCGAAGACATTGGCATGTTGCAGAAGTTGGCCGGGGTCGCGGCCGCGGCCCATGCGCCGTTCGTGGGGAGCCCGTCGCCGAAGTTGTTCGGGATGGATGACTTCACCGACCTGTCCAAGCCTCGGGATCTGGCCAAGATTTTCTCGTCCGTCGATTATGCCCAGTGGCAGTCGTTCCGCGAATCGCCGGACTCGCGCTACGTCGGCCTCGCGATGCCGCGCGTCCTGGGCCGGCTTCCCTACGGCGAGGAATTCAAACGGGTCGACGAATTCAAATATGAAGAAGGCGTGGACGGCGCTCACCATGACAAATACCTCTGGATGAGCGCGGCCTGGACGTATGCCGCCCGCATGACGGATGCCTTCGCCAAAGACGGCTGGTTTGCCCGAACCCGCGGCGTCGAAGGCGGCGGCAAAGTGGAAGGCCTCCCCGTGCATACGTTCCCAACCGATGACGGCGGCGTCGCCATGAAGTGCCCCACGGAGATTGCCCTCACCGACCGCCGGGAATTCGAGTTGTCCAATCTCGGCTTCCTGCCGCTCGTTCACTGCAAGGGGAAAGACTTCGCCGCCTTTCTCGGCACCCAGTCGGCTCAGAAGGCCAAGACCTATTTCGATCCGGCCGCCAACGCCAACGCCGATTTGTCCACCAAACTCAATTTCATGCTGTGCGTTTCCCGTTTCGCTCACTATCTCAAGGTGATGGCGCGCGACAAGATCGGTTCCTTCATGGAAGTTTCGGACTGCTCAACCTGGCTCAACAACTGGATTCAGAATTACGTGCTCGGCAACCCCATCGGCGCCTCCGACGAAATCAAGGCGAAGCGGCCGCTGGCGGACGCCCGGGTCGATGTGCAAGAAGTGCCAGGCAAGCCGGGCTGGTACGAGGCAGTGGCCTACCTTCGGCCCCATTTCCAACTCGAGGCGCTTACCACGTCGATGCGGCTGGTTGCAGAGGTCCCGAAAAAGAGCTAAGCTACCGTGAAGCCACCGGCAGGCAACGGCGCTAAACGGATGAAAGTGGTCCGTGCCGACCGAAGGAGGAGCCGCCAATGTCCAACGTCAATATCTTCATGAAGCTGACGCTGAAAAAGGGCGGCGTCGTCAAGGGCTCATCCAGCATCGACGGGCATCTGGATGAGATCGTGGTGGATTCGTTTAGCTGGGGCGAACAAAACGCCGGGATCGGTGGAGAAAAAGGCGAGAAGGCCACGCTTCGCGCCTTCAGCATCACGAAAAAAATGTGCCCGGCGTCGGTCCAGCTTCTCCTGGCCTGCGCGACCAACGACCGTGTCAACGAGGCGGTCATTTCGTGCCGCCTCGCCAATACTACCGAAAAGGTGGACTTTCTGAAGTGGACCTTGACCGATGGCGCCATTTCCAATTATCAGGTTGAGGCCACCGCCAAGGATTCGGTGATCCCGGGTGAGCATGTGGACATCCGCTTCCAGACGTTGTCCGTGGAATTCAGACCCAAAACCCCAGAAGGCAAACTGGGCGCCACACTGTCAGGCCGGGTGGATGTAAACGCCGCTGGCAGTTAAAAATAGGATTCCGAATGTTGGCCCCCTCATCGGCCGCCCCGTTAACCCAGGTATCAAAAAACATTTCTACCCACTTTTCGTGAAAGGAACTGAAACATGGCAATGATGGCGTATGCCTACCTGAAGGGACAAAAGTCCGGGCAAATCAAGGGCAGCATCACCCAGAAGGGGCGCGAGGATTCGATCGGAGTCATCGCGGTCAGCCACGAAATCGTTTCGCCGCGTGATCCGCAAAGCGGACTGCCCACCGGCCAGCGCATGCACAAACCCTTCGTCATCACCAAGGAACTTGACAAGTCGAGTCCGATCCTCTTCAACGTTCTCTGCACCAATGAAAACATTTCGGAGGCGGTCTTCAAGTTCTGGACCCCCCAGGTCAAGGCCGCGACAGGCGTTGGCGGCGAAGTGCAACACTATACCATCAAACTCACCAACGCCAACATCGCGACCATCAGCTTTCGCATGGCCAACATCCGGCATGCCGATCTCGTCAAACTCACCGAATTTGAGGAGATTGCCATGACCTACCAGAAGATCGAATGGACCTGGAATGACGGCGGCATCACCGCAGACGACGATTGGGAGTCGCGCAAGTAACGGTCGGCATTCCTGGGCCAACCTGGCTTCCAAGTTTGCCTTCCGCGGTCTTTTGGCCTTTTTGATAGTCACAACGCCGCATCCGTTCGTCCGGATGCGGCTGCCTTTTCCCTTATCAATCTTTCGCCCCGGCGATTTCCGTCCGAAGCCTAATTCTCCGTTCAATACCAGGCGGCTCGTATGGACATCGACATCGGCACCCGATATGGCCCGCTCAAGGCCAATTTCAAACCGCCTGTCGGGGCCATGCGCCTGTCTGAATTTGTCTTCAACCTCTTTCCGATGGAGGAACGTCTGGTTGGCATGGGGGTCCGCGCCGCCCAGAAGGACGGACGCTCGGTCTCATGCCGCGCAGGCTGCGGCGCCTGTTGCAGACAACCGGTCCCGGTTTCCATGCCAGAGGCGTTTTTGCTGTACGAGCTGGTGGCGAGTCAACCCCAGGATCAACGCGAAAGCGTGGTGGCGCGTTTCGACGCGGCCCGCGCAGTGCTGCAGGCGAACGGTTTTGCCGAGCGCAGCATTGAGGCTCAGAACCAAAATCAATTCGACGTGGTCGGGCTTGCCCTGGACTACTTCAAGTTGAACCTGGCGTGCCCTTTCCTCGAGGCGGAGTCGTGTTCGATTTATCCCGGTCGGCCCATGAGTTGTCGCGAACATCTGGTGACCAGTCCCGCGGCCGAGTGTTCCAACCCCGCGCAACGTGACGGCGATGAAATCCGATACAACATTGAAATTCGGCCCATCCTGGCGCCTGTGAGTTTGACGCAGGCGCTGGCCGTGCTGCATGCCGAGCTCGAATCGGTCCCGCCGATTTTCATTCCGATTCCGCTGGCGCTGGGTTACGCCGCGGAGCAGCACGAGGGCCGTGCAAAGACCTATGAAGCGGAGGCGTTGTTCCGATCGTTTTTCCGGATTCTCGGACCCGTAGCGGCCTCTCGCATCAGTCCGCAGGGAGGCGCCCCGAATTGAACCATGACGCTGAGATTCTGGCGACACAAATCGATGGCATCGCTCACTCCCTGGGAACCTGGATCGCCGGGGGCATCGGGCACCTGAAGAATCGGCCCGAAAGCTGGGGGTTTGCCGGCAATCCAACTCTGCAAACGCTGACGATGTTGCACGTGGCCCTGGAGGGCACGTCCGCGAAATCCCCCGCCTTGCTTGAATGCGGTTCCGGATTTGGATTCGTGGCCGCCCTCGCCCGGGAGCTTGGATTCTCGGTCACGGGCATCGAGGTGGTCCCGGAATACATCGAGCTTTCCCGGCGTCTGTTTCCGGCGGTCAGAATTGTCGAAGACGACTTGCTCACGTGGGATCATTTTGGCGACTTCGATGTCGTCTATTACAACGGCCCTTTCGCTCACGACCAAATCCAGGCGAACTTCGAGCGCCGCATCGAAACCCGGTTGCGCCCGGGGGGAATCATCCTGGCCGTGCGCAAGGTGGATCACACCTGGCAAGCCAGCGGCGCCTTCGATCTCCTCTGGACCGACGGCGCCTTGCGGTGGGTGCTGCGAAAACACCCGGCCGTGGCTTGATCGGCCGATTTATTCCACAACGGAAAATGCGTCGGCATCGTTGCTCGCGCTACCCTGGCCTCCGTGCGGGGAAATGAGCCGGGGCGTCACGGGGTGGCCAGACCACTGATCCAGCACCTTGATTCCGGCGCTGTCATGGCTGAGGTAGATGGCGGCGTGATTGCCGGTCGACAGGTTGGGGTAATGGCCATTCACGAAGGTCGCGATGACCGTGCCCTTGGCGATGGTCCCTGGCTGAGAGCCAATTACCTTGATCCCTTCTTTCCAGGTGCCAGTGCCCGGGGCATTTGCCGCGATTTGGACATAAGCCACGCACTGCCCACTGCCAACTTTTTTTCCTTCATAGGCTTCAGGATTTGCCGCGACGTAGGACATGGTTTTTCTCTCCAATCGGGGATTTGGAAATCAATCGCATTTGAGCGCCTGAACGACGGTGTTCCTACTAACTATAGGCCGAGGGGTTTGCCAAGGCAACGAAAATCCGGGTAGTGGTACAGTCTGAAGTAGGTCAGGCATTCTTGCCTGACAGCAGCCGCTAAATGTCAGGCTGGAAAGCCTGACCTACGGCAAACTGTACCACCACCAAAATCCGTGCAGATTGCCGGAGTCCCGCGGCGGGCGGCACGCTGGTCTTCTGGCTTGAAGTCGCGGAAAGATTCCCGTAACATCGTCTTCATGGACCCTCAAACCGGACTGCTGCCTTCGATTGTGGACCGCCTCACCGATCCCGAGTCGCGTGGGACCAAGGCCCGATCGGGTTACACCATCGAACAAATGGCCGAGGCAATCGAGGCCGACCTCGAATGGCTTCTCAACACCCATTCCGATGACTCGGTGGATACCGAAATGTATCCTCGTTTCGCCGCGTGTGCTGGGTATGGGCTTCCGGACCTCGCCGCCCTCACCCGTTTGAAGGAGATTGAAGCCGACGCTATTTGCGGGATTCTGGAGGCGAAGATCGCGCGATATGAACCTCGCCTCAAGGACGTTCAGGTGACCATTAAAGGGGAAGATGGGCCGTTAAAAATCCAGCTCCATCTTCGCGCCGTCCTGGCCGTCGATCCGTCGCCGGAGATGGTCTTCGACAAGACCCTCGATCTGGCGTCCGGGTTCTTTGCAAGCGGGTAAGGCGCTTTGTCAATTACTGCTCACGAGCCGCGACCATCCGGGAGCGGTATATCCAGTCCGCTCCCTAACGGGCGTGGGTCGTATCGATTCTCAAATCGTGCGTTTGTTAACGCGCGACTCCTGATCAAGGCCACCAGCCGGCCATGCCGGTGCATAGCCGGACGCTTGGCGGTGAACCGGTCGGTTAAAGGGGACAAGTTCCACCATGAGCCAGCCGATCGAGGGGTTTTACGAGGAAGAATTGCGGTTCGTGGAATCAACGGTGCGGGCCTTCGCGGAGCGTTATCCTGCCAACGCGAATCACATGGCGCCGGACCCGGGCGCCAACGCCGACCCGCACCTGGAGCGGTTGCTCGAGGGCTTCGCCATGTTGGCGGGCCGGGTCCGCCACAAGATCGATAGCGAGTTTCCCGAACTTACCGAGAGTCTGCTGCAAATCCTTTACCCGCATTTGGGGTTGATCATTCCCTCGATGGCGATTGCCCAGGTGGACGTCGCCAAAAGAAATGCGAACGCCGCTCACGGCCAGCGGTTCGAGAAAAATATTTCGCTGCGTAGCCAGGCATTCGGGGAACGCGCTGAAACGCTTCACTACGCGCTGGGCTACCCGGTCACCGTCTGGCCGATCGAATTGAGGCGTGTGTCCTGGGAAGTCAGCCCGTTCGATCTTGGCCTGCGTCCGCCGCAGGGAACCGTCGCCGTGTTGCGCCTGCATTTTGCCTGCACCGATGGATTCTCCCTGGACGACCTATCGCTCGACACACTTCGAATCCACCTCAGCGGTGAACGGCAGTTGATGGCGGGGCTTTATGAAATTCTGTTCAACCGCTGCCTGGGGGTGGCATTCCAGGGCGCCGAGGGGCAACCAGGCGTGGCGCCGGTCTGGCTGTCAGCCGAGCAAACCATCTTTCAGGTCGGCCTGGATCTGGACGAAGGCTTGCTCCCCTTTCCGGCCGAGGCGTTTCTTGGCTATCGGCTTCTCATGGAACTCTTGAGTTTCCCGCAAAAGTTCCAGTTCGCCGATTTGGGCGGATGGAAGCAACTCGCGGGCAAACGGTTCGGCGATCAGGTCGAGGTGTTGCTGTTCTTCAGTCAGACGCAGGAGAACCTCGAGCGTGGCCTATCCAGGGAGAACTTACTGCTCAATTGCGCCCCGGTCGTCAATCTGTTTCAGCAGAGTGCGGAGCCAATCGATCTCCACCATCGCCAGGCCGATTACCGCGTGGTGGCATCGCGTCGGCCGCTGCGTGGGACGGAGGTCTATCGGATCGAGTCGGTGCACGCGCTCGATTCAGAGACGGGCCAACGCCGCGAGTTCCTGCCTTTCTACGCCAACGAGTTTGGTCGCGCCCAGGAGCGCCCGGCCTACTACCATGCGGTGCGGCGCGACTCGCTCATCGAAGAGAACCAGGGCACCGAGGTGTACGTCGCCCTGGTCGATCCAGAGTTTCACCCCGGCAAGCCGACGAACAGCGTTCTGGACGTCCAAACCTGGTGCACCAACCGCGATCTGGGCTACAAATACCTGCAAGCCGGGGATCGTCTGTTTTTCCGGGAGGACACCGCCGGAGACGAGGCCTCGCTTACGCTGTTGCATAAACCAACGCACCCCTTGCGCCCCTTTCGCGAACGTGGAACCTACTGGCGGCTCCTGGGCCAAAACTGTTTGAACCACGTTTCGCTGATCGACGCGACCGGAGGCCTGGTGGCGCTGCGCGAGTTGCTGAGCCTTTGCGATTTCTCCGGCCCGGCCACGAAACAACTATCCGCGGTCAATCGACAAATCATCGACGGCATCCAGGCGGTAAAATCACGCCCGGTCATGGAGCGCGTCCGCAGCTCGGCGTCGATGGCTGGACGCTGCCGGGGCATGGAAATCCTGATGGAATTTGACGAAGAGAAATACACCGGCGTCGGCGTGTTCCTGGTGGCGTCCGTGCTGGAGCGGTTCTTCGCCCTGTACACCGGCGTGAATTCATTTACCAAGCTGATTGCCAAGACTACCCAGGCCGAGGGATACCTGAAGAAATGGCCACCCCGAGCGGGAGCCCAGATCCTCCCATGAAATCTGACGCCGCCGCGCGCGGCAACCCGCCCAGCCAGGCACCGGCGCCGTCCCAGGCGGCGCCCGCGCTACCGGTCTGGACCGTGGAGCATCAACTCTACAAGGACGAGGGAGTTTGCGGGTTCGAGTTCTTCCAGGCCATCCGGCTCCTGACCCTCTTGAACCTGAAGGACCGCGTGCTCATCGGCGAGGATGGCCCGCCTCATAAAGAGATCGTTCGCCTGCAGGCCCATCTTTCGCTCGCGTTCCCCGCCAGTGCCATTCAGAAACTCGTTCGAGATACCGCCGTCGGGCAGCCGCCGCGGATGACGGTGAATTTCATGGGCCTGACCGGTCCCAATGGCGTTCTGCCCCGCCCCTACACCGAACGGCTCTGGACCGACGCGAAGGCCGCCGAGAAGACCGCCTTGCAAGACTGGCTCGACCTCTTCAACCACCGGTTCATTTCCCTCTTCTACCGGGCCTGGGAGAAGTATCACTTCTTTCTGCCCTTCGAGCGTGGCGCGGCAAGCCAGCGCGATCCAGACGCCTTCTCGCGCAGCCTGTACAGCATGATCGGGCTGGGGTTCCGCTCGCATCGCAATCGCTTCCGCGTCGTCGCCCTTGAAACGCAGCCCAACAGCGGCGACGCCGAACAACCGGCTCGCGAAAAGGAACTCGTCCGACTCGACGATCTCTCCCTGCTGCGCTTCGGCGGCTTCTTCGCCCATCGCCCGCGCTGCGCCGTCTCGCTGGAAGTGTTCCTCAATGTGACGCTCGGCCTACCCGTCAAGGTGCTGCAATTTCAGGGGCAGTGGCTGCAACTGAACCGCGACAGCCAGACCACGGTCGGCACCATCAATACCCGGATGGGACAGGACATCCTCGTGGGCGACCGCGTCTGGGATGTGCAGAGCAAGGTCCGCATTCAGCTCGGGCCGTTGAGTTATGACGCTTTTCAAGAGCTCCTCCCCGATCGCAATCCGCTCGGGCCGCGTAAGAAGATATTCTTGTTGGCCCAGCTGGTGCAGTTTTACCTCGGAGCGGAGCTGGACGTCGAGTTTCAACTGCTCCTGAAGCAGGAAGCCGTCCCCGCCACGAGGACCGGCTTTCGCACGCGCCTGGGCTGGGATAGCTGGTCGCGCACCAAGAGCTATCCCAGCCACGCCAACGACACGGTGTTTACCGTGTCCGATCGCGCGCGCCTTGGGTGATTTTGGCAAAATACTGCCGCCTGGAATCATCCGACTTATCCGGAGTCCGCCCGTGTTCTCGCGCTTCACCGCTTCCGCTCGACGCGTCGTGCAGCGGGCGTTTCGCGAGGCGAAGCGCCAGCCCGCGGCGCAAGCCGGGGGGGGAAACTGAGATTTTGGCTTGAGAGGGAATGAAACCACCAGCCCCCGGCGCAAGCCGGGGGGTGAAGCAGTATCACCCCCGGCTTGCGCCGGGGGCTGGTGGGATTTGTTGACAACCCGCGAACACGCCAACGGCGGTCGCAATCGGGCCGCTGGGCCCGGCGCAGGAAAGCTGGCATGAGCGAACCATCCGATTTATCCGACGCTGACCGCGCCCGCTATGCCTGGCAACTCTCCGTCAAGGATTTCGGCGAGAGCGGGCAACGTCGGCTGAAAGGCGCGACCGTGTTCGTGTCGCGCTGCGGCGGCGTCGGCGGGACCGTCGCGCTCCAGCTGGCCGCGGCTGGCGTCGGGCGCTTGATCCTCGCCCATGCCGGGAACCTTCGGCCCGATGATCTCAACCGCCAGCTCTTGATGAGCCACGCCGGCCTGGGGCAATCGCGCGTGCGGCAAGCCGCCGACCGGCTGCGCGCCTTCAACCCACTCATCGACGTCGTGCCGTTCGAGGAAAACGTCACCGAAGAAAACGTCGATCGTTTGGTGAGCGACGCCGATGTGATCGCATCGTGCGCGCCGCTTTTTTCCGAACGCCTGCTGCTCAATCGGGCGGCGTTCGCGCGAAAGAAACCGCTCGTCGATTGCGCCATGTATGAAATGGAGGCGCAGCTCACGACCATCCTGCCCGGCAACGGTCCGTGTCTGGCCTGCCTGTATCCGACCGAGCCGGTCGCGTGGAAGCGCCAGTTCCCGGTCTTCGGCGCGGTCGCCGGCGCGGTCGCCTGTCTCGGAGCCATGGAGGTCATCAAGGTGCTCGCCGGCCTGGGCGAGCCGCTGGTTGGGAAAATGCTGATCTGCGACCTCGCCGCCATGTCGTTTCGCAAGGTAGCGCTCCGGCGTGATGATCGTTGTTCCGTGTGCGGGCCATCGGCAAACGTCGCCGCTGCTGGAACGCCAGGGGAGTGAGTTTTCCTTCGTTCCCAGGCGCCGCTTCCGCATGATTGGTTCCCGCTTTCCGCTTGCAATCCCCGATCCGCCGCCGCATAATCACGTTGCATTCAAACCAGGAACGCGCCTCAACGGAGATTCACCATGAAAGCCGGTATCGTTTTGCTGCTCTTGCTCGCCGTCTTGCTCTTCGCCCTTCCCGTGGGCGAGGCCCAGGAGAAAGGCCTCATCAAGATCGGCATCATCGGACTCGACACCTCGCACGTCCCGGCGTTCACCGGGTTGTTCAATGATCCGAATAATGAAGGTGATCTCGCCGGCTTCAAGGTCGTCGCCGGCTTTCGGGGCGGCAGCAAGGACATCAAGGCCAGTTATTCCCGCGTTGACATGTTCACCAAAACACTTCAGGAAAAGTACGGCGTCGAGATCGTCGATTCGATCGATGAACTGGTTAAAAAAGTGGACGTCGTCCTGATCGAAAGCGTCGATGGTCGGCCGCACCTCGAACAGGCGATCCCGGTCCTCAAGGCAGGCAAAAAGGTTTTCATCGACAAGCCGATCGCCGGTTCGCTGGCGGACGTGCTGATGATCTTCGCCCTGGCAAAAAAATACAACGCGCCGGTTTTCTCCAGCTCCAGCCTGCGCTATGCCACCAACATCCGCGCGGTCAAGAGCAATCCCAAGGTCGGCAACATTCGCGGCGTCTTCTCCTACAGTCCGTGTGAAATCGAACCCCATCACCCGGACCTGTTCTGGTACGGCATTCACGGCGTCGAATCGCTCTACACCCTCATGGGCACGGGGTGCAAGAGCGTGACACGGGCCCACACCAAGGACTCCGATTCCGTCACCGGCCAATGGACCGATGGCCGCATCGGAACCTATCGCGGATTGCGCAAGGGCGCGGGCTATGGCACGGTGACCTTCGGCGACATGGGCATCGTCAGCACTACAGGCTTCGTCGGCGGATACAAGCCGCTCGTCGTCGAAATCGCCAAGTTCTTTCGCACGGGAGCGGCCCCGGTCAGCGCGGCCGAGACCACGGAGATCTTCGCGTTCATGGAAGCCGCGGACGAGAGCAAACGCCAGAACGGCGCGCCCGTGACGATCGATGCCGTGATGAAGAAGGCACGCGAGTTCAACAAAACCCGCAAGTTGCCGTGATGGACGATCCGTCGCGAGGCTGGTCCTCCCCGTCAAGGAACGGGAGACCGAAACTCAGGCCCGCTTGCGTTTCGCTTTGGCTCGCTTGGGGCAGGCCGGCGATCCTTGCAACATGCCGCGAGCGCTGATGTCCTCGTCGATGTCGGGCCAATGGACACCTTCGCCGTTGCCAATCAACTCGAAGTGACAACGCTGCGACCGGGTGGCGTTGGCCAACCGCCATGACCAGGCGAGCGGAACGCTGACGGTCCGCCCATCCGAGAATTGGGCGACAATGGCGTCGTCCGTAACCTCGAGAGTGACGATGCGGGGATCGTTACTGCCCACAATGTTCATCCCATGCCTCCAGAATAGGCTCCAAATTGCCAAGGATGATCTTTCGGATGCGGTTCAACTCCTTTGCCGAGTAGCCATTATTGTACGCCAGGACAACGGGTTCGAGCCAAAACTTGCAGACGGCCCGGTCGCGGCGCACATGGACGTGCCTCGGCTCATGGCAATCGAAACTGTAGAAAAAGAAACGATACGGCCCAGGTATATTGGCGACCGTCGGCACGGTGGATTTCTCCTGGCTCTGGTCTGATCGCCGCTCGATTTCGTGTCCCGCGAAAAGGTGTCGCAGCGGCACACCTTTGCGTCAAACCCGCGACCCACGATCATTCGGAACTGGCATGTAGGCAAAACGGACATTTGTCTAGCCTGGCGTTTCCGTCTTCAATCCAGCGCCGATAGCTCGGCATCCCAACAAGCGGGCGCTTGCCAACGATTTCGAGGTACGGAAAGCGGCAGACGCCAGCGGGGGTAAGTTCATATTGAAGTCCGTCCTTGTGAACAGCGCAGTCTTGTTGGATAAAAGAACTCGTACATTCGGTGCAATACAGATCGCGCGCCATCCAGACGAAATCCTTGTCTGGTTCAGTCGTGTCGCAATAGGCATGATGCCGTGGAATGATGATTTCCATCGGCATCGTCAACTCTAACTACACCCGCTCGTCGCTCCGCAGGTGTCGCATTTGCAGCAGGCGCCGGAGCGGACCAGGGTGAGTTGCCCGCACTCGGAGCAGGGGTCGCCTTCGTAACCTTTGAGGCGGGCTTGCAGGATTTTCTCGGTCATCACGGCGACGCCACCGCCGCGGTTGCCGTTGCCCTTGGAGTGCCCGTTGCCGTTCTCCTTTTCGTGCCCGTTGCCTGGTAGCGGTTTGAGGTGCTCGGTGCGCGGCGTCAGAAAAGCCTTGTGCATTTCTTTGGGCTCGGTGTCGACCATACGTTCTTCCATCAATTCTTCGTCGTGGAATTCCGGCTCATCCTCTTCGTCGCGGCTCATGGCGTCGCCGCGCAGGTCTTCCGGGGTGACGTGCGCCAGTTCATGCCGGCCCAGGTAGGTGATGGCCAGTTCGCGGAAGATGTAGTCGATGATCGACGTCGTCATCTTGATGTGCGGATTGCCCGCGACGACCCCGTTGGGCTCGAAGCGGGTAAAGAGGAACGCATCGACGAATTCATCGAGCGGCACGCCGTGCTGCAGGCCGAGGGAGATGGCGATGGCGAAACAGTTGGTCATGCTGCGGAAGGCGGCGCCTTCCTTGTGCATGTCGATGAAGATTTCGCCCAGGGTTCCGTCGGCGTATTCGCCGGTGCGCAGGTAGAGCTTGTGGTTGCCGATGCGGCTCTTCTGGGTGTAGCCCGCGCGGCGGTCGGGTAGCCGGCGCCGCCGGGCCAGGTAGCGATGGACGATGCGCTCCGCGATCTGCGCAGGCTCGGCCTTGGCCTCCTCGATCAGGATCGGCTCGCTGTCGGCGTCCGACACCGTGTTGAGCGGCTGGCTCAACTTCGAGCCATCGCGGTAAAGCGCGTTGGCCTTCAGCATCAACTGCCAGCTCATCTTGTAGGCGCTCTTCACGTCGTCGATCGTGGCCGAGTGCGGCATGTTGATCGTCTTGGAGATGGCCCCGGAGATGAAGGGTTGCGCCGCCGCCATCATGAGGATGTGCGCCTGCGCGGACAGGAAGCGCTGGCCGAGCCTGCCGCAGCGGTTCGCGCAATCGAAGACCGGATAATGTTCCTGTTGCAGGTGGGGCGCGCCCTCGATCGTCATGGTGCCGCACACATGGTTGTTCGCCTCGACGATTTGCGCCTTGGTGAAACCCAGGGCGTCCAGAAGATTGAACCCGACCGCGGCGTACTGTTCCTCCGTCAGGCCGAGCGCCTTGAGGCAATCGTCTCCCACGGTCCAGCGGTTGAAAACGAAGTTGAGGTCGAAGGCGCCCGCCAGTTGCGACTCGATGCGTTGCAGGACGTCGTCCGTGAAACCTTTCGCCTTCAAGCTGGCGCGGTTGACAAACGGGCAGCCCTCAAGCGTCGCGGCGCCCTTGCTGTAACGGGCGATCTCGTCGATCTGCCGGGCGGAATAGCCCAGCCGCTGCAAGGCCGGCGGGATCGAGGCGTTGATGATCTTGAAGTAACCGCCGCCGGCGAGCTTCTTGAACTTGACCAGGGCGAAGTCCGGCTCGACGCCGGTGGTGTCGCAATCCATCACCAGGGCGATGGTCCCGGTCGGCGCGATGCAGGTGACCTGGGCGTTACGGAAGCCGTGCTTCTCGCCGAGCTGCACCATCAGGTCGGACTCTTCGCGGGCGGCGTGGAGCAGGTAATCGGGGCAATAGCGATCGTCGATGGCGACCGGCTTGATCGTTAAATCTTCGTATTCGCTGGCCGGCGCCCGGTAAGCCGCCCGGCGATGATTGCGAATGACGCGCAACATCGCATCCTGATTCGCCCGGTAGCGCGCGAACGGCCCGACCTCGGCGGCCATCTCCGCCGACATCGCATACGACGCGGCATGCATCAGCGCGGTCAGCGCGCCCGCCTGCGCCCGGCCCTCGTGCGAATCATACGGAATGCCCTGCACCATCAACAACGTGCCGAGGTTGGCATAGCCCAGGCCAAGCGTGCGATAGTCAAATGACTTCTGCGCGACCGACTGGCTGGGGAACTGCGCCATGTAAACCGAGATTTCGAGGATCAACGTCCAGACGCGCGAGGCGTGCCGGAACGATTCGACGTCGAAGCGTTGCGTGGTGAGGTCGTAGAACTTGAGCAGATTGATCGACGCGAGGTTGCAGGCGGTGTCGTCGAGGAACATGTATTCGGAGCAATTATGAACGACGATGCCATTGGCGACGAAATGGTGCGTCACCGGTTCGGTGAGGTCGTAGACGGGCTGTTCGCCAACATACTCGAGGCTCGCCACGCGATCTTGCAACGAATCGGTGTAGGCAGAAACCTGGCGATTAAGACGCGCTAACTGCTCGGCCTTGGGGCTGGCCGAAATGAAGCCGATTTCGCGTTCAAAAAGGATGCGCGAACTTCGGCTGACCCGAAGGCTGTGCATTTGCTCGACCGGATATTCGCGCACTCCACCTTTGCCATCGGGCAACCTGGCAACCAACGGACCGCCGGCGCGACGGTTACGATAAATCTTGGCCTTGATGCCGAACGACAGCAACATTTGCTGAACCTGTTGCAATAGCTCCAGGGACGTGCTGTCGAGAGCCACGTATTGCGATTTCGCGCCGTAGTTCGCCACGCTGCCGTCGGCCGTGAACAACCCTCGCAGGGTCGCGGCCATGGCGTCTTTGTTGAGGGTGAAAATGGCAGGCGCGAATGCCTTGGCCTTGCTGCCTTGATTCAACACGGCGAAGCGCTTCAATTCATCGACCACGCATCGTGACGACGTGCCCACGCGCAGCGTGGCCTGGGGATGATTGACATGCGACTCCCTGGCCCCACGCCCATCGTAGGCGTGTTGTGCTTTGTAGGAATGCAAACTTTCCTGGACATAACCGGCAAGCAACTCCTCTTCGGGCGACAACGTAATCAAGGCGGTTTCTTGTTCGCCCATCAGGCAGCCATCGCCGACCATCAAGCCGAGGAACTCGCCAAGCCTTTCGTCGAGTGGTTCGCTGCCGAAGGGCGGCCGCGCTAACAGGACCTGATCGTCCTTGGTCAATTCACATGCTGGCACGTCGCCGCGGTTTGCCGTTAGCACCCGATGATCGGCGGTCAAATTCAATTCATAGCCCGAAGCCGTGCGCAGACGATACACCGGTTTCGTACCCGTTGGGTACGCAGGTTCGATTGGATGCAAACGCCCGTCGGAACCGAGCACGTTGGCCGGGCGGTCAAGCAATTTGTCAATGCGAGTTGGCCCGTCGTCGGTTGCCACCAGCGTGTCCCCCGTCACGCACGGGTTCGACGCGTTGATGCGCCCATCCGCGGGGCAGGTGTGCCATTCGTTGACGGTGGTGTCGAACTGCAAACCCGGGTCGGCGCAGGCCCATGCCGCGTAGGTGATGTCGTCCCAAAGGTCGCGGGCCTTGAGCGTCTTGCGCGGCTTGGGCTCACGGCCTTCCTTCTTGGCCTTGGCTTTCTCCGTGCGCCAGTAGAGATGCCACGGCTCATCTTTTTCAACCGCCTGCATGAACTCGGCGGTCACGCGCACGGAGTTGTTGCTGTTCTGGCCTGACACGGAGAGATACGCCTTCGAGTTCCAGTCGGTGTCGTATTCCTCGATTTCGACTTCGGTGACGCCTTGCCGCGCGAGTTGGATCATGCGCTCGCAGTAGTTGAGCGGAATCATGTCGACCTGGGCTTCGTGGATGGCGCGGCGCAGGTTGGTGTTGTGCTTGCGGTCGAATTTTTCGCTCGCCTTGTCCCAGGTCAGGCAAGACTTGAGGACCGCGTTCAGATGGCGATTGAGCAGTTTGGAGCCGGTGACGAGGGCGGCGACTTTTTGTTCCTCGACGACCTTCCAGTTGACGAATTCTTCGATATCGGGATGATCGAGGTCGAGGACGACCATTTTGGCCGCGCGGCGCGTGGTGCCGCCGCTTTTGATGGCGCCGGCGGCGCGATCGCCGATCTTGAGGAAGCTCATGAGACCTGACGACTTGCCGCCGCCGGAAAGGGGTTCGCCTTCGCCTCGCAGGTTGGAGAAGTTCGATCCGGTGCCGGAGCCGTATTTGAAGATGCGTGCCTCGCGGACCCAGAGGTCCATGATGCCGCCTTCGTTGACGAGATCGTCGTTGATCGCCTGGATAAAGCAAGCATGGGGCGCGGGACGTTCGTAGGCGCTGGTGGAGCGCATCATGGAACCGGTGCGCGGATCGACGAAATAGTGTCCCTGCGGCGGGCCGTCGATGCCGTAGGCCCAGTGCAATCCCGTGTTGAACCACTGCGGGCTATTGGGGGCGGCCATCTGAGCGGCGAGCATGTAGCAAGACTCGTCGTAGAAGGCGACGGCATCGGCCTCGGTTGAAAAATAGCCGCCTTTCCAGCCCCAGTAGGTCCAGCAGCCCGCGAGCCGGCGAAAAACCTGGCGCGCATCCGTCTCGGCGCCCTGGTTGCTGTTTGGAGCAGGCTTGGCACGTTGCAACCAGGCGGGAACCCCGGGTTCCGCGACCTTGTCCAGCAAAAGCGGCACGCCGGCCTTGCGAAAATATTTCTGCGCCAGGACATCGACAGCAACCTGCGACCAGGCGTCGGGAACCTGGATGTCTTTCATCTCAAAAACGGTCGAGCCGTCGGGATTTACGATACGGGAATCGCGCGGCGAAAACTTGATGCCAGCGAACGGATCCTGCCCGGCGACGGTGAAACGACGCGGAATATGCATGGTATCGTACCTTAGGGTCTACTGGAATAACCAACTTCCGTGCTGACCTCCGCTGTATTCCTGTTCAACGGAGGCTGGATACTGTTCACCCTAACAGATAATCCTCTGGAAGCAAACGTATAGTAGTTGGATCGGAGATTTTTTTTCTCACGCGACCATGAGTGTAGCCATCTTACAACCTGGGGCAACTAGCCTATCGTTTCCGATTGTCCGGCCACCCAAACTCAACCGGTCATCGCCATCGCTGGCGGACCGGGGAAACCGTGTAAACTTGGAAAAAAGTTGGGGAAGTTTCGACGTGGCAGACTGACCTTGCCAACGCGTTCTTTCGCCAAAAATTTGTCCCTTTTGTTTCCTGGTTACCAGCTGGATTTCGATTCGCGAGATAGCCCAGTTTCCGAAAATGGAAGCCCTGGTGTCAAGAGGAACCTACCCTACGTGTTTTGTATATTCGTGTTAATCACTATATGCCTTTTTTTGAACTCGCGGTGTCTGGGTCGAATGGGCGAAAAGCACCGCCGGGCCATGCGCGTTCGCAAAGTTCGCTGTCGCAAAAAAAAGCGGGACGCATCTGCACTTGTTTTTCTTAGCGGCATTGGGCAGGGTAGGTGGGTGTAACAACTGGGATCGCCTCCTCCTCCCGTTTACGCGGCAGGCTCGCCAAAAACACGAACCAAGTCATGGGCAACGAAACCGACGGCTCTCGTTTGGCCGAAATCTGGCGACTGCGCCACTTCTGGCTCGCCCTCGCCCAGCAGGACATCAAGGACCGCTATCGGCGCTCGGTCGTCGGCATTGCGTGGTCGCTCATCAAACCGGCCGTGACGACGCTCATCATCGCCGGCGTTTTCACCAGCGTATTTGATGTCGCCTGGGATACGTTCGCGCCGTTTCTGTTTTTCGGCTTGATCACCTGGCAATTTCTGACCGAATCCATCCTGCAAGGCTGCAACGCGTTTCGCCAGGCCAACACGTTTATTCGCGTGCGGCCAATCCCGCTGGCGATCTTCCCGCTGCGCGTCGTTCTGTCGGCAGGCATCCACTGGCTGATTGGCTTGAGCGCGGCCATCGCCACCATTCTGGCCTTCCACGGGACGGCGAACCCCATGGCCCTGTTCATGCTTTTTTCAGCGCTGATCCTTCTGGGGATCACCGCCTGGTCGCTCGCTTGCATCTGCGCGACGCTGTGTGTTCGGTATTCGGACACGCAGCAGGTCGCCGAGATTTCGCTGCAAGTTTTGTTCTACGCGACTCCGGTCATCTACCTGCCCGAATCGCTTCAACAGGCAGGCTGGCTTCACGTGGTGGTGTCGTGCAACCCGTTCACGGCATTTCTGGAGATGGTGCGGCGACCGATCCTGCAAGGTGAATGCCCGAGCGTGTCCGCCATGACGATCGCGTTGGCCTTCACCGCCGTTGTGGCGAGTCTGGCCTGGACGTTGCTGAATCGCGTGGAGAAACGCCTGCCGCTCTGGCTATGAGGTTGCCATGCCGTGTGTCCGCCTGCAAGCAATTGATCTGATGTTTCCCTTGAAAGCCCAGCGCCGCACGACCTTCAAGGATTTGATCGTCCGTGGCCTATTTCGCGCCCCGGCCGCCTGGCCCGAAACAGTCCGCGCTCTCGATGGCGTCACGCTCGATGTCGTGGACGGGGAATGCGTCGGCCTCATCGGCCGCAATGGTGCAGGCAAGAGCACGCTGCTCCGCGCCATCGCCGGGATTTATCCGATCAGCGGCGGCCAGCGTCAGGTCGTTGGCAGCATTTGCTCCCTCTTCGACATTGCCGCGGGTTTCGAGTGGAACGCGACGGGCTGGGAGAACATTCGCCTGCGCGCCTACCTCCAGGGTGAAACGCCAACCTCGCTGGCGGGCAAACTCGATCGCATCGCCGAATTCACCGGCCTTGGCGATCTACTCGACATGCCGCTCCGATCCTTCTCGACCGGGCGCATCATGCTGCTCTCCTTCGCCATTGCCGTGGCGTGCGAGCCTGAGGTTTTGTTGATTGACGAATTCCTTTCGACGGGCGACCTGCAATTTCGCGAAAAGGCCATCGCCGAGATTGTCGCGATGCAGCGCCGGGATCGCGTCGTCCTGATCGCGGGGCACGACCTGGCGTTCCTCGGGCAATTTTGCACGCGCATGCTCTGGCTCGACCAAGGCCGCGTGGTTCTGGACGGTCCCACCGAACGCGTCCTGTCGGATTATCGGCAGGCCATGCAAGCCGCAAAACCGGAACTCGCTGGTTCGCCGCTTGCGGCATAGCATTCACGGAAAACCCGCCTGACGCGGTCCATTTTCCGCCGAAAGAAATTGCAATCCACGTCTTTGCCCGGTATTCTGAATCAGAACAGTGCTTGCCGGTTGCCGGGTTTTGCCGACAATAATGTCAGGCATCCGCTTCCCGCTGCCTGCCTACCCTCCCAACGATTTTGCCGAGACCTATCGGCTCCCACCGAGTTGGTGCAACTATGACGCATCGGATCCTTGCGCTGGTAATGGCCTTCGTTTTCTTCGCCGCTTCGAGTCACGCCGGCGGCGCGGACAAGTACGCCTTTTTCGAGGCGAAGATCCGGCCGGTGCTCGTCGAGCACTGTTACAAGTGCCACGGCGAAACCAAAACCAACGGCAAGCTGCGTCTCGACAGCAAGGCGGCGTTGCTAAAAGGCGGCATCTCCGGGCCGGCGATCGTGCCTGGCAAGGCGAAAGACAGCTTGCTCATCAAGGCGATCCGCCATGCCGATCCCGATCTCAAGATGCCGCCCAAGGACAAGAAGCTTCCGGACAACGTGATCGCCGATTTTGAAAGATGGATCAACCTCGGGGCGCCCGACCCGCGCGATGGCAAGCAACCAGCGGTCGCGGACAGCATCGACTGGAAAAAGGCCCGCGCGTTCTGGTCGTTCCAAAACCCGAAGATGCCTGCGTTGCCCAAGGTCCAGAACGCCAGCTGGGTGAAGACGCCGATCGATCGCTTCATTCTCGCAAAGCTGGAGGCGGAGAAACTGACGCCGGTTCGGACCGCCACGCGCCGCGAATTGATTCGCCGGGCCACGTTCGACCTGACCGGTCTGCCGCCGACGCCGCAAGAGGTCGAGGAGTTTGTAAGCGACAAGACGCCGAACGCGTATGAAAAGGTGCTCGACCGGTTGCTCGCGTCGCCACATTATGGCGAACGCTGGGGCCGCTATTGGCTCGACGTCGCGCGATACGCGGAGGATCAGGCGCACACGTTCGCCGTCGTCCCGAACACGTTTGCCTGGCGCTATCGCGACTGGGTGATCGGCGCCCTCAACGAGGACATGCCATACGATCGCTTCGTGAAACTTCAAATCGCGGCCGACGTCATCGAAAAGGACGACGCGAGTCGAATCAAGAACCTGCCCGCGCTGGGCTTCTTCGGTTTGGGCGCCCAGTATTACAAGAACACCGACGCCGCCAAGGCCACCGCGGATGAACTTGACGACCGCGTCGATACGCTCACCCGCGGCTTCCTCGGCCTGACGGTTTCGTGTGCACGTTGCCACGATCACAAGTTTGATCCGATCCCGCAAATCGACTATTACTCGCTGGCCGGCATTTTCACCAGCTGCAAACTCGCCAACGTCCCGCTCGCCGGCGCGGAGAAGGTCAAACGCATGACCCAGACGCAGGCGAAGATCAAGAAACTCGACAGCGACATCAAGGCATTCATGAAGACGGAAAAAACGCAGCGGGCCCAGGCCAAGGCGAACGAGTTGCCGCGCTATCTCGTCGCCGCCTGGAGGGTGCAGGCCGCCAGGCAAAAAAATCCCAAGGCCAACGCCAAGGCCATCGCCGACGCGGAAAAGCTTGATGTCGCCGTGCTAGGCCGCTGCGTCAAGCTCGTCGAAAAAGGCGGCCCCGCCTTCGGCATGATGCGAAAAATGAACGCCTCGGAGAAAGAAGTTCAGGCCGCCGCCACCGTGATGCAGAAGCAGGTCAAGAGCATCATCAACACCAACGGCAAACTCGACAAGATGAAGACGGACCTTTTGAACAGCCTTTTCTACGCCAACAACTCCGTGTTCGGGCTGTCGGATGCCCAGGTGCGCAATTTGCTCCCCCTGGAGAAGCGAACCAAACTGGACGACATGACCGGAACGCTGAACACGCTGAAAAAAAGCGACGACGCCAAGCCGCTGCCCATCACGCACGGCCTGGCCGAGGTCGCGTCCAACGACATGAAAGTGATGCTGCGTGGCAACCCCGCCAAGCTCGGCGAAGTCGCGCCGCGGCGGTTCCTCAAGATCCTCGCCGGCGACAATCGCCAGAAGTTCACCCAGGGCAGCGGCCGCCTGGAACTGGCCAACGCCATCGCATCCAAGGACAACCCGCTGACAGCGCGCGTGATGGTCAACCGCGTCTGGCAATATCACTTCGGCCGCCCGCTGGTAGGAACGCCGAGCAACTTCGGCGCGCTGGGCGATCTGCCCACGCATCCCGAGTTGCTCGATTACCTGGCGGTCAAGTTTTCCTCAAGCCCCGGGATGAGCAACGCGATTCCCGGGGGTGAGGGGTTCGCCTGGTCGCTCAAGAAACTCCATCGCGAAATCATGCTCTCGGCCGTGTATCAACTTTCCGCCGAGCGCGACGAAAAGAACTTCTCCAAGGACGGCGACAACCGCTGGCTGTGGCGCATGAACCGCCGGCGTCTGGACGTTGAAAGCTGGCGCGATGCGATGCTCGCTGTCTCCGGCAAGCTCGACGCGAAACTCGGCGGCCCGACGACGAACCTCAACGCCGGTGATAACGTTCGCCGCACCGTGTATGCGAAGGTCAGCCGGCACGATCTGAATGCGTTCCTCCGTCTGTTCGATTTCCCGGACGCCAACATCACCAGCGAACGCCGCGTGGAAACGACGGTGCCGCAACAACAGCTATTCGTGCTGAATAGCCCGTTCGTGATCGAAACCGCGAAGGCGTTCGCCGCCCGCATCCAGAAGGAAGCGACCAGCGACACCGAACGCGTGCAGCGTGCCTTCGCGCTGGCCTATGGCCGACCGGCCCGCCCCGAGGAGGAGCAGATTTTCGTCGCCTTCCTGAATGGCCGCGATGCCGATACGAAAGCGAATCGGTTGTCGCGCTGGGAACGGGTGGCGCAGATTTTGATTGGGAGCAATGAGTTCATGTATGTGGATTGAGACGAATTCCACTGCCGCATGGAAAGCACGTTCATGTATAATACCGTGGACGAAATTGCGAAAGACGGCGGCAAGAAAATCGGAAAGCCGGGACGACATGCGGGAATTCGCACCGTAAAAAGCGAAGCCGATTTGGAAGCAATCTGGATTCAGTATTCGCAAGGAGGCGCACCCGTGGCGGGAAGCACTTACCCGGGTCCGCGCGTGGAATTTGCCGATGGATCGGAAATCGCCAAACGTCCGTCGTCGAAATCGGGCGGTCCGACCATCGATGTCCTCGGTGTGGCTGGCGAACGCGTGAAGATTCGCGTTGATCCATGGCCGCCGGTTCTCCCGGGAGCAACACCATGAAATCGGAGTTGATTGCGGAAATACTGAACCGCGGCAAGGACGACTGGCTGGATTTTGCCGAGGTGATGTCGATTGTGCGTACACACAGCCGTATCGACGAACCGGCGGCGATCGCGCTGAGCGTTGAGTTAATTTGCGAAATGTTGGAGCAACGATCGATCTCGGTCGGCGACTTGCTCAAGCGCGGTGAAACCGTGGCATTCGCCCCATGGGACGGACCGCCGCGGCTGATCGTCGAACGCATTCACGCGAACTTGATCAACCTGGGCCATCGCCCCGGCATCGGTGAAATTTGCTGGGTGTCAACGGTGTGAAGCTCGCCGCATTGGAGATCGTGGGGGGGCGAGATGGCGTATATGTTTGAAATCTATTACCAGCGGCCAGCCGACCCCTCGAAAGAGACGGCGCTGACAACCCGAGTTGCCGCATTCGGAGGCAGATTGGACTATCGCGAGGATGAGACCGACCATACTGGAATTATCCTGACGTACGAATTCGACGATCGCGCCAACGCGATGAAGGCCGCCGACCTGTTGCACCAAGTCGGCGAACACGTCGTGGGGCCGATGGATTACGCGGCGTAGGCGATTTGCCGCATCAAGCAATAGAAGACAGTAGGTGCGGCGTGAAGGTAGATGCCATCATGAGCAACGCGCTCTCTCGATACCGACGCCTGTTGCGCGAGCAACTGCCTTATTTGGCGGCGCGTTATCACGTGGCCTCTCTGGGTCTGTTCGGTTCCTTTTTGCATGGCAGCCAGCGCGAAGGGAGCGATTTGGACATCCTGGTGACCTTCGACGAAACGCCAAGCCTGTTGCGCTTCATCGATTTGGAAAATTACCTGAGCGACCAGCTCGGCGTCAGGGTTGACCTGGCCCTTCGTGATTCGCTCAAGCCGCGCATCGCCAAACGGGTGCTGCGCGAGGTCGTGCCCGTATGACGGGGCGAACGCGTCTTGACTTTCTGGAGGACATTCGCACTGCCGCCCGGAAGGCGCAGGAGTTCGCGGCCGGAATGAAGTTCGAGGATTTCGTCGCGGATGAAAAGACCGCGTTTGCCGTCGTGCGAGCCCTGGAAATAATCGGTGAAGCGACAAAGCGGGTTCCCCAGGAGGTTCGTGACAAGGGGCCGGAAATACCCTGGCGGTCGATGGCCGGGATTCGCGACAAGCTGATTCACGACTACGTTAGCGTGAATTTGGAAATCGTGTGAAAAACGGTGACCGATGACTTGCCTGAACTCCTGGCACAAATTGAGAGCTTGCTCCAAGGAATGACGAAGAAGCCGAAGCGTGTCATAGGCAAGAAGCGTGGGAAGAAAAGCCAATGATCCACGCCGGCAACTTGGCGAGCAGGTTGAGGGGCCGATGGATTACGCGGAGCGGTGAATATCGATGCATCAACCAAAACCTTACGTCCGCGTTGATGAGCACGGCGTCTACCGCGTCGGGGACACCCGCGTCATGCTCGATTCGGTGCTGGCGGCGTTCCATCAAGGCCATTCGCCGGAGACGATTCAGCAACAGTATCCCGCGTTGAGCCTGGAAGCGGTTTATGGCAGCATTGCGTATTACCTGGCGAACACCGCGGAGGTGGACGCATACCTCAAGCGCCAGGATGCTGAATGGGAAACGGCGCGGACGCGTGCCGAAGCGAAGCCGAGCGCAGTCGTCGAACGGCTGCGTGCTTTGCGTAAGGCAGGTGTCGTGGAGGCGCTATGAGTCGCCCGCGTTTCCTGGCCGACCATGATCTGAATGAGCACATTGTCGATGCCGTTCAGAGACGCGAGCCGGCGATTGAGTTCATTCGAGCACGTGACGTGGGAATGGGCGAGCGCAGCGACGACGACGTGCTGGCTTACGCTGGTCAACATGGGTACATCATCGTTTCACACGATGTGAACACGATGACGAACGCAGCGTACATGATGCTCGACGCCGGCGGAACGATGAATGGCCTTTTGATGGTGCAGCAAACCAAGCCGATTGGGCCGGTGGTCGATAGTCTGGTATTGATTTGGTCGGCGAGTGACGCGGAGGAATGGGTTGGCCAGGTTCGCTTTTTGCCGCTTTGAGCGGCACCTCGGCGAGCACGTTGAGGGGCCGATGGATTACGCGGCGTAGGCGATTCGCGCCATGCTGCAGGCAACAGCAGGGGCGAGCGTGGCATGATGATTGCCGGTCGGCATTACCATGAACCTCCACGACGCCCTGATCGACTGGGACGAACCGGACGACGAAAACAGCAACACTGGCCACATTGCCGAACACGGCCTGACGCCGGACGAGGTTGAATCGGCACTGTTCGATGGAGATACAACGTTCGACGTAAGTGATTCGTCTGGCCGGCCGATTGCATTCGGTAAAACGGTAACCGGCCGGTTTATCGCCATCGTTTTCGAGGTCTTGAACATTGCTGATCCACTGATCGTTCGCCCGATAACGGCCTATGAAGTTTCGGAGCCCAGGAAGTGAATCATGAAACCGATGACCAAGCCGATACGCAGTGCCGAGCAGAAGGCCCAGGAGGAAGCGATCCGCCGGCAACACGCGGTGACGCCTCTCCGAGGACCGCCTGTGGGCGTACTGGATCAAGACGGTTTTGCCGCAATCTTGGGTATCCTCGCAAAGTTCAAGGCCGCGCGCGAAAATCAAGGCCTGACCGTGAGTGAGGTCGCTACACGCATGGGAATCGAAGCACCCGCTTTGGTTGCCATGGAAACCGGCAAAATGCTGAATCCCACGCTTGCGACGCTTTGCAGGTGGGCCGAGGCTCTGGGGCGGAAGCTGGATGTCGATTTGCGGGCTGATTGAGAAGCGAAAGCAGACGCTGGGGCAACGCGGCGAGCACGGCGAGGGGCCGATGGATTACGCGGAGCGGTGAATATCGATGCATCAACCAAAACCTTACGTCCGCGTTGATGAGCACGGCGTCTACCGCGTCGGGGACACCCGCGTCATGCTCGATTCGGTGCTGGCGGCGTTTCATCAAGGCCATTCGCCGGAGACGATTCAGCAGCAGTACCCCGCGCTGAGCCTGGAAGAAGTTTACGGCAGCATCGCGTATTACCTGGCGAACACCGCGGAGGTTGACGCTTACCTCAAGCGGCAGGATGCCGAATGGGAAACGGCGCGGACGTGGGCCGAAGGGGATTCGAGCGCCGTGGTCGAACGGCTGCGTGCTCTGGGTAAGGCAGGTGTCGTGGAGGCGCTATGAGTCGCTCGCGTTTCCTGGCCGACCATGATCTGAATGAGCACATTGTCGATGCCGTTCAGAGACGCTAGGCGGCGCTGGAATTCGTTCGGGCGCGTCACAAAAAAAAAGGGGCGACCGTTGACGGCAGATGACTACCTAAAAAAAAGGAGAACTGAAAGAAAGGAGACATTTGACAAAGCGAGGAAAGCCGGCATTCTCGTCGGCATGGCTGCATTTTTGTTTGGCATCCGCCTTTGCTCTTGGCCGTTCGATCTGTTTATCTGTGCGTATGTAAAATGTCCGAGCAGGAAGGAAAAACAGGTTGACGTTTGTGAATGGCGCCTCCGGCAAACATACGAGAACGCAATTGACATCTACCACCTTGCGTGGCTGTTTCTATTGATCTTCGTTTATGCAATTGTCGTGTTCGGTTGCTCGCTGCAATGCTGTCTCCGGCCCTGGGGTACTGTGTCCGTTCTTGTGGGCGTACTACCGTTATATCGCCTAGGTGAAATAATGGCTGTGATACTCCAACTGCACATTTCTGCCTCTTACGAACCGAGTAAACGTACGCGGGCTGTGATTCACGCTGTCATGCATTTTCTCGAAGTTGCGCTGGCTTTTGCAGTTTTTTATTGCGTTGGGGACCATTTTTGTTCATCCTCAACGAACCCAATGTTTGCAGACGGCTGTAGCACCCGAATACCGCTTTACTCCGATTTCGATTTCATTACACCGCTTTATTTTAGCGTTGTCAGTCTCGCAACGTTGGGGTATGGTGACTATGCACCGAAGAATGGCCTTGGAAAAATACTCGTGATGGCGCAGCTATTCGTTCAGTTTGTCTTCATACTAATTGTCCTACCAACAATCGTTTCCTCTCAAGAGAGAAAAAGTTAACGTTGGCAGTCAAATGTAAGCGGAAATAGCGTGGATTCTGCCCGAAGTTGTTCTTGGTCTGGCAAGGTTTCAGCGCGGAGGCCCATCTATGGCGGACAAAAAACCTGAGCCGATCCGATTCCGATGCCAATGCGGCAAACAGCTTTCGGCATGGCCCAACCAAATTGGAATGCTTGTCCAATGCGCGTCGTGCGACAAAAAATCCCGGATACCCGAAAAATCCAAACAACCGATTGATCGCCCAGGCCTGATTCAAACGATCTTGAGCTCGACGTGTTTGTCATTTGCCGTGGCAAGTTCATTGGTTGGAATAGCTGCGTTAGTCGCCGTTATTAGCGTCTTTGTGTCAAGTCGCCCCCGGCACGTCCCCAAAACCGAAGATCCAAAAGTGACGCACGCGCTCAAGAAGGGCCCTGCGATCAAGGAATCTCCGGTGGTTGGTAACGATGGCGGGGATAGCTCGCAAGTTATCGAGAAACAGTGGATTGACGACAAAGGGCTGAAACACCGCGCATTTGGTAAGATCCGGAACGGGGAAAAACACGGGGTTTGGCTATGCCAAGGTTGTGAAGTCCAAGGGGATTTGCTTGGCAATAAGCGTGTAGGTCCTCCATCATGGAACCGATTCTCATACACTTCTGTCGATTTTTGGGAAGGTAGAGAGGAGGGCAGAACTATATTGTGGAATGGGAAGGACGTAAAAGCGATTTACCAGGTCGTCGACGGAAAACCACACGGCGTAATGTGGATTCTTCCACGCGCAGAAGCACCAAACGGTTTGATTTCCTTTTTCAAGAACGGAGTTAGTGAAGGGCGACGCCTTGATGGCTCTGTGCTGTCTGCTCAACAAAAAAAGGTGTTTGACATGGCGATTAAACAGCACAGAGATATTTTGGAACAAAACATGACTATCGCTCCAAAGTTTCGTGAATGGTTAGATTTTTAGATACTCCTCGCTGATCCCGACGTCAGATTTCGCAAGAAGCTGGACAAAATGGCAAAAAACCAAGCGTTTTTACATTCGAACTCTAAAGGTTTCCCAAATGACTTTTGAGAGAACAACCATGCTAACCCGTCGTGACATGCTCCACCGTATCGGTACCGGCTTCGGCGTCATCGGCCTTGCGTCGTTGATGGACGAGCAAAGGCTGCTTGCTACGCCGCAAGCGGCGAATCGCCCGGCTTCGCCGCTCGCGCCCCGGGCGCCGCACTTCGCTGCCAAGGCGAAGCGCATCATCCATGTGTTCATGAACGGCGGGCCGTCGCAGGTCGATACGTTCGACCCGAAGCCCGCCCTCGTGCGCTACAACGGGCAGCGGCCGCCTTCCGCGGATCGCGGCAGCGAGCGGCGCACCGGCGGGTTGATGATGTCGCCGTTCCGCTTCAATCGCTGCGGGCAATCGGGGCTGCCGGTCAGCGAGATCTTCCCGAAGATCAGCGAATGCGCCGACGATCTGTGCGTCATCCGCTCGATGTACACCAACGTGCCCAACCATGAGCCATCGCTTTTGATGATGACGTGCGGCGAGATGCAGCCCGTGCGCCCCAGCATGGGCTCGTGGCTCGTATATGGCCTGGGGACCGAGAACCAGAACCTGCCCGGCTTCGTGACCATGTGCCCCGGCTTCCCGGTCGTCGGGCCGGCGCTGTGGTCGAACAGCTTTCTGCCGGGCATCTTCCAGGGCGCGCACATCAACAACTCGAACATGGACCCGCGCCGCGTTTTGCAAAACCTGTCCAACACCTTCCTGACCCAACCCGCCCAGCGCGAACAGGTCGAACTGATGCGCCGCCTCAACGAGATGCACCTTGCCCAGCGTGGCGGGGCCGACAACCCGCTCGAAGCTCGCATCCAGTCGATGGAGATGGCCTTCCGCATGCAATTTGAAGCTCAGGAAGTCTTCGACCTCAACCGCGAAACGCGCGCGACGCGCGACCTCTATGGCCGCGGGCAGTTCAATGACGCCTGCCTGGTCGCGCGCCGGCTCGTCGAGCGCGGCGTACGGGCCGTACAGATCTTCACCGGCTCCGGTCAACCGTGGGACGATCACGGCAACATCGAGAACCATCGCAATAACGCCCGCACGGTCGATCAGCCGGTTGCCGCTTTGCTCAAGGATCTGAAATCGCGCGGCTTGTTCGAAGACACCTTGGTGCTCTGGGGCGGCGAGTTCGGCCGCACGCCAACGTCCGAAGGCGCCACCGGCCGCGATCACAATAGCCTCGGCTTCAGCGTCTTTTTGGCCGGCGGTGGCGTCAAGGGCGGCTACGCCTGGGGCGCGTCCGACGAATTCGGCTTCGCTGCTCAAGACGGCCGCATGCACGTCCACGACCTGCACGCCACCATGCTGCACCTGATGGGCATCAACCACGAACGGCTCACGTATCGCTACTCGGGCCGCGACTTCCGCCTGACCGACGTTTCAGGCGTGGTGAATCACAACTTGATCGCGTAAGGTGTTTAGCCGCTCGACGTTGGCGAGCGAGGTGCTAAATGATGGGCCTGCCGAAGACCATAATGACGGAAAACGAATACCTCGCCTTCGAGCGCGCGGCCGAGGAACGGCATATTTACGTCGATGGCGAGATCTTCGCCATGGCCGGTGAATCGGGTGAGCACGCCGACATCATCACCAACACCGTTCAATCGCTTGCCAATCAGTTGGATGACGGGCCTTGCCGTGTGCGGACCGGAAATTCCCGGGTGCGTAGCGGCCCACTGCCGAAGTCGCCACGCCGTCCGCGCGGGCTGTATTCCTATCCGGACATATTCGTAATTTGCGAAGAGCCGAAATATCTCGACGAATATCGGGACGTGGTTCTCAATCCAAAAGTCATTGTCGAAATCCTGTCGGAATCGACGGAGGCTTTCGATCGCGGCGGCAAATTCACGCGCTACCAGGATTACAACCCGACGCTTTCCGATTACATCCTCGTCAGCCAGGACCGGCCGCGGATCGAACATTACCATCGCGAGAAGGACGGCTCATGGAAGTACACCCGAGTGGATGGGCTGAAGGCCGTGCTCAAAATCGATTCGATCAAGTGCAAGCTGAAGGCGGCGGACGTTTACAAGCGCATCAACTTCAAGGCTGACCCGGACAAGTGAGCTTGTCGTTGTCCCCAAAAAGAACAAGGCCGGCGATCGTGTGATCGTCGGCCTTGTTTCGCGCTGGACTGGCAGAAAAACCGTTTATCTTGCAGCCGGCATTTTTTTTCGTTCCTCTTCGTCAAGGCCATTCCGTGACCGCTCGATGAATGCGCCGTTCACCACGAAAAGGGCGGCGGCGGCAAGGGCGGTGTAACGGCTCACGGATTTCGCGTCATCCAGGTTCAACGTCGGCGCCAGCGATTTTTCGCCCAACGTGGACGAGCGAGGCATGGCCGGAGAAACCGGCAGCCTTCCCGAGGGGGCCCCATGCCGCGCCCTGTCGGCCCGGCCGCTGGCAACATCCTGTCCCACCCCGGAAAACGCAAGGCGACAATCGGGGATCAGAGGCAAGACTGGTGCGGTGGACCGAGCCGCCGTCTTGTTGGTTTCGCCATCCGCACGATCCGGTATCGACGCCTCGGACAAGTCGGCCTGATGAACCGAGGCGCTGACGCGAAGCCAGGTCAAGGAGATAGCCCTGGCCGGCGCGAGTACGCCGAGCGAGGTGTCACCCGGGGTGTGCCGGGGGAAAAAGAACGGAGTCACAACGGGCGGCCCATCCGCAAAGACCGGCATGGCAAAGAAGCTCAGGTTCCCCGTGTTGCCGTTGGAAAGACCCAAGTCGCCCGAAGACACCAACTCCGTGGCCAGGGTTTGGCCATCCGCCCTGCCAGATCCGTTGCTCTTGCCTTTGCCTGGCTTGCCGCCGCCGCCGCCACCGCCGCCACCCCCGCCATCAGGAGGCGGAGTTCCGGGCAAGGTCAGGGCGGCGTAGAGGTCCAATCGGCCGCGGGACGCCGTCTGCGACATGGAAACGACTGATCGGTCAACATTCCAAAGGATTTTTTCCTTGGCGGCGCTGGTGCTCAGGCCCGAATTATTGGCAAAGAGCAACGCCGCGGCGCCGGTAACGTGCGGCGTCGCCATCGATGTGCCGCTGCCTAAACCATATCCCCCAGGGATTGTGCTCAGGACATTCTGCCCGGGAGCGCCGAGGTCGACGGTAGTGGGCCCATAGGCAGACCACGACGGCTTGCCGTCCGTTGACGTGGTCGCCGCGACGGAGATGATATTGGGTAGATCATAACTGGCCGGGAATGTGCGAGATTTACTGGTGTCGTTATTGACGCCGTTATTGCCGGCCGCGGCCACGAAAAGGACCTGGGGAGAATTCTTGATGGCCTGATAGAGGTAGGAGTAGCGCGTCCCGCCGAAAGTTTCTCTTGGGTCGGAGAACCCCCAGCTGTTATTCGAGGCTCTGGCGTTGTTGTTGGCAGCATAGGTGATGGCGGCTGCTGCGTTGACGAGGTTGCCGCCGCCGGAGCTGTCAAGGATTTTCAGGGCCATGATCTGGACCTGCCAGTTGACGCCGGCAATGCCGGTGGCGTTATTACCGACGGCGCCGATCGTTCCCGCGGTGTGCGTGCCGTGGCCGTTGTCATCGAAAGGATTGTTGTTGTTGGCGACGAAGTTCCAGCCGACGAGGTCATCCTGGTAGCCATTGCCGTCACTGTCGCTGCCGGTCGTCCAGCCGGCGAGGATGTCTCGGGCGTCAATACGGCCATCGGTGTTGGAATCCGCGATGGTGGAGGCGTCCCATTGGCCCTGCATCGCAATGCTATTGAGATCCCAGAACGTGATCGTGGCGGTGGCATCCCGGCCCAGAAGGCCGTTGATGGCCGTGCGATTGGCCGTCGGTATTTCTCCCTGGTTGATCCAAACGTTCAAGTAAAGGTCTGGATGGGTGTAATCGATGCCGCTGTCGATATCGGCTACCACCACGCTCGAACTGCCGGTGGTGACGTCCCAGGCCGCGGGGGCATTGATCTTGGTCATGTCCCATTGTTCGCCAAACCGTGAATCGTCGGGAGTTGCCAAGAGATGGATCTCGGCGGTCGCCGAAGGGACACAGCGGTCCTCCAAAACATCAAAGGACAAACGCAGCTTGCGTGGTTTGCGATCGGTTGCCATGCCTCGGAAAATTGGTGAGGGAGATTTTTTCAACCACATGAACCCGCACTCCTTTTAGAAGGACCAACCCGTAGGGGTTGGCCAACCTCAGTTTCCCTTTGGGCAAACCACGCGCAACACACGCCCCGGGAAAAATCGCTCTGAAAGGGTCAAACAAGAGTAGAGCGTCTGCCGAAATGAGTGTCAAGGCAATTCGACGCGGATTTTCCGCGCCCGACCGGTTTCGCGCACCCCTCCGGCAGCCGGCGGGCATACCGGGATGGAATTCCCGGTCTCACTCGGATTCCACGGCGCAGACACCGTAGACCAAAAACGCCGGCGTCGTGAAAACAACCGTGTTCCCGATCCTCCGAAACGGCAGCCGGGTCTCACCGTTCGCGTCAGGCGAAAGAAAACGAATCTGCCGAATCCTGGTATCGGCCGGAACGCGCAAGCGGACCTCGACCGGCTTCGCCATGATTGGCGCTTCCCGTTCTGAAACTGATTTGCCTGCCGCCTTCTCCTTGTGGTTGTAGTTGACCAGGTGCAGGATGGTGCGTTTCTTCGCCTCCTGGCGATAGGCCTGGACTTCGACATGCCAGGGTGCGATGGCGTAACTCGCTTTCCCAAGCTCGTCGAGACGATTGATCACGGCTTCTGGTTTGACGCGCACATTCGCAAGTCGAACCGTAGGCAGGTTCACGTCTCTGGAATCATGCCGCGCATGGGCAGACTTCGCACCCGGGCGGCGCCGGTCTTCTGTACTGACGGGCGTCCAGATCAGCTTTCCCCCGCGCTTTGAAAATGCGCGAAGGGCGGCCAGTTCGTCGTCGCCAAGGTACTCGGGCGCCGCGACGATCAGCGCGTCGTAGCGGCTCAACGGAGTTTGTGCGAGCAGGTCATCGGGAATCATGTCAAATAACCGATGCGCGCGAATCAGCGCTCGGCCGCACGCCTCGACATACTCGAGCGCCGACGCATCCCCCGCATGAATGGCGCGGCGCGGGAAGAGGAGACCGACCTCGGCGTGCGGTTTCGCGTGTGCATACCAATCGGCGTGGGCGCGCAAGAAACGAACATAACGCAGCACCACGGCGCGGTCCTCCTCATGCTGCCACGGCGTCGCGATCGCGTTGGTCGCATACCCCAGCGCCGCGGCCTCGGCCATCATCACACGCGGGCGGTAAAAGTCGTACTTGTTGATGACGTAAGGCTTGCCGCGCGCCCTGGCGCGAAGGTACAGGCCGTACAGCGTCGTATCGCCGGCATACGACTTTTCGAGTATCGTGTTTTGCGTGGTTCCCCAGTTGCAATACCAAAGCAGATCTTCGCCCCGGGCCCAAAGGTTCGCGGGCACGCCCCAGCGCTCGTCAGCGAAGGCATGGGCGAAATTAGTTCGCGTTGAGGTCGGCAAGTGCCCGCGATCCAGATGCAATTCATCGAAATAGGCCATGTGGTTCCACTGGGCCACGAACAGATCCTTCTTCAGCCCGCGGCCATGCTTGATATAAACCTCCTCGAAGAACTCGCGCACGCGTTCCTTGGCGAAGCGCAGTTTCTCCAGGTGCAATCCGTCCGGGACGGTCTCGTGAACGCGATAGGTCCCGGCCACACAGGTGAAACGATGCGTCTTGAGATTGGCGATGCCGAGGCGAATCCTGAGTTGATCGGCGTTAAAGCGCTGCGCCAGCGATTCGCGCAAGCGCTCCTGGCAAAGAGGGCAGTCGCAATGCTCGAAGAAGTTGCGGTTGGTCATGAAGCCGTCGATGCCGTGGTCGATGGCGGCCTTCACCATGCGCTTTTGCACTTCGACCCAGTGCGGATTGTTGAAGCAGCCGAGGATGGCCCTGGTATTGACCCGGCAACCGCACAGGGCGGTCTTGTCGTCCTTGAGTTTTTCCGGCAATACGGAATGGGCGAGCAATTGACGAACGGATTTCGCCGGGCGCGGGCCAAGAAGTTTTTCGTTCCATTGTTTTCCGTAGAAGCCGAACCAGCCGGTTTGGTCTTCAAGCTCCTTGGGTTGATCGCTGAGTACAAACAACTCCATCTGCCCGATCAGGCGGATGTTTTTCTTGTGCAAACGATTGGCGACGGCCTGCCATTTCGCCAGATGGGCGGCCACGTCGAGCGGCGCCCGCTTTGATTTCGCCGGCGGCGACGCGAGGGAATAGAGCCGCTGATCAAATACCCCCATGATGAGAATGTCTGGTTGGGCTTCCTCCACGAACCGCAGATATTCCTCGGTCGGCAACTCGTGGCTCATGTTGCCATGCAGCATGAAACGCACCGGCCGGGCGGCGTCTTGACCATGCACGATCGTCGGCAATAGGACGGCAAGGACAAACGATAATGCAAATCGCATGACGCATTCCACCGTTTAGCCGCTCGCCTTTGGCGAGCGCGAGGAAACTTTGCGCATATAATACAAATTATCAATTTCGCCGGGTTCACGCACGCCAAAGGCGTGCGGCTAAACGTGTGGTCCATGAATCAAATCCTCATTATGGCGGTCATCCTGGTCACGGCGAGCGCGCAGGCGCCGCGCAACTATCCCTACGCCGAATTGGAGGGCGTGGCCGACGAATTCAATTTCACGCGCAACTGGCGCGCCTATTACTGGCGGCAGGACTGCACGCTCCTGGTGCGCGACGACGCCGGCAGGACGCATCGCATCATCAGCCGCGAGCCGACGCCGTGGGCCGGGCATCGCCTCGGTACGACCTACACCGGCCTCAAGATCGATTGGAAAGCGAAGCCGCGTGTTCAGATCATCGGCGTACGCGCCATCGATCGGCAACCTCAGGAATATTGGCTGTTCCGTTTTAAGGTGCAAATCCGTGGCGCCCAGGGTGTTTTCATGGTCTGGATGGTCCATACATTAATCGCAGCTGAGCGGCCGGCAAGGAGTCGGTCGCGCCTTCATCTTTGCCAGGGACGGCCATGGCCAAC
>JACPPF010000067.1 GCA_016191165.1 Planctomycetota bacterium
GACGCCGATCCTTCGGGATCACTACCGCTTTAAGCGGTTCAATCATTGAGGCTGCGAAAGCAAACCTCGCCGATCGACCGGAGCCTTTTTTATTGATTAACCAAAACACGCCTCGTCGGTCTGAGGCGGAGCCTCGTTAGGGTAACAAACCAACAGCGAGCCGCCGGGCGTGTCCCGGCGGTGAACCAAGGCGGATCGGGATGAACCGCCGGGACAAGCCCGGCGGCTCGCTGCGACTTTCACTTGAACCAGGCCTATTGTTTCGCCGGAATCACTGGGATCATGGGCAGGTCAGGCCGGGATCCGGGCAACAGATTCGTGGGCGGTATCGGCGGCAGCGTGATCGGTTCACGGGCCTCATTGGTCCGGCTGGCCGGCAGGATCGGCGTCTTCGGCGCCGGCAGCTCGATGCCGCTTCCCTTCGTGTCCTTCGTCCCTGGATTTGGGATCAACGGTACCGGCGGCAGATCGCTGAGGCCCTTGTCCTTCTTTTCGATCGGATTCGGAATCGGCGGAATGAACGGTTTGTCCACGTTCGTCGGCAGCGGGACCACCGGAATGATCGGGGCGGGCTTGGTATTGTCCTCGCCCTTGAATCCCGGCGGCGCCGGTAGATTCAACGCCGGCAGGCCGATCTTGTTTCCACCGTCGTCCTTCGGCGCCGGGACGATTTCCTTCTTCGGTTCCGGGGTCTTGCCATTGGATGCCTCGGGCATCTTCGGCAATTGTTTCGGGATGGCGCCCGGCCCGGTCGGTTTGAACTGCAACGGGAACGGAATCTGCATCAACGGCGGCACAAAATGGCCCGGCGGCTTTTGCGACGCAGGCGCCCCGCCGGGAACCGCTGAGGTCATCCCCGGCGAATGCTGCAAGCCCTGGTCGATGTTGCCGATACGCAAAACGAGCAAAATGCTGCCGCGCCGCAGCGCTTCCTGGATCGGGTCCTGGCCCGGTTCGAGCCGGGTCGAGACGATCTCGTCGGGTCCGGCTCCGGCGGCGTCCTGGAACTGCGGGTCGGGCAGGTAAATCACCTTTACGATATAATTCCTATCCACGACCTGCTTGAAGTCGTCCTCGCTGAACTCCACCGGCACGCTGTTGTGGGCCAGGAATTCGTTGGTCTTTGGACTGGTCGGCACGACTTCCAGCGTCGGATACAGTTCCAGCGCCGGTCGGCCGGGGATGTGTGTCAACTTCAAGCGATAGATGGCGCTCTGGGCAAAATTGTATCGGCCCGGGGTTTCCAGGGGCGTCGTGGAGTAATTCGGCTTGCCATCGGCGCTTTTGGTGAACCAGTAAATCTTCATGCCCGCCGGCTTGGAGAAGAAGACCTGCGTGCGCTGGGCGGGAAATAGCGCCCCCGGGGCGCCGTTGTTGGCGAACTGCGCCAGCTGGACGCCGCCGGGCATGTTCATGCCGCCTGGCGGGACGTTGGCGTTCATGAGGCCGCCGCCTGGCATCATGCCAGCGAGGGCAGTCTTTTGAAACGGTCCCGCTGGCGCCGCGCCCGGATAGGGGGGCAATCCTGGCGGGGAAATCAAACCATTGCCAGGCATCCGCATCGGAAGGCTGCTTCCCGGAGGACCGCCCATTCCCATACCGGGCGGGTGCATCTGGATGCGGTTCAGCGGCTGATTCTGCGACATCATCATGCGCGCCGCATATTCGCTGCCCGGCGGGGCCATGTTGTACGGCGCCGCCATCGGGACGCCTTCCCCATGGGGGCCCTTCACGCCGGGGACCATCGGCGGCCCGGCGCTTTGGCCGTAATTCGCGCGGGCGCCGCCCGTTTCCGGACCGTGATCGACGTTCACGCAACCGCTCAAAAATCCAGCCAGCAGCAAAGCGCCCAAGATACGCCGTTTCATGGCACGGTCCCCTTTCGGACTTCACAGAAAAACGCCTGACGTTATACTCGGCCAGGGTCGGCAAGGAACTTTCGTCAAAATCGGAAAAGTCTGCCATGCTCACACGCGCGATCTTTCTCCTGTCGCTCACGCTGACCGGTCTTTTCATTTACGCGATTGCCCGGCCTGACCCATCTGCGCCGACTGCCGAAGTTCCTGATGTCGCCTTTGTGCCGCAACTCGCCGCGCTTGACGCGAAACTGGATATTCACAAGATCCTGCGTGACGTGTGTACCGAGCTTTCCGCTCAGAAAGCGCCGTGGCTGGCCGTCAAATTTCGCCAGGCCATGCGGGATGGGTCGCGGAGTTTTGTCACGCAGGGTTCGTTTCAGCGGGGTCCCGCCGGCTGTGCGCGTCTGGAACTGGAAATCATTGACGGACCACCCCTGGCCAAACTGACGGTTGTCAGCGACGGGGAGTTGCTGGCGCAGGCCCGGCGAATCGGCCTGGGTGAGCCCTCGGTTACCATCGCAAAAATCCCAACCTCGGATCGCCACCGCCAGGATGGCTTCCTCATCAACGCGGGCTGCGGCGGGCCCGGGGCGGTGCTTGAGCAAATGAACCAGCACCTTCAGGGCGCCACGCTCCAGAGCGGCCACCTGGGCGATCGCGCGGTGACGCTGGTCGAAGGGGAATTCGACCGCGCTCCGGCAAACCTGCCGCCCACCATCCGCGCGCGCGTGCGCGCCGGGCGCATTTACCTGGACGCTCAAACCCGCTGGCCATGCCGACTGGAGTGGTGGGCCGCCAAGCCCTCGGCCGAGCGCCGACCCTTGCTGAGCGTGGATTACCTCGACCTCGAACTTGGCCGGCAGCTGTCCGACGAGGATTGCAAGAAGACGTTTTCGTATCATCCGGATTCGCCGGCGAAAAAATAGTCCGCGCCGGGCATGGAACATTTTGCCTCGTTCTTGCGTCCATCCCGGAAAGGCAATAACCTTAGGGAAGTGCCCCCCGGCCTCGCCATTCCATCACTACCATCCGGAGCCTGCCGATGATGCGATTCTCGATTGCGGCAATGTTAGTTCTGCTGATGACCGGCCGACCCGAGGCCGGGGAGACGAAATTGGTCAAGGTCTTCAACCTCGGCAAGGTCAACACGCCCGGCAACGAGGAGGATCCCAGCGTGACGCCTGACGGAACGCGACTTTTCTTCGTTCGCAAGGGGAAGAAGAACCTCGACATTCTCCAGGCCAAGCGCACCGTCTCCGGGTTTGGGCCTGGCAGTCCGTTCCTTTTTGACCGCGGCGCGGATGTGCGTTCGCCGTTTGTTCACAAAACCAAGCTGTACTTCTCCACGAACGAGGTCCCGGACAAAAAATTCGAGGACATCAAGAACTTCGATCTGCGCTGGCAGACAGGCACCCAGGCGGCGCTTCCCATTCTGGGCAACATCAACACGCCGGCGGACGAAATGTACCCCTGGGTCACGCCGGGCGGTTCGGAGATGTACTTCAGCAGACGCACCAAGGAGGGCTGGAAGTTGTTCATCGCCCGGGGTCCGATGCCAGGTCCAATCGGCCAGGCCAAAGAGGTGGGCTTCTCGGCCGGGTTTCATCGCGCTACCTTGAGCGGCCAATCGCTAACGATGTACCTCCAGGGACCGCTGGAGAATGGACGCATCGGCATCTTCCGCAGCCGGCGCGCCAAGCCAGGGCAGGCCTGGTCCAAACCCGAGCCGGTCAGCGGGCTCAATCATCCCGAAAGCAAACTGGGAGATATGCAACCGGCCCTCAGTTACGATGGACTGCGGCTATATTTCGTCTCGGATCGACCGGGTGGCCAGGGAGGGCTGGATATCTGGTACGCGCCGACTTCGCAATTGAAGTGATTATGCGACCAGCCCCCAGCGCAAGCTGGGGGTGTTGGAGGGCTGCCCAATCCCCACGCTTGCGCGTGGGGCTGGTATCGCTTCGCTTGACGAACGGTCCTGGGGTTAGCCGGCATCGTAGGCCCGCGCCAGTTCAACAAGCGTGCGCACGAAGCAGCCGGTTCCGCCCGAATCACGCAAGGCGCTGTCTTTCTCGGCCCAGGACGGGCCGGCGATATCCAGGTGAACCCACGGCGTAGCGCCGACGAACTCCTCCAGGAACTTGGCCGCCGAGATGGCGCCGGCATAGCGCGAGCCGCCCGTGTTTTTGATGTCGGCCACGTCGCTCTTGATCATCTCGCGATAGTGCGGGAACATCGGTAACGGCCAGGCCTTCTCGCCGGACACCGCCGCGGCGGCCAGCACTTTTTGGCTCCACGTTTCGCTATTGCTCATCAACCCGGCCACGTCGTAACCCAGGGCCACCATGCACGCGCCGGTCAACGTCGCCAGATCGACCAGGTGGCTGGCCTTTTGATCGACGGCATACGCCAGCGCGTCGGCCAGGATAAGCCGGCCCTCGGCGTCGGTATTGAGCACCTCGATCGTCTTGCCGTTGCGCGCTTTCAGCACGTCCCCAAGTTTCATCGCCTTGCCCGAAGGCATGTTCTCGACCAGGGCCATCACGCCCAGGACATTAACCGGAAGCCGCAATTCGGCGATGGCTTGCATGGCGCCCAGCACGGCCGCGGCGCCGGCCATATCGCATTTCATGTCCACCATTTGGTCCGTGGTCTTGAGCGAAAGCCCGCCCGAATCGAACGTGACTCCTTTGCCGACGAACGCGAGCGTCGGGCGGCTGCCGCCCAGGGCATGCTTGAGCAGCACGACGCGCGGCGGCCTTTCCGAACCCCGCGCCACCGCCAACAGCGAATTCATGCGCTCCACGACCAACTTTTGCTCGTCGAGGATTTGCAGTTCAAGCCCGGTCCTGACCGCGATGTCCCGAGCCCGTTCGGCAAAGGTCTCGGGGTAAAGATCGCAAGGGGGCAGGTTCACCAGTTCACGAGCGAGGTTGGTGCAGCGCCCTTCAATTTCAGCGCGGCGGACGCTCTCCAGCAGAGAGGTTTCGGGGGATGTGCCGAGAATCACCAGTTCCGCGGGCGGCGTGCGCTCGTTTTCACTTTTGCGCAGTCCAGCCGTACTTGAACCCTGAAAAAAACCGGCGACCACGGCGCGCAGAACGGCATCCGCGTCCATCGGGCTCGCGTCGGGCAGTGCCACGGCGATTTGCCTGGCTTTCCTGGTGGAGAGCATCCGCCCCGAAGCGGCGGCACAGCAGAGAAGCGAGGCAAAATCGCTTTTTCCACGCGCGCCCAGGCCCATCACCAAAATCCGGCGTGCCGCGATCCCGGTAACCTGGTAAAGCGGCGTCAATTCGCGCGCCTTGCCCACGGCGTCGCCCTGCTCGCGCAACTTCGTCAGCATGCCGCCCAGCTTTGCGTCCAGCTCGGCCGAGACGCCGACGAGGGGCTCGTCTTCCCAGATTCCGATCACAAGCCAGTCGGCCGCAACCACCGACAACGGCAACGTTTGGTAAATGATTTGCATGGCCTTGAGTGGAATACCCCGCCTGCCGTTTTGCGATTCTGCGGGGCGCCGCGAACGCTAAACGGCAGGCGGAATGTCTGGATGCTATCGCCAGCGCACGACGGACAGGAGGTTGTAATAGTCATCGGTCCAGACGTACCTCTCGCTGCTCGCAACGGTTTCCCAGTAGGGATCGCTGCGGTTTTTGCGACCGATGGCTGTCTTGTAGGCCCGCAGGAAATCGCTGTCGCCGGTCAGGTGAGCCAGGTCCTTCGAGGTGCGCGCCACCATGACCCATTCTGACGTATAGTGTCCTTCGCTGTGGTTGTCATTGATGTCGTGCCCGCGCAGGTGGGCGAAGCCCAGGTCCGCGGAGACGGCCGACACAACCAGGGGAAGGTCGACAAAGCGATTGGACGTATGAACGCACAGGATGCCGTCCTTGGTCAGTTTGGAGAAGTACATCTTGAACGCCTCGCGCGTCAGGAGGTGCGCGGGGATGGCGTCGGAGGAGAAGGCGTCCACGACCATCATGTGATAGAAGTTGTTCGGCCCGCCGCCGCGATCGGTTTCATCGGTCCTGGGCTGGCCGTTGTTGTCCAGGTAATGGTTCTCATAGGGCAGGTTCATGCGCAGGCGGGCGTCCCCCATGAGGACCTGGACAGCGGCGCCGCGCTCAAGCGCCTGCTCGAGGTAATTGAAGTAGACGGTGCGACTGCTTTTCTGCTTGGCCTTGCCGTATTCCAGCCAGTTGCCAAACTCGCGCGTCGGCGCCGCGAACGACAGGCGCTGGACCTGGTTGTCGATCTCGTAGAAATGCACGTGCTGATAGGGCCGGCCGTAGGATGCCATCGTGCCGGTTCCCAGGCCAATAGTTGCGATCGGCGGCTCCGACCAGGCGGTCACGAGTTCCGTCAGCGGCAGGTTGCCGACCCCCACATCGGCCAGGGCGTTGAAAATCAGCGATGCGGGCAAACGCGCGTCGGCGTGAAACGTGTTCGGGTCGCCCTTGGACCAGTTGAATTTTTCCATCACGCGCCCGGCCGGCCCTTCGCGATGGTAGTACGTGGTGGCCAGTCGGCTCCGGTCCTTGGCCGGATCGCCGCGATCGGCCTTCTTTTCCGGGACGAGGTAATTCATGCCGTGGTCGATATGGCCGTGAATGAGCTGGCGATACGGACCAAAGCCGCGGTTCATTTGCTTGACACTGATGGCGCCGAAGTAGCTGCGGCTGGATTTTAGCGTGACTTCGGATTCCGCCTGCGCGACAAAGATGACGTGCAACAGCAGCACGGCGCCGATGCCCAGGCCGAAACGAAACGGCCGGGAAAAGCAGGCCATGCAAAGAACCAGTGGGATGCCATACTGGAAAAGGTTGCGCACGATGTGCGACATATCGCGCGGCAGGACCAGACCGGCGATCAGCGTGAGGGCGAGGATCACGCCAGGCCAAACGAAATCCAGGTTGCGCACGAGCGATTCGTTGGCCGTCACCCCGATCGAAACCGGCGCGTGATGATGTTTGCCGCCCTTTTGCTTGGTGACCGGCGCTTCGGGCTGGCTTTCAAACAAGCTTGCCAAAAAGTTATCCCCCAGGCCGATATCGAACATCTTGGGCCGGGCCAGCGCCGCGGCGAAGATCGCCAGCGGGAACTCCCAGTACTTCGGGAAGATGACCGGCGCGATCAGGGCGTTGAACATGCCGCCAACCATGCCGCCGACCGACATCCAGAGGTAGAACTCGGTAAGGAATCGCGTGCTGGGGCGATCCTTAGCCAATTCGCCGTGACACACCATCGTCGTGGTAAAAAAGCCCATGACGTGGGCGAAGATCGCCACCTTCAATAGGCTCGGGTCTGAGGCCAGATTCCACACGTCCGACATGATCATGCCGGGGAGAAAGAGCACCTGGGCGTAGAGGAAAACAACGTGCGGCGTCTCGGTCCAGACCACCGGCCAGCGCGCGAACACCAGGATGAATGAGCCAAGGTAAAGGATCAGCGGAATGAGCCAGAACATCGGCTGCGGCGATAAGTCAGTCGTGATGTGGGTCGTGATGCCTAGCATCAGGCTCGACGGAATGGCGGCCAGCATCACCCAGCGGAAGCGCCGAGCGAAGTTCATGTCATCATTGGCAACCGCAACCGAAGGCGCCGGCGCATGGGAGCGGCCCGCGCCATGGGCGCCCTTGCCGTGCTTGCCTGGCGCGCCGGCCTTGACACTGGTGGCGGCGGGCGCCGTCGGCGCGGCCGCCGGCGCGCCCGCGGCGATGCCGGTCTGGGCGTCCGGCGCGCTCGCCTGCGCCGCGGCCGGGGCGGGCTCGGGTTTCGGCTCCGGCGCGGGCGCCGCCTTCGGCAGGAAGGCGTCCTTCGCATTCCACACCATACCGGCGCAAACCGCCATGAACGCGATCAACGTGATGTAGCCGATGGCGTAGGTCCACCCCTGATTGGTCAGCGACACGTACGGCTCAATGAACAAGGGGTAGACGATCAACGACGACATGCTGCCGAAGTTGCTTGCCCCGTAAAGAAAGTACGGATCGCGTGCCGCCGGATGCCCGGTGTGGACGAACCACTTCTGCAACAGCGGGGCGGACGTCGCAACTACAAGGAACGGCAACGCCACGTATGCGAAAAGTACCGCCAGCGTCGAGGGAATCGGGTTGGAACCCAGGTCTGGCACGAAACCCCACAGGCTGTTGGGATTGGTGATCATCCCGTCCACCATGTCGGCGCCGCCAATCGCAAACGGGAACGGCAATAACAAAGTCAACGGCAGCAAAAGCAGCGCGCCATGAGCGATCAACTGCTGGCGCAAGGTGAGCCGCGTCGTCGCATTGTGGGTGTAGGCGTAACCCGCCAGCAGCACCATCTGAAAGAACACCATGCACGTGTTCCAGACCTGGGGCGTGCCGCCCAGTTTTGGCAGAATGATCTTGCCGACGATCGGCTGAACCAGAAACAAAATGAACGCGCTGACGAACAGCGTGAGAGCATAAATCGGCAGTGCCAAGGGACGTTCTCCGGAAGCGAGGATGGTTGCTTGTTTGTTTGTTTGTTGACAAAAACGCTGGCCGCCCGCGGCGTGGCAAGCGCCTTGCGGCGCGAATGCCAAACCGCCGGCGGCGTCGCGGACCTCAGCGCAAAACGCCGAGGATGTACGAGTAGTCATCGGTCCAAAGTGCGTCGCGAGCGGTCACCGGCGACTTCACCAGCCGGCGGTTGCGCACTTCGGTGTGGTCGGTATAGGGGTCATACCATTCCACGTTCGCGTTGAGAATTTGCAAACCGTCCGGCGCCCGGCCGAACTGGGCGTCTTCCTGATCCTTGGCTTGCGGCAGAGGTTTCATGGTGCCGTCCTTGATCAACTTTTCTTTCTCTTTTTCCAGGCCGCGGACGTAGTTGGTGAAGAAATCTCCTCGGTAAATCATCACGTATTCGGAGGAGAAATGCCCCATGTAGATTTCCTTTTCGCTGCGGTCCTTGCCGACGAGGCAGTTGATCTTCGGCCCGCCGGCCGCCTCGGATTTCTTGGATAGCTCCATCGCGATGCGCGCGACCGGCCGGACAAGGTCCATGTGGCGATTGGAAGTGTGCATGCACAGCACGCCGTCGTCGGCGAGTTTGTCCATGTAGAGCTTGATCGCCTGTTCGGTGCAGAGGTGAATCGGGATCGCGTCGGAGCTGAACGCGTCGACGTTGATGACCTTGTAATACCGTTCGCGCATCGGCATTTTCGAAACGACGGGATCGAGGTATTTCGCTTTGCCGGTTGAGAAGTCGCTGGCATAGACTTCCTTGTGCTTTTCCGGAACGAAACTACCGTCCAGGATCGATTTCATGATCTTGGGTTCGCGTTCGAGAGCCTGGCGGGCATCGCCCATGATGACTTCCAGATTCACGCCGCGGCGGAGCGCGCCTTGGAGGTACTTGAAATAGGCGTCGTTCTTGTCCTCGGGCAACGAGAAGGAGCGGATGACCTCATCGATTTCATAGTAGGTCATGTGCTGGAACGGCCGGGCATAGGAGACCATGGTGCCGGTGCCCAGGCCGATGGTGGCGAAGGGCGGCTCGGACCAGGTGTGCAGCACGGCGCCGAGGGGCCCGGCCATGTTGCCGCCGGGCGACGCCAGCAGGCCGACGATGCCGACCGGCGAACGCACATCGGCATGGAAGCTGTTTTGTTTCCCCGCCCCCTTCGCTTCGCCCACCTTCTTCGCACCGGCGGGGTTGGTCACCCAGTTATAACGCTCCATGACGATCCCCACCGGGCCGTAGCGGTGGTAGTAGGTGGTCGCCAACCGGCTAATGTCCTTGCGGAAGGGCTTCAACTCGTCACTTTCGTTGGAATAATAGTTACGGCCGTGGTAGGTCGTGCCGTGCATGAGGTAGGTGAACGGATAATGGATCTGATAGTTCTTGCCCTTGATGATGGCCGGTTCCACGCGGAAATCGGCGGCCTCCTCTTCATCGTGGGGCACCTCATTATCTTTTCTCACTTGCAACAGGCCGAAATAGGTGCGCCGCGATTCCAGGATATCGCTGCGATCCCGGCCCGCCATGTAAAGGTGACCCAAAAGGATACCAGCCACCGCGAGGGTGATGCGCAAAGGCCGACCGGCAAAAAAGAAGCAGAACGTCGCCGGGATCATGAACACGATCACGATGCCGGTGTTTTGCAACCACCAGTCGCTCATCGGAATGAACTTCACGAACTTCATGATGCCGATGACCGTCCGCCGCGCATCGATGTTGTTATAGGGCCAAAACTTGATGGTCAGAAAGTAAACCAGAAACAGGATGAAGAACCCGAGCAGGATATCGAGGAAATAGTTGAACATATAAGTCGTGCGCGGCGGCGTGCGGCCGAACGACTTGGCCATCTCGTCTCCCTGGCTGCGGGCCCAGTTCTGAATGCCGGGGAAGGCGTTCAGGATCAGCTCGTCGAACCAGCCGCTGGAGACATATTGCGGCCTGACCATGCAGGCGATGACGATGGCGATGTAATACTCAAGAACGCCGGACTGAAAAACGATTGGCGCGAACAGAGCGTTGAACGTGCCGCCCAGGGCGCCGCCGACCGACATGAGCAGGAAATATTCCGTCAGATGGCGCGGGTTGGGGCGGTCGACTGCCAGTTCGCCGTGGCAAGCAAGGGCGGAGGCGAAGAAGCCAATCATCACCATGGAAACGGCGACGAACGGGTCGAAGCCTCCCTTCATCACCACCAGGCACAGGATCAGAATGCCGATCGGATGGCCGACGTAAAGCGCGATCTGGTGCGGCGTGTAACCCTGGCCGCCAAAGTTCCCGGCGTGAGTGCCGGTCCAGAACTTCATGTAGACAAGAATGAAAGAAAGCAGGTAGAGGGCCAAAGGAATGACCCACACGAGTGGGAACGGCGACAGGTCGGTCGAGATATAGTTCGTGACGCCCAGCATCAGGCTTGACGGCACCGCTGCCAGCAGAACCCAGCGCACACGGCGAAACCAGCTCATCTCGGCGGTGGCGCCGGTCAGGATGGGCGGCGCGATTTCGCGCTTGGCGACCGAGGCGGCTTCGTCGGGTTTGACCGGCGCTTTCATGCCTTTTTTGCGCTGAATGCCGCGCCCACCTGGCGCCGGTCCGGATTTGACCGCCGTGGAAGCTTGCACCGCCGGTGCGGGTTCCGGCGCCGGAGCAACCGCTTCGGGCACCTCCGCGGGCGGGGGCGGCGCCGCGGCGGCCTCTTCCGCCGCCAGCACCGAATCGGGCGGCGCCAGTTTGTAGATCGTGTAGGCACAGTAGACGACCATCCCCGCGAAGGCGATGTAGCCGATCCGCCAGATCGTCGTCTGTTGCGCCAGGAACGTCATCGGCTCGACCAGGGCGGGATAAAGCAGCAGGGACAGCAAGCTGCCGAGGTTGCTGGCGCCATAAAGAAAATACGGGTCCTTGGCCGACGGATCCCCGCTGTAAGCGAACCAGCGCTGCAACAGCGGCGCGCTTGTGGAGACCACAAAGAAGGGAATGCCGACCACGATGGCCAGCAGCTTCAAGGCTTCCGGAATCGGATTGCCCTCCGTCGGCGGATCCCATTCGCGAACGGTTTCATAGAACGGAAAGGCGAACAATAAAAGAATCGGCACGAACAGGACCGCGCCGTGAAGCATCATCTGCTGGCGCAACTTGAGCCGAGTGCTCACGGAGTGGGTGTAGGCATACCCAAGCAGGAGCACCGACTGGAAGAACACCATGCATGTGTTCCAGACCTGCGGCGTGCCGCCCAGCTTCGGCAGGATCAACTTGCCGATCATCGGTTGAACGAGAAAGAGGAGAAACGCGCTAACGAAAAGCGTGATCGCGAAAATCGGCAGGGCCAAGGGCCACCTCCAGGTTGACTGCAAGAAAACGACATCGTCTCTCCGCGGGGTAAAAAGCGCCGACCGTGACGCTTGCGGAGACCAAACGCAATTTCAGTTCGTCATTCTAGGAATTTCGATACCCGGCGGGCAGCGGTGATTTCAGGGAATCCTGGGCCACACATCCCGATTGCGCCGCGCGCCCACGGAAACTCGCGCCCCGTGCTCGCCCGGGAGGAGCGGTTTTTGGCCTAATCCTTCGCTCGCAAAGCGTTTCGGGCGGCAATGGCCAGAGCGCGGCTGTGTTCGGAGTCGGCGGACATCTGGACGGATACGATCATACCCACGCGCAGATCGGCCAGGGTTCGGGTTTTGCCGTCCACCAGGACATGAGCGTCGGTTGCCACGCAAAAACCGTCCGCAATGCCGTCCAGCGAAAGCGTACGCTTGTCCACGACAACCGCCTTGACCCGGCCGACCACCTTGGGGCCAGCGCTGACGCCCACGACCTTCTTTTTCCCCGGCGGAACCTGCAACACCACCTTCATCTTCTTTTTCAACTCGCCGTATTTGGCCTTCTTGCCATTGATGTAGACCCAGGCGCCCCTGGCCAGGACAAAGGTTTCCGCCACCGGCTCGCCGTTTTTCACGTCGGTATGAAGCGTCACGGAATCCTCGTCAATCGCCTGAACGACGCCGACGATCGGCCGGCCGACGATTTCGACGAGCACGGCGTGGCGCTCGCCGGCCTGGTTGCGTTCTAGCTCCAGGCGCAGAGTCATGCCGGCATGCAAATCGGCGAGCGTTCCTTCCTTGTCCCCCACCATGATCCGGGCATCTGGGCCGACGCGCACATCGAGGATTTCGCTGCCGTGCCCGGCGTCGGAGATTCGTGTGGCCTGAATCGTGCGCCTGGCAAGATCGACGTGTTCCACCAGGCATTCCTTGACTTCCTCGGGCTTGTCCTTACGGGCTTCTGGCTTGTCAGGCACAAACGGGACGTTCTCCGTGCGTCGGGAACGATCGGCCAAAACGGAAGGAAGGAAGGAACCCACCACCAGCCCCAGAAGGGCCAACGCCATGAGCGCGCCGGCGGCGATCTGGGTCCGGGTCCAGGATAACGAGGCGGCGACGGCGTCGGTCAACGCGCCGACCGAACCGGCAATCGGCTTCCCCGCGGCGACTCGCACCGCAGCCTGGGCCGTGGATGCCGTCAGGGCGAGTGGGACTTCCTCGGGAGTCCGATCCGAAAGCAGGTTGGCCAGGGCCCCGGCTGAAATGATCAGGTTCTTGCGCGCAAGCCGTTTGGCCAGCATGACCCGGGCCCGCGCCAGCCGGCTGGCGACGGTGCCTTCGGGCACGTGCAAGGCGCGGGCGACCTCCTTGCGAGTTTGCCCCTCCAGGTCGCAAGCGACCAGCACGAAGCGGTACTTGTCGGGCAGCCGGCTCAACTCCTGATCCAGAAGGGGTTTCAGGTCCTGCCAATCGCTCTCCGGTTCAGGGCGAGGCATTTCGCACCTCTTTCTCTCGCGGTTGCGCCGCCGCGCTGTCAGCTTTTTGGATTCCAGGGCCGTCCGATACGCCACGCCGTAAAGCCAGTTGCCAACCATTTGGCGCGGCTGGATCGTTTCCGCCTTGCGGACCAGCACGAGAAAGACGGCCTGGAAGCAATCCTCCGCATCGTGTCGATTGTCGAGAACCCGTCGGCACACGCCAAGCACCATCGAGCCGTGCCGCCGCACCAGTTCGGCAAACGCGAGATCGTCATGGGTGTAGATGAAGCGGTCCAGGAGTTGGCCGTCGCTGGTCTCGTCCTCGGCGCGCGCCATCGGCGCGGGGGCGAGGAGAGGTAAACCCTCGGAAAATGTGATCGTTGCCATGTCCTTAGCCTTTTTTGGCCCGCAGGTTATCGTCCCTTGGAATCATTGGACGCCATGGGGCCGATTGTTCCACAAATTTACACCTGACGTGTCTAGCCGTTCATTTTCGCCACGGGTTCAGCCAGGGCATGACCTTGGGGTTGAGGAGGTTGGAATACCCGTCGGTCCAGGCGGGACCGTCGAGAGGGCGCACCTCCTGCCAGCGCTCGTCCTCGATTTCCGTGCGATCGTCATTCCGAACGACAATGCCTTTCCAGGATAGCCGAACCCGCGTGGATTCCAGCCGTTCGCGGATGGGTCGGCCGCCATTGCGATAGGCCCCCTTGTCGATCTTGCGCTGGAGGACGACCCAGTCCGCGGAAAAGCGATCCGGATGATCGCTGGGGTACGTGAAATCAGGGCAGTAAAGGCAATCCAGATCGAGATCGCGCGCGATGGCCGACAGAACGTTCTCAATACGCACGAATTTATTCGTCGTGTTGAAGACCAGCACGCCCCCCTCGGCCAACTTGTCCAGATACATCTTCACCGCGTCTGAGGTGAGCAGATGCACGGGAATCGCATCCGAGCTAAAGGCGTCGAGGACGATGACGTGATAGTATTTCTCCGGGGCTTCCCTTTTCATGACGAGCCGACCGTCACCCAGTTTCACGCTGACGTGAGCCCAGCGCTCGGTCGCATCCTGCACGTAGTAGAAGGTCGGGTCCGGCACCTTGTAATCGGCTGCCCGGCGATCGTGCCAGGGCGGCAGATAATCCGGCGGAACCGACAGGTTTTTCACCAGCGGATCGATTTCATAAATATCGACGCGCTGAAAGGGCTTGGCATAACAGGCCAGGATGCCGGTTCCCAAACCCATGACGGCGTAGGGCGGTTCCGACTGCGTGTTGGCCAGCATCGTGAAGGTCGCCTGCTGGCCGGAGGCTAACCCAAACATCGACGCCGGCATGCGAATGTCCGAGACGCCGTTCATGTTAGTGACCGCCGACACTGGCTGCCCTTTGGTCCAGCACAGCTTGTAGAAGACCTCGGCAATGCCGTTGCGCTCATAAAAATAGGTGATCGGCTCGCGGCGTTTGCGCAGGTTCATCTCCGGGGTTTCTTCCGTTTCGATGCCGAGCTCGTTTTCGTACTTGTACCGGACGACCTGGCTGCCATGATTGATACCGCCGTGAATCAACGTGCGGTAGGCCTTCCATTCATGCGGGACCGGTTCGTCCTCGAAATGTTGCGGCATCTGCGACCAGCGTCCCTCGTGTTCTTGCACGCGCAACAACCCGAAGAAACCGCGGCCTTCATAAAGGTACGCCTCATTGCTGCGATCGTAGATGCCGATGGCCAACATCAAGGCGCCCACGGCCAGCCCGAAACGCACGGGCCGCAGGGACAAACCGAGGATGGCGATGACCATGCCTGCCATGACCCAGTTCTTGCCCCGGGCGATATTGGGCATGGCGTCGAAGGCTTGACTCAGGTAGTAGGCGCCGATGCCAATGGCAATGGGCAGGCCGAAATCGAGAGCGTAGCCGAGCCGTGTCGAGCGTTCGGCGGTTGAATCGCCGGGGAAAAGTGTCTTGCCGAGATCGACGAGATTGGGCCGGAGGAGGCAGGCGAACGCCATGGCGATCGGGTATTCCCACAGGCCGTGCTGAAAGACGATGGGTGCGAACAGGGCGTTGAACAACCCGCCGAGAACGCCGCCCAGCGACATCCAGAAATAGAATTCGGTCAGGTGTTTGGTGCTGGGCCGATCCTTGGCCAGTTCGCCATGACACATCAGGGCCGTGGTAAAGAACGCGGCCAGGTGCAGGAAAAAAGTGACGACGGTGTCCCATCCCGCCAGCCACGAGATATTATCGACCGTCAGATTGCCGATCATTTTCAGGACCAGGAACAGCAAGATGCACGGTTGCAGAAACGACACGACCGTGTGCGGCTGTCCCGTCCAGACCGTCGGCCAGCGCGCGAAGACCAGGATGAACGTGAGAAGGTAAAGCGCCAGCGGAATGATCCAGAAAAACGCGACGGCGGCAATGTCCGTGGTGAGGTAGGTCGTGGCGCCCAGCATCAAGCTGGTCGGCGCCGCGGCCAGGCCGATCCAGCGCAGGCGGCGCAGCAGCGTGATGTCGTCGTTCACCTGCGCCGCATTGGAGACCGGCCTCGGAGCGGGTGTCTTTGGGGCGACGGTCTCGATCCGGCCGCCGCGGCGTTTGGGGGCGGACGCGGTCACGGCGGTTGCCTGTTCCGCCGGCGCGATCGGTTGCGGTGTTGGCGCGGGCGTTGCGCTGGCACTCGCATCCGGCGCGACTTGCTTCGCCAGCGATTGCCATACGATCACCGCGCAGCCGACGACGAGAGCGACGAATATCGCATAAAGGAACGTCCAGAAATGCACCTGGGTTCGCCAGGTGGCGTCCCCCGCCGGCGCCGTCACTTGCAGCAATGGCTCGATCACGGTCGGGTAAAGCGCCAGTCCCAACATGCTGCCGAAATTGCTGGCGCCGTATAGAAAGTATGGATCCTTGGCCGACTCATGCCCGGTGTGGAAGAACCACTTTTGCAAGAGTGGCGCGGTCGTCGAGACCAGAAAGAACGGCAAGCCAACCATCACGGTCAGCTTGAGCAAAACCTCGAAAATCGGATTGGCGTCCGTCGGTGGCTCCCAGTTTCCCACCGAGAACGGCAGAACGACAAAGGGCAGAAAGAGCAGCACTCCCTGGATCAAGACCTGCCGGCGCGTCGATTGCGTCGTCGTCAGCAGGTGGGTATAGCCGTAGCCCACCAGCAGCACACCCTGGAAAAAGACCATGCACGTGTTCCACACGGCCGGGGTGCCGCCCAGGTGCGGCAAGATCATCTTGCCGATCATCGGCTGCACGAGAAAAAGCAGCGCCGCACTGACAAAAAGCGACACACCAAAATACGCAAGCAAAGGCCACCTCCGCGCGCAAGCGCGAACAATCGCTGGTTTGGCAACTGTCACTCTATGGAAGCACGCACGCCGGGAAATGAAGAAAATTGGATGACGCCGGAGTCTTTTTTCACGTTTGCAATACCCCGGTCTTGAACTCGCGCCCGTCATCGTGCCGCAGCGCCACCGACAGCGCCAGCAGCAAGGCTTCGCGCGTCCTTGCCGGGTCGAGGATCGCGTCCACCCACAGCCGGGCCGCGGCGTAGCGGATGTCGGTCTGCTCCGCATAGTCGGCGTGAATGCGGTTCTTGAGCGCCGTCAACTCGTCGGCATCCGGATCGTGGCCTTTACGCTTCAAAGCGCCAATGGTGATGTCGAGCAACGTCTCCGCCGCCTGTTCGCCGCCCATGACGGCGTATCGCGCCGTGGGCCAAGCGAAAATGAAACGCGGATCAAATGCCTTGCCGCACAGGGCATAGTTGCCCGCGCCATAAGAGCCGCCGAGGATGAGCGTGATCTTTGGCACCACGCTGTTGGAGATGACGTTGACGAGTTTCGCCCCGGCGCGGATGATGCCCGCGGCTTCGGAATCGCGGCCCACCATGAAGCCGTTCACATCCTGTAAGAAGATGATCGGCATCCGCGTCTGATTGCAGTCCATGATGAAGCGAGCAGCCTTGTCGGCGGCATCGACGTAGATGACGCCGCCGATTTGCACCTCGCCCTTGGGGGATTTCGTTCGTCGCTTTTGATTAGCCACTACGCCCACTGCCACGCCGCCGAGTCGGCCGTAGCCACAAACCAGGGTCGGACCGAACTCCGCCTTGTATTCGTCGAACAGGGCGTCGTCGAGGAGGTGGGGGAGAAGGTCGCACACGTCGTATTCTTGGGGGAGTGATCCCAGGGATCCCCGGGGTTCGCTGCGCTCACCCCTGGGCTTCAACGTGAGGTCCACCCGGGGCCTGTCTTCGGGCAACATGCCGATCAGTCGCTGGAGCCGATCCAGACAGGCGGGGTCGTCTTTTTCACGAAAGTCGATGGTGCCGCTGATTTGCGCGTGCATGGCGGCGCCGCCGAGGTCCTCGCTGTCCACGACTTGCCCGATGGCCGCCTTCACCAGGGCCGGGCCTGCCAGATAGAGGCCGCTGCCTTCGGTCATTAACAGTTTGTCGCACAAGACTGGCAAATAGCCGCCGCCGGCAACGCAGTTGCCCATGATGGCGGCGAACTGGGGGATGCCCATGGCGGAAATGACGGCGTTGTTGCGAAAGATGCGGCCAAAGTCGTCCTCGTCGGGGAACACTTCGTCTTGCAGTGGCAGAAAGACGCCGGCGGAATCGACGAGGTAGACGAGCGGCAGGCGATTATCCATCGCGATGCGCTGAGCACGCAGGACCTTCTTGGCGGTCATCGGGAAAAAGGCGCCTGCCTTCACGGTTGCATCATTGGCGATCAACATGACCTGCCGACCGGCGACCGTGCCGATCCCCGTGACGACGCCGGCGGACGGCGCACCGCCGTGGTCGGCGTACATGTTCCAGGCGGCCCAGAGGCCCAGTTCAAAGAAATCGCTGGAGAGTTGGGCGATGCGTTCCCGCGCTGTCAGCCGGCCCTTGGCATGTTGCCGTTGGATTGCAGCCGCGCCGCCGCCGGTGCGAATGACGTCGGCAATTTGGCTGTGGGATTGGTGGCCGGGCATCAGCGGTTTTCCCTTGGTTCATGCGCCTCTCGTCGTTTAGCGTCCGCGCGGCGCCGGGCGGTCGCTAAACGAAGATAGCGCTGATTGAGGGCGCAAAGTCCAGCGCTTATTCCGCCCACACCTTCCGCTGGCGCGACGACTGAATGCCCAGCATCTTGCGATATTTGGTGACGGTCCGTCGTGCCACGGGATAGCCGGCCTCGGATAGCTTGGTGACAAGGTCTTCATCGGAGAGCGGGTTCTCCTTGTCCTCGTTGCCGATGACGTCGAGAAGCTTTTGCTTGATCGTCTCCCAGGCAACCTCTTCACCGCTGGCCGTCTGCGTGCCGCCGCCGAAGAAGCGTTTCAGCGGGAAGACGCCGCGCGGGGTTTGCACCCATTTATCGTCCACCGCCCGGCTAACCGTGGTGACGTGGACGCCGACGACATCGGCGATCTGCTGCATCTTGAGCGGTTCGATGCATTCGGGCCCCGTGTCCAGGAAGGCACGTTGATGGTCGATGATCGCCCGGGTCACCTTCTTTAACGTCGAACGGCGCTGCTCGATGGCGTCGATCAGCCACTTGGCGGATTGAATCTTGCGCTGGAGGAACTCCCGCGCCTTGTCGTCGGAATGCTTGTCCCGAAGCATTTCAAAATAGCGCCGGCTGATGTAGATGTTCGGCGTCCAGTCGTCCACGAGGCGGATGTCGTATTCGTTCTGGTCGTTCTTCTCCACGATGATATCGGGGATCACGTATTGAACACTGTTGGTCGCGAACTGGGCGCCGGGCTTCGGGTTCAAGTGCTTGAGCACCTCGATCGCCTCGTGAAGGGTCTTCATGTCGCAGCCGGTCTGCTTCTGAATCAACGGCAAGCGGTTGTGCTGAATGTCCTCCAGGTGGCCGATCAGCGCGCGGACGACATCGCGGTGCGGTGTGTCGCGCGTGATCTGCAACAACAGGCATTCCTCGACCGTGCGCGCTCCGACGCCGAGCGGGTCGAGCCCTTGCAAGTCCTCCAGCGTTTCTTCCACTTGCTGGATTGTCACCTCGCCGTCGAACGACTGGCGGATGTCCTCCAGCGGCGTCGTCAGGTAGCCGCGCTCATCGAGATGCGAAATCATGTAGCGCAACAGGTCGAGGTTGACAATCTCGGTATCGAGATAGGGGAGTTGCTCATCGAGGAAATCCTGAAGGGACTGCGGCCGATCGGCCATGTTGGCCATGGCGTCATGCTTTTTGTCCATCTCTTCCGAGATGCGGTTGGCGGAGGGGCGGGACTCCTCGTCGAAGTAATTGGACCAATCCTCGTTGATGGCCTCCATGCGCTTGAAATCATCCTCGCCGCTCTTGGCGTCGATGACCAGGTCTTCGTCGGGTTTTTCGAGCAGCGCCTCTTCGGGGGGTTCGGGCACTTCAACTGCCTCACCGAGTTCCGGCTCATTGGGGTAGCCTTCGTCTTCCGAGCCGGCCTCGCGTATTTCCAATACGGGATTTTCTTGAAGCTCATGCTCGATACGTTCCTGCAGCGCCATGACGGGGAGTTGGAGGATCTCCATCGACTGAATCATGCGCGGCGAAATCACCTGGGCGAGTTCCGTCCGCATCGAAGTGCCGAGGTTCAGTTGCATGGTCTTCCGTTCTCCCTAAACCGAAGATTCGTTTGCGTTCGCCTGGCGCCGAGCGGGCGCTAAACGAAGTCAATCAGAATGCGCGGCGACCTTCGAGAGCGTCGGCAAGCATTTGGGTGTTCGCGAATTCGAGGACCGAGCCCGAAGGCAAGCCGCGGGCCAGGCGTGTGATTTTCACGCCGGTCCCCGCGAGCAAGTTCGAGACGTAAAGGGCGGTACCGTCGCCTTCGAGCGTCGGGTTGGTCGCCATGATGATCTCTTTGACGCCCCCCTGGTTGACACGCTGCATGAGCGAATCGATGGTCAGATTCTCCGGACCGATGCCCTCCAGCGGAGCGAGTCGGCCTTGCAACACGTGATAGAGACCGCGGTAGGTTCCCGCGCGTTCGATCGACATCAGGTCGCGTGGTTGCTCGACGACGCAGATCGCCGACGGATCCCGCTTGCCATCCATGCAGATGTTGCAAAATTCACCCTCGGTGAGGTTGCAACATCGGCGGCATGGATGAATTTTCGTGACCACGTCCCGCAGGGCATCAGCGAGGGCGAGCACGTCCCGGGCCTGGGACGCGAGCAGGAAATGCGTGATCCGTTCCGCGGACTTGGGCCCGATGCCGGGCAACTTCCCTAGCTCGTCCATCAAGCGGGTGATCGCTCCCTCGGGTGCGGTGCTGGCCAATGGTTTTCTCCAACCGGACCTGTTCGGGCTGGTCACGTCGGCAACTGAATCCCCGGCGGCAACGCCATGCCGAGGCCCGACGCCATTTTCGACGTCTCCTCCGCGACCGCTTGCCGCGCCCTCTGGATCGCCTGATTGATGGCGGAGCGCACCAGGTCTTCCAGCAACTCCTTGTCGTTAAGCTTCATCAACTCATCGCTGATGACGCACGCGATAACTTCCATGTGGCCGTTGACCTTTGCCTTCACCATGCCGGCGCCGGCGTCCCCGTCCGCGACGACTTGAGCGATACGGCCCTGGAGTTTGCCCATCTCCTCCTGCATTTTGGGGAGGTTCTTCATCAGGCTGGCGATCTGGCCGAGTTTTTCAAACATCGTCGTCCTCCTCTTGGGCCTCATCCGTGGATGCGGCCGGCACGGTCGCAGCACCGAAGCCCTCGTCGACGCGCATGATTTGCGCACCGAGAATCTCCGCCGCGTTTTTCACGAACGGAAGCTGCATCATTCCGGCGCGCGTCTGACGTTGCTGGCCCATGGCCAAGGCCGCCGAACTTTTGGACGCGGCTCCGGCCTCGCGCGGGGCGTCGTCGATCCATTCGATGCTGATCTTGCAAGGCTGCCCGACAATGCCGTTCAACGTCTCGCCGACCTTCGACAGGCGAATCGGATCGAGAAACATCGCACTGGGAGCATTATACCTGCGCGGAACCCGAAAAACCAGAGCGTTTGGCCCGGAAATTGCAGCAGAAGTGATCTTGCGAAGTTCAGCCTGAACCGCAAAGCCTGAATTTGAAATGAGTTGCTGTAATACATCAGCGGCTGACTGCTCGGTCAAATCGATGCGATGGCTTGTGTTTTCCGGCCCGGAATCATCCGCTAGCTTTTTTTTTTCCGGTCCCGGAGCACTCGCAGCTGCGGAGGACGGACGGGCGGGGGAGGGGGGCTTTGAGCCTTGGGCTGCGCCTTCCCGGGACAGCCACTGGGCGATTTGCGTGATTGAAACGAGATCGTCGAGTTGGCAGATGCGCACCAACCCCATTTCCAGAATCGCGCGGGCATGGCTGCTGCGCCCCATGCGCGTCTTGGCCGTCACCAGGATGTCCATCCCCGCGAGGATCTTGTCCAGGCTCGGCTGTTTGGCCTGGTCCTTGAGCAGATCGCGGCGAGCGCTGGAGACGCTGACCGATTGTCCCTCGATGCCGGCGCAGTTCACGACCATCAGATCGCGCCAATATTCGATCAGTTGATCGAGCAGTTCGCCGATCTGCTGCCCCTGGTTGGCGATTTCGTTGAGCAGGTCCAGCACCTTTTTCGTGTCCTTCGCGATGGCGGCGCCGGCGAGAGCGGTTACGTGCTCCTCATGGGCCGTTCCCAGGAGTTGATGCACGGTATCCACGGTCAGGTTCTGCCCACTGAAGGCGAGCAATTGATCCAGGAGCGACTGTGCATCGCGCATCGACCCGCCGGCGCGACGGGCCACGGTCTCCAGCGCCTCGTCGTCGGCCTGCATCTTTTCGGACGCCACGATTTCTTTGAGACGGTCGAGAATGCGCGTGATGCTGATGCCGCCGAAATCGAAACGCTGGCAGCGCGACAGAATGGTGATGGGAACCTTGTGAATTTCCGTCGTGGCGAAGATGAACTTCACATGGGCGGGCGGCTCTTCCAGCGTTTTCAGGAGTGCGTTGAAGGCCGCGGTGGAGAGCATGTGGACTTCATCGATGATGTAAATCTTGTAGCGTGATCGGCTCGGCCTGAACTGCACGTTGGCGCGGAGTTCGCGGATGTTGTCCACGCCATTGTTGCTGGCGCCGTCGATCTCAAGAACGTCGGTGTCTTCGCCTGACGTGATCGCCTGGCAGATCTCACATTCATCGCACGGGGTCGGCGTCGGTCCCTTGGCGCAGTTGAGTGCCTTGGCGAGGATGCGGGCCGCGCTCGTCTTGCCGACGCCGCGCGCCCCGGTGAAGATATAGGCATGGGCCACGCGATTGCTTTGCAGCGCGTTGATGAGCGCTTGCGCGACCGGCTCCTGGCCGATCAGTTCGGCAAACTGGCGCGGGCGATAACGGCGGGCGAGGACCGTGTACTCAGCGCCGGGCGTGGGCGCCGGTTCTTCGACGTCAGGCTTGGTGCTCTTTCGTTTTGCCATGAACATCATCTCACAATCCGTCGCCCCGCGCGCCGCTTGCGGTTTCGCGTCGCGACTCTCGACGATGCCAGTCTACAGACAAAAAGCCCGCGGAAAACCTCCGCGGGCTTTTTTGGACCGGCCGCGCCGGGATGGCTGAGAGAGGTTGATCCACTGCACAAGATCCACTGCTTATGGCTGCACCTTCCGGCCTGACCAGATTCACAGCTTCCCCTTGCGTGGGTCCCCTCCCAGCCTCCTGACGCGGCACGGCGAATGTAAACTCAGTCGGCCTGGTCGATTGCCTTGCCGTTTCCCTGAGTGTATCGTTCCCTTAGCGACCGCACGATTTGCTTGCGTTCCTTCAGGGCAATTAAATCTCGATCGCGAAGCATGAACGCCCGGGTCGCTTCCGAATACTGCGGCAACAAGGCCTCACGGTGGAGTTTTTCCATGAGCGAGATTTCACGTTTTCGATGACAGATGGCCTCGCCAATCTTACCCTGAAGTTCGCAGGCCAATGCCAAACCTTCCTCGCGGAGCATTGCCGTTTCGTGCTCCCGAAGTTCCGCCAGGACCCTGCACAATCGCACCAAGTAACGCTCGCCTTCCCGGGGCTGTCCTCGGTCATAGAGCCAGAAACGCAGTTTTTTGCAGAGGTAATCCAGCTCAGTCCACGGGCTCGAAAATCTTCGTTTGGTAGCGGGTGGTTTTCGTTTCTTGACCAACATGACGCACCGTTTATCGCGGCCTGAGAAGTTCCGGATCAAGTTCAGGGCGCATTCGACGTGCCGTCTCGGACATTTCTTCCCACGCCCTTTTTGCTTCCTCGTATATTCTAGCCGCTTGAGCTTTTTTGCGGGCCGCTCTTTTTTGGAAGGCACGTTTTCTTGACGGATCCGATTTCTTGCGATGTCCGCGTGCGGGCGTGTGGGCCATGTTCGAGCGCCTCCTAATCGCGGCGCTATTTCGGCGTTTCCTTCACGACCGCCTTCTCGATCACGACGCTCTCGATCGGTTTTTCGTTGCGCGTCTTCACAAGGGCGATCGCATTGACGACATCCTGCGATGCCTGGTCGAGCACTCTGCCGAAGGCGGTGTAGTTGCCGTCGAGGAAGGTCGCGGGCTCGTGGCAGATGAAGAACTGCGTGCCGGCGGAATTCGGATCGTTGCTGCGCGCCATGGAAAGAACACCGGCCGCATGGGAGGTCTTGTTGAACTCCGCGTTGATGCGATACCCACCGCTGCCCGTGCCGGTGCCTTGCGGGCACCCGCCCTGGATCATGAAGCCTTCGATGACGCGGTGAAAGTTCAGCCCGTCATAGAACCCGATCTTGCACAGGGCGAGAAAGTTCTTGACATGCCCTGGCGCAACGTCCGGCAAAAAGCCCAACTGGATCACGCCTTTGCTGGTGGTCAGATCCACCGTGTAGGTTTTTTTCGTAAAGTCAATATCGGCCTGGGCCTTGTCCACTTCGGCTTTGCAGTTGCTCTTGTTCAAGGGGGTGTTCCTCTGGAAGGTAAAGATCAGATCCCAGAGGTTCGCTGCGCTCACCCCTGGGCTTCACTCGGCCATCGTGCGTATCGTGACAGTCTTGATCCCGACGGGCTGCTTCGGTCGATCCAATTCTTGCACTTCTCTTCTATTGATTGTATGCACCACGTCCAGCCCGTGCGTTACTTTGCCGAAGATGGTGAAATAGCCGTCCATCTGCGGCATGGCGGCGGCAGTGAGGTAGAACCGGCAGGCGGCTGAGTTGGGATCCTCGCCGAGGCACGCGCCCAGCACGCCATCACCGTGGGTCAGCTTGCTGTCGATTTCGGGGCGAAGCCAGTAGCCGATGCTGCCTGAGCCGAATTCACCGGTGCCGCGTGGGCAGCCCGTTTCGATATAGGCGATATCGTTGTCCTCGCTTTTTCGTTTTGGGGTGCGATAGAAGCTCATGCCATCGTAATAGCCCAATTTGGCCAGGCACACGAAACTGCGCACGTGATTCGGCGCCGAATCGCCGTATAGGTCCAGGCGTATTTCACCCAGCTCAGTGGAAATCGTCGCTTGATACTTGATCCCCTTCCCGGCCGCACTTTTGAACGTGACCTTGTCCCAGAGATCATTGGCAATGGATTCGAAGATTTTAACGGCGTTCTTGTCGGTGGAGGTTCGATCCGGGGGCTGCAATTCATTCCTGGGCACCTCGTTGGCCAGGATGACGGCTTGCTGAAACGAAAGGAGCTTCAACCCCTTGTTGAAACCGACGGTCTGGGCGGGGATTTTCTTTCCCTGATTATCCTGCTTCGCCTCGATCTGCCCATCGGGCCTTGGCGTGTCGGTTTTGTTTGCGCGGTCTGCCTCTTTCGTGCATCCAGCCAGGGTGACCGTTAGGACGCAGAATCCCCAACCAATCCATCGTATGGTGCGCGCGTGCATGTTTGTTTACCTCATCCGTGATCGAAACATCGCCATGAAAGGATCCGATATAGTTCAACGGCGAAGGCGCGTCAATCCGGTTAGTTGGAAATGCGAACCTGGTTAATGTAAAGGTCAAAGCGAGCCGCCGGGCTTGTCCCTGGGGTGCATTCCGATTCGGCTTGGTTCACCGCTCGGACAAGCCCGGCGGCTCGCGGATGGTTTGTTGCCCTAAAATCGATGGATTTGAACCAGGCCGAAAGACAAGCAGCCGAGGGTATTCGTCGCGGCGGTGTCGCTGGCTTCCCCCGTACAATTGACCGTGTTGCCCTGGCTGCTAGAATAAGGCTATTTCCCTCGTCAGCGAAAGCATCTTCATGAGAGAGATCGTGTTAGGCTTCTTCGCGCTGCTCGCATTTCTTTTGCCCATTGGGGTCTATTGCAGCATCCTGGCATCGATCAATCGCCGCAACAAACCGTTGCTCGTCGGCGGCGCGTGGGACTCCGTCGGCCTACTCTTTGCGTGCGCCGGGTTCTTCGTGGTCACGGTGCCGATGCTTTTTTCGGAGTTTTACGCACGCGCCATCACCGGCCAGCAGGCCGATCATTTTCTGTCGACCTGGACTCAGCACTGGATTCTCTGGCTCATCTACACGCTGATGTTGTTGACGGGCAGCGCCCTGATTCTACTATGGCGCGCGCACAAGACGATGATTTACAATGTCGATACCCAGCAATTCGGGAAGGTGCTCGAGCAAACATTCACGGCGGTCGGTTTGATTGCGACACCTCAGAAGCCGCGGTTGATCCTGACTCCCAGCCTAGCCACGTCGAGCCAGGAAAGCACGGGCATCACCGAGGCGGCGCCCAAGCCGGCGTCTCCGGCGACGGACCATCGTTATGCCGAGGTGTCGGTCGAGACGTTCGCGGCGATGTGCCATGTCACACTTCATTGGGACAACTACCTGCCCGAAGTTCGCCACGAAATCGAGCAGGAATTGCAAAAAACTCTGGAGCTGGCGGCGCCGATGGAAAACCCGGCCGCTGGCTGGTTCCTCAGCATTAGCGGCTTGATTTTCGGCGTCCTGACGATGATCGTGCTCGCGGTGGCGTTTTTGGTTTTCTTCCCGCGCCGTTAAATTATCCGCTGGGCGGCTTCGTTTCGCGCATTAAGCAATCTCGGAAAGGCTACGTGGACGCACACACGCTCGAACTTCTGGAGTTTCACAAGATCCGCGAACTCGTCGCCGACTACGCCTTTTGTTCCCTGGGTCGCGATCTCGCCCTGGCAGCGGAGCCGAGCGTGAACACGGACGGTATTCGCGCGGAGTTGGAACTGGTTGGCGAAATGGTGGAAGTGCTGGGTCAGGGCCAATCGCCGCCTTTCGTCGGGTTGAAAGATGTGCGCCTGCTGGCCCGTCGCGCAGCCATCGGGGCCATGCTGTCCCCTGAGCAACTGCTCGACCTCGCCGGCGTTCTTACCTGCACCGGTCATATGTACCGCTTTCGGATGCGCTTGAGCGAATTGCAACCGCGCCTGATCACGCTGCTGGCGCCGGTCGAGGATCTCGGCCTGGTTGCAAAAGCGATCAGCGGCTGCATCGACACGCGCGGCCACGTGCTCGACATGGCGAGCCCTGACCTGGCGCATGTTCGTCAGCAGATTGCCGGGCTAGACGAACGAGTGCAAACTCGCATTCGCCACTTGCTGCGCGACCCCAGAGTGCGCGAGATCCTTCGCTACCCCAATGCGACCGTGAGTGGAGACCACTACGTTTTGCCGGTCGCGGTCAATCATCGCCATCGGCTCGCCGGCGTAATTCATCGCACAAGCGGCACGGGCGAAACCGTGTTCATCGAACCGGCGGAGGTCGCGCATCTAAGCGCCGAGCGCGTCGTCCTCAAGAGCGACGAGGACCGCGAGGTCAAGAAAATCCTGCGCAAGCTCACCGCGGACGTTGGCCGGGTCGCTCGGCCGCTGGGCAATGCCATCGAAGCGATGGCCAAGCTCGACTACGTCACCGCCAAGGCCCGGTACGCGCGTGACTTCAATCTCACGTGCCCCGACGTCAACACCGAAGGCATGCTCTGGCTGCGCATGGCACGCCACCCACTTTTGGAACACCTATTCCGCCAGGCGGCTCGCGCTCCAGCGCTCGCAGACGACATCCAGGCGCCCGTGCCCAATGCGGCGGGCCCGAACCCGCAAGCGGCCGAGCGGCAGGTTGTCCCCATCGACGTCCACCTCGGCCAGCCGTTCAATCTGCTCATCATCACCGGGCCCAACACCGGCGGAAAAACCGTCACCCTGAAGACGACGGGCCTGCTTTGCCTGATGGCCCAAACGGGTATGCACATCCCGGCAGGGCAGGGGAGTTGCGTCCCGGTTTTTTCACAAATCCTCGCCGATATCGGCGACGAGCAAAGCCTCGAGCAATCGCTGAGCACCTTCAGCTCGCACATCTCACGCATCGCCCACATACTGAAAAATTCCGATGCGAAAAGTCTCGTATTGCTCGACGAACTCGGCGCCGGCACCGACCCGGTCGAGGGGGCTGCCCTGGGACGAGCCATCCTCGATCAACTCGATCAAATTGGCTGCCGGGCCATGGTGACGACCCATCTGGGCGACCTGAAGACGTATGCATTCAACAACGAGCGTGCCGAAAACGCCGCGGTCGAATTTGACATCGAGACCTTGCAGCCCACCTACCGCCTCCACATCGGCCAGTTCGGCATGTCCAACGCGCTCAAAATCGCCCGGCGGTTGAAGTTGCCGCGCGATCTGCTCAAACGTGCTCACCGCTATCTAAAGCGCCGCCAAAAACGCGCGCCGGAGTTGATCCAGCTTCAACAAAAACGCGAGGAAGCCGAGAAGGCGCGGACCGAGGCGATGCAAGCGCAACTGGAAGCCCAGACGCAGCGCGAAGAATATACCCAAAAAGTCGCCGATCTCGAACGGCAACAACGCGAAGCGGAACGGATGCGCGCCTGGCGCGCCGCTCTGAAAACCGGTGACAGCGTGTGGGTACCGAAATATGACAAGGTTGGCCGGATCATCCGCGTTGATGCCCGGCGCGGCAGCGCGATCGTGGCGCTGGGGTTAGGCCAATGGGAAGTAATGTTCGACGAAATATTCCCGGAGAAAAAGCCCGACGTTTAGCCGCTCGCCTCAGGCGAGCGCGGCATCGACGGATTGGCCGGCGCTACCATGATCCCCAGCATCTCCGGCTTCACCCGTGCCAGGAAGCCCACGGCAAAGCCGAGAATCACGCCTTCAATCACGGCAAACGGCATGTGGGCGATGACCAGCACGAGTGGTGCAATCGGCCAGTGTCGTTCGCCGCCCTGGATTAGCACGACGCAGTTCAGCCCCGCCGTCCCCAGCACGGACAACAGGCCAATCAAAAAACCCAGCGGAAACTCCGGCGTGTTCTCCAAACGCCGTTCGATCAGAATCGCCCCGATCGCGAAGGTGAGGGCGGACAAAAGAAACCACGGATTGAGCAATCTGGCGTTGGCCAACTCGATTGCCGAAGCCTCCAAACTTCGTAGCGACGCATTGGACACCAGAGTCAAACTGTAAACGCCGCAAAGAAACCATATGAACGCGCCAACGCCGACCAGGAGACCGCGGCCGAACGGCGCCCTGAGCGCATCAAGTCGATGCAAGGCCTGGAAAAAAAAATAAGCCAGCAAGGCCGGAACCGACATCACGCAGGTGTTGACGCCCAACGTGAGGTAGCCGCCATGCTGCATCAACAACACCTGCAAAAGTAAACCGACGAAGATCGCCAGCGCCGCCCGTGGCCCCAGCACCACGCCGACGAGCCCGGTCAAGAGAAGATGAATCGACGTCGGCGGCGCCTTGATGTGAATCAGAGATGAAACAAAAAACGCCGCCGTCAGCAACGCGATGCGGGGCACCTCCTCCTCACGCAACCGCCAGACGCTGATCCAGAGAAAGAGCGCCGCCAGCGCAAAACCCGCAGCCAGCCAGGGCCAGGCAAGGACGCCATCGCTGATGTGAACGGCGAATAGCATCATTTTTTCTCGTTCACGTGAACCCAGAGCGTGGCTCGCTCAATGTGATTCTCGGCGCCCCGCTTGATTGCGGTCATGCCCCACCAGCCTGGTTCAGGTAAGGTCGTGACGAAGTAGCCGTGCCGATCGGTCTTGGTCTTGAACGTGATCAACTCGTCCGGCGGCAGTTTCTTCGGGGGTTTCTCGTTGTATTTTTCGATCTCGACCGGCAAGCCACTGACGTATTTGAAATCATCGACGTTGGCGTGCCTTACGACCTGGCCCTTGAAGACCATGCCGGCCAGCAGCCCGTAGGGCCGAGTCTGAGGCACGATGTCGGGTTCCAACAGGAATGGCAGCTTGGCTTGATCCCAGCCGTTTTGGGTTTGCACATGCAATACGACGCGAACGACATCCACAACCTCCGGACCTTTTTCATGTTTGATCCGCGGCGTCTTGAGAAAAACGGTGAAATCGCCGCGTTGCTCCGGCGTGAAGGTAAACTGCCAGGCGGTGACCTTCTTGCCGTCGGCGCCGTCTTTCTTGATGGCCTTGAGATTCTTGTCCACGTCGATGGCAAGGGTTTCACCGCGCGGATTGACGACGCGCACCAGGCTTGGCATCGGCGCGTCGGAGAGCTCATGCTCGTAGGGATGGCCGTACTGGTAGGTGAACGTGACCTTCTCGCCCTTCGTCGCCCAGGGCTTGTCGGGGAACAGCATGTTGTAGTGGGCGAAACTGGTGGCCGCGACGAGCAGCGACGCCAATGTTGCGAAAGTGAAAAGGCGCATGGTAGCTTTCCATATGATGCATACGAATTCTAGATTTATCATACGCACAAAACGGGGCAGGCCCAGGGGTGAGCGCAGCAAACCCCAGGGATCGGGTTTGCGCCATCCCAGGGGTTCGCTGCGCTCACCCCTGGACTTCAGCGAGTGAACATCTCACGAAAGCCCGCCAAATGTTGTTGCAAGATTTCACGCAGTGCCTGCGCGTGAACATGATTGTCGTGCTGAAAATGCAACACGAGCGCGTCGCCCTCGGAGGTGGCCTGAAGCTGCGGGTCGAGCCCAAATCTCTCCACCTGATTCAGATTGAACTGCCCCTTCTTGCCCAGGAATCGGCATTGCAGCGCCTCGTTGTCCTTGGTTCGCAGCATCGCCCAGGCTCGCGATACGCCGGGCACGCTGACGCTGATGTGAGCGCGATTGTCCCACGCAATCTCAAGGCCCGGCTCAACCTTGCGAAACACCTCCAGCACGCGCGGCAGGATCGCGCGATCCCAGTACATCTTGCGGCCCGGCGGAAAACCCTTCTCGCCGAGATGCCATTTTTCGCCATTGACCTTCCAGGGCATCACGTCCTCGGGTTTGGCGTTCATGCGTTGAAGCGTGTTGCCAAACGAGGCGGCGGCCTTGTGAAGGAACTCGTCGAAAGCAGGCGTTTCGATTTCGTCGAGCTTGTGAACGAGCATCCAGACTTCCTGCCAGGGCCCCTTGCGATTGGCGACGTGAACGCGTGCTTCGTTGGAGTAGACCTCGATGCCGGGCGTATCGTTGAGCGTCGGGAGGCCGAGTCTGCGATTGAGATCTTCCTGCTTGAACGTATTCTTGGCGACGCGAAAGATGAGGCGGACGAGCCATTCCATGTTGGTGTGAGCGTGAAAGAACCAGCCGAGTGACTTGGAAGTGGCTGCAATTTCGACGGTGGACTGGTGCTTCCAGTTGGTGGGCGCGAAATCGCCGAGGGTGTGGATTTTTTCGTCGATCCAGGCAAGGACGTTGCCGTCCCAGCGGCAGGGCTTTCCGTGATGGGATAGGCGGTTCTTGGTATGCCAGAGCTTGCCGTCGGTCTGCCAGGGCATGGCGGCGTCCTTGCCGACTTTTTCGAGATCGACATCGCCGTCGCGTTTTTTGCCAGCGGCGAGTGGATCAAAGCGAGGCCGCTCGGCGTGCGGTCCGGCGGCGAGCGCGTCGGCGACAAACTTGGCGGTATGAGAAAGGTTCGCCGCTTGCGGCCTGGCGCTCGCTTGCCCGCTCGCGGACGCCAGGCTGTAAGCGGCGATTTCTTCCGGCGTTCCCTCGGCGACGACGCGCCCGCCTGCATCGCCGGCCTCGGGGCCCATGTCGATGATCCAGTCGGCTGTCTTGATCACGTCCAGATTGTGTTCGACCACGATGACCGTATTGCCCAGATCGACCAGGCGATTGAGCACCTCCAGCAACTTGCGAATGTCGTCGAAGTGCAATCCCGTCGTCGGCTCATCCAGGATGTAGACGGTCTTGCCCGTGTTCGGCCGCGCCAGCTCCGCCGCCAGCTTGACGCGCTGCGCCTCCCCGCCCGAGAGCGTTGGCGCCGCCTGCCCCAGCGCCAGGTAATCGAGCCCGACGTCGGCGAGCGTCTGAAGGATTTGCCGAATCTTCGGGATGTTGTTGAACAGCTCCAGCGCCTCACCGATGCGTATCGCCAAAACGTCGGCGATGCTCTTGCCCTTGTATTGCACGGCCAGCGTTTCGGGGTTATAGCGTTTCCCGGCACAGGTGTCGCATTCGACCCAGACATCGGGAAGGAAGTGCATCTCGATTTTTTTCTGGCCATTCCCCTCGCACGCCTCGCAGCGGCCGCCGGGCTTGTTGAAGCTGAATCGCTTGGGCTGCCAGCCGCGCACGCGAGCTTCGGGAAGCTGGGCGAAAAGCTGGCGGATGAGATCGAAGACGCCGGTGTAGGTCGCTGGGTTGGAGCTGGGCGAATTGCCAAGCGGATCCTGATCGACGTTGATGACCTTGTCGATCAAATCCAGGCCGACGATTTCATCATGGGCGCCGGCGACCAGGCTGGCACGATGAAGCTTGCGAGCCAGGGCGTTGTAGAGGATTTCATGGACGAGCGACGACTTGCCCGACCCGCTGACGCCCGTAACGGCGATGAACGCGCCGAGTGGGAAGGCAACGTCGATGTGCTTGAGGTTGTTCTGGCGGGCGCCTTTCACAAGCAAAAAGGAAAAAGGAAAAAGGGAAAAGTCTGAATTCAATTCGTTTTTTCCCTTTTCCTTTTTACTTTTTACCGGAATTCGGCGATTCGTCGGCACCGGGATCGCTTTCTTGCCGGACAAATACTGCCCGGTCATCGATGCCTTGGCTTTCAAAACTTGCCGCGGCGTTCCCGATGCGGTGATCTCGCCGCCCAGATCGCCCGCGCCGGGGCCGAAGTCGAGGAGATGGTCGGCAGCCGCGATGACTTCGCGATCGTGTTCGACCAGGATAAGCGTGTTGCCCAGGTCGCGCAGATTCTGCAAGGCTTTGAGGAGCCGACGGTTGTCGCGCGGGTGCAGCCCAATGGTCGGCTCGTCAAGAACGTATAGCACGCCGGTCAGCCCGCTACCGATCTGGCTGGCCAGGCGAATGCGCTGCGATTCCCCGCCCGAAAGCGTCGGCGTCGATCGGCCCAGCGTGACGTAGTCGAGGCCGACATCGACCAGGAATTGAATGCGATTTTGTATTTCCCGCAACACCTCCCCGGCAATCTGGCGCTGGTCTTTTGTCAAATCGAGTCTCTTGAAAAAATCAAATGTCCGCCCCAGGGGCCAAGAACAAATCTCACCGATCGTTTTTCCCTGGAATCGGCAGGCGGCCGCGTAATCGCGCAGGCGCGAGCCGGCACAGGTGGTGCAGGGCACGTCGCTGACAAGGGAGTCGAGCCGCTGACGAAAAAACGCGCTCAAGCGCGATGCTTCGCCCAGGGCGGGCATGACGCCCTTGTACTGAAAGCTCCAGGTTTTGGAAGCGTTAGGGAGGGGTTCCTGGGCTCGGCCCCGTCGCTTGCGCTCCGGGCTGGTATAGGATTTGATCCAGGCGTCGCCGGTCCCGTAGAGCACCAGCCGTTGATGCTGCGGGTCGAGTTGTCCCCACGGTACATCGAGCGAGAAGCCACCGTGCCGGGCCAGCGCTTCCGCGAATGTCGTAAATGGCTGCTCCGGGGTCAAGGTCGGCCACTCCGTCAGGGCGCCTTTTCGTAGCGTCAAGGCGGGATCGCGAATCAACACCGCGGGGTTGGCGCCCTTCTGAACGCCGAGCCCTTCGCACGCTGGGCACCAGCCGAGACCGCTGTTGAAGGAAAAATGATGCGGATTGAGCGGCTCGAAGCTTCGTCCGCATTGATCGCACGCGAAGTGCTGGCTGTAGCGATCCACCTTCCATTTCGGCTCCTCACGCGTGTCATCCACATGCGCGACGTGCATCACCCCCTTGCCAAGCGCCAGCGCCGTTTCCACTGCCTCGGCGAAACGGCCACGCTGATTCTTGCGTACGATCACGCGATCGACGACCACCTCGATCGCATGTTTGCGGCGATGGTCGATTTCGGGGGGCGACTCGACGTTGAACGATTTGCCGTCCACGCGCATCCGCACGAATCCGCTGCGGCGAATCTCCTCGAAGACCGCTTCATACTTCTCCTGCCCGCGGCGTTCGATGGGCGCCATCAAGTACAGCTTGGAGCCTTCCGGCAGGTTGAGGATTTTCTCGATGATCTCGTCGGACGACTGCGTGCCGATCGCCACGTCGCACTTCGGACAATGCGGCTGCCCAAGGCGGGCAAACAGGATACGAAGATAATCGTATACCTCGGTGACGGTACCCACGGTCGAGCGCGGGCTCTTGCTGGTCGATTGTTGCTCGATGGCGATGGCTGGCGACAGGCCGGTGACGTGCTCGACCTTCGGCTTCTGCACCTGGCCGAGGAACTGGCGCGCGTACGACGACAGCGACTCGACATAGCGGCGCTGCCCCTCGGCGAAGATCGTATCCATCGCCAGGGACGATTTTCCCGACCCGCTGGGGCCACAGAAAACGGTCATCTGATCGCGAGGCATCGCGGCGGTGACGTTTTTCAGATTGTGTTGCTGGGCGCCGTGAACTGTCAAATGCGTCAGGGGCTGTTCGGTTTTTCGTTTAGGCGCGGGCCTTCGGCCCGCGCGCGCGCTCGCCAAAGGCGAGCGGCTAAACAACGCATGCAGCGCCTGGCCGGTGTAGGACGCGGCACATTTTGCGACGGTTTCGGGCGTCCCGGTGCAAACCACATTACCGCCGCCGGCGCCGCCTTCCGGGCCGAGGTCGATCACCCAGTCCGCGGTCTTGATGACGTCGAGATTGTGCTCGATGACGACAACCGAGTTGCCCGCGTCAGCGAAACCATGCAACACTTGCAAGAGCTTGCTGATGTCGTCAAAGTGCAGTCCGGTCGTTGGTTCATCGAGGATGTAAAGCGTCTTGCCGGTCGCGCGGCGGCACAGTTCGCGGGCGAGCTTGATGCGCTGCGCCTCGCCGCCGGAAAGGGTAGGGGAGGGCTGCCCGAGTTTGACGTAATCGAGACCGACGTCGTGCAGCGTTTGCAGCATGTCGCGAATCTTGGGGATGTTCGCGAAATGCTCGAGCGCTTCCTGCACGTCCATCTCGAGCACGTCGAATATGTTTTTGTCCTTGAAGCGAATTTGCAACGTCTCGCGATTGAAGCGATGATTCTCGCACACGGGGCATTTCACCCAGACATCGGCGAGGAAATCCATCGGCAGGCGATTCGACCCGTTGCCCTCGCACGATTCACAGCGGCCGCCCGGCTTGTTGAAGCTGAACCGTCCGGCCTTGTAGCCGCGAATCTTCGCCTCGGACATGAGCGCGAAAAGCTCGCGGATCTGATCGAACACCTTGATGTAGGTCGCTGGGTTAGAGCGCGGCGTGCGTCCGATGGGGGATTGATCGATGTCGATCACTTTGTCGATTTGGTCGAGGCCGGAGATAAGGTCATGGCTCCCGACTTGATGTGGCGTTGAGTCTTCATCGTCGGAGTCATCGTCCTCGGTCCCAGGGACTCGCTGCGCTCGCCCCTGCGCTTCGCGGGCGCCCTCCCGAAGGATATCGTTGATGAGCGACGACTTCCCCGACCCGCTAACGCCGGTGACGCAAACGACCATGCCCAGCGGGATGTCCACGCGGATATTCTTGAGGTTGTTGTGTCTGGCGCCGACGATGGTGATGGCGCGCTCGCCTCGCTTGCGGCGATTCTTGGGAATGGCGATTTCCTTTTTTCCCGCGAGGTATTGGCCGGTGATGCTGTCAGGCTTGTTGACGATGTCGTCATAGGCGCCGGCCGCGACGACGTGACCGCCGCGCACGCCGGGGCCGGGGCCGAAGTCGACCAGAAAATCGGCGGCACGCATCGTGTCCTCGTCGTGTTCGACGACGAGGACCGTATTGCCCAGATCGCGCAGAGTTTCGAGGCTCTGGAGGAGGCGTTCGTTGTCGCGCGGATGCAGGCCGATGGAGGGTTCATCGAGAATGTAAAGCACGCCGACCAGGCCCGAGCCGATTTGGCCCGCGAGGCGAATACGTTGCGCCTCGCCTCCGGAGAGAGTAGGGGCGGTGCGATCCAGGGAGAGATAGTGCAACCCGACGTTGAGGAGGAAGGCGACGCGGGCGCGGATTTCTTTCAGGACCTCCGCGGCGATGTGTTGCTGAACGTGGTCGAGCGCTTCTTCCAGACCAGCGCGGGGCGCGTGCGACGGGGAGTCGCATCTTGAACCCGTGGCTTGCGCTCCGGGCTGGTTGGATCCAAGCCACGCCGCCAGATCGCCAATGGGCATTGCCTCGACGTCAATCAACGTCTTGCCGGCAACCCGCACCGCCCGGGCTTGTGCGTTGAGGCGATTTCCTTGACAGGTTGGGCACCGCATCACGCGCATATATTTTTCAAGCTGCAAGCGGCGTGGCCCGGCTGCCGTCTTTTTGAAGCTGCTCAACAACTGCGGGATGACTCCCTCCCAGGGGCCGCCGTGTTTCCACACCGCGCCGCCGCGCATCTTCCACTCGAAGGTGATGTGCCGGTCGCCCGTGCCGTGAAGGAGAGCGTTTTGCTGTTCTTGCGAGAGGTCTTTCCAGGGTTTCTTGACGTCGATGTCGAGGGTTTTGGCGACGCCTTCATAGATGTGCTTGCGCCAGCGGCCCATTCCCTTCAACGGTCCGACAATTGGTATGGCGCCCTCGTAGAAACTCTTGGTCGGATCGGGGACGAGCAGGTCCGGATCAAAAGAATAGCGCGTACCCAGGCCATCGCAATCCAGGCACATGCCATGTGGGCTGTTGAAGCTGAAAAGCTGGGGGCTCGGCGGCTCGTAGCTTTTGTCGCAGTGCGTGCAGGCGTAATGGGCGGAGAGGATGATGTCGCTGCCGATGTGCTGAGTGCTGAGTGCTGAGTGCTGAGGGTCTTCTTCTGCGTTTGCTCTTCGCTTTTCGTCCTTGGTCTTTTCTTCATCGCTGGCCTCGATCGAGACGATGAGGTTGCCTTCCGCGAGAGTCAGGGCTTGCTCGACGGCTTCCGCCAGGCGGGTGCGGATTTTCGCGTCCACCTGCAAGCGATCGATCACGATGGCAATGTCGTGTTTGATCCGCCGGTCCAGTTTGAGATCGTCGGTGAGCCGGACGATTTGGCCATCGACGCGGGCCCGCAGGTAGCCGCGTTTGAGCATGTCTTGAAAGAGGTCCTTGTATTCTCCCTTCTGCCCGCGCACCACGGGCGCCAGGACCAGGAAACGCGCGCCGGTGGGCAGCGCGAGAATGCGATTGAGGATTTGTTCGCGCGATTGCGCGGTGATGGGCCGATCGCAATCCGGGCAATGTCCCTGACCGACGCGCGCGTAGAGAACGCGAAGGTAATCGTGAATCTCGGTGATGGTGCCAACCGTGGAGCGCGGATTTTTACCGGCGGCTTTTTGCTGAATGCTGATCGAGGGCGCCAACCCGCCGAGGTAATCGACGTCGGGTTTCTGGAGCTGGCCAAGAAACTGACGCGCGTACGATGACAGCGATTCGACATAGCGGCGCTGCCCCTCGGCATAAAGAGTATCAAACGCCAGGGATGATTTACCGGAGCCGCTGACGCCCGTGAAAACGATGAGTTGGTTGCGTGGCAGTTCCAGTTCAATATTCTGAAGGTTATGCTCGCGGGCGCCGCGGATGACGATGGTATCGTTTTGCATATCAAACCTGTTTGGCCGCCCGCCTCCGGCGAGCTCGGACGCCGCACTTGTACGATTGTGCAGTTTCAGATAATGTACAACCCCAGGCAGGAAAGAAAGCACGCGAATTCGGAACCAAATCAACCCAACCCACGTCCAATTGGGCAGTAGGACATCGTGAGCGCCGACGATAACCGCTTGATTGCCGAATGCCGTGCCGGCAACCCAGCCGCGTTTGGCGAGTTGGTGTCGCGCTATCAGGATCGGCTGTTCAACACGGTCTTGCGTGTCGTCAACAATGCCGAGGACGCGCGGGACGTGGTGCAGGAGGCGTTCCTGCTTGCCTACCAGGCCTTGCATTCCTTCAAGGGAGACTCGCTCTTTTTTACCTGGCTTTACCGAATCGCAGTCAATACCGCGATGAGCCTGAAGCGCAAGCAGAAGCCGATGCTTCGCATTCACGCCGCGGGCGACGGTGACCGTCCGCTTGACCCGCTCGACCCCGCGGAGGAAAGCCGCCCCGGTCACGCTCTCGAAATGGCCGAAGAAGAACGCGCGGTCCATGACGCGCTGGCCCGGCTTTCGCCGGAACATCGGGCCGTCCTTGTGATGAAGGACATGGACGGAATGAAGTACGAGCAGATCGCGGAGGTTCTCGGCGTTCCCGTGGGAACCATCCGCAGCCGATTGCATCGGGCACGCCTCGAAATGCGTGATGTCCTGACGCAGCAAGAAAAACGCGAAGCGTAGCCGCCGGCGTTTTTCGCTCGTCCGCCCCGCGGCAAACATGATGTGGTAACCGACATGCTTTCCGAAAAAATGATTCAACTCGTGACCGCTTTTGTCGATGGCGAATTGACCCAGCGCCAGCGCAAGGCGGTGGTGCGCCTGCTTGAGAAATCGTCGGCAGCGCGTGCGCTGTTGAAGGAATTGCAGGAGAATGCCCATCGACTCAAGAAACTGCCGCAGCGGAAAGTGGAGCCAAGCCTGGTCGAAGACGTGCTCAAGGCAATTGCGGAAACGCAAGCGCAGCCGGCCGCGCCGGCGCCGGTTCGGGGGGCCCGGCGCCGCTGGCTTCCTCACGTCGCTGCTTCTCTGGCCGCTTCCTTGCTGATCGTCGCGCTCGGGATCGTCTGTTGGAATGCGTTCCAGGAACCCGGGGGCCCGGCCACAGATAAATCCATCGCCAAGAACGACGGTACACCCAAGAAAAAAGTGGAGCCGAAAGCCAAACCGGGGCCCGTCGTGACCCCGACGCCGAAACCAGTGAACCCGCTCATCGGCGAGATCATCGCCGGGACGGCCCGCGACTTTGGGGCCACCGATCCGGTTGTGCAAGTGTTCGCCGCTCAGTTTCAAGACTTTCAAAAGCCGATGGTCCTGGATCGCTTCTCCACGGAGCTTCGTGAAAAACGGACCGTTCAATTCGATGTGACGGTCAAAAACAACTTCGTCGCCATGGAACGGCTCAAGGCCGCGCTCAATGAGCACGGCGTGTTGATCGAGTCCGACCCTAGCGCGACCAAGGACTTGCAGGGCAAGGCCAAACGCGAATTCTGGGTCTACGCCGACAACCTGACACACGAGGAGTTGACGCAGATCGTGCAAGAACTCGCCAAGGCGGACACGACCGGCAAAGGCAAACGCGTCGAATCCCCCTACAAGAAACTCACGCTGACCCCAATCACCAGCGCGGAGACTCAAAAGGTCGCCAGGCTGCTCGGCGTGGAACCGAGCAAATTGCAGCTTCCCAAGGATAAAGTAGGCAACCCCAAACGCGATCCGTCCAAGCGCTGGGACCGCTCCGTCGTCGTCCTGCCCACGACGCCTGGCGCGACGCCCTCGGAAGAAATTCGCCGCTTCGTCAACCAACGCCGGCCGCAAGGCGACTCCATTCAAGTCCTGATCAAGATTCGGCAGAACTAACAACCTACCCCTCGTTCCCAAACTCTGTTTGGGAACGCAAGTAGGGAAACTCCATTTCGATGCGGTATTGCTCTCGCGAAAAAGAGGCCTGGTTCAAATCCATCGATTTTAGGGTAACAAACAATCAGCGAGCCGCCGGGCTTGTCCCGGCGGTTACCCAAGGCTATTCGGAATGCACCGCGGGGACACGCCCGGCGGCTCGCTGTGACCCTCACTTGAAC
>JACPPF010000068.1 GCA_016191165.1 Planctomycetota bacterium
ACGTACTTTTGCCAATCGCCATTGAGTTCGATGCAGCGCAGGTGCAAGAGCGCTTCGGCCTTCGCTTGCGTCCAGCGCATGCCCGCGCAATCGAAACGCTCACCTACCAAGTGCCGCACGGCGCCTTCCACTTGTCCTGATGCAATCACCAGATCCTTCGCGATCCATTCGCGACCGAGAAGCTGTTTCCGAACCTGGACCGGAAGAAGACCTGGAAGATGGTCAAGAAGGACCTGGCCCGCGTGGGCATTCCGTATGAGACGGATGAGGGCGTGGCCGACTTCCACGCGGCTGGCCGGCACACCTACATCACCGAGTTGCTCAGGAATGGTGCGTCGCTGCCAGAGGCGAAGGAACTGGCCCGGCACACCGATGTGAAGATGACCATGCGTTACACGCATATCGGCCTGGACGACCAGTCGAAGGCCATCGCGGGCCTCTGCTTGCCGGCGCCGGTGCAACAGAACTCGGAGCTTCTGGACGGGTCTTCGGAAGGTGGCGCGCTGCAAATGCGCTGCATTTTTTGCAGCGCAGAGGGACATCCGCTGACATCGGCTGACGCTGGCGAACTGCCTGAATTAAACGAAAACCCCGGCGTGAGCCGGGGTTACGTCGCTACCTGTCATCAGGTGGCATTGGTTGACAAAGTGGAGGCAACAGGACGCCAATAGAACTTTTCCTTCAAGGCGTGTCCGCTTGGGACAGCATGATTCGGGGACAGTTCAGTAACAGCTAACAAGAATGCCTGAACGTAGTTGCCAAATTGAACCGTCTTTTCCGTGAGTCGATCGTACACCCAAGACGCTCGACGTTTGGAGACAAAGTCAGTTTGAGAGATGGTTCGCTTCCGCGAGCCGACCTGTTGGTTTTCTCCAAGAGGGGGGGCGAATCCCTCCCTCTCCGCTTTTTCAGTGCTTGCGATTTGCCGCAAGCCTTTTTTCTTTTGGCGCTTCCAGCAAATCTCTTGACCCGCAGTTGGTCTGGTCATAATCCCTCCCTCTTGACCTGTTTGGCAGGCGCCGAAGAACCGCGAAATCCACGTGTTTTCCAGGGTTCTGGAGTCTCCCGGCAAGCCTTTGTCGATTCCCGATGGCAGGTTTGGGGGCAATTTGGGGGCGACGCTGATCCTGTGTTGGGCTGCGTCGAATTGTCCCTTCCGTGCGCCGGGGCTTCTCCTTCTCGAATGGAATGGTGAAAAGCACCGTATTCTCTGGGAGGGCATACCAATGATTGACCGTGCTTCAATTTGCGAAACGGCCAGGCAGGAAGCAACCTTCATTACTTCCAAGGTCCGCGCGCTTTCCGGGTGTGGTTGAACGCCTGGCCATCGACAATCGCTTGCGCCATCGGAAGGAGGAACGGGGCAAGAACCGCAATCACATCGGGAAGCGCCGTTGGCGCGTCGGTGAGTCGGGTCTTGCGCAGAAACGCTCGCCACTGAGTTTGCTTTTGCCCGTCGTCTCCAAACACCGGCGTCAGCGCCGTTGGCGCCGCCAGGATCTGAGTCTTGCGATGAGCGAGTGTCCGTGTAATTGCGTTGGAAAGAACCGAGCCATCGAAATCGAAGTGCTGAGACAGCAACCAGATGTCGTAGAAATCCTTCATCCGGCTGTTCACGAGCCCCAGCTTCACCATCGCCTCGAATTTCTCCGCGACGACCGTCTCACGGCTATAACCCTTCAGCCGGGGAGCAGGCAGATCAAGAATCGTCGGATAGTCCGCGGCCACGGCCGCCGGCGTCAGCACATCACCGAAGCCGATATCAATTTGCATCGCAATGCGGGAATTATGGAGGGTCGCGCGGAGCGTAACACGCACGCCGGCGTAGTCCGCGTCCTCCTTGATCGCCTGACCGGCGACCGAATCAGCGTGAAAGATCAGCCCATCGGGCTCGACCGGTTGGTTGCACACGTCTTTGAATACGGGGACAACTGCCGTCACCTTGCTATCCATTCGTCCGAGGAGGTCGATGTCGCGCGTAGGCCGTGTGGCAGGAGCATTCCATACCCGGAACATCAATGCGCCCTTGAGCACGAACCGGCTTGCATGCTTCGAGCTGGCAAGCCGGTACAGAAGACGCTCCATCGCGAAGTATTCGAGGACTTCCTGGAATGGACGGTTAGTTTTCTTGGCGACATTCTGAAGCCGTTGCCTGACGGAGGCCGCCACATCCTTGACCGGTTTTTTCACAGCACCGCCTCCAGGTATGGACGCATGACATTGGCAACGCGACAGGTCTGGGCGTACCTCGTCAGTGCATCGGCGTCGATGTGGCCCTGTTGCTTGTAGCGCTTGAGCGCCTCCACGACGGTATCGAGCCCGATCTTGTTCCGATACTTGAAGCAGTCGGCGAGCGTCTTTTCTCGATTGTAGACCCGCACCTTGGTGCCGTCGATGTCGTGTGTTTCGACGCCGGCGGCAAACGGCTGGTTGGCGTATCTAAATACGCGAATAGGAGGGTAGTTCACGCGCGGGGGTTCGCTGTCCCGCGGAACCGCCAGCCAAACCTCGTGGGGAATCTGCGTTGTCAGGTCGTGAAGGGCGAGCGCCGAGATCAGGCAGACTACCCCGCGCGGAACTCGCCGGGCCACAGTAACCAGGTCGGGATTCGCAAGCGGCGGAGCATCGGCGAGGCGATAAAGCCCGCGGCTGAGTTGCTCAACGAGCCCGGCATCTCGCATGGCATAGAGCGTGGTTCGATGGATTCCGGCCTGGATAGCGTTTGCCATCCGCAGCATGCCGCCATGCTTGCGAAACAGGGCTTTTGCCTTGTCGAGCGCCGTGCGATCCAGTTTCGATCGGCGAATGGGCATGTACAATACAACTCCATATAACTAGATATGGTAGTATTATGTACAATTCCCCGTGTGGTGTCAACAGCGATTCAATCACTCGTGAATAGAATAACTCCACGGGAATCCGATCCTACGAAGCGCAAGGAAGTGATTTCATGGCCAGCTTCACTCCGACACAGGGCCGCTATTTGGCGTTCATTCACGCCTACACGACCTTACATGGGGTTCCCCCCGCTGAAGCCGAGATCGCTGCCGCCCTGTGCGTTTCGCCGCCATCGGTGAATCAGATGGTGAAGGCTCTCGAGAAAAAAGGACTGATCCTTCGCCACCCAGGCCAGCCGCGATCGCTTCAGGTTCTGATTCCAGAGGAAGAAATTCCGCCCTGGAACAACCGCAAACAACAAAAGCAAGGCGCGCCGGCGAAAGATCAACAGAAGCGGCAAAAGGCCAAGGCGGCCCCGCCGGCGAACCTTTACGTCCTCTCCGTCTTCTTGACGAGTGGACCTATCAGCGACAAGTTCCCCAGCAAAGTGATCCGACGCGATATCGAGATTCGTGGCGATCAAACCCTTGAAGACCTGCACAACGCGATCTTCCAGGCATATGATCGGTGGGACACGCATCTCTACGAATTTCAATTCGGCAAAAGGCCGTTCGATCCCAAGGGGCCGAACTATGGCATTCCAGGTCGGGATGAAAAGAAATCGAGGTGCGGCGACGCCCGCACGACAACGCTGGACGACTTGGATTTGCAAAATCGCAAGCATGCTTTCGGATACTGGTTCGACTTCGGCGATGACTGGTTCCATCAAATCCAGGTGGAGCGAATCGAGGAAGCCATTCCAACCGTCACCTATCCGCGCGTGATCAAACGCGTCGGCAAATCGCCGCCGCAGTACATGGATGCTTGAACAACGTCGGCGGGACAATCACCCGCGGGCAACCAGTTGCTCGGTTTGGCCATCCAGAAGTTCGTTGACCGTTTCCAACAGCTTTTGATCGGCGATGAACCGCTGAGCGCGGCGTTTGAAGGAGCCGTCAGTCTTGGTGAAAACCAGCGCGTATTTCTGACGACTCAGGCGTCTTTAGGTATCCGCCCCCCTTTGCGCATTGGTGCAAGTTTAGGCGGGTTCGTCCTCGACAACCACCGGCACTTCTGAATCTAGGTTTGCGAAAGTAGCGAAAGGATCGATCAGTTCTTTCAAGCCAAGCACTTTCTTGCAACGCTCGAACGCACCGTTTAGGTCGTCGGCTTTGGTCGATTCTAGCGTCATGAACTGACGGGAAAGCTCACTCCGTATCCCGGACTTGTTTGAGTTCATGATTTTCCGAATCTCTTCCCTGAAGTTCTTATCCCTACCGTGAAGTTGCTTGCCCCAATCGGAAACGAATTCGACGTCTTTCTCTCGTGCGAGGTAGCGTGCAAGCAAGCAGATGGCGTGGTACAACAACCGGGCAGGTCTCGGTCCTCCGGCTACGGGAGCAAGTTTGAGGTCCTTTCTTAGGACAAGGCCCATCACATCGTGCAAGTTCTGTAGAAAAACGAGGAAGACAACCGAACGAAGGCGGCGCTTTTCGTCGAAACAGTTCTCATATGCCGTGTCGCTTTCAAAGAGGTCATTCGGGTGGTTCGCTAGCCCGACCTTGCCTGACACGGCGACAATGGCGCGCGCAATATCATGGATATCTACGTACCCTCCACGCGCATTCTCGAACTCATCTTCGAGAATATCCGGTTGAGTCGCCCAGAGGTACTCCCATGCCCCCTCCTGTCGCTGGTAGAGGATTCGGCGCTCCTTGAAACGGTGCTCGATCCGAAGCTGGATGGGGTCGTTGGCACGCAGGGCCGCTGATGACATTGCATTCTGGCGATTATTATTGACAGTGATCGCACGCACGAGATCCTCGTTGGCGGTTTCGATAACGCGGAGCGGGACAGAGACTCGTTTCCAGAGTTCGTCGTTAATTTTCGCCTTCAAGTGGGTATCGTGGCGGAACAAGAAGGCGTTCTTGATGGTTTGGCAACCATTGAGCACATACGGATCGCGCAGCCGCAACTGGCCTTCCTCAATCGATGCCTTCCTTGCGAAGATAGTTATGCCATTGTGGAACAACGCGAAGCGCTCGGGCGGCAGGGTACCATCGACGCACATCTCTTTCAGTGTTGCTCGCATTTTGCCGGCTGGGCCCCGCTCAGTGTTCTTCTTCGACGTGAGATAGTATCGAACATTGCGGGAGAACAGGTTGTCGCGCCGCGCCAGGTAAAGTGTGACGAGGTCAGACAGCCGACCGACTCCCGCATACATCGTGGAGGAGTCGCCCGCTGGGAATGGGTAACCGCCATCCAGGTGCAGCTGAACTTCCTCGGGGGGAACGACAATGGTCTGCTGCGGCCCGAGGTCTCTGGGCGCAACCTGTTTGATTAGGCACCGATGAGAATCAAGGAGACTCGTTACAGCCTCGGACAGCCGCTTGATCGGCTCCCGGAAACGGTTGGCCAGGATGTCCTCATCGTCCTCACAGAGATGAATTACGTGGAACTCGATTTCGACTTGTGCCCGTGCCGCATGGTCGAGGCGATTAAGTGAAGCACGCAGGTTAACCAGAACCTTGTTTTGAATTGGCTCGGATGTCTCGATACCCTCGAGCGCGCGTTGAAGTTCCGGAAGAGCGCGTTCAAGCTCGCGGAAGCCCTTCGCAACCAGCGCTACGCTTGCCGAGTATTTCGCTTGGACGAGCAGAAGAATGGGATGAGCACCATCAGCGTTGAGATTGAACGCATCTATGCCAAAGTCGTAACTACCGTCGGACGACTGCTGCATCGCGCGCGTCTCGTGGATCTGCAGCTTGTCGTGCAAGTACCACGGAGCGAAGGAGTGCTGCTCAGCCCCCGTGTGTGCTGTGCGCTCGCGAAACTGCTTCACCATCTGTTTCACTACCTGCGGATGCATGGGTGTATCCTCCGGCAATACTTCAACGTGTCTCAGCGGTGGCGAATTTGAAAAACAATTCACAGAAATTATAGGAGTTCCGAGAAATGCAGGTAGAAAGCGGGAAAACGGAATTCGGATCACCTCGGAAATCACGCCTCGCTCAGGGCGCATCGAGCCATCCTTTCAGAGAGCAATAGAGCGTCGGATCCTCCGTATAGGCTTCCATCAGCTTCAAGACGCTGGCGTGCAACGGGCGCAACTCCTCCAGCGTTCGAGCCTGCTGCTCGTCATTGATTAGCTGCTTCGATTCCAGGAATCGCAACCAGGCAGGGATGACCCCGAACAACGCGGCTGCCTTATGATGTTGCGCGGACATGAAGCCAAACATCTGCCCTATGCACACGTCAAGTGTGACGCGCTCCGGACAAAGGGGATGGGAGGGCTTTGGCGGCGGCGACAGCTTTTTCTTGGGATGGACGGCTTGATCGAGCATGCTGAGCCGTGGGTTGAGGTCCCCTCGGTGACGCTCGATGAAGTAGCCGTGCAGCGCATGCCGAATCAATTCCCCCCGCGGGTACGGAACCTGCTCAACGCGGCGAAGATACCCGACAAACTGCAATATCAAGCGGAACAGATTCCGCGCTCCCCGATCCTCCGGCGTCTCGTCCTCCTCATCGTCTTCGTCAACCCACTCATCCCGGCGGCGATGGTTCTTGGGCGGATTCAGCGTGAAATCGGCCATTGTCCAGGCACCCTCCATGGTTCCTGACACATGGCCAACGAACTCAGCCACGTACTCCAGACGGGGGTCGTCAACGAAATACCGGATGCGTTCGAGCAACTCGCCGTTCGAGGGATCGGGGGACGATGCCCCTTCGAGGTAGGCGTACATTTCGTAAGAGGCGCCGGCTTCGGAGAATTCACCGATTGCCCAACCTAAGACGTTGTTTGATTCGCGGACCAGGGGCCAGCCGATGCGCATCGCTTCGACGAGAGGTGCGAGTTGTCCGTGATAAGCCAGGGCGGCCAGGCCTCCATTGACAACGTCGAGATCTCGGCCAGCCTTGCGTGCCAAGGCTCGCGTCAAGGACAGGACATCGGGCCGACCATCGGCGAGCGCATCCAGAAGCTGCCAGGAGAGATAATAGTGGACGCCCTCCTCGTAAACTTCGGGCCGTCGCTCGACAAGCGCTTCAACCATCCGGCCAAACCGCTCTCGCTCGCCCCGAGCGACGGCGTCTTCGTGCAACTCATTCAGCATTTCAAAGGCCGCTTCGTCATTCATCAACTCATTGTCGTCGAGCGTCCGCAGGAAGACGGCTGCGCGCGCTTCACCGTGCTGAGACTTGAATTCATTCCAGATCGCATCCCATTTCAGTTCGAGCGGACTGGGGGGTCTGGGAGCCGATTTCTCTGTCGGCGGCGGTTGGCGCCAGGCCGGTGTTCGCTGAGACGCTGCTGTCGCCGCCGCCTGAATGGGATGAGCATTTTGAAACAATGGGGCGGTCGGATGTGCCTTGCCTAGACAGCATTTCTTGAACTTCTTGCCGCTGCCACAAGGACATGGATTATTACGGCCGGTCTTCATGGACCTGTCCTCCTTGAACTCTGAATTCCTCGGCTTGGCTATCATAGGAAAAAAGCGACCGGTAAGGCCTGCTGCGGATTGGGGCGTGCTCCACATGTCTCCACAATCCGCCGCCCCCCGAATTCCCAATTGACCAGGCAGGCGAGACCCTCGAAATTGTTGGGGGCAAATTAGGGGCAGCACTGCCCGTGCAACCTCATCGTGAGTACTGCAGATGAAGCCTGGATGTCGCGGAAAGTGCGGCTCCTTATGCTCTTCCGACGTAATGTGGGAGCAACGTAGGTCCAGCCCCTTGAGGATAGCTTCGGGGCCGCCCATTGAGGCTAGATGACCATTTCACAAATCGCTGCACAGCTGCAATTGGCCTGGACAAAACGGGGCGTTTACGTCAAGCTGGCAAACCGCCCCGATCTCCTGGGCAAGGATGTCCGTCATGCCAAACCCTTTTGCGCCGCCGCTTGTC
>JACPPF010000005.1 GCA_016191165.1 Planctomycetota bacterium
AAACACGCCGCCAGCAGCGATTCGGTCGAGCGTGGTTTGGCCGAGATCCCCAGCGTTTCAAACGCTTCCTCTACCCACTCCGCCCCTACCACCGCCACCCGACGGACAACTGCTCAGGGACTTGTAAAATGGCCATCTAGGTGGAGTATCCATAGAATCAATGCTACGATAACAAGGCCACAAGGGAGTGTAAAACGTACGAAAAAAAACATTGGAACACCTTCGCACTGTGTTATTGTATCCAGGGAATGTCTTTCTTGATATTCAATCACGTCCGTTTAATATTTCCGACCCGAGGCGCGGCCACCGTTGCTCCTAAAACGCGGCTCTTTTTGGTATCAACCGGAAATGAATGGCGGGTGGCCGATGTCTGTTCGTCTCCTTATCTGGGATCGTAGGGTCCTTTCTTGATTTTTTCACCTGGAGTTGGAGGCGGCGTTCTGTTCTCGGAGTTACGAAGTCGGCTAGGGGGAGGTCCGATCTTCTTGTCCTTCAGCTGGTAGGGTCCTGGTCTATTTGGAGCGTCAATTTTCTTGATATAATTGTCAACACCGCTTAAGACTTCCGAACCGAGATTCCACCACTGCCCGTCCCTAGCCGTGCTTCTTTTGGTGTATTTACCTAAATGCCCACCAAGTAAAGGAGTGGCAAGTGTCATCTGCGAAAACGGAGTACGACCTCCATCGTCGTGAAACAACGTCTTGTTTCCAGGATTGCGACTTGTTGGCTGCGATTTTTTCATTCAAAATTTTTCGTCCTTCTCCAACCTGCTCCAGAATCAAAACGACCAAGGCATTGTCCCGCTGCGCCGTTCCAGTAATCCTTCGCCCATTCATGATGGTCCTCGCATTTGCGGAATCAATGGGATGATATCCAAATAGGATCTGTGCGGATGAATGGAATACCGGTCCGACATAATCCAAGATTCCGACATTAGGATTTTCTTGGAAGTTTTTTGCCCCATAATCAGCCGAAAGGATGCCTACCACGTTGCCTTTGCCGTCTCGAACCGTGACAGCTATGCCAGTATGGGACGAAGTACCAGTAACAAAAGCGTCCAGCCCACTCGGATCCGTCCCATACGTCGGCCCATTTTTCACGTATCGATAAAGATTCGTATCGCCCGCATCAAACCCCAGCGGATCCTGGCTGATCCACCTGCCCATTTTGGGGTCGTACCAGCGGGCGCGGTTGTACTGCAACTCCGTCTCGGCGTCGAGTTGTCGCCCGGTCCAGGCGTACCAGCCGCAGTAAGTGGGATCGGTCTCGGCTGTGATGTTGCCCCAGCCGTCGTACTTGATTGAATCCCGGAGCGTGCCCGCACTGTTGATGATGTCGCGGACTGAGCCGAGGCGATCTTTCAGCGGCCACAACGCGAAGTTGTTGGCGCTCAAAACCACGCGGCCAAGTTGCTGATCAACCTTGTCGCTCCAGAGGTAGCTTTCTTTCCAGGTGTTGCTGCCGTCAAGGATCGCGACGACGTTTCGGTTTTCATTGCCGATCGCGCGCGGCATGTTGCTATTGCCGCCGTCGATGATGAAGCGCTCGACGATCGTGCCGTTGTCGCGCTGGATCATTTCGCCGAATGCATCGTAATCGACGGTCAGGTCAAGGGTGCCGCTCGAATCATAGTGCTTGACTTCGGTCAGTCGGCTACTCGCGCTCCACGCATACGTCCAGCTTTCGCTCGATCCGCCCGCCGTCGTCGTCTTCTGCGTGAGCCGGCCGCTGTAATCGTAGCCGTACGTCCAGTTCGCGTCGGCCGTCATGCGGTTGTACTGCGTTGTGTAGCTGCCGCCGTTGCGATTGCCGTTTGAATCAAACGTCAAGGTCGAGCCGTTGTCATTGTTGGATTGTCAGCCGGAATCACCGAAAAAACAATGACGCCCGACCCTTTTCCTGGGTCCACGTGAGTGGGCGGAACATTCGGCACGCTCCTGCGGGCTTTGGAAATGTCGATAAATGGGTCATCCGATAGAGGAGATGGTAACCGGCCGTTAAAGGCGCTGTCAACAAGATTCTTTGCGAAATGGCTGGGCGAAACTGCCCCGCTTTCGCGGTGGGCTGGTATTAGCGCGCCCGCCTCGGATTGCCTCTCTGGATTCTGCGCGAGGACCACGTAAAACGGTCCTCGAAGCAACACGGGCGCCGAGATCTGTCATGATTTTTTCCAACCGCTGGGTGCAGCTCGCCACGGGCATCACGGGAATGGTTGCGGTCGCCAATTTTCAGTATTCCTGGACGTTCTTTGTTGTGCCGCTGCAAGATCGACATGGCTGGGAAAAAGCGGAGATTCAGTATGCCTTTTACCTCTTCTTCGTTCAGGCCCAAACCTGGCTGGTGCCGCTGGAAGGGTATCTGGCGGAGCGATTTGGGCCGCGCAAGCTCCTGTTTGGCGGCGGAATCCTGGCCGGGCTGGGCTGGATCATCAGTGCCGAAACGTCATCGCTGGAACTGCTTTATGCGGGGCAGGCGCTTTCGGGCTGCGGTTCGGGGATTGTCTATAGCGTGAGCATGGGCAGCGCGTTGAAATGGTTCCCGGACCGGCGCGGTCTGGCGGCGGGTCTCATGGCCGCCGCCTTCGGAGCGGGAGCGGCAGGCACGGTACGTCCGGTCCGCTGGACGATCCTCCATTACGGTTACGATCAGGCGTTCGTGTGGTTCGGCATCGGCCAGGCGCTGGTCATCATTCTTGCCACGCTGATCATGCGCTTTCCTCGACCCGGCGAGGCGCCCGCCGCCGTCCATTCCAGAGTCTTGCAATCGGGCCGCGACTTCACGCCGCTGGAGATGCTGCGCTGCCCGGCCTTCTGGCTCATCTACCTGATGATGACGCTGGGAGCGATTCCTGGACTTTTGATGATCGGCCACATTGATCCCCTGGCCCGGGAATTCGGCGTGGCCGCGATGCCCGTCACGTTTCTGTGGTTTACCTCCGCCGCTCTTCCGTTGGCGGTGGAACTCGATCGCGTCATGGGCGGCCTTACCCGACCGGTGTTTGGATGGATTTCCGATTACATCGGTCGCGAAATCGCAATTTTCCTGGCCTTCTCTCTGGAAGGGATCGCACTGTTTTTCCTGATCCAACACGCACAGGACCCAATCCTGTTCGTCCTCATGTCCGGCCTGGCCTTCTTTGGCTGGGGGGCGGTCTTCAGCCTTTTCCCGGCGGTGAGCGGCGATATGTTTGGCCGCAAGTTCGCCACGACCAATTACAGTTTGCTCTACACCGCCAAGGGCGCCGCTTCCTTGCTCGTGGCCCTTTGTGACGTCTTGCGTTCGCAAACCGAGAGTTGGGTTCCCGTCTTCGCCATCATGATCGCTGCCGACGCCATCGCAGCCCTGCTGGCACTCCTGGTGCTGCGGCCTCTCCGCACGCGATTGGCAAAGTCGGAATCGGCGGCGAGTGATAAGTAGTGAGCTTGCGAAAACAGGCTTTCCGTTTCGAGCACCGCTCGGCTGAGGTCAGCACCTGACGCGAATCCCTCAGCACTCAGCACTGTATTTACGTCACCGTCGCTAATAACCTATATCTCGTGGCCGAAACGTTCCTGCAAATGTTGCATGAGACCTTTGAGAGACATTCCGCGCGCCGCGCGGTCGTTCATCAAGAAGGGACATTTACCTATGGCGAGCTTTTGACGCGCGCAAGCGCGGGGGCGGCCAGGTTGCGGTCGCTGGGCGTCAACAAGGGAGATCGTGTTGTCCTGTGCACGTCGAACAAGCGGGCTTTTCTAATGGCTCATCTTGCGACGCTTTTTGCCGGGGCTGTCACGTTGCCGCTCAATCCGCGTTTCACGCGCGAGGAACTCCGATTTTTCCTGGCGGACAGCGGTGCCCGTGTCGCGATCGTTGGGGACGCGGTCGCGCCGATCCTGGAGACGTTGAAGCCGGAGCTTCCCGAGTTGCAAAAGCTCATTGCCGATGTGACGATTCAGGACCATTCAACTACCGCCACTCACCACTCGCCACTCACCACTCACCACTCACCTAGTGATCCGTGCCTGATCCTCTATAGCTCCGGCACAACGGGCTGGCCCAAGGGAGTCGTGCATACGCAGGCCAACGTCCTGTCCAGCCTGCGTGCCCTGCAAGCCTGCTGGCGCTTCACGCCCGACGATGTCGTCTTGAACGTCTTGCCGCTATTTCACATCCACGGCCTTTGTTTCGCGACGCAGCTCACGCTATTGTCGGGCGGGTGTTTGTTGCTGGAGGAGTTCGAGGCGCAACGAACGCTGGAGCGCATCGGCGCGTGCAGCGTTTTCATGGGGGTGCCGACGATCTATTACCGATTTCTCGAACAGCCTGAATTCGCCACCGCCGCTTGCGAATGGAAAGCGATGCGTCTGTTTACGTGTGGGTCGGCGCCGATTCGCGCGGAGGTACTGCCCGCGCTCGAAGCGGCACTGGGCAAGCCGGTCATCAATCGGTACGGGATGACCGAGGCGTTCGTGATCACCAGCCTACCCCTGGACGGACCGTGGCCGAATGGATCGGTGGGCAAGGCGCTCCCCGGCGTTGAGGTCAGCGTCGCCGCCGCGCCGGGCGAGGTCGGCGCGGTGCGCCTGCGCGGGCCGAACCTGTTTTCCGAATACTGGAACAAGCCGGACGCCACGCGCGAGGCGTTCGCTTCTGGCTGGTTCGGCACCGGCGACCTGGGCTTTCTCGACGCCAATGGCTTTCTGACGCTGGTCGGACGCCAGAATGATCTGATTATCACGAACGGCTTCAACGTCTACCCGCAGATCGTTGAACGCGTCATCAATGAATGCCCTGGCGTGCGCGAATCGGCGGTGGTCGGCGTTCCCGACGACCGCAAAGGGGAGCGTGTCGTTGCCATCGTCGTGCGTGCCGATCCGACCCTGGATGAGGAACGCTTGCGCGACTTCCTGGGCGATCGGCTTGTCGTTTATCAACAGCCCACCGGCTATCACTTCGTGGATGCCTTACCGCGAAATGCAATGGGCAAAGTGTCGCGGCGTGAGCTGCGTGCGTTGATCGATGGAGGCATCCCATGAATGTGGCAGAGCGTGTCAGCACCTTGCAACCCACCGCGGTCAACCGCGTCCTGCTGGAGGCACGCCAGCTTCAAGCCGAGGGCCGAACGCTGATATCGCTAATGCGAGGTCAGCCCGACACGCCGACGCCGACCCACATTGTCGAGGCCGCCGAGCGGGCGCTTCGCGATGGACATACCGGGTATCCCGACAATCAGGGGGAGCCGATCCTGCGGCAAGCGATCGCGGAAAAGCTGCGGCGTGACAACGGTCTGACCTACGATGCCAGCCGGGAGATTCTCGTGACCGATGGCGCAACGTCCGGCATTTTCACCGCGCTGGCCGCGTTGATCCAGCCAGGTGACGACGTGCTGTTGCCCGACCCGATCTATGACGCTTACGCCTCCCCGATCGCGATCTGGGGCGGGCAGCCCAGGCCGATACGGTCCGCGATTCACGCTGGGCGATTCGCGATCGATCGTGCCGCGCTGGAGGCGGCGTACACGCCACGTTCGCGCGTGCTCCTGCTCAACACGCCGTGGAATCCGACCGGGACGGTGTGGACGCACGCCGAGCTGACCGCCTGCCTCGACTTCGCTGCGGCGCGTGATCTCCGCGTCATCAGCGACGAGATTTACGAGTCGCTCATCTACGATGGCCGGCGCCATGTCTCGCCGGCAGCACTTTCGCCGGATGCCCGGGCCCGCACCGTGCTGGTCAACAGTCTCTCCAAAACCTATGGCATGACCGGCTGGCGCGTCGGCTACTGCGCCGGCCCCGTGGAAATCATTCAGGCCATGCTGCTTGTCTTGCAGCAATTCAGCCGTGGACCGGCGACGTTAGTTCAGCACGCGGCCGTCAGCGCCTTGCGGGGGGATCAAGCGTCGGTTCGCACGACGACTGCCGAGTATCAGGCTCGTCGCGATCACGTGGTGCAAGCGCTGACGGGGCTGCCCGGCGTTGTGCCGCTCGTTCCCGAGGGGGGGCTGTTTGTCATGCTCGATGTGCGCGGCCTTGGCCGGAGGTCCGATGACGTGCGTCGCTTCCTGCTGCATGATGCGGGAGTCGTGCTCATCCACGGGTCTGCCTATGGCGCAGCGGGGGAAGGCGCCTTGCGCGTCTCCTTTGCCGCCGGCGGCGTCACGCTGGAGCGCGGGCTCGAACGGCTGCGCGACGGTTTGTTGAAGCTCGCCTCCGCGGCTTCGCCGAACCCTTGAATTCCGATTTCACGGCAAGGTTTTGTTGGATAGAATGGAGTGGATGAATTCGTTCATCCACGAGGCCGGGAACCTGTACCTGATTATGGACGGTGTGCGCCGAGCCAAAGCCGCGCAGCTCCATGGCCATGATCAAATAACGGCTGAAATCGTCGATGGTTCGGGCATCAGTCTCGGAAACGGCTACATTCCGTTGGACGCATTGCTGTCGCCGAAGCGTTCGATCAGACGGATCACAAGCTCGGACCAAAACCGTTGGGAGCGCGTCATCGAAGGAGCGAGTCATGCGACCTTGCCGTTCCCTCCCATTGTCGTTCAACCGACGAAAAAACGCCTGACACGGTTGGTCGATGTCGAATTTGAAATCGGAGAGCAACAATGATCCAAGCAGAATTTTTCCCACCGACTCTCAAGGCGCTTCATCGCCTGCTCGTACATGCTCGTTCACGAGCGTATAATGACGAGAGCGTCGGCGTCGGTGACTTTCTCGATAGCTTTGAATTGCTCCCCAAGTGCCTTGCTGACGAAAATGACCGAACGGATGAAGTCATCGAAATGCTGCGCGGTTTGGCCATGGCACATCCCGATTGCCGTTACATCGTGGAGGAATTCGATCGGGCGGCGGCGCTTCCGTGAAATCACCGCCGCAGTCACTTGTCATTTCGACGGTCGCGAGATGATGAGTGCATGCCAGAATTCGAGCCGAGGCCCAAGGCGAAAACCGAGAGGTATTGGCATGCAGAACTGTGCGGTCGATGTGGCTTCGTTGGCGGCGGCCCTTCGAGGCGAAGTCGCCGGCGAGGTGCGCTTCGAGCGGCTTGATCGCGCCCTTTATTCGACGGACGCCAGCGTCTACCAGATTGTGCCCCTTGGCGTCGTGCTCCCGACGACCGTGGACGATGTAGTAGCCGCCGTGAAAGTATGCGCCGGCTTTGGCGTTCCCATCACCGCGCGCGGCGGCGGCACGTCGCAAGCGGGGCAATCAATCGGGACCGGCGTCATTCTCGATGCGTCCAAGTACCTCAATCGGATTCTCGAATCGAATGTCGCCGAACGCTGGGTGCGCGTCGAGCCCGGTTGCGTGCTCGACGATCTCAATCAACATATCAAGCCGCACGGCTTGCAGTTCGCCCCGGACATCTCCACCGCCAATCGCGCCACCATCGGCGGCATGATCGCCAACAATTCGTCAGGTACCCATTCGATCATCCATGGCAAGACCATCGATCATGTCCTGGAATTGAAAGTTTTGCTCGCGGACGGCAGCATCGTTCAAACGCGCCCGCTCGACAATGCCGAACTGGGAGCAAAATGCGGGCAGGCGGACCGTGAAGGAGAAATCCACCGCGCGGTTTGCCGTTTGGCGACGGAACACGCGGACGAAATCGAACGCCGCTTTCCGAAGATATTGCGCCGCGTCGGGGGCTACAACCTGGATCGATTCAGTTGTGGCCAACGGCGTAAGCGAGGCGACCCCCTGCTTGCGCAGGGGGCTGGTGGTTTTAATCTCGCCAACCTGTTTGTCGGCTCCGAAGGCACGCTCGGCATCGTTCTCGAAGCGAAGCTTCGGCTCGTGGAGTTGCCCAGGGCCAAGGCGCTCCTGGTTGTGCAATTCGACGACTTGCTGGATGCCCTCGCGGCGACGCCCACGATCCTGACGCATCATCCCGCAGCCGTCGAGGTCATGGACCGCTTCATTCTCGACTGCACCAAACTCAACGCGGACGCCGCGCGCCTGCGTGATTTCATTCAGGGCGACCCGGGCGCGATCCTCATCATCGAGTTTTACGGGGATACGGTGAGCGAACTGCTGCCAAAGTTGGATGGATTGGAAGGCTCGATGCGAGCGCTAAACGTGAACGCGCGCCTGCATCGCGCAACCGATCCAGCCGCGCAGGCGCGCATCTGGAAACTGCGCACGCTGGCGCTCGGGCTGTCGATGGCGGAGAAGGGGGACGCCAAGGCGATTTCGTTCGTCGAGGATACGGCCGTCGCGCCGGATCGACTGCGCGACTATATCGCTGAATTCCTCCAGGCGATCTCCCGGCACGGTACGACGGCGGGGGTCTATGCCCATGCATCGGTCGGCTGCTTGCACGTGCGGCCCATTGTCAACCTGAAAACGGCCGAGGGCATCGCGAAATTTGAGGCCATCGCCAGCGAAGTGGCGGACCTGGTGCTGAAATACGGCGGCGCCCTCTCCGGTGAACATGGCGATGGGCTCGTGCGAAGTCCGTTTCAGGAACGGATGTTTGGCTCAACGCTCTATCAAGCATTTCGAGAGATCAAACGCACGTTCGACCCGCACGACCTTTTCAATCCGGGCAAGATCGTCGATGCACCGCCGCTCGCCACGAACCTGCGCTTCGGCCCCGCTTACGTCACGCCGGAGGTTGCGACCACTTTCGACTTCAGCGCCGACGGCGGCATGACACGAGCTGTCGAACTGTGCGCCGGCGTCGGCGAGTGCCGCAAGAAACGCGGCGGCACGATGTGCCCCTCCTACCAGGCGACCTGCGACGAACAGCACAGCACCCGCGGTCGCGCGAATACGCTTCGGCTCGCCTTGACGGGTCAACTCGATCTCCTGGCGAGCCGGGAGCGTCAGCGACCGCAAGACGCCTTGGCCGACCCGGCTGTGCTCGAAGCCCTGGACCTTTGCCTCGAATGCAAGGCTTGCAAAAGCGAATGTCCGACCAACGTCGATATGGCAAGACTCAAAGCGGAGGTGCTCGACCAGCACCACAAAAAGCACGGCCTGCCCTGGCGCAACTGGTTGTTCGGCAACGTGGCGACGCTGAGCGCGTGGGGCTGCACGGCGACGCCGCTGTCCAACTGGTGGGCCGGCAGTCGAATGGCCCGGTGGCTCAATGAAAGGTCGCTCGGAATCGACCGCCGGCGCACGCCGCCTCGGTTTGCAGCGAAGGCGTTTTCCTTACGCCATGCAACCTTGCAAACCAACGACACGGCGCTTCCGCCGGTGTACTTCTTCCCGGACACCTTCATTCGCTTTCACGAGCCCGATTTGGGCCTGGCAGCCATCGAGTTGCTCCAGAAAATCAATCATGTCTTCGTCCCGGCGTTCAAATCTCAAAGCACGAGATGTTGTGGCCGGCCGATGATTTCCAACGGCATGCTCGACGCAGCCATCGCAAACGCCGAGCACAATGTCGAAATGCTGCATGTGGCGGCACAATCCGGAATAACTATCATTGCCTGCGAACCCAGTTGCATACTCACGATCAAGGACGATTATCCCGCCCTCCTCAAAGGCGAAATGCGTGCGAAAGCGAGAGCAATCGCCGAGCGATGCTTTACCTTCGAGGAGTTCCTTGAAATGCGTTTGGCCGAGACCAACGTGACGTTCCGCGCCGGGCCGAAGCGGATCCTCGTGCAGGGCCATTGCCATCAGCGTTCGCTCGTCGGCATGGGGCCGCTGCTGACGCTGCTGCGGCGCATTCCTGGCGCGGACGTGATCGACCTCGACGCAGGCTGCTGCGGCATGGCGGGATCGTTCGGCTACGAAAAGGAGCACTACGAAATATCCCGCCTCGTCGGTGAACAGCGGCTCTTCCCCGCGATTCGCCAGGCGGACGCGAGCACGATCATCGTCGCGCCGGGCTTCTCGTGCCGAATGCAGATCGAGCATTTCACGGGTCGGCAAGCGGTCCACCCGGCAACGCTGCTGAGGTCGTTGGTGACTAGTAGGTGACCAAGCCCATCGACACGCCCGGATTCCTATTCGGCTAGCCTGGATTCCCACGGGGCACTATTGAGCTAACACAAAAATCCTTGGCAGCTGCTTTTCAGCTGGATTTTCCTTGCATCAGCTGCCTGGAATTGTTACACTTATATTAACTTATCTTGATGGTAGCCACAATCTCTTA
>JACPPF010000006.1 GCA_016191165.1 Planctomycetota bacterium
CCGTCGCGAACGTCCTGTTTGAGTTGCTCGAAAGCGTCCATGCCAGCAGCTTAGGAAAACGCCCCGTGCCCAGCTGCGCCAGTTTTGAAAAAAAAGCCCGAAATTTCACTACGCAGGTTTCAGAGAATGGACGACTACGGCCACAATGGCTTGGGCGTCAAGAATCAGGTATGGTGTCGCCGGGGCTCAATCGTTCTCACCGGACCGTCGTTTTCGGCAAGGCGCGTTTCAATTTCTCGATCGCCTTTTTGCTCATCCCTGAGTCGCCCACTTCCAGGTATTTGAGGTGGGTCATGTTCTGGAGGTGTTCCACGGCACTGTCTTTGAGCGGACAGAAGCCGAGCACGAGGGATTTGAGGTTCTTCAGTCCCTTGAGGTGCCGCAGTCCATCGCCTTTCACGTTGGTGCCGAAGAGGTCGAGTTCTTTCAAAGCAGTCAGTCTAGCCAGGTGTTCGAGGCCCTTGTCGCTGACCCTTGTGTAGCAGAGGTTCAGTTCCTCCAGCCTGGTCATTTTGCTCAGGTACTTGAGATCATCATCGCTGGCGCCGTAGCTGCGCGCGTCGAGCATGCGCAATTCCGTCATTTTGGCGAAGTGCTTCAGGCCAACGATCTTCTTTTTGGCCGGCAACTGGGGTTTCTCGATCTCAAGGAAGTTGGAATAACTGGAAAGGCGGACACGGCGCAGCTTCTTAAGGTTCTTGAGGTGGACCATGCCCTCGGCGGTGGTTTTCGTAACTTCGAGATTGAGGTCTTCGAGGCTGGTCAGATTTTTGAGATGTGCCAAACCCTTGTCCGTGACCTTTTTGCAGCCACTCAAACTGAGCCAGCGCAGCCTCTTGAGGTTCTTGAGGTGACGCAGGCCGTCGTCGGTGATTTCGGTGTTTATGAGGCTCAAGGCGACAAGATTTGGCAGCTTTTCGACCACCGCCAGGCCCTTGTCGCCTAGTTTCCAGCTGCTGAAGAAAAGCCCCTCCAATTGCGTACATGATTCAATTTCCTTGCACCAGCCTTCGTGGAATTGGCGACCACCCCATACGATTTCCTTCAAGTTAGGCAGGTCACGCAGGTATTTCAGGTCCTCGTCCTTGCCTTTCCATTCAACACTGATCTCTACATAGGCGTTTTTGGCATGGGTCGCGCAGAGTTTTTTGTACTGGTCATCCGTCGTGTCCCTGTGTTCAGGCATGAACGTAACCGAAAGTCCAACCTTTTGGAATCTAGCGCCACGCGCACGCAACTCGCGCTCAGCGATTTGCTTCGTGGATGGCCCCGGCAACTGCGCGCCCGCGACACATGCGATCATCAACATCCCTGAGAGCAACATCTTAAGACTCCTTTCAAAAAGTGAATTCGTAAAGTCGTTATCAAGAACAGCGGGGCTTATTGGTTTCGGCGCAAATCCCGAAACAGCAATGGCCAGCCACCATAGCTAATCTCATGCGTGCCTGCCGGCGGCTGAACGCCGCGTTGTGTCATGAACATCCAGGAATAATTGTTCGCCCAGCTATGCCCCGAGCCCTGAGGACTTGCGGGCAGCCGGTGCACCTCGAAAGTATGGGTGACCGCATAAAGCCAGCGGTGACGCAGTCGATTTGCAAGCCGCGGGACAGGATCATCCGAGAAGTAGTAATTGACCGAACTGCGCAATCCCATATCGTTGGCCACAAATCGCTGCCCGCCCACACCGACAAAGCGGATCATGGCGCGGGTCTCGGCGCTCAAAAAGCTCATGGCGCGGAAAAAGATTTCGCTCCCTTGACTGTGACCGACTACGTAGATGGTTTTTTCACCAATACCCCCGTTGTTGCGCAACGCCCGAGCCGCGATCTCAATTTGAATCGCCGCGCGTAGATCCGCAATCGTTTCTGCCCCGAGTTCGTTGAGGACAATTTGCCCGATAGTGTCATTTCCACCAGCAATTCCGTGGGTCCCGTTCCAAACCGCTACTCGACGATTGCCAACCGGGTATGTGTTGACCGTATTGAGGACATTCAATGCGTCCTGACGACTATTCCAAATCCCGTTAATCGTAACCAGGATGCTGTTTTCGTTTGGCCGCAGGTTGTTGAAATACTCAAAAGTGTTAGGGTCGAAAATATCCCCAGTCAAAATACCTGTCGTTATGATTCGACGTTGATCTAAATTCCTTGCAAGGTTTTGCAAACGTTGTCCGAGGCGCCACTGGGTATCGTGGCGAATGAGATTGCCGTTTCGATCATATCGTTCGATTTCATAGGTCTGGAGGATGGTCCCTAATTCCGCGCGTGCCCGCCGCAGGGCACCGCCGAATGGGCGAAGCAACGGCCGCGGTTGCTGGAATTCAACTTCCGGCGCGGGTTCCTCGACCCTCGCTTCCACTGCCGGCGTACCAGGGACGGCCGCCATCACCGTCGTGTAGGCCGTCCAGGCGGTGCCTTCGGCCGTCTCCCAGGCCGTGAGTGCATCGGCGACATCATCGGCGTATTGCGCGACGATGGCCGCTTCCGCGTCGTCAAGGTCGGATTCCAGTTCTTCCAGGGCTGACGAATAATCGCTGTACCAGGGTTCGGAGGCGAGTGTAAATTGATCGTCGGCGTCATCGAACGCTAGCTGATAGGCATCCTCCGCATCGGTCTCCGCGTCGGTAAGATCGCCATCGGCATCCTCGGTGGCCAGCAGATAATCGTCATACGCGGCCTGTTCCACAGCCGCAAGCGTGTCGTCCGCATCATCCATGCCCGTTTGCCATGCAGCCAAGGCGGCCGCGTAATCGTCGGCGCGCTGGCTTTCCGCGACGCCAATTGACGCATTGAGCTCGTTCTCCGCCTGTTGAAGGTCCGCTTGTAATTGCGGATCCTCCGGATCAATCAACCATGCCGAATAGGCGTCGTCATAGGCGACCTGATAGGGCGCGATTGCGGTGTCGTAGGCGTTCTCGGCAGCGGCGATGGCGTCATCGTAATCCACGTCCAGAGCCGCAATGGCTGCGTCGTAGTCGTCGTATGCGTCCGACACCGCGGCATCATAATCGGTCCGCGCCGGTTCAGTTGCCGATTCCCAGGCCACGTAGGCTGCATCCAGGGCATAGTCGCGATCACTTTGCGCCACGGCGATTGCGGCGTCGAATATTGCAAGCGCCTGCGCGACCGCCGTTTCGTAAATGGCGTACAACGCGTCGGCATCGCTCGCACCAGCGGCACGCGCTGCTTCGATCGCCGCAGCGCGGCCCGCAACCGCCGCTTCATAATCCGTGTCGGCCTCGTCGACCGCGGTCACGTAATCCGCATAAAGCTGTTCCAAATAGCGCAGGTCCGCGGAAAGATACCCCAGCTCGACCTCAGTAATTGTAAAAGCCGGCTCCTCAACGCGAGAGCTCAGCGACGGGGAGCCTGGCAACGTGGCCATTGCCGAATCATAGACATCCCATGCGTCGGCCTCCGCGTCCTGCCACGTTGCCAGCGCTGACGCCGCCGCCGCATCGAAATCAGACAGGATTGCAAAATTCTCGGCCACCAGATCGGACATCAGGGGTGTCAGTGCGTCGTCGTATTCTTCCCATGCGGTTTCTTCCGCTTGCCAAAAAACCTCAACGTCGTTGCTGGTTGCGAATGCGGCAAGCGCATCAGCTAAATCACTTTGGTACGTGCCGTAAGCTACATCCGCGTCATCCTGCGCGGCAGTGCGCGCCGTGGCAATCGCTGCGTCGCGCACGACAATCGCAGCCTCAACGTCATCGGCGTAATCACCATCCGCCACCGCCACGGCGGCCAGGTAGGTCGCGTACAACTGCGATGGCGTTTGCAGGACCACGTGGAACGGGAAGTACGCCGAGGTGCTGTTGGCGGCGCCGTCGCTTACTGTTCCGTTGATGGTGTCGGTGCCGGTCCAGTTGGAGGCGGGGGTGTAGGTCCAGATGCCGTTGTTGTACGTCAACTGGCCTTGCCACGGGCCGGTGCCGGGGGTGAAGGTGAGCGTGTCGTTGCTGTCCTGATCGTCGGCGTAGTCGAGGAAATTAATATTGCCGAGCGGCTGGTTTTTCTCGACGTAGAACGTGTGGCCGGTCAAGGTCGGCGCGTGATTGACAATGGTCCAGTTGAAGTTTTGGTTGACATTGCCTCCGCCGTCGTTGACCGTGACACTGGCGAGGTACGGGTTGTTGGTCGCGGCGGAACTTGACACCGTGCCACTGATGAGGCCGGTGCTTGAGTTGATGCTGAGGCCCGGCGGCAAGGCCATCGCGCCGTAGCTGAGCGTGTCGCCGTCGGCGTCGCTGGCGTTGACCTGAAAGGAGACGACGTCGCCGCGCAGGTTTTCCTGGTTGCTGATGGAAAAAGTCGGGGCGCTGTTGGCGACCATGACGCTATTCGAGCCGGTCATGCCGGAGGTGTAGGGGTCGTAAGGGGTGACGACGATCGAGACGGTGTCGCCCTTGTTGCCGTTGCCTGACTGGCTGAGGTCGAGCGTGTCGCTGAACGACGAGGTGCCGATCGTGGTCTTGACTGTGGTGCCGTTCACTTTCCAGACGTAGTCGAACGTCAGCGGATCGCTATCGGAATCGCTGGCGGTGATATTGACCATGAGGATGTCGTTCGTCTTGGGGGAAAACGAATCGAACATGGCGCTGTTGATCATCGGCGCGGCATTGGGCACGACGCGGTCCTCCAGGCGCTCGATGGTCAGCGCGGCGTAACGATCCCCCCCTTGCGCGGGGGGCTGGTATTAACGCGCCCTATACATAAGTTTACGTATCCAGGAGCGGAGTGGGCTGAAATGGTGCGATTCCTTGCGTGAGAAGTGGGGCCGATTTTTTGGATTTGGGTTGACTCTACCGATGGCGCGGCTGGGTTGTCAACAACAATTTCGAGATTATTCGTTTTCTCGGCAAGGAATCGTGTGTAGCCCGTTGTCTCATTTCGAACCGCGGGCGGATTAAAAAGTCCGCATCGCTGGCAACGGCCCGCATCTGTCATATAAATGCTCAAGCAGCCCAACCTATCTTCACCGCTGTTGCCAAATAGGAAACCGACCAACCACAAGGAGTGTCCCGATGGCTCAGGAGCACAGCACGGGCCAGGCCAAGCCAGCCTGGACGAAAATCTTCTCCGCTTTCAAAATCGCTCTGGACATGAAAAAGCTCGTGCTGGCGGCGGCCGGGATCTTTCTCGCCTGGCTGGGCTGGTGCCTGCTCGGCTGGACCTTCCACGGCATGCGTGCGTTTCCGGTTCACGTGATCAAATACGATGAAAAGGCCGATCCGGAAGTCCTGCAAAGTGAGTGGCGGCAATTCAAGGCGAATCGCCATTCGTGGAACCTTCTACACGAACTGGCCGGCTCGCTGTCCGACCGAAAAATGGTCGATGCCGGCGACGTGACCGACGATCTTGAAGAATTCAAACTGCTCCACGAATGGTCGCGGGGCTATGAATTCAACGAGCGGCTCAACGACCCGGTCGTCATTGGCGACGTCAAGGAAAAAGACGCCACGCTGGACTATGCCCGGGCCGGCTGGAAGTTCAAGATTACGGCCGTGGACAAGAAGGGCGAAGGTGAGCTGCCCAATCTTGCCAAGGCCAAGTTGACGCTTCGATCGATAAAAACCGTGGAACAAAAAGATGGTGACAAGGTCAACAGGATTGTTGTGATCGCGGGAGATCCGTTCAACGTTGAAGGCCCCTTCGAGAAACTCAAGGACTTACGCGAGGGCGCGCTGGATCTGGCCGAGATTCAAAGGCGGGCCAACGCCGACAGGCGACCCGTCGCCATCGCCGCCCTGCTAAAGTTTCGGGACCACCTGATCAAGCCCAAAACCAAGCCCGCCGGGCTCTTGCGCGTCTCCCCCTGGTTCGAGGATCGCGGCGGCAACCCGTATTTGTTGGTTGCCAACGGCATCAAGACCCGCGGGCAATCGGTGTTCGGCAATGGGAGGTTCTTCACCTGGTTCTTCAGCGAAGAGGCGCCGGTTCTTCTCGAACCGCTTTACAAGTTTCTCACTCCGATCGTGTATTTCTTCGACGCCCGCGCCACCTTCTGGGATCGGTTTTACCTGATTCTCGTGATGCTCTGGACCGTGGCGGTCTGGGGCTTCTTCGGCGGCGCGATCGCCCGCATCGCCGCGGTGCAAATCGCACGCGGTGAGCGCATCACGCTGAAGGAAGCCATTCTCTTCATGCGCGAACGTTTCGTCTCCTACGTGGCGGCGCCGGTATTCCCGATGGCGCTGGTCGCGATCCTCACGCTGGTCCTCGTTGTATTCGGTTGGGTCGAGTGGATTCCGATCCTGGGCGACGTTTTCGCCGGGCTGTTTTGGCCCGTCGTGATCCTGGTCGGTTTCATCATGGCCATCGTGCTCGTGGGCCTGATCGGCTGGCCCTTGATGATCGCCACCGTCAGCACCGAAGGAACCGACAGCTTCGACGCCCTGAGCCGATCCTACAGCTACATCTATCAGGCCCCCTGGCAATATCTGTGGTACAACTTCCTCGCGATCGTCTACGGCGCCGCTCTGGTGTTTTTCATCGGGTTCATGGCATCGTTGATGATCTTCCTCGGCAAATGGGGCGTGAGCAGCGCGCCCGGGCTGGCGGGTTCCAAAGAGGACAACGATCGCGAACCTTCGTATCTGGCGTATTACGCCCCGACGTCGTTCGGCTGGCGCGACCTTTTGATCGGCAGCAACCCGTTCACGGAAACGAAAGTCGCGATCGCTCCCGACGGGCGCACGGCGGCGCGGCGCGAGTTCACGCCCGAATACGAAAAAAATATCACCTGGTACAACCGGGCTGGCGCCTTTTTGGTAGCCGTGTGGCTGTGGGTGTTGTTCCTGTTGGTAGTCGGTTTCGGGTACAGCTATTTTTGGTCGTCGAGCACGATCATCTATTTCCTGATGCGGCAGTACGTGGATGATACGGACCTGGAGGAGGTGCATCAGGAGGACGACGATCTGAACGACGCGTTTTTGAAGCCGGTTCCCGCCGCGGCGCCTGCGCCACCGGCAGGCAAGCCTGGAACGGTGAGTCTGACGGTGGTGGAGGCGCCGCCGCCCGAACCGATGCCGCCGCCGATCGCTGAACCGGCGCCGCCTCCCGGTGACTCCCCGCCCCCGAACGGGGACGGCCGGCCCCCGGTTGTTTGATGATGCAAGCCCAGGGGTGAGCGCAGCGAACCTCTGGGATCAAGGAAATACTCGATCCCCGGGGTTTGCTGCGCTCGCCCCGGGGCCTGGCGCTAATGATGCCTCGACCCGTGCTGCTCTTCAGCGGTCAATGGATGCACTCCCCTCTGGACGAACTCGCCCGAAAACTGGGCGACTGGGGTTATCACGGCCTGGAACTCTGCTGCTGGGGCGACCACTTTGAAGTTCAGCGCGCCCTCAGCGAGGACGAATACTGCCAGCAAAAGCTCGACCTCCTCGCCCGGCACGACTTGCAGGTCCTGGCCTTGAGCAATCACCGCGTCGGGCAGGCGGTCGGCGATCGCATCGAGCCCAGACACAGGAAAATCCTGCCCGACTATGTCTGGGGCGACGGCGATCCCGACGGCGTCAACGAACGCGCCACCGCCGAGATGATCGCCACCGTCCAGGCCGCTCAGAAACTTGGCGTCGGCGTTATCACCGGGTTCACCGGGTCGGCGCTTTGGCCTGGCGTGATGGGCTACCCGCCCAACAACCCCGGCGAGGTTCAGGAAGGCCTGGCTGATTTCGCGAACCGCTGGGCGCCCATCCTCGACGCCTGCCGCGACGCGGGCATCCGCTTTGCGCTCGAAGTTCATCCCGGTCAGATCGCGTTCGATCTTCACAGCGCCGAGATGACGCTCGACGTGCTCGATGGCCGGGACGAGTTCGGCTTCACTTTCGACCCGAGCCACCTGCACTGGCAGGGGATCGATCCGGTCGAGTTCCTTCGGCGTTTCCGCGACCGCGTTTTTCACGTTCATATCAAGGATCTGGCGATGACCTTGAACGGTCGCAGCGGCGTCCTCAATGCCTATCAACCCTACGGCGACCCGCGCCGCGGCTGGGAATTCCGCTCGCCCGGTCACGGCGGCATCGACTGGGAGTCGATTTTCCGCGCCCTCAACGCCATCGGCTACGACGGCCCGCTCTCCATCGAATGGAGCGACGCCGGCATGGACCGCGATTTCGGCGCCGAGGAGGCGTGCAAGTTCGTCAAACGGCTGGATTTTCCGCAGGCGCAGGGGTGACCCCTGCGGATTTTCATATTATGACCTTCAACCAATCCTCCGCCATCAGGATCGTGCACCATGGACCGTTTTGAAGAAAAAGACGTCTTGCGCAACGGCTGGATCGACCAGTTCGTCAAGGTCAACGAGGAACGCCCGGAGTTGAAACGCTTCGCCGGCGTCGTGGGCCGCGTGGTCAGCGTCAACTACAACGGCAAGGCCCTCGTCGATTTCCAGGACGGCGCCTGGTACGACATCCAGGCATCGGACGATTACCTGATCAGGCTCGATCCTGCCGAAGGAGCCAAATACAAGAACGTCAACAGCGCGCAGGTTTTCCCGGAGAAGCAAGGGTAAGACGCATCCCCACCATTCGCTGCGCTCATGGTGGGGCTTGGGGCCGCCATGATCCTGCTCATCGACAACTATGATTCCTTCACCTACAACCTCGTGCAGCGGTTGGGAGAGATGGATGCGCGCGTCGATTTGCGGGTCTATCGCAACGACAAGATCACGCTCGACGAAATCGCGAAACTACAGCCAAGCCACATCATCATTTCACCGGGGCCGTGTACGCCGCGCGAGGCGGGCATTTCCAATGACGTCTTGAAACGTTTCGCGCCGACGGTGCCGACGCTCGGCGTGTGCCTGGGGCATCAGTGCATCGGGCATTCCTTTGGCGGCGAGGTGGTGCGCAACGAGCGCATCATGCACGGCAAGACGTCGATGATCCATCACGACGACTCCGGCGTGTTTCGCGGGCTGTCCAATCCCTTTGAGGCGACGCGCTACCATAGCCTCGTCATCAAGCGTGAGACGTTTCGCAATCCCGATTTCATCATCAGCGCCTGGACCGAAGAAGGCGAGATCATGGGCGTTCGACACCGCGCCTGGCCGTTGCAGGGGGTGCAGTTTCATCCGGAAAGTTTCTTGACACTGGAAGGGCCGAAGCTGTTGAAAAACTTCGTGGCCAACACGTCCGCACACGCATGAAACCGCCCGTGGACGGGTTCGGCACAAAAGTAAGGTGCGTCAAGCGCGGCGCGGACGGACCGCATTACCAAGTGCGCGGTGCGTCCGCGCTGCGATTCGCGTGGATTTTGACCGAGAGGCGCCTGAAGCAAGGCTGATTCAATCGTGCAGTGATTTTTCAAGGACAACGACGTTATCGCCGTGGTCGGAGTCCCAGCGGATGCCGACGATGTCGTAGCCGAGGTTGAGCGCCATGTGCAGGAGCGGGCGGTGCTGGTTCTGGCACTCGAAGCGGATTGTTTCGTAGTCGTGCAGCTTGGCCCAGCTTTGCGCCGCCTCGGTGAGCTGGCTGGCGATGCCCTGGCGGCGCATTTCGGGGATCACGCCGCAAAACCAGGCGAAGAACACGCCCGGTTTCAGTTCGAAGCCGACGAAGAACCCGACTGGCTTGTCGTTCAGGCGGGCCACAAGCATCACGACATTGTGGCACCCGCGAAAACGCTGCCGAATGTCGGCCAGGTCGCGCGTGGGCCGAAAGATTTTGTTGTAGAGGTCGCCGACCAAGGGCAATTCTTCTGGTCCGACCAGATCGATGATAGCATCCGCCATGTCAGGGATATCCTAAAGCGCGGGCAGCCCGCGTTGAATGAAAGGGATCGTGTTGAACGCGCCCCCGTCAGGCGTTTTGCGGTTCCGGTCGGGGGTTTAAGGTTTATTGCGCTTGCAAGGTCCTAGCGTTCCGGGCGATACAGCGAGGCGATCAAGTCCTGCCAGGAGGGGACGGTCCAGTCGGAGAAGTCCGTGTCCTCGGCCAGGACGCCGGGCTTGATCGGCGGTTCATCGGCGGGGGCCTTGGGCCTTGTGCTTTCGCGTTCGGGTGGTTCGTCGCGGCGTTGCCGGGGTTCGTCATCGCGACGGCCGCGCTGGCCTCGACCGCGTCCGCGTTGCTGGTCGTCGCGTTGTTGAACCGGAGGTCGTTCGCGTGGCGCGTCGTCCGCGGGCGCGGGTTGGGCGCCTGGGACCTCAGGGTGGTCCGCATCGCCGCGACGTTTTCCGCGGCGTCGGCGCCGCCGGCCACGCCGGGGTTTTTCTTCGCCCTCGGCAAGCGCCCGCCCCGGTTCCTCCACGGCTGAAACGCCTGCCGCGGCGATTGGTTCATTTTCATCGAGCGGCGTGTCGTCTTCGTCGAATTCCTCTTCCCACCCCATTTCGGCCTCGACAGGCGTGGCCGGCGCGCTGAGTGGCTCGGCAGGCAGCGGCGGTAACTCTTCCTCTTCGACCGGCGCCAAATGCGGCACGTACGGAGTCGGTGGCGGAAACGGCTCGGGCGGGAGTGCCCCCGGGATTGGCTCCCGCGCCGTGGGGGCGCCCGCGTCCGGCACGCCTAGCAACTCGGCTAATTCCCGCCAGCGATCCTCGGTTTGTCCTTGCATTCGTTTCTTCTCGTTGGATTCAGAAATCGTCGGTCAGCCATTTACGGGTTGACAATTATTATGAAAACAAGTCAGGCTGGAAAGCCTGACTTACCCAAAACTATTCGACAAACGTATGGCGAACCGTTTCGCCGGCGACCACGGTAAACGTCCGTTCGCGGATGCGCTTGTCCCCGTTTTCGTCGAGCCACTGGACCGAGATGGTTACGGTGTACTGCTTGTCTTCCTCCAGCGCGGGCGTCACGAAGACTCGCTTCCGCCCGGTCTGTTTCGTCTTGACCCCGTCGATCAGCAGGACGGCATTGTCCTTGGGCACGCCGATCTCATAACGGACCCGGCGGCGATCCACCACGATCTCCCCGCCCGTTGTCCCGAAGGGAACCGCGGGGTAGAGTGCCGATCGCTTCCGCGCCGGCGGGATGGTCGGATCGATGACTCCGCCGTAGGTTTGGGTGTTCCCGTACCCGGCGCCATTCGTGGCATAGCTGTCGCCGTACAACATGTTGTAGGTCGCCAGCGGTGGGGGCAGAATGCCGTAGGCGGGCAGAGGCAAAACGTAGGGGGCAGGCCACCAGTAGGTCGCCATCGGGGTGCCGTAGCCGTAGTTCAGCGCCGGCGCCGAGTAGCCGTAATTCGCCGCTGGCGTTGCATAGACCACCGCGCGCCGCCGTGCCAGGAACTGGGCGTCCGCCACGCCGACGGAAAGGACAAAGCCGACCGATAAACAAAGCCCCGCAATCAATCGACGAAGATTCATGTGCGACTCACCTGATGAATACCAACCATCATGCCAGCTGAGCGGCAGTGGAATTGGGTATCTCGAACCTACTGATTATCGTATCAAAAGCCGGCCCGTGGCAATAGATTGGTAAACGGAATCCAGGGCTATTCGCTTATTGAAGCTGCGGCAGATCGAGAAGGGCGAGCGCATCCTCGGGGCGAGCGTTGAGCCGGCGGATGGCGGCGGCGTTGCTCGACGCGTTGACGCCCGCCAAGATGTGGATCAGCGCGTTGCGCACC
>JACPPF010000007.1 GCA_016191165.1 Planctomycetota bacterium
AACGTACAGAATAGCATTCGCCCCGATGGTTGTCCTCGCATCGCTTGCACCGATCATTGTGCCGCCGGACCAATACATTTCCCTGTTTATGGTGAGAGTACCCGTGCCCGAAACGATGCCCCGCTTGAGAATAAGGTTTTCCACGGAAGACGTACCGGCGTGGCGTACTTCGGCGTTAGCCCCGTCAATCACCAGGGTTCCCGCCCCCGTGACCTGGAAGCCATTTAGATCAAAAACACCCCCTAGCCCAAACCCACTGAAATCAACGATACCACCTTCCAGGGTCAAGGCGGCCCCAGCTGCGATCGTCGCCACGTTTCCTTGGCCGACTCCACGACCCTGTATACGAAGGTTACCGTTGTTGACGTTTAAGGTGCCGATGTTCGTAACGTGGACATTCCTAAGAAGGATATCGGCGTCGAGACCGGATTTTGTTATGGTTCCTTGGTTGTCAATAACAAACGAGAAGAAAGCAGCGGGAGCGTCGAGAGCGATGCCGCTTCCCAAAAAATTAAGTTGGCCGCCTTGCCGGACGTAGAGTGTCGCCCCACTTCCCCCGGCTGCGACCGTGGCATTGTCGTGAATGTTGATTGTTCCGAAATTGTTCAAGATAACGGGATCAACGGGCGCCGAGCTAATACCAAGTCCATGCAATGCCGCGGTCCGCACATTGACGGTGGCGCCAGAACTGATAACCAGTTCGTTGTTGTACCTGGCTATGAATTTGCCAGCCAACCATTCAAAATCCGCGCCGCTTCCAATGGTAAAGTTTCCGAACGTCAATTCGATGGCACCGCCGGCTTGGATAAAGCTATTGGTTATCGTGAGGGGCCTATGGAGGGTGAGCGACGTGGTTGGGACCGTATTGGTGCCGTCATAGCCTGATTCGATCCGCAAGTTTGCTATGGTCGCTGGAAAAGCAGAATCCACGGTTATAGATTTGGTGCTGGTCGCGTTGAAAACAATTGTATCCTGGGCGGTAGGGGCGGTATCGTCCGACCAATTGAGGGGATTGCTGGCCAGGGCGTCCGCCCCACCGCCGTCCCAAAAACGGACGGCTGGGGCCAATCGATCTTCAAGCGCCTCAACAAGGAGTGGCCGGCGCCTCACAATTGGCGAACGTCGCCCCCCCTGATGTACGAATTTATATCTAGCCAGGTTTTGGAAGGAAACATTGGGATCGCTCCTTGCGAAAGTAGGACGTGCGTGGGTTCGCCAGCAACCACACACCGAGCCTATCAGGCCAGCTTAACCGTTGTCAAAGGAAATCTCCAAAATCGGTCAACGTTCGTGCCGCTTCGCCCCTCTGCCGACCACATCTCGGAGCGGAAAAAAAAGCCGCGCCCGCAGCGGTGCTTCGGGCGCGGCCATGAAGTTATCTGGGGGCCCGGGTGGTTGGGTCCCACGGAGGGGGGTTAGAAGCCCTCCGCGTAGTACTGGGTTTCCGCGCCGCCTCCGCCGGTCGATCGGCGTGACCTCGACGGACAATTCCGCCGGCAGGCGCGTGCGGCACGCCAGCGTGAAGTAGCCGGCGCCAAAATCGCCCAGGAGCACTGCGCTTGCTATTGCTTTTTCCGCAAATCAACCATCGCGGTTGCAAATGCATCCCCGAGGCGGACGAAAAACGTGCCGCTGCCCATGTAGTGATAGGGGCGGTCGCTGCCAACCAGGGAGAATTCAAGAAGATGCTCGGCCCAGCCCTTGCGGAAGATCGCCAGGGCGTCCAGATCGTAGTACCGGTAGCTCTCGACGGCAGCGACATTGCCCTTGAACTCAGGTCGCGCGGCCGCCTGGCGCTGGGCGACGGACACCGCATTCTTGTCCACGCTTTCCTTCGTCGCGCCCGTTCCCATGACGCCGATGACGAAGGGCAAATCCGGAACTTGATACTCCTTGCGTACATCCTTGATGAACGCGATCATGTTGTTCTTGTAGTTGTCGCGGAAGGCAGGCGAAAACTGATCGTTGAACCCCTGGAACCACACAAAGCCGGCAATCTCATAACCGATGCCGGCGTCGTATTCGGGATGATATTTTTTCAAATCCCTGAGTACGTCGTGCACGATCTTGTTCATCATCCGATAGTTGAGCCCCGCGTTTTCCTTGATCTTTTTGACGTCGCCTTTCGTCTGCTCCTGTTTGCTCAATTCGTAGGGACCGGCCGAGGGGGGACGGAAGTTGTAATGCAAGGATTTACCGCCCCAGGAAGTCTTGATCAGCAAAATCGGCGCGTCGATCCTTTTCTCCAGCGCGAGACCGAAACCGAGTTCGGGCCCAATCTTGTCCGCACTGCCGCCGAAGCCAATCGTGAGCGGCCCCGACCGGCGATGTCCGTCGCCGACCGATGTGATGTAAACGCGCCTGGACACCGTGAATGCGTCCTTGATTTTCTTGCTCTTGATTTCGAAGTCCGCTTGCAGTTTCTTGAGTTCCGCCTGCGCCGCGGCGATTTTCGCCGGGTCGCCGAGCTTCTTGGCGCGAAGGTCGTTGCTCAACTGGTCGCGCCTGATGCGAACCTGGAGCAACGTTCGAGCATCTCCAGGCGCGATCGCGCCTTCCTTGAAGACCCATTTCGCGAGTTGATTGACGCCTGGCTCCTTGGAGGTGAGCATGGCGGGGAGCGTGACATAGTTGGCATGGCCGACCATGTTCGATTGGCCAGCCAGAATGAAGATCTGGAGTTTCTTCTTGGCAGCTCCCTGCGCCTGCCCCAGGACCGAACCGGCTGCAAACAGGAGCGCGACCCACGCGGAAAACAGTTTCGCCTTGGACAACATGATTATCTCCTTGCACTCGATGGACGGACCGAGGCACGCGGATTCTACGAGGCGGCATTGGCCGCGTAACTACCGTTGTCTTATCTCTTGGGCGACTATCTACCACCCTGGCCTGGCGGCGCGCGCTCCCGTCGCCCGCGAATGCGGAGGAGTTCGCCGCCGCCGGGCCGGAGGTCGAATGCGTAGCGGTTATTCGTAGGCTTCAGCAATCGCCATTGTCCGGTCGCGCGGTCAAAGATCTCGACGCCCGCCTGGTTGTCGCGGACTTTAGTCCCAATCGTAAACACAACGGGTTGCTTGAGGAATGCATTGTGGTTGGCTACGAATACCGCATCCTCCCCCGAAGGATATCGGAAAAAACCCGCGAGAACCTCTCCGGCGTGAACCTGGAACCAGAAGTCCCTGGGAAATGCCGGCAGCCTCCAGGGCGTGTCGCCCTTGTCTTTTTTCCGGTCGCGCGGTTTGTTGTCGTGCGTTTTCGCGGTGGGCGTCGAGAAGACGTCCGTGGGGCGCCCGATCTTGCCCAGTTCCGGGTAGAGAAGTTGCATCTCCTGACCGAGCTTGACGAGATGATGGAAACGATGCCTCGGATCGACATGGCCTTCCTTGTCAAACGGGCCGCCGATAAACCAAATGGTTACTTTCGTGCCGAACACGATCGACGTGTTGAGCGAGTAGGAGTTCCAGTTGAAATTGCTCCCCTGCTCCCAGCGGCCGATGTATCCGTCCTGACTGGGGACGTATTTGTAGTACCACATCAGGTCGGCAAAGTGATAAAGGAAACCCCGGTGCCAGGGATAATCGTAGTAGCCGTGCACGCCCGGCTTCTGCTTTGGTGCGTTGGCATAGGACACGGTGCGCGTGCCCAGCCAGACCGGGTGAGTGGGATCCCATTCCTTGAGCATGGCGATGTAGGCGTCAACGTTCTTGCCATCCGGATTGCCGAAGAACGAGAGCGTTTCGTTCCAGAGGTTGTACCCCCAGACTGCGTCGTCGCCGCGAGCTTTTTCGCAGATTTTCTTCACAACCGCCCGCTGGTCGGGTTTGCGAATATCGGTCCCGCCGCCCTCTTTCCAGGCGAGCACGTCGATCATCATCTTGACCTTGTGCTTGCGGCAAAGCTCCACGCGCCAGTCCCGGTAGACGCAGTGGATCGTGTTGAAGCCCGACTTCCTCATGTTGATCAGCAGGTTCTCGAAGATTTTGGGATCGTTTGAGAAACGATCCCCTTCGCCGTAGCCGTTCGACAGCACGTACGCGAATTCCTTGGGAGCGGGTGGACGCGGCGGTTCCTTCTTTTCGCCACTCTGGGCAAAGCTAACCAGAGGGAACCAAAGGCAGACCGCGGTCGAAATCAGGAATAAGCAAATATCGCGCATGTTCGCCTTTCTGCTACTGACGCCTGCCCAAATAGCCGAAACCAACCGAGCACGCAGCGCAAGCAAGGGCCTGGAACGAGCAGGTGAAGTGATCCTATTGCTTGGGGTTGGATTTGACCGGTGGGATTTACCACATGAGCGTTCGTCAAGCGGAGCAGTCGCCCCGCCCAATCACGAGAACGCAATCCGTTTGCTCGACCGATTCCTTCATGGTAGAACATCTCTTCTGACATTTTCGCCCTGGGTTGGCGCCGACCAGGGCTTTTTCAACATTCTCGGAAAACGCGGCCGTGGTTAGCGGCGCCTCCGAGAAACGTCGCTCGCAAGCCAAGGTCGGTAGGCAAAAAAAGGGGCATCCCCACCATGGAAAAGATTAGCTTTCTCGATCAGGTCAACCGCAACTTCGACAAGGCCGCCGCCTTTACGAAGCATGACCCCACGTTGCTCGAGCAGATCAAGGCCTGCAACAGCGTCTACCGCATGTCGTTTCCGTTGCGGCGCGATGACGGGACGATCGAAGTGATCCATGCCTGGCGGGCCGAGCACAGCCAGCACAAGATGCCCACCAAGGGCGGCATTCGCTTCAGCGTCGACGTCAATGAAGATGAGGTCATGGCCCTGGCGGCGCTGATGTCCTACAAGTGCGCGATCGTCAACGTCCCGTTCGGCGGCGCCAAGGGCGGCGTGGCCATCGATCGCAAGAGATATTCGCCCCGCGAGCTGGAACGCATCACCCGGCGCTACACGTTTGAGCTGGTGAAAAAGAACTTCATCGGCCCCGGCGTCGATGTGCCCGCGCCCGACTTCGGAACCGGGCCCCAGGAGATGGCCTGGATCGCCGACACCTACACCTCGCTTCAGCGCAACGAGCTCGACGGCCTGGGTTGCGTGACCGGAAAGCCCGTCCATCTCGGCGGAATTCGCGGACGCAAGGAAGCCACAGGCCTGGGAGTCTACTACGGCATTCGCGAGGCCTGTGCCAGCCCCGACGATATGAGGTTGATCGGCCTGACACCCGGACTGGAAGGAAAACGCGTGGTGATTCAGGGATTTGGCAACGTGGGCTACCATGCCGCCAAGTTTTTGGCCGAAGGCGGCGCTTCCATCATCGCCATCGCCGAGGTGGACGGCGCCATCTTCCTGCCGACCGGCCTGCCCGTGGAAAAGGTCGCCGAGCATCGCCTGGAAAAAGGCACGATCGTAGGCTTTCCCGCATCCAATACCCTGGCCGCGAGCGAGTCAGCGCTTGAGCTGGAATGCGACATCCTCGTGCCCGCCGCGTTGGAGAACACCATCACGATGGACAATGTCGCACGCATCAAGGCTCGCATCGTCGCGGAGGCCGCCAACGGACCGACCAGCGCGGAGGCCAGCGAACACCTGTTTCGCCGCGGCGTCCTCGTCATTCCCGATAGCTTCCTGAATGCCGGTGGCGTCACGGTTTCGTACTTCGAGTGGCTCAAGAACCTTTCCCATGTCCGCTTCGGCCGCATGGAGAAACGCTTTGAGGAACGCGCCTTCCAGCGCGTCCTTCAAGTGATGGAAACGGCCACGGCGAAAAAGCTCGGCGACGACATTTGCCGGGCGATGGTGCATGGCGCCGACGAACAAGACCTGGTCTACTCCGGTCTGGAAGAGACGATGCTCGACGCCTACCAGGAAACGCGGGCGATTCAGAAACGGCTGGACGGGCAGGCCGACTTGCGCGCCGCCGCCCTCGTCGGTGCGATTGACAAGATCGCCCTGTGTTATTTCGAGATGGGTATTTTTCCGTAGTCAGCCGTCGCGGGGTCTTTTGGTTTCGATCCCGCAGCCTTTCGGCTGCGGGCGTCGGGTTGATCTTTAGCCGATCAGGCGCGGGATGGCGCGGCCTTCGCGGAAGAGCTGCATCGGGCGGCCCGTCGGGGTTTGCAGTTCCTGGTGCGGGTTGATGCCGAGCTGGGTGAAGATGGTCGAGGCGACATCGTCCGGCGTGCACGGGTCGGTGGCGGGGGCCATGCCGTTGACGTCGGTGGTGCCGTGAGCGTAACCGCGCTTGAAGCCGCCGCCCGCGAGGACGACCGCCATCGAGCGAGCCCAGTGATCACGCCCGGCGTTGTTGTTGATGCGCGGGGTACGGCCGAACTCGCCAGCACAATAGACGATCGTGTCTTCGAGCATGCCGCGATCATCGAGGTCTTCGATGAGCGTGGAGAGAACCTGATCGAGCTGGGGCAGCAAACGGCCACGCAAAGCGTTGAAGTTTTGACCATGCGTATCCCAGCCGCCGATGGAGACGGTGGTGAAGCGAACGCCGGCTTCGATCAAACGGCGAGCCGCGAGGGCGCCCTGCCCGAACGGGGTCATGCCGTAGCGCTCGCGGATCATTTCGGGTTCCTGGGCCAGATCGAAAGCGACGCGGGTCTTGTTCGAGCGCAGGATTTCCAGCGCCTGGCGATGGAAGGCGTCAAGGCCGCCGACGAGGTCGGCATTGCGATCGACATTCTGGAAGGTCTCGTCGAAGTTGCGCAGGAGCCGATCACGATTTTCGAGCTGCTCAAGCGTGAAACCGGTCGGCAGCGTGATGCCGCGGACCCGAAGACTGGCGGCCGTCGGCGATGCGCCTCGCGCGGGGCGACGAGCGGCGGGCTGGCCTTCGACGATGAACGGGTTGTAGGCCGTGCCGAGGTAACCGGCCTGTCCAGCGGTGCCGTTGCGAAGTTCGGTGAAGGAGACATAAGGCGGCACGCCAGGAGCGGCGGGCATCAGGCGGGTGACCAGCGAGCCCAGCGACGGATACTGCGTCGCGGGCGTCGGGCGGTTGCCCGTCGTCATGAAAATCGTCGCGGGGCCATGCGACGGAATCGTGTGGGCCAGGCTGCGAACGACCGTTGTGCGGTTCATCACGCGCGCCATCTGCGGCAGGTGTTCGCTAATGCGGACGCCGTCGGCGGACGTGTTGATTTCCCGGAACTCGCCCCGAATGTTTTCCGTGGCATTGGGACGCAGGTCCCACATGTCGATGGTCGCCGGGCCGCCGGCCAGCCAAACCATGATGACCGAGGTCGCCCGGCGCGCCTGGCCACGCGCTGGCGGCGTCGCCTGGACCTGCGACTCCAGCTGGAGCAGCTGCGGCAACGTCAGCCCAAGCAGGCCGGCCGAGCCGACTTTGATGAAATCACGGCGTGAAAAACCTTCGCAATCGCGAGCCATGGGTAGGATTCCTTTTTAGCTGCCCTGACTGCCCCCCTGAGAACGTCCCTTCTTTGAGCAGCAAAGAGAAGGGTTTTGGCGGGAAAACTAATGCATCCCAGGGATTCGCTTCGCTCACCCCTGGGCTTCTTTGTGAATTACCTTAACCAAAATTAAACACCTGAGCCACGAAAAAGTTCCTCAATGGTTCAAAATAAATTCCCGGGTGTTGATGAGCGCCCACATCGTGTCGATCAGGGCCTCGCGGCGACTGCCCACCAGCCGGCGATGGTCCGCGAAACTTTGCCTGTCCTTCGCGGTCGGCATACGCGACAAAGTCGCCAGGAACAATTCTTCCAGACACTCCTCATCCGTCTTGCCGCTCTTGATCAAAGTTTGCACGCGGCCCTTCGGATCGTTGAACTTGGCCAGCAAGTTCGGGTCGGTCATCAGGAACAGTTTCTGGGGCAACGCGGGCTCCATGGCGCGCTCGCAATCGCACGCGGTCGTACGGGGCGGGCGGCCGAAAATGCGGAACGTGTAGGCCAGCGTCTGATTCTGCATCTGGCTGGCGCCAACCTCGACCGACTTCAGACCGGCCTTCACGTCTTGCCCATACTTCTCGGTCGTTCCCAGCGCGGAATTCAAAACGTCAACCACCGCCTCGGCGATCATCGGCCGAATGTAGGCGTGCGCGTAGTTCCGCGTGTCGAATCGGTTCGTCTCGTTCACCCGGGCGCTGAGTTGATACGTTCGGCTCGTGAGCACGACGCGTTCGATGTGGCGGAAGTCAAACTTGTGGTCGATGAAGTCCTTGGCGAGCGCGTTCAAGAGGACATCGTTGGACGGCGGATTGCCGAGCGAGAAATCGTCAACGGGATGAACCAGCCCGACGCCAGTGTAATGGGCCCAGATACGGTTGACCAGGGCGCGGGCGAAGAACGGATTGTCGGGCGAGCGCATCCAGTTGAATAACTCGACCCGGGCGTCCTCGCCGCGCTTGAGTTCGATTTCGGGCCCGCCCAGCGCCTTGGCGGGAAGCCTGGCGTTGGTGTCCGGGTGCGTGAAGGTCTTGCCGATGGTGCCGAAGTAGACTTCCTTGATCAGGTTGAGCTGGGCGTTGTTTTTCTTCTTTTGCCCCTTGCGGGCATTATTCTCTTTGTTGATGACAGCGCGGGCTTCCGGCGAAATACCAACATTGACTGATGCGAAGATGTTCGCATAGGCGCGGTACTCGGCCTGGGTCCAGCGGTCGAACGGGTGCTTGTGGCACTGGGCGCATTCGACGCGCACGCCGAGGAAGGCGGCCGCGGTGCGTTCGCCCCAGATTTCAATCGGGATGTTCTGCTGGCGGCGCCAGTACAGGTCGAGCGTTTCCCGCTTGGCGTATTCGGTCGTGTCGAAGCGGCCCGCCCCATCGATGCCGGCCTCGGTCTTCTTGAGTTCATCGAGCCATTGTTCGGGCGACATGTTCTGCCGGCTGGTGGCGGTGAGGATGCCCTTGACCAGCTGGTCGTAGGGCATGTTGTCCTGAAAGCGCTTGCGGAGCCAATCGTGCCATTGCTGGCTGCGTTTGGCCTTGAGCTGGACGGGATTCTGAAGCGATTGCGTGTCGTTCCCGGTGATGTCGCTGAACTTGGTCGCCCACAGAGCCGCGTGCAACGGATGCGCCAGTAGCTCGTCGATCTTCCTGGTACGTTTATCGGGGCGCGTGTCCTTGACGAAGGCGCGGACTTCTTCCGGCGTCGGAAGCTGGCCGATCGTGTCAATCGTGATGCGCCGCAAGAAATCTTCATCCGAGGAAAGGTCCGACGGAACCATGTTCAACTTCTTCAACCGCGCGAAGACCTCGCGATCCACGTAGTTGACCTCGGGCGTCTGCGGGTATTTGAATCCGACCGGCAGGTCCATTGGCACCAGGGTTGGCACCGGCACGACGTTGCCCCGGTAAGAGACGATGATCGCGGTGCTGCCCGCCCGGACGCTCCGCACCACGCCGAGGTTGGAGACATCGGCGACGGCGTCATCGTTGGTGCGGAAATCGCAAAAGGGAGTGATGTCATGGTCGCTGCCGTCGGAGAAGCGGACCGTGACACGCAGCGTTTGCGTTTCGCGGGGTTTCTTGAAGGCGAGTTCCTTGGGGGAAACCGTGACGCTCACGACGTCACCGCTGCCGGGAGACCAGGGCGCCCCTTGCGCGATCCATTCCCGAATGATGTTGTACTGCCAGGTATCCTTGCCAAAACGCATCGCCCCGCCGTGTTCGACCTGGCCGGTCGCCTTGAGCAGGAGCAGGCTATTGTCCGGATCGACCGGATTGATGCGGCGTGCGAGGCTGTCGCGCGTGATGGCCCAAAAATCCTTGGCCGGTTCGTAACCAAATAACGAAAGGCGGAACCCCCCCTTGCCCTGGAAAGATCCATGGCATCCGCCCCCGTTGCAGCCCGTCCGGCCCAAAAGGCCCATGATGTGCCGCTCGAAATCGACCGTTTCAAGTTTTTTTCCGCCAGGCAAATCCACGGCCGCGTGCGCGGATGACGCGGAGAAAAACAACGCCAGCGCCGGCACGAGGGCCAGCCAAAAATGGGATTTGGAAGCAGTTCGCATTCCGCGTTCCTCCGTGAGGAAAAATCAGGACCAAAACGGCCCCGGTGAAAATTCATGCTGGAAATCGACTCAGGAAGGTCTTACCATTCGCTTTGGGTGAGAATTTAATCGCGAATGAAAACGGTTACAAGGAAATTATCGCAGGTATTCGGCAAAAAGGCAAACCCTGGCTGCCAATCCGGCGTTTCCCCGTGGGCGGGCGCATACTCCGCGCGCAACAGATTAAACCGTGGCCGCAGCAAAAAGTTTCGCCTTGTTTCAAATTAATCCGTCACCTCCTCCCGCTCGCGCGGCAGGCGCGCAAAGAAAAAGATGGCCCCTTCGATCAAAAAGACCGCCGTCGTTTGCCTGGCCCTGGGCGCCGCCGCGCTTGGAATGATGTGGTGGACCGGCTGGCCGATCCCGTGGGGCTCAGCGCCGCCACCGACCGTGATGGAAATCCCCCTCCCCGCAATTTCCGGGACCCGCTTTCTCAACGCTTCCGCCGACGCTCGCTTCATCGGCTCGGCGGCCTGCGCCAAATGTCACAACCGGCAGCATCAAACCTACCTGCTCACTCCGCATAGCAAGGCTCTGAGCGATCTCGATCCCAAGGCCGAGCCGCCTGACGGCGCCTTTGAACACAAGGCGTCGGGACGATCCTATCGCGTCTACCGCGCCGGCGGAAAACTTCGGCACGAGGAGATTTTGCGCACCGAGGCCGGCAAGGAGATCGCGCGGATCGATCTGCCGGTCCGCTATCTCATCGGCTCCGGCGCCTTCGCCCGGACCTATCTCGTCGAGGTGGACGGTTTCTTGCACGAATCGCCCATCACCTGGTATCCGTCCAAGAAAAAGTGGGACGTCTCCCCGGGCTACGACTTCCAACAGCATCACGGATTCGAGCGGCCCATCCGCCTCGGCTGCGTGGCGTGTCATGCCGGGCGCGTCGAGAACACGGATGGGGCAGCCCATCGTATCACCTTCCACGAAAAGGCGATCGGCTGCGAGAGTTGCCACGGTCCAGGCTCGATTCATCAGCAACGCCGGGCACGCAACGAGATCGCGGCGGGCGAGGAGGATCTGACCATCGTCAATCCAGGCAAGCTTTCGCGACCGTTGCAAGAATCGATCTGCGCCAGTTGCCACCTGAGCGGCGCGGCGACGATTCAGCTGCGCGGACGCGCGCCCACCGATTATCGCCCGGGCTTGCCCGTGAACGACTTTCGAGCCGAGTTTCGCTTCGACGATTCCGATGACCGGATGACGGTGGTAGGGCACGTCGAGCAAATGCGGCAAAGCGCGTGTTATCAGAAGTCGAAGGATTTGACCTGCTTGACCTGCCACGATCCGCATCAGCGCACGCCGGTCAAAGATGTGGTTGGGCACTTCCGCAAGAAATGCCAGTCGTGCCATGAGACGCGAACCTGCGCGCTGCCGGCGCCGGAACGTCTGAAGAAACAGCCGGCGGACAACTGCGTCGCCTGCCACATGCCGCGCGGCGACACGGAGATTCCGCACATCGCGTTCACGCATCACCGCATCGGCAAACACGACGCTCAACCGCCGCGGCTTGCGAAGAAGCCGCGCGTGCTCAAGGCGATGGACGAAAACCCGCGCCTCTCGAAGGCGGACAAGCAGCGCAACCTGGGGCTTGCCTATCTGGAACTGGTGCGCGACCCGGTTCACGCGGAGTTCGGGTTGCATTATCGCGCCAGCGCGCTGCGTTACCTGGAGTCGGCGCATGCCGCCGGCCTGCGCGATGCGGGCACCTGCCAGGGGTTGGCGGAGATTTTTTGGCACGACGATCCGGAACGCGCCGGCGAATTCGCCCGGCAAGCTCTGGCGGCCAAGTCGCTTTCCCCCAACCTGCGCGCCCTGGCGTTGCTGATCGCGGCCGATGTCGATTTCAGAAAGGGCGACTTCGACGCCGCCATCCCTCGCCTCCAAGAACTGACGCGCCTGCGCCGCTTTGCCGAGGACTGGCGCCTTTTGGGTGTGAGCTACCTCGAACAGAAAAAGCCCGCGCTGGCTTTGAAGACGCTGGAGCAGGCGCTGGCGATTCGCCCCTATCGGGCGACGACGCATCTGGCTCTCGCGGAGGTCTTTCGCCGCCTGAGCGACCCGAGCCGCGCCCTGGAGCACGACGAGAAGGCGCAGTGGTTGCAAGAACATCGGCAAGATTGACACGCCGCTTGCGGCTTAGCGTTCGCATGGCGCCGCGCGAACGCTAAACGGCAAGCCGAATAAGGAAACCACCATGTACGACTCCCTCTTTTCAGTCCAGGACCAGGTCACGCTCGTGTCCGGGGCCAGCCGCGGCATTGGCCGGGCCATCGCCGAAGGGTTCGCGAAGCGCGGCGCCAGGGTCATCATCACCGGGCGCGAGGCGGCGACGCTCGAAAAAACCGCGGCCGACATCGGCGCCCATCCCATCGTCTGCGATGTCGCCAGCGGCAAGGCGATCGAACGACTCGTCCAGGCGGCGCTCGACAAGTTCGGGCACATCGACACGCTCCTGAATGTCGCCGGCGTCAATCGCCGCATGCGCGCGGAAAACCTGAGCGAGGACGACTACGACTTTATTCTTAACGTCAATCTCAAGGGCCCGTTTCTCCTGTCGCAGACGGTCGGCAAGGCGATGTTGGCGCGCGGCCAGGGCAACCAGATCAACATCGTCTCGCTCAACAATGACCGCCCCCTCAAGGGAGTCATGCCCTACGCCATGACCAAGATCGCCCTGAGCCACATGACACGCTCGCTGGCGCTGGAGTGGGGTCCGCGCGGCATTCGCGTCAACGCCATCGCGCCGGGGTTCGTGCTCACGGATTTGACGAAAAAATTGTGGTCGCAACCGCAGATGCAGGCCTGGGGTGAAGCGAACACCCCGCTCATTCGCCTCGGGCAACCCGACGACATGGTCGGCGCCGCCATCTTCCTCGCCTCGGCGGCGTCCGCCTGGATGACCGGGCAAACCGTCTTCGTGGACGGCGGATTCTCCGCGGGCCTGGCCTGGCCGATTGATTTCGACAAGCAGTGAACGCGACCTTTGGCAGTCTACGATGGCTTGAGTTTCTTCAAGAACTCCGCGAGCGTTTTGCCCAGGTTCTCGACACCCGCTTGTTGCTTGGGATCTTTGAGGGTGCCGTCGTCGTTGATCGCTTCGTGCGCCCTGGCAATGGCGAGCTGGTCCGGCAGGACAATCACGCCGATGTTGCCCAGGATGGAACGCACGTGAACCAGTCCGCGCAAGCCGCCCAGCGCGCCGGGCGAGGCGCTCATGAGGACCGCCGCCTTGCCGGTGAAGCACGCGAGCGACGCCTCGTCAGGCGCGGGGCGGGAGACCCAGTCGATCGTGTTCTTCAGGACGGCGGTGATCGAGCTGTTGTATTCCGGCGCCGCGAGCAGCAGCCCGTCGTGGGCGAGGAACAACTGTTTGAGTTTCAGCGCGTTCTCGGGCAGGCCCGAGGCGGCTTCCAGGTCGCCGTCGTAAACGGGCATCGCGTAATCACGGAGGTCCACGTAGCTCGTCTCGACTCCCGCAGATCGCGCCCCGGCGATGGCGATTTGTACCAGCTTTTTGTTATACGAGTCTTTTCGTAGGCTGCCCGCGAAGGCGAGAATGCGAGGTCCGGCCATGACGTGCTCCTTGAATAACGGGCGATCCAGGGTTTATTCCCAGCGCCGCGGCACAACCGGGCGCTGCCCGGGCCAGCGATCCTGGCGGTCGCGCCACGGATCGCCGATGGCGAATAGCGGTGTGAGCGCGAGTCCCGCAACAAACCCGCCCAAATGGGCCGCGTAGGCCACCCCGCTCTGCTGCGAACCAGCGCCGAGCATCCCCAGGCCGTTGATGAGTTGAAACCCAAACCAGATCCCGATCGCCACCCACGCCGGGACCCACACCAAGATACGTAGCAACAGCACCAGCACCCGGCGATGCGGAAACAACAGCACGTAGCCTGCGAGTACGCCGGAAATCGCGCCCGACGCCCCCAGCGACGGGATGAGCGCCGCAGGGCTGTCGACGCCATCGAGCCCGACAACGCTGAACACGTGGGCCAACCCCGCAAGCACGCCGCACACGAGGTAAAAGCAGATATACCGCGCATGTCCCAGCGCGTCCTCGATGTTGTCACCGAATATCCACAAGAACAGCATGTTCCCCAACAGGTGCATGAGCCCGCCGTGCATGAACATCGAGGTGATCAGCGTGAGATACACCGGAATCGGCGTCGGCTGCAAACCCGGCAGCTCATGGACCTGGCCCAGCCGATCCTCCACCACCTGCGGCGGCGTCTCGAGGTCCTGCCCCGTCACGATCTCGCGCGGCACCGTCGAGAACGCGAAAGTGAACCCCACGTTTTCACCCAGCCCCTGGAAGATCACAAACACCAGCACGTTGATGCCGATGAGAACGTAGTTGACGAACGGAAACGTCACGCGGCCAGAATTGTCGTCCGCGAGGGGCATGATCATTTTTCGACTCCTGTGCAAAACTGGCTTTGCAATCCAAAGGCGGGCCGACCATAATAGCGTAGAGACCCGTTGCTGGCTTGTCCCTGCCCAGAGGCAGCAGATTGCGGAGACGCCAACCATGAACGATTCGACCCGAATCCTGGTGGACCGACAGATTGCCCGCGTCTGGCGGCGCCTGTTCTTGCAAGTCGCGCTGGATAGTGTCCTCCTCGGCTCGGCCGTCGGACTGGCGCTGGCGATGTTCTGGTTTCTGGTCAGGCCGTTCGCATTCCCGAATCTCGACGACACGCTGCGCTGGGTTGTGCCTGGCGGCCTTTTCGGCCTGGGCGTTTTTGCCGGGCTGGGGCTGGCGTGGTTGCGCCGACCGACGCCCGTGGCATCATCACTCGCACTGGATGAACGCTTCGGCCTGAAGGAACGCGTCACCACCTTCCTGACCTTGCCGCCCGAAACGCTCGACACGCCCGCCGGGCAGGCCTTGCTGAGCGATGTTACGACCCGCCTTGCCGCGGTGAAGATCGCCGGGGCGTTCCCGTTGAGCGTTTCGTGGAAGCAAGCGCTGCTCCCGGGCGGCGCTTTCGCTCTCGCGCTTTTGGCCGGTCTCGCCGATCCCTACCTTGGCGAAATCCGGTTCAGCTCGCGTTCGCTCGCCGATCAACCGCCGGTGCTTCTCGATGCCAAGGAAATTCAAAAGAAGCTCGACGCCCTGAAGGAGCAGATTCAAAAACGCAACCAGGACGATCAGGGCAAATCCGAGGAGCTCAAGGAGCTTGAAAAGGAATTCGAGAAGCTCTTCAAGGAACAAATCGACGGCAAGAACGAACAAAAAGTGCGTGAACAGCTCGACAAGATGCAAAAACTCGAAGACAAGATGAGCGACCGCCTCGACGCGCTGCGCGAAAAGGCCGAGAAGATCGACGCTCTCAAGAAGCAACTCCAGCGCCTCGGCCTGGACCCAGACAAGGCCGCCAAGGACGGGCCCGCCAAGGACTTTGAGGACGCCCTCAAGAACGGCAACCTCGAAAAGGCCAAGGCCGCCCTCGAAAAAATGGTCAAGGACCTCAAGAACGACAAGCTCAATCCAAAAGAGCGAAAACAGCTGGCCGAGCGTTTCAAGAAACTTCAGGACAAGATGGAAAAACTGATGAACAACGACGAGCGCGTCAAGCAACTCAAAAAGGACCTCAAGGACGGCAAGATCACCAAGAAGGACCTCGAACGCGAAATGGAACGTTTCCAGGAACTAAAGGATTTGACCGACCTCGTCGGCGATGCCAAGGACGCGCTCGACGGCGCCGGCAAGGAAGGCGCGGAACGAGTCGAAAAACTCCTCAAACGCTTTGAAAAGATGGAGCTGACCGACAAGGAAATCGGCGACCTCCTGCGCGATCAAGATGAGCTGGCCAACGCGCGCGATCTTCTGATGCAAGCCATGAACGGCGACGAATTCGGCGACGGCGAAGAAGGCAACGGCATGGGCGGAGGCAAATTCCCCGGCGGCCGCCGCCCCATCGCCAAGAAGGACCCCGACGGCAAGGTCAGCCCGCAGCGAAGCCGCGCCAACGCCAGCCCCAAGGGAATGCAGCGCATCACCGGCTATGCCCGCGGCGGAACCTTCAGCAAAATCCCCGCCAAGGCCGTCGAAGGCGCCTTCCGCCAGGCGGTCCAGAACGCCCCCGAGGCGCTCGATCGGCAACGCATCCCCGAGGATGCCCGCGATATCGCCACCAAATACTTTGACAAACTTGGTAACCAGAAGTGATCGCGCGTTTAGCCGCACGCCTTTGGCGTGCGCGCCGTGAAGTGCCCGCACGCCAAAGGCGTGCGGCTAAACCACTTGGCCTCACGGAAACAGATACAACCCACCCATGATGACGCTCGCCTGCCCCACTAACCCCGTGACGCTGAAGCGCTCGCGCGGAATCAACAGGGGCGAGGGATCGCCCGGCATGCACTTGCCCACGTCGGTATCCCATTGGCTCTGCAAATCCGAGCAAGCGTGATAGGGCAACAGCGCCAGGTCGTAGAAATAAACACCCACGCAAATGGCCGGCTGGAGGACGCCGAAATCGTAGCCCGCGCGTTCGAAGTTGGGCTGCTCAAACAGGATTCGGCGATGGAGCACGTAGCCCGGCTCGACCAGTTCCACCATGCGCGGGAACGGTTGCCTGCGCGTCGGGTCCCAGCGGATGTCCGGCACGCGCGTCAGCGTTTCCTTGCTGATGACCGGTTCTTCGGGGAAAATAGCGCGCCGGCCGCCGGGTTGCTTCTTGGCCTCCTGCGCGATTCGTTCAAAGAACTGCTGTTCCGAGACGCGGCGGAAAAATCGCTGCGGGCCAGGCAGATCGATATTCGCCAGCGGCTCGCTATCGTCGTCCACGGTTCCCGAGGTGCGTTTGATCGGCACGAAGGGCAACTGCCCGGGTTGATAGATTGCCGAGACCACGCGCTGACGGGGTGCGAAGCGGGGCGTTTCCGCCGGGCCGGTGGCGACGGCGCCTTTCCACAGGGGCTGCGGATTGGCCGGCGCGAACTTCGGCGTACCGTTGATTGATTCCAGCGTCAGGTAGTTTTGCGCCGGCGCGCTGGAGGCGAGGGCGAGCAGGAGCAGGGCCGCACTAGCTATCTTCCGTGCCAGCCTGCCCGGAGATGCGGGACGAGTAATTTGGCGCTTCCTGCGTGATAAGAATGTCATGAGGATGCCCTTCCTGCACCGAGGCCCCGGAGACGAGGATGAACTGGGTTTTGGTCCGCAACTCGTCGATGTTGCGCGAGCCGCAATACCCCATGCCGGCCCGCAACCCGCCCACCAGCTGATAAACGAAGGGCGACAGGTTTCCCTTGTAGGGGACGCGCCCCTCAACTCCTTCGGGAACCAGCTTGCCGCCGCGGGCGTCGCCTTGTCGATACCGCTCGCTGGACCCTTCCACCATGGCGCCGATCGAACCCATGCCGCGATAGGTTTTGAAAGTTCGGCCCTTGTAGATGATGAGCTGCCCCGGGCTTTCCGCCAGTCCCGCGAGCAAGCTGCCAAGCATGACGGTATGCCCGCCAGCCGCGAGCGCTTTGACCAGGTCGCCGGAGTAGCGGATGCCGCCATCCGCGATGATCGGCACGCCGGAGCCCTGCAAGCCCTGGCAGGCGCTGGCAATGGCGGTGATCTGCGGCACGCCGACGCCGGAGATGACGCGCGTCGTACAGATCGACCCGGGCCCGATGCCAACCTTCACCGCGTCCGCTCCCGCGTCGAGCAGAGCCTTGGCGCCGGCCTTGGTGGCGACATTGCCGGCGATCACGTCGATGTCGAACTGCTTCTTCAGTTCCCTGACGGTTTCAATCACGTTGCTCGAATGCCCGTGCGCCGAATCGACGACCAGCACGTCCACGTCCGCGTTGATGAGGGCCTTGGCCCGTTCGTAATCGCGGACGCCCACCGCGGCCCCGACCCGCAACCGCCCGCGCTGGTCCTTGCAGGCCGACGGGAAGGCGCTCATCTTGTCGATATCGCGGATGGTAATGAGGCCTCTCAGTTTATATTTTTCGTCAACCAGCAGTAATTTCTCGACTTTATTTTCCGTCAAAATCCGTTCAGCCGTTTCAAGCGTCGTATTTTCCTGGGCCGTCACCAGTTTGTCCTTGGTCATGACCTCGGCCAGGCGCTGCTGGTTGTTGGTGATGAAGCGCAGGTCGCGTTTGGTGATGATGCCCTTGAGCAGGCCGTTGACGGTGATCGGAATGCCGGAGATGTGCTGATCTTCCATGATTTTGCGGGCGGTCTCGACGGTTTCCTCGGGGGTGAGGGTGATCGGGTCGGTGATGATGCCGTTCTCGCTGCGCTTCACTTTATCCACTTCGCGGGCTTGCATGGGGATTGCCATGTTTTTGTGGATGATGCCAATCCCCCCCTCTTGCGCCAGCGCGATGGCCAGCTCGCTTTCCGTCACGGTGTCCATGGGCGAGGAGACAATGGGGATGTTGAGGCGAATGCGGCGAGTCAGCATGGTCTTGACGTCCACGTCGCGCGGCAGCACGTCCGAGTAGCCGGGCTCAAGGAGAACGTCGTCGAAGGTAATTCCTTGGTAGGCGATGCGGTCTTGCAGATAGAATTGATCGAGCATGGTTGAAAGCTCCAGGGAATGGAGGATTCCTGGTTATCATACGGCGCGCGGCGACATTTGACTTGCCCGCATTTGTTTAGCCGCTCGCCTTGGGCGAGCACGGTCGCGAAGGCCGCGCTCGCCCAAGGCAAGCGGCTAAACGTGGTTTTCCCTATGATTGAATTCATGGAACCCCTCGGTATCGCCTTGATCGGTTACGGCACGGTCGGCAGCGGCGTGGCAAGGTTGTTGCTGGATCATCCGGAGCGTCTGGCCGCCCGCGCCGGGCGCCGGCTGGAGCTGCGCCATGTCGTCGTCCGCGATCTGAACAAGCCGCGCGAACCGGACGTTGCGCCAGCGCTGCTCACCAGCGATCTGCGCCAGGTGATCGATGATCCAGGCGTACACGTCGCAGTCGAAGTCGTCGGCGGCATCGACTGGGCCAGGCGAGCCGTGCTCGATCTGCTCGCCGCGGGCAAGCACGTCGTCACCGCGAACAAGGCCCTGCTCGCCACCCACGGCGCGGAAATCTTTGACGCCGGGCGAAAGCATGGCCGCGCCATCGCGTTCGAGGCGTCGGTCGGCGGCGGCATCCCGATCATCAACGCCCTGTGCCAGGGCCTGGCGGCCAACCAGATCCTGTCGCTTCAGGGCATTCTCAACGGGACGTGCAACTTCATCCTCACCGGGATGATCGAGCTGGGCCGAAGCTACCGCGACGTACTGGCCGAGGCGCAGTCGAAGGGCTACGCCGAGGCCGACCCGACCATGGACGTGGACGGGACCGACTCGGCCCACAAGCTTGCCATCCTCGTGCAGATCGCCTTTGGCATTGCGTTACCGCTTTCCGCCATTCAGCGCCGTGGCATCGCCGACATCGATCAACTCGACATCCGCTTCGCCCGCGAACTGGGCTACACGATCAAACTGCTGGCGGAGGCGTGGCTGTTGCAGGAGAATCCCCCCCTCACCCCCAGCCCATCTCCCAGAGGGAGCGGGGAGGAAATGCAACTGGCCCTCCACGTGTCGCCGGTGATGCTCAGGCAAAGCGCGCCGCTGGCGCTGGTGCGCGACGCGTACAATGCGCTCTTCGTCGTTGGAGATGCCGTTGGCAACACGCTGTACTATGGTCGCGGCGCCGGGCAGATGCCGACCGCCAGCGCCGTGGTCGCCGATCTGATCGACATGGCCGTCGGGCGGGCGCAGCAGACGTTTCAAAGCTTGCGGCTCTGGTCGGGCAATCACGGTCCCGTTGTGCTACGCGATCCCAGTACGATGCGGAGCCGATTTTACCTGCGCATGATGGTCGAGGACCGCCCCGGCGTCATGGCGGACATCACCCGCATCCTGGCGAATCACCGGATCAGCATCTCGTCGGTCATCCAGCACGAGGCGCTTGACCACGGCGACGAGGAGATCGAGATCGTGCCGCTCATCATCATGACGCACACCGTGACGACGGGCAGTTTCAACGACGCCCTGGCGGAGATCGACGCCCTCAAGAGCGTTCGCCCACCCAGTGTCTACTACCCCGTGGGCGATTAACCCTTGTGGAAGCCCGCGGGTTGAGCGCGGGGAACCCGCGGGATCGCGCAATCCCTCGCCCAATGCCCTCCGTCTTTTAATGTGTGAATCCGTTTTTTTGGGAGTAAGAACATGCCGCATCGCTGGATCCTCTTGTCGATCGCCGTGCTTGCCCTGGCGCCTGTGGCGCGCGCGGACCGCGCGTTCCCGATGCCAGGCATCGACCGCATCGCCGCGGCGGACGCCATCGTGGTCGGGCGAGTCATCGGCATGGAACCCCAAGACGTCGAGGTTCCGGCTTCCCCGGGCAGCAAAATCAAGATCAAATATCGCATTGCCGTGGTCAACGTGTCCGAGGTCGTGCTGGGCAAGAAGGGGACCAAGACGCTGCGTGTCGGCTTCGTGCCGGTCAACGAACCCAAGCCGAACCGCCGCCGCTACCCGAGCCTCGCCTTCAAGGTGGACCTTGGGCAAAACGGGTTGATGTTTCTGCGCAAGCATCCGACGGAAAATATCTACATGGGCCGGATGAACTTTGACTTCGTCCCCTATGCGGACGGCAAGAGTCCGCCGATGCCGGTGGCTTACATGGGTGTCGGTTCCTACGCGGACGAGTTGAAACAGGCGCGCCGAATCGCCAGGATGTTGGCCGACCCGTTGCCTGCCTTGAAGTCGAAGGACCCCGCGGACCGTTTCACGGCGGCGGCTCACCTCATCGCCCGGTACCGCATCATGCCCGCGCCGGGCGCCAAAACCACGCCCGTGTCCGCCGAGGAGACCCGGCTGATTATGACCACACTTCTGGACCATGATTGGAAATCGTCCACGCGGCCCATCAATGGCTGGCCGTGTTTCCACATGCTTGGCCTTACGGACAAGGATGGCTGGAGGATGCCCGCGAAGATTCGGGACTTCAACGACCTGCGCGACGCCGCCCGCGCCTGGTTTCGCGAACGCGGGAAGGACTATCGCATTCAGCGGTTCATCCTGTCCGGGGAGTGAGCGAGTCATGTTTTCGAGCCGCCGGTTTTTTCCCGACGGGATGAACACGCCGGCTCGCTTCGCGGACCTGTTTTACCCAATCGCCGCCAGGTCCAGCGTCTGCCCATAGCGAGCCAATACCGCGTGGCGCAACGCGGTGTGCTCCGGTTTGCGCAGTCCCGCGTCGCCGGCGACGATTTCAATCGCGTCGGCGCGGGCCATTTCCAGTAAATCGAAATCGTGCAGCAAGTCGCCGAAGCGCAAGTCGCCCAGCCCGTGCTGGCGCGTGCCGAAAAACTCGCCCAGACCGCGCAGGCGAGCGTCCTCTTCCGCCAGGGCGAAGCCGTCGCTGGTGCGCGCGATGGCGCGCAGCCGCTGCCGGGCTTCCTCGGTCGTGACGCCGGCGAACAGGTAGCATTCCCCAGCGACGTTGCCGCGTGTCACCCGGCCACGGAGTTGATGGAGTTGCGATAGCCCGAAGCGGTCGGCATGTTCGATCATCATCAACGTCGCGTTCGGAACATCCACGCCGACCTCGATGACGACCGTGGCAATCAAGAGATCGAGCTTGCGCTCGCGGAAGTCAGTCATGACCTGGCGTTTCTCGTCGTCCGCCAGTCGGCCGTGCAGGAGGCCGACGCGAAAATCCTTGAACACCCCGGTACGCAGAATTTCGTACAGCTCGGTCGCGGCGGTCAGGTCGAGCTTTTCGGATTCTTCGACCAGCGGGCAGACGATGAACGCCTGCCTACCTTTTTTCATTTCCTCCTGGAATCGCTGATAGACGCGTTCGCGCTGCGTCTCCGCCTGCCAGCGCGTCACCACGCGTTGCCTGCCCGGCGGAAGCTGCTTGATGGTTGAGGTATCCAGATCGCCGAAGACGGAAAGTGCGATCGTGCGCGGGATCGGCGTGGCGGTCATCACCAGATAGTGCGGATCGACGCCCAGCTTCTTGACGCGGGCGCGCTGATTGACGCCGAACTTGTGCTGCTCGTCGATCACCACTAGGCCGAGCTTCGCGAACTCGACGCCTTCCTGAATGAGCGCCTGGGTGCCAATGACGAGGTCGATTTCGCCCGCCCGGATCGCGTTTAGCGTCTGCTCCCTTTCCTTCGGCGCCACGCTCCCGGTCAGCAAGGCCCGCCGCACTCGGCTATGGGCCAGGTACTTTTCGATGGTCTGCCAGTGCTGTTGCGCCAGCACCTCGGTCGGCGCCATGAGGATGGCCTGATGCTTGTTGGCGACGGCGACGAGCAGGGCATAGACGGCGACCGCGGTCTTGCCTGCGCCGACGTCCGCTTGCAGCAGACGCTGCATCGGGCGGTCGCTCGCCAGATCCTTGACGATCGCGGCGACCGCGCGATCCTGATCGGCGGTCAGCCTGAAGGGGTACAGCTTGCGAATATGGGCGTCGATCTGCGGCGTCGTCGAAAGCTTCGGCGCCAGCTGCCGATCGCGCACGCCGCGCCGGCGCACGGCCAAAGCGACTTGCAGAATAAGAAATTCCTCGTAGATAAAGCGGCGCCGGGCGTGAACCCCCTGGGGCAAGGTTTCTGGGAAGTGGACCTGCCAGAGCGCCTGTTCGACGGGCGGGTAGGCGCGCTGGACTCGAGCCGCTTCGGGCAGCGTTTCGGGTACGTCACGGGCCGCCTTTTCGAGCGCCGCGCGCATCGCCTCGCGCAGGTTTTCCAGGCGCAGCCCTTCCGTCAACGGATAGACCGGCACGACTTCGAGTTTCGCCTCGCCTTCGTTCACGACCTGCACGCGCGGGTGGTTCATCGTCCAGTGATCGCGATACCATTTCGGCTTGCCGCTGAACGTCACCTGTTGCCCATAGTGAAGCTTGTTCACGAACATCATCGTGTTGAACCAGGTGCCGGCAACGCATTTGCCCTTCGGATCGGAGATGACAACTTTGGCGACCTGCCGGCCGTCGGGCAACTCCTTGCCGTCGATCTCGACGACCTCGCCCTGGACGGTCTGCAAGACCCCGGCCTCGATCTTGTCCATCGAGCGCAGGTCGGTGAGGTCGTCATAGGAACGCGGAAAGTGGAAGAGCAGTTCGCCCAGGGTGCCCACGTTGAGCTTCGCCAGCAGATCGGCCCGCGCGGGGCCGACGCCTTTCAGGAATTGAACGCTTTGCTCCAGGTTCGACATCGCAGGCACAACGTTGCACCAGCCCGGAGCGCCAGCGACGGGGAAGGCTCGCGATACCCCCGTCGCTTGCGCTCCGGGCTGGTTGGGAAAAGTCATGGCGTCGCGGGTGGTCCGCCGGCGTAGACGCGCGCATCGACCCGCTGCGCCCGTGCCAATTCAATCTGCTCGGCAGCCAGGTCGAATTCCAGCCTCGGCTCTTCGCTCAGGTGCATCGGCACGCGAACCGTGAAGGTACTACCCCGGCCCAATTCGCTTTGCAGGGTCACCTCGCCGCCCAGCAGCTTGCACAATTCGCGCACGATCGAAAGACCCAGGCCCGTGCCCGCGTGTTCGCGCGTTAGCGGGTTGCCCGACTGGCGGAACTTCTGAAAGACCAGGTCCTCCTCGTCCTTGGCGACGCCGACCCCCGTATCCATCACCGCGATCGTCACGTATTTCGTGTCCGCTTCCGCCTTGAGCGCGACCCGGCCGCCTTCCGGCGTAAACTTGATTGCGTTCGACAATAAGTTCTGCAGAATCTGTTGCAGCTTCGTCATGTCCTGTTTCAAAGTCGGGATGTCCGGTTCGATCTGGCTGCGGAGGTCGATATTCTTTTTCTCCGCCAGCGGGCGGAACATATTGAGCAAGCCATCGCACACGTCGTGCAGGTTGAAGTTTTCGAGCCGAATTTGCATCTTGCCTGCTTCCGTCTTGGCCAGATCGAGGATGTCGTTGATTAGACTCAGCAGCTTTTGGCCGCTCGACTGGATGTTGGCTACCCAGCGGCGTTGTTTCTCGGTCAGCGCATCACTGGAAAGGAGCACATCGGAGAAGCCGAGAATGCTGTTGAGGGGCGTGCGCAACTCATGGCTCATGGTGGTGAGGAATTCACCTTTGAGCTTGTTCGATTCGAAGAGGGCCAGGTTGGTCTGCGCGAGTTCATCCACCTTGCGGTCCAGGTCGGCGTTGACCTTGCGCCATTGGTCCTGCATGGAAACGAGATGGCGCAACATGCGGTTGAAGGCGTGGCTCAGGTCCTCGAACTCGTCGCCGGTCTGGATTTCGCTGCGGACGTTGAGCTCTCCCGCGGAGATCTTGTCGGAGACCTCTTTCAGATGGGTCACTGGCTTGACGATGATGTAGCGGACGATGATCCAGCTGCCGACCATGATGAGAATGGCCGTCGCGATCGCGGTGGTCACGAGGATGGCGCGGTTCCAGTGGACGCCTTCCTCGATGGAGCGCGTCGGCATGCGAATGCGGATCATCGCGAGCATGTCGCTCTCGGCCAGCGCGTCCTGCCCCTTTTTCTTGGCGATGCCCTGATGGCACGTCAGACACTCGTTGGCGGCGCGGATCGGCGCGTAATAGAGCAGCACGCGATCGGCGGGGCGCAGCCGGCTATCCTCGGCCTTGCCTTCGCCGCCCTGAAATTCCTTGTAAAGTTCCCGCTCGTAGCTGTCGTCGAACTTGTCGCTCAGAAAATGGTACTGGTATTCCTTGCCCGCATCCTTGAGGACCACGTTCTCCAGGTTCGGCGGCGGCTTGGCGGGCGCCATGCCGCGCAGGTCGCCCTTGATGCAATTCAATTGTTGAATCGGCGCGATCAGCTGGCGGCAACTGGTGATCGCCTGATCGTACGCCAGCCGCTCGGTGTGATACGAGTAGAGCCAAAAACTGAGCGAGATCAAAACGACCACGCCGGAGCCGAACAAAAATCGGCACTTGCGTTCGAGGCTGGTTTCGCCCAGCAGGCGTTTGAATGCGCGATAGGACATCCCATTTTCTCGTTTAGCCGGTCGCCTTCGGCGAGCGCGACGCTCGCGCACGCCGAAGGCGTTGCGGCTCAACAATTGTACCCAAAACCTGGCAGCGCGGGCAATAATGCGTCGAACGCCCCGCCAGCACGATCCTCACAATCGTCGTTCGGCAGCGACGGCAGGGTTCGCCGGTTCGGCCATAAACCCGGAACTCGTTCTGCATTTCGCCCTTCAAACCCGACCCGCCGATGTAGTCGCGAATGCTGGAGCCACGCTTCTCGATGGCGCGTGTCAGGACGGCAACCATCGCCAGGCGCAACGATTTCGCTTGCTTGCGCGTGACCGCATTGCCGAGGGTCGTCGGATGAAGCCTTGCCTCGAAAAGCGATTCGTCCGCGTAGATGTTGCCGACGCCGGCGACGATCGTTTGGTCGAGGAGGATCGCCTTGAGGTTGCGCCGCGTCGCGTTCAAGCTGCCAAACCAACGGCCATCGGTCAGGTCGAACGGCTCGGGACCAAGGCTGATTTGGAGAAAATACCGATCTGCGTGTACCATGGTGGGAAACACCGTGACACTCCCGAAACGCCGCACGTCGCGGAAGCGCAGCTCGGTTTGGTCATCGAGCGTGAAAACGACGTGCGTGTGCGCCTCGCGCGGCTGATCGGCGGAGGCGACGGTTAGCTGCCCGGTCATGCCCAGATGGGCGACCAGGCACGGAATACCCAATTCGATGACGATCCACTTGCCGCGGCGCCGAATGGCGTGAACGCACCGGTCGAGCAGCGTTGCCTCCCATGCGCGCGACCACTTGCGGCGCAGCGATTTCCTGCTCACGGCGATCTTGACGAACGATCGGCCAAGCAAAAGCGGGCGCAAATCGCGTACGACGGTTTCGACTTCGGGCAATTCGGGCACGGGGCATCCTCCGACATGAGGGGATCATACAATATTAATGTATTCATATACTTCGTTTAGCCGCTCGCCTTTGGCGAGCGTGAAGGGGGCATGGCGTGGTCCTTGCTCATCATCTCATTTTCACGGCTTACGGTTTCTGGCTGCCGAACGATCCGCGCGGCTCATGGTCTGATTTTGTCGGCTCGTGGGATTTGCTGCGCTATGGCAAAGCCACCAAGACGACGACGCGCCGCTCCGTCGCCGGGGTTCCCCACGACCGGGAACTTCGTGAACAGGCCAAGAGGGCCTTGAAAAACCCTCCGGTGCAATTCTCGGACGCCCAGATTCAAGCGGTTGGCCAGGGCATTGCCGAATCGGCTCGTAAGGGCGACCTCAAGATATGGGCGTGTGCCGTAATGTCCGATCACATTCACCTCGTGGTGGCGCGACATCGATGCCTGGCTGAACAGATCATCAATCTCACGAAGGGAGCGATAACCAGAAAATTGCTGGACCTGGAATTGCACCCATTTCAAACGCTCGCTGGCAATCATACCCGCGTGCCCACATGCTGGGCGGCCAAGGGATGGAAGGTATTTCTCGATCGGATCGAGGATATCCAGCGGGCGATCGCGTATGTTAACAACAATCCAATCAAGGAAGACCTACCGGCCCAGTTGTGGGATTTTGTCACGCCGTTTGACCCGAATATTGAAGGCGTTTAGCCGCTCGCCTTTGGCGAGCGTTCTACACCGCGCTCGCCAGAGGCGAGCGGCTAAACGAATAAAAATGTCAGCAATCCCCGATGCCACCGGCCGCTTCGGCCCCTATGGCGGACGCTATGTTCCTGAAACCCTGATGCACGCGCTGCGACAACTGTCCGAGCACTACGACGCGGCGTGCGCGGATCCGGAATTTCAAAAACACCTCGATTACTATTTGCACCATTACGTCGGCCGGCCGTCGCCGCTCTATTTTGCTGAACGGTTGACCAAGTACGCCGGCGGCGCCCGCATCTTCCTCAAACGCGAGGACCTCAACCATACCGGCGCCCACAAGATTAACAACTGCATCGGCCAGGCGCTCTTGTGTAAGCGCATGGGCAAACCGAGGATCATCGCGGAAACCGGCGCCGGGCAGCATGGTGTCGCCACCGCGACGGCCGCGGCGTTGTTCGGGTTCCAGTGCCAGGTTTACATGGGTGAGGAAGACGTGCGCCGGCAAAAGCTCAACGTCTTCAAGATGCGCGCCCTCGGAACCGACGTCGTCTCCGTCACCAGCGGCAGCCGAACCCTGCGCGACGCCATCAACGAGGCCATGCGCGACTGGATGGCGTCGGTCGAGACCACGCACTACATCATCGGCAGCGTCGTCGGCCCACACCCCTTCCCGATGATGGTCCGCGATTTCCAGGCCGTCATCGGCAAGGAGACCAAACAGCAATGCCACGACCAAATAGGCAGATTGCCTGATGTCGTCGTCGCCTGCGTCGGCGGCGGGTCGAATGCCGCGGGCATGTTCCATCCCTTCGTCGGCGATCACGACGTGGAACTCGTCGGCGTCGAAGCCGGCGGCCGCGGAACGAAGGAAGGCGAGCACGCATCCACCTTGAGCCACGGCAAGCCCGGCGTCCTCCACGGCTCGATGAGCTACGTCCTGCAAGACAACGACGGCCAAACCGCCAACGTCCACAGCGTCTCCGCAGGCCTCGACTACCCCGGCGTCGGCCCCGAGCACAGCTACTGGAAAGACACGAATCGCGTCGTTTATACGCACGTCAACGACGCCGACGCCCTCCAGGCCTTTTCCCTGTGCAGCAAGCTCGAAGGCATCCTCCCCGCGCTGGAGACCTCGCACGCCATTGTCGAAGCCGTCCGCCTCGCCGCCAGGCGCAGCCATCAGGATGTCGTGGTCGTGTCCTTCTCGGGCCGGGGCGACAAGGATTGCTTCGAGGTGGCGCGGTTGCTGGGGGAGGAGATTGCGGAATGAATCGTCCGCAATGCCGAAACCGTCGCTCCCTTATATAATGGGCGCATGTTCAGGTTTTCTTGTTTTGCATCACCGAGGAATCGCGATGGAAACATTAATCGATTCAGTCCTACCCTCGCGAATTCGCCGTTACCTTTCATCTGACGATCGCAGTCCACTCTTCTTGGCTGGCGATTCGCTAGAGTTAATGCGATCGTTTCCGACTGCGTGTATTGACTGTTGCATGACCAGTCCGCCATACTGGGGCCAACGTTCTTATTCCGACGGCGGGATTGGACTTGAAACTTTTCCCCAAGATTACATCAAACACCTCGTGCAGATTTCTCGCGAGATCAAGCGTGTGTTGAGGCCAACTGGTTCTTTCTGGCTCAACATTGGCGACGCCTACGACAAGAAATCCCTCCTGGGCCTCCCGTGGAGAATTGCAATCGCCTTGATGGACCAGCAAGGGTGGATCCTCCGGAACAGCGTCGTCTGGAACAAGGTGAAGGGAGGGCTAGATAACTCCAAAGACAAACTGCGAAATGTTCATGAGCCTGTTTTTCATTTCGTCGCATCCGGCGACTATTATTACGATGTCGATGCTATCCGAAATAAGCCCGGCCAAACTAAAATCGTGAATGGTTCCGTGGTTTCGGCAACGGGAGTGTCAGGTGTTCGCTACCGTCGTCAGATTGAACTATCTACGGCCTTGACGGACGCAGAAAAGGCGACGGCTTTCCGCGCCTTGGATGAGATCTTGACTGAAGTTCGCGCGGGGAACTTGACGGATTTTCGAATGATTATCCGGGGCCAACAGCGCGTTACACATTCGGATTCGGACAGGGTTTCTGGACGGGCGCGTGAGATTTCTGAAAAAGGCTTCTACTTCCTAAAATACGACCCGAACGGAAGCAAACCGAGCGATGTATGGGATATCCTTCCCGAGGACACGCAAAAACGCAGGTTGCATTTCGCCCCCTATCCAGAAGATTTGTGTAAAATTCCCATTCTTGCAACCTGTCCGGAAAATGGCATCGTTCTCGATCCGTTTGCCGGCACGGGTACGACAAATTTGGCGGCATTCCACCTCGGCAGAAAATCCGTTGGAATCGATATTTCAAAGGAGTATTTGCTTGCCGCGCGGGAAAGGTGCAGGCTGCTACTATGACCAAAGTTGCTGAACTTTACGGATTACCCACGCACCAGCCGGCGGATTGGAAAACCATTGCCGAGTCACAGCAATGCCCGTTTCTCGGCCGCAAATGTTTGAAAAATCGCAAAAGCGAACCGGAATTCACGATCGGCACCTGTACGATGACCTACGGCAAGGCTTCGCACCCTACGATGATTTGCCCTTATCGTTTGCTGGAGCGGAGTCAGATTTTTCTCGATTGCATCCATTTGCTCGCCCTTCACGAACCAGGCAACGAGCTTCGTATTATCGCGGAACTCAATGTCCCGGGGGGAAGCGTTGACTTTTGCCTGATTTCAGTTCGGGACAAGAAACCGTGCGATTTCGTTGGCATCGAACTACAAACTCTCGACACGACCGGAACCGTTTGGCCCGAGCGGCAACGATTTCTCAAGGAGCACGGCGTTTCCGTGAAAGGCAAGCACACTCGGTCTGCCAAGCCTTTCGGAATGAACTGGAAAATGACTGCCAAAACGATCCTGATCCAACTCAACCACAAGATTGAGACCTTCGAACATCTGAGCAAGCGACTTGTACTCGTGCTCCAAGACCGCCTGCTCGGTTACATGCAAACCGAGTTTTCGTTCGGCCATATCAAGGGTTCGCGCGCCGGCGATCCAATGCATTTTCATTCCTACGAGTTGCACCGAGAATCAGCGGCGTTTAAGCTGCAACTCAAGGAGAGGTTGAGCACCGACGCCGCCGGCATCGCGGCATGTCTGGGCCTTCAGGTAAACGCAAGGGTCGAACTAGCGACGATATTCGCGCAGATTGAAGCGAAGTTGCCTCAGAGTACGTTGCTTACAGTTCAAGGAGGCGCCATTCCTATTCCCCCAAACGAGGCCGAGTCTTAAACATTTACCCGCAGGATCGGCTAGAATACTACCCACCGATCTCCCCTAGCGTGTGTCAGCGATGGAGCCTCCCATGACCCAAATCACAATTCACGCCCAGGTAATGGACGAACATTTGCAACATGAAAGCAATCTGGCCGAATTCGAAGGTCAGCGCGTCCTCGCTACGCTCACCGTGGCGCCGAACGGCCGACCCGCGACTTCGCCAGGGAGGAGCGCATTAGCCACATTCGGGAATTGGTTCTTGTTTGTCCATTTGGGAACTCGAAGGGCTTGCTCTACGCATCGAATATTTCGGCGGCAAGCGAGGCCGAGAAGAACTGCGCCGCAGAAATCTGCCTGGCTACCAAATGCTCAATCGTTGTGCGTTGGCGGAAAAGCCGACTGGTTTCCTGGTCGTCGAATTCCGGTTGCAAGTTGCCACCAAGCTGATTCACTTGAAACCGTTGGCCGGCGCGCGGAAGCCGCGTCTACGTTTGTTGCCGGCCCAATCGCGGACTTTTGGCGCAAGCCTTGGCCCGCTTTTTTATGCGCGTCGGATTGCCCGGGGACATACCAACGTTCTGAAGACAAGAAACACCATGAACCCCATCGACTCCCTCTTCACCCGCCTGAAAACCGAACGCAAGAAGGCGTTCATCCCCTTCATCACGGCCGGCGATCCCGACCTGGAGACGACTGCAAGGTTGGTGCGCGAATGCGCCCTTCGTGGCGCGTCGCTGATCGAGATCGGGTTTCCCTACAGCGATCCGATTGCCGATGGCAGCGTCATCCAGGCGTCGTATACGCGGGCGCTTGGCAAGGGATTGAGCGTGGATGCGATCTTCAGTGCCGTGCGAGCGCTCACCCTCACCCCCGGCCCCTCTCCCGGGGGGAGAGGGGAGGCGGTGCCTTTGGTGGCAATGGTCTCCTACAGCCTCGTTCACCATCGTGGGCCGGAGAGGTTTGTTATTGATGCGAAGGCGAACGGGTTCGCCGGCGCCATCGTGCCTGATCTGCCCGTCGATGAAGCCGAAACGCTGGCGAAAATCGCGGCAGCGCATGACTTCAAGCTCATCTTGCTCGTGACGCCCACGACGCCGCGCGAACGCGCCACGCGGATCGCCCGGCTTTCGACGGGGTTCTTGTATTGCGTCAGTGTTGTCGGCATCACCGGGGAGCGTTCCCAACTGCCGCCCGATTTGCTCGAACAATTGAGCTGGCTGCGAACCCAAACCGAACTCCCCCTGTGCGTCGGCTTCGGCATCTCGACGCCGGAGCATGTGCGGATGCTGCGTGATTCGGCTGACGGCGTCATCGTCGGCAGCGCCCTGGTGCGCAAGCTGGAAGCCGCGAAGCCTGTCAGCGAAGTCGTGACCGACGTTGGCGACCTGGTTCAGCAACTTGTTGGGGCCTTGCACGGTTGAAACCGTCGTCGCTGGCGCTTGAACCGATTATGCCGATGGGGAAACCCGGAGAATTCAGGGCAACCCCGCGGATTTTTCCGAAAGGCTAGGCCAGTTTCAGATAGAATTGCGGGACCGGCAAGGCCCGGAACCAACGCCGGCCGCCGAAACAAATGTTGTCAGCCGGCCAAACGCCAGCGGCTCTGTCTCGTTATTTGATAGGGGCGGGTAAAAACAACCATTCGCGCCGAGCCGGGAATGCGCTTCGAGACTCGCGAAACCAATCGTGGAATGACTATGCACTTGTCCACCAAAGACATCTGGAATCTCCTTCGCCGTCGCACAAACTCCAAAAGCCTGCCCAAGATGAAGCGGCTGTCCCGCTTGACCGTTGAGGTCTTGGAGGATCGCTGCACACCCTCAGCGACCGCGTCGAGCGTGTTGAATGGGTTCGCGTTCATCGACGGCAACGGCAACGGCGTCTTCGACACCGGCGAGGCAGCGATCCCGGGCGTCGTCGTGAAACTGACCGGCAGCACCAGCGCGCCTGCGGCGGCCAACCTGACCGACAGCGCGGCACGGATCCCGCTAACCTTCAACGTCAGCGCCATCACCGATTCGACCGGTGCGTATCATTTCCAAAATGTCCTACCCGGAACCTACCAGCTCAAGGCCGGTCCCGCCGCCGGCGTGCTCAACAGCGGGCCGGTCACCATCGGCAATATCCTCGTCAATGACCAGGGACACGCCGTCTCGCGCAACCTCGGCCTGCAGGGCGGCCTCGACCCGGCGCTCGTCTCGATGCGGCAATTCCTCACGACCACTGCCGTGGCCGACTACGGCTACACGACCACCAGCAACGGCATCGCCGAAACGAATTTCCGCGCCAACAGCAAACCAATCGAGAAGACGGCTCTCGCCGATCTCCAGATTGCCAAGAACAGCCCCGATTCGATTATTAACCTGGCCGGCCATTTTAGCGATCCGGACTTTACCAATAGCCAGGTGACGTTCAACATCACCAACGGCACGACCCAGGTCAAACTCAAGGTGGACCTATTTGACAAGAAGGCCCCGCAGACGGTGGCGAATTTCTTCGATTACATCGCGTCCGGCGCCTATGACAACAGCATCTTCCATCGCCTTGCCGCCAGCTTCGTGTTGCAAGGCGGCGCGCTCAAACTCGCCAACAGTGCTGGCACGAACCTCGATCTGGTCGATTTGCACAACCTCAAGGTGCCCAACGAATTCGGGACCTCCAACACGTTTGGCACCCTGGCGATGGCCCAGTCAGGCAACGACCCCAACAGCGCCACCAACCAGTTCTTCTTCAACCTCGTGAACAACGCCTCCAGCCTCGACGCGCAGAAGTTTGCCGTCTTCGGCCAGCTGGCGGATGCGGCCTCGCGCACCGCGTTGACCTCCCTCGGCACCACCCCTAATTTCGATGAAAGCACCACGACGTTCGCAGTGAACCATGGCACCGCGCTACTCAACTCCGTGCCAATCAAAAAGGCGGGGTATACCAACAACGACGCGGAATTCCCGACGAACCTGGTGGCGGCGGACTACCTGGTCATTAACAGCGTCAGCGTCGATAAGCGCGACGAGTTCTTGAAATACGAGATCGTGTCCAACACCAACCCAGACCTGGTGACGGCAACGCTTGATCCGAACTCGAACGAGTTGCTGAAATTGCAATACGCGACCGACGAAGCGGGCGCGGCAACGATCACAATTCGCGCGACCGATCGCTTCGGCGCCACGCTCGATGTCAGCTTTGACGTGACCGTCGCCAACACCGCCCCGACCGCGAGCGTCACGCTTACGCCAGACGCCCCCGCGCCGACAGCGACTTTAACCGCGACGGCGACCGCTTCCGACGCCAACGGCGATACGCCCATCACCTTCACCTACAACTGGAGCGTCAACGGCGGCGCCCCGGTCAAGACCACCACCGGGACCACGAGCACGACGGATACGCTCGACCTGTCGGCTCCGGAAGTGGGCGCCCTCAACCCGGGCGACACCATCACCGTCACCGTCACCCCCAACGATGGCACGGACAACGGCGCCAATGCCTCGGCGAATGTGACCATCAATCAGCCGCCGGCCTTCAGCGGCGATACCGTTCTGTCGCCGACGTCGCCGAGCCTGACCGGTTCAACGACCGTCACCGTGGCTGCCACGGATCCCGATGAGGACCCAGTCACGTTCACTTACGTTTGGGAAGTCAACGGCACGGTTGTTCGCTCGGTGACCAAGACCGCGGTGAGCGATACGCTCAACCTGGATAACTTACGCGACCTGAGCAACAATCCGGTCCCGACGCAGGCAGGCGACCAGATCGTCGTGACCATCACGCCGAGCGACGGCAAGACCACCGGCGAAACGACCACTGCCGCCACGACCATCAACCAGCCCCCGGTCCTTGCCGCGGAGTTAACGCCGGCTGGGCCCAACAGCAACGACCTGATGACGGCGACGGTGACCTCCTCGTCCGACCCGGACCTCGACGCGCTCAATTACACCTACACGTGGTACGCGCGCGGCGCCCCGGTCCACGTCACGCAATCGACCACGAGCACCACGGATGTCTTTGACCTCTCCACCGTGCCCAATCTCGTCGCGGGTGATCTCGTCGAGGTATTCGTCGTCCCCAACGACGGCAAGATTGATGGGGCCGGCGTTCTCCTCGGTCAAACCGTGAGCAACACCGCGCCCGAGGCAACGTCGGTCTCGATCGCGCCCGACAACGCGCTCGCCGTGACGTTGCTGGCAGCCACGCCTGTTGGTTCAGATTTCGATATGGACCCGGTAACCTTCACCTACCAGTGGCTGAAAAACGATGTGCTGATCGTTGACGCGACCTCGGACACGCTGATTCTGGCGGATGTCCCAGGCGGCGTGAACGTGGACGATACCTTCGCCGTCATCGTGACCCCCAACGATGGCGCGACGAATGGCGCCGAGTTTATCAGCCCCGCGGTGACGGTTGCCACCATCGATCCGACGATCACGCTGGTTTAGCCTCATTACCGTTCGTCAAGCAGAGGAATACCAGCATCACGCGCAAGCGTGGGGGGTTTGCACGCGTCCCAAAACCCCCACGCTTGCGCGTGGGGCTGGTCAAGTGCTCTTGCACGAACGGCATTGCGCCAAAACCTACTGGCGAAACTCGCCCACGCGCAGCTTGGTCTGGTGCTCGGCGAACGCCTTCCCTTCGCTGTCCAGTCCCAGCATGTAGGCGCGTTGCCAACCTTTCTTGACGGCCTCTTCGTCGATACTCAACAGCGCTTCATTGAAATCCACGCGCGTATCCTTCCACTGGTTGTATGCCCGCGCCAGTTCGGGCTCCGCCTCCAGGGGTCGGCGCACCGGGTCGAGCGATTCCGCCAGGCCGCGCGGGACCGGCACGATCATGCAAATCGGTTCACCTTCATCGAAGGCGACGGCATGGTTGGCCCGCGTCAGACGCCAGTTCATGGTGAACGTATAGGGACTCCAGTCGGTCTCAACGATGCCTTCGAGCGGAAAGATACCGTCCTTGGGGGAATTGGCGGGACCTTTCACCCACAGGTTGATGCCCGGCGGGGTGCGGAAAAGAAAGGGGATACCGATGGTGAGCACGCCCTCCCCGAAATGGCTGCCGATGCGGTCGTCGCGCCGCCCGGACGGGAACGAAACCGCCACGTCACCCGGTCCGGGACCGCCATTCCAGATGACATGGAAGGCGACAGGGCTTCGCAGCACCCAACCTGCCTGATTGGCGATGACGAGCGGCAAGCAGCGATAGGCGTTGCGCACCGCCGTCTGGTCCATCCAGGCGCGGTCCACCGGCGCGGGCTCCAGAGCCATTGCCGCGTTGGCGTAAACCTCAAAGGCAATCAGCAGGCGATTCGGTTCGTTCGTCATGGTTGATAGGCTCCGCGCGCCCGGCGTGGCACATCCGAGCCTGAGCGCCAGCGAAGGACCGCGAACTGCTCCTGGGTTGCCCTTCGCTGGCGCTCAGGCTCGGACAACACGTCAAACGGGGCCGCGCAGGACGGGATGATCGGGATACCGAATGCGGAACTCGCGCCAGCGATTGAGCCATTGGTCTTTCGACAGACGAGTCGCCGCGCCGCCGTCATGGATGTGCTGCGACGAGAGGATTTCTCCCAGGCGCCGCAACTCATCGGAGCGGAATTGCCGATCCGGTTTGCGTATCCAGGCCTTGAGGTCAAAACCGTGCTGGGCTTTGACCCGGCCCGCGGCAATCACATGTTCGCCATCCGCGGTCACGGCCAGTTGAAAGACCATATCGCTCAGGCGGCGAACCGGGGAGATCATCTTGCCGAGCGTGGCTTCCCAGGCGCTGATTTTGCCGTCGCGCGTGCCGATCAGAAAGATTTCATCGCCTGGCAGAAACGCGACGGCGTAGACCTCGTCGCTCTGCGCCGGCGTGGTAACGCCGATTTTCCCGGTCTCGAGGTTCCAGATGCGTGCATGGCGATCGGAACAAGCGGTCAACAGCCGTTTGCCGTCGCGGCTGAATTGGGCGGTGAAGACCCAGCCGGGATGGCGCAGTTCCGATCCGACCGGCTTGCCGTCGGCGCAATTCCAGAGGCGGACCGTGCCATCGGAAGAACAGGATGCGAAACGCGTTCCATCCGGGGCAAAACGAACGTCGTGAACATAGTTGGTCGCATGTTCAATCCTGGCGCGCAGGCCCCCGGTCCTGGCGTGGCGAAGTTCGACCCGTGGTCCGCTGCCCCAAATCGCAAAGCAATCACCATCGGGAGAAAAGCGAATACGGTCCCGGATGACATAGCCGTGGTGCGCCGGTTGGCCGTGAAACGCCTGTTCGACGCCGCGCGACTTGCCCGAGCGTGGGTCGAAAAGCAGCAAATGGCCGCGCTGGCACAGGACGACCGCGCAGTTGCCGTTCGGGCAGACCGCGACGGCGATCGGCTCGGTTGGCGTCGGCACGTCGGCAAACGCCGGTCCGCCTTTTTCGCAATCATGCCAGCGCACCAAACCGGGGCCATTCAGATCTTGCTGGTTGACGTGTTCCGCTTGGGGGACGTACCTGGACGATCCACCGGCAAGAATCAGATGCGTTCCGGCGACAAAAGTGGCATCACTGACGAGCCCGGGCATGGTCAGGCGCTTACCCAGTGCGACGCCAGTCCGCGCGTCGTGGACCTGGAGGTCACGACCATCGCGCATCAAGTCAATGCCACAAGGCAGGAATCGTCGCCCGTCCGCACTGAGTTTGACGAAGGCATGTCGGGCGCTCATTGGCGCGTCGAAATCTCGTGCGGTGGGTCGGCCCCATTTCCAGACGCGCACCAGCTGGTCACTCCAGTGGGTGGTCGCGAAGGTCGAGCCGTCTGGCGACCAGACACAACGGCTGACGAGCCCTTGATGCGACGCCGGCGCCAGCGCCTGCTTTCCCGTCGTCAACGACCAGATCCGCGCGGTGTGATCGCCGCATGCCGTCAGGAGGTATTCTCCACCCGGATGAAAGGCGACGTCGTACAAAAGGTTGCGATGGGCAAACGCCTTGCCGAGTTGCGAGCCGTCCGCGGCATCCAGCACGAGCGCGTCATATTTTTGCCCCAGGCACACGCGTTTGCCGTCGCGCGAACCGGCGGCCGCGAGAATGCGCTCCGCCGGGCGCGTCCAAAGCGGCACGCCCGCATTGGTATCCCAGCACGAGACGCTCTTGCCGCTATCGACGATAATCAGGCGCCGACCATCGAGGAAGAACGGCACGACGTCCTTGCCCTCGGCGCCGGAGGGTTGCGCGGGCACAATCATTTCTCCACTCACGGCAAAGACACGCACTTTTTGATTGGCGCAGCGCGTCGCCAACCGTTTTCCGTCAGCGCTGAACGTGACCGCACTCACGCGAGCCGCATGAGCCAGGACGGGGGAAGCGAATGCCTTGCCTGGCACGTTGCGGATCCGGGCCGACTTTTTCGCGCCGAAGGCGACCTGGCTGCCGTCAGGACTGAAGGTCAGGCATGCGATGGTCTCGTGGTGTTTCCATTGGTCCAGCCGTTTGCCCGACGGAAATTCGAAAACGCTGACGCTGGCCTTCGATGCAAGGGCGAGGCGGCGCCCGTCCTGACTGAACGCGCCGGCGTGCAACGCCCCGTCCAGGGGCAGACGGACCAGGCTGCCGTCTCTCAGATCGCGCAGCTCGCAGGTCGGCGGGTCGCCCTCAGCCTCAGCCAGGAGATAACGCCCGGACGGATGATACGCCAGCGACTTGTGCCACGTTCCCGCGGTTTCAAACGCCTGGATCGGAATGGCGATCTCGGCCAACCATGAGTTGAGCCGAATGCGGTTGTGCAACGCGCGAAGGGGATGGGCGTCGGATCGAGCGGCGGCGCCGGTGAACCAGAGGATCGCCTCGCCGGGATCGCCGTTGCGGTCGGCGGTGAGGCCGGTTTCGGTATAGGTATCGATCAGGAGTTGTTCGGTGGCCAGGCGTGCCGCGGCTTCCTTGCCGCGCGCGGTCTCGGCCGCGTCGGCGTCCCGGGTTGCCTGGGCGGCCAGATCGCGAAAACGCAGCGCCAGCAGCGGACCGGCAATCGCCGCGCTGCTCAGCAGGATCACGACCAGGGCGATCAAACTGGCAACCAGGCGATTGTTGCTGCACCAGCGAAACAGCCGTTCGCGCATGCCGATGGGCCGCGCCTGAAGCGGCCGACCCTCCAGCCAGCGCTGCAAATCGTCCGCCAACGCCTGCATGTTGGCATAGCGGTCGGCTGGCTCTTTTTCCAACGCCTTCAGGCAACAGGCCTCCAGGTCGACGGGCACGCCAGGCCGATGCACCCGCGGCGGCGGCGGCGCAACTTGCACGTTCGCCACGCTCGACAACACCGACCACGGTTCCCCCACGAACGGGGTCTGTCCGCACAGCATCTCGTACAGCATGGCGCCCACTGCATATTGATCGCTGTGCGGCCCCACGCCGGCAATGTTGCCGCGCGCCTGCTCGGGCGCCATGTACGCCGGCGTACCGATGATCTGTCCTTCGACGCTGCGGCGCGCCGCCTCATCGTCGAGCCGGCGCGCCAGCCCGAAATCCATCACCTGCGGACGGCCCGCCCGGCTGACCATGATGTTGGCCGGTTTGATGTCGCGGTGGACGATCCCTTCGCCGTGGGCATAACTCAGGGCATCCGCGATCTGGCGAACCCACTCGACCGCGGTGCGCAAATCCGGCGGCTGATCTCGCATTCGCTTCCACAGCGGGACGCCATCCACGAATTCCGACGCGATGTAAGGAATGCCGTCGGCCTGCCCGGTTTCGAAAATGGCGACAATGTTGGGATGCTTCAATCCCGCCGCGGCCTTCGCCTCGCGCAGGAACCGCTCCAGCATGGCGTCGTCCTCGCGGTCAAAGCGTGGCACCTTGAGCGCCACCTCGCGATCGAGCACCGGGTCGTAGGCGCGGTAGACGGTGCCGAACGCGCCGCTGCCCAGCACACTGCGCACCTGAAATCGGCCGAGCTGTCTCAGATTCGGCGCGCGCGGCTTGACGATCCCGCCGGGCGGATTGACTCCGTCCCGACTCGGCGTGTAGTCGAAGGTTGCCTCGGTATTCTCGTCGCCCAGCTGCGATGGGGTTTCGATCCTGGTTTCCATCGCCCCTTCCAATCCAGGGGCCGCATCGATTGTCTCATTACCAACCGGTTGCGGTTCCTGGGGCGGGGGCTTGGGCCGAAGTGTCCGCTGGACAAGGTCAATCGTTTCGGGAGGCAAAGGCGCAAGCGGAATCACCGCGCCGCAAGCAGGACAGTGACGTGGCAGTGCGTCATCCTCGGAAAACGCGGCGCCGCATGCGGGACAGGTTGGCGGGAGGGACGAGGGCATGTTGCCGGTAGGCTACCAGATTTCCTGGTCGGATTCAAGGAGGGAACGATCGAAGAAACTAGCCCGCGCCGCAAGCCAGGAGTGAAGCAGCGCAAGCAAGTGCCACCTTTGCTTGCGCTGCAATGCTATACTGTACGCGCTCGAGATTGGCGCTTTCGTCACGAGCCGCGACCGCAACGGAGCGGGAACGAGCCCAACGCTCCCTTACGGTCGCGGCTCGTTAATGAGGATGTGTCATTTCGTGGGACGACGGCCAGCGGGAGGGGACGCAACCTAGAAGTTTCGGGAACACGGCACTTTTTCCTATCGACCTGGGTTGCGGGCGCAGGCCGCCCTGAATGCCCACGTTGCCCACCGATAGTTGCGCCATTTTGCGCAGATGCCAGCAACCCCCCAGCTACCGACGCCGCGCCAGGACGAACCCAAAGATGGGTTGAAAAACTCGTCCAATTGGCCGATATTGATTTGGCACTCCAAGAAAATCTTAGCGAACAAGGACGGCGCGGGGTAGTTTCGATGCGCGGACCCATCCGGAACGTTTTCACCAGCGATCGTAAGAATGTTCTGATGCTTTACGATCACAACGAAACGCACGTCAAGACGATTGCCCACTACCTTGAGAGTTTTTATCGTCATTCGCGATTTAGCTATTCCTATGTCGCGTCCTTTTCGCCGTGCGAATTCGACCTCAACTATTTTGACGCCGTGGTGATTCATTTTTCCGTGCGCGTCTGTCATGCCGGGCACCTGTCCAGTTCGTTTGCCCGGGCCTTGAAGGGACACCGCGGTCTGAAGGCGCTATTCCTGCAAGACGAATACGAGAACACGGGCAAGGCGCATCAGGCCATTCGCGACCTCGGCATCAACGTTGTTTTCACCTGCGTGCCGGGTCCGTCGATCCCCACGGTGTATCCGCCCTCGGCGTTCCCGGGTGTCCGTTTCGTCCCGGTGCTGACCGGCTACGCGCCCCTGGATATTGACCGCCTGCACGGAGGCAAGCCCATGCGGGAGAGGTCGATCCTCATCGGCTATCGCGGGCGCCGCATCGGCTACTGGTACGGCGACCTCGGACAGGAAAAACTGCACATCGGCCAGCGCATGAAAGCGATCTGTGACGCACGCCGGCTGAAAACCGATATCGCCTGGGAGGAAAGCGACCGCATCTACGGCAACTGGTTCGAGTTCCTGGGTAATTGCCGGGCCACGCTGGGCACGGAAAGCGGCGCCAACATTTTCGATTTCGATGGCGAACTCGCCCTGGCCGTTCAGCGCGCCCAGTACGCCAACCCCGATGTCACCTACGAGGAAATACGTACACAGTACCTCAAGGATCGCGAAGGCGAAGTAGTGATGAATCAGGTCTCGCCGAAGATTTTCGAGGCCATTGCCATGCGAACCGCGCTCGTCCTGTTCGAGGGGCACTACTCGGGAGTCGTGCAACCCGGCGTTCATTTCCTGGCGCTGAAAAAAGACTTCAGCAACGTGGACGAGATTCTCGCCAAGCTTCAAGATGACGCCCTGCTGGAGACCATGACGCGCCGCGCCTACGAGGACGTGATTCAGAGCGGGCGTTTTTCCTACGCGGCCTTCGTGCGGCAAGTGGATGAGGCTTTGTTCGAGCAGATGAAGCCACGCGAACGGGCAACGCCCGCTTGGCTGCCGCTGCCGCCGTGCGACGCGTTGCCGGATTTCACGGCACGCTACAACCGCACCTTCCGCGGCCCGCTGTTGAAACGCCTGTGGGCCAGGCTTCCCAGCTTCGTGCGCGCCAGGCTCAACCGCGAGCGACTCAAACGATGGTGGGTTCACTCCCCCAGCCCGCTTCGAGGCTGCCTCCGCCCGATGCTGCAGGCGTTTCGCGCGGTGTTGAAATAGGGTGTCACGCCCACGAACCGGCCTTTCGGCGGTGTCTTATTTTGCGTCGGCGCATCGTAGACCTCACGCGGAGCATGAGGTCTACGGTCAAACTGAGACCCTACGGGCAGCCGCTTATTTGATCCCCAGCTCCCCCGGCCGCACTCCTTTCTTGGCGCCGTTGAACCCGAACGGGCTGGGCCGATAGTCGCCTACCACGTCCACTTGCAGCTTCGGCGTGATGCCTTTCTCCATTCCCATCGCCCAGAATGAGGCGTTGACCAACATGCGGCGTGTTCCCGCGGCGACGAGGTCGTCGGCGCTACCCATCGTCGTGGTGAAGATGCGCTGGCCGCCACCCTCACCCCCGACCCCTCTCCCGGAGGGAGAGGGGAGAATTCTGGTCCAGGCGACCGGCATCATCGGATCGTTTTTCTTGCCCTTGAGGGGCGGGTCGTCGAACTTCATGCCGGCGACGACCTGGCCGTAGACCAGGATGGTGGACGGCTTGAGCGGGTTGGCGCCGTAAACGTCGGTCGGGCCCCAGATGTCGCCGTCCTTCAGGCCGGCTAGAATCGGGTGCTTCGCTTGTTCCTTGTTGAGAATGCCGCGCGTGCTTTGCGAGCCGTGGCCGCCGTGGTGGCTGATCCATTGTTCGCCGAGGATTTGTTTGCCGAAACCGCCCTTGAATTCCTTGCCGCCGAAGCCGTTGTTGTACTTGGCGAATTTCCCCTTCATGCCATTGAAGGCGTGGGTCGCGGTGCGCATGCCGAGGATCGGTTTGGCGGTGCCGAGGTAATCGACGATGTGTTGCATCTGCGCTTCGGGCAGATTGCGAAAGCGTGTGGCGATGATCATCAGGTCGGCTGTCTTGAGCATCTCCAGACCTGGAATGTTATTGTTCACGTTCGGATTGATCACGCCGGTCTTCGGATCGATCGCGAACAGCACGGTGCACTTGAAGCCATGATGTTTTGCCAGGATCTTGCCAAGTTGGGGCAGCGCTTCCTCGGAGCGGTATTCCTCGTCGCCAGAGACGAGGACGATGTGCTTGCCCTTGCCAGGACCGTCGAAGCCGTCGTAAACGATCCACCGGGCGTCGTCCTGAGCCCGGACGACCGAGGCGGTGATGGCAATGGCGACGAAAGTGAAGACAAAGCGATTCATCTGGGATCATCCTTTCGAGGAAGAGGTTGTTCGGCGGTCATGTCCATTAAAGCACCCCTGGCGCCAGGAATCACGCGAAATCTCCACGCCAGAGGAAGAACCCGGGAGGGCACGGGGAAATGCGCGGAGAAGAAGATTGCGAACCGGGTAACCGGGGGACCGAGTGACCGGGTGACCGAGAACGGAGAACCGATAGTGATTTCGCCTCCCAAGGAAGATTCCCCGTGTTCCCCGTGCCCCTCGTGGTTCATTTTTTGCTCGCCAGGACGCCGCAGTGAATCAGCGTTGGCACGACGGCGCCGGGCGCCAGGCCGGAGCCGCGCAGCCAGGCGCGATATTCGCCAGCACTGTACAATCGGCCTTCCGTTAACGTAAACAACGCGGCGGAATAAAGCGCCATCGGCAGCGGGCCGTCGAGCGCGTCGTTCAGAAAGACGTCATGGATTAGCAGCTGGCCGCCGGTCCGCAACGACCCGGCACAACGGGCGATCAAGGCGCGGCATTCGGGCACGTCCCAGTCGTGCAGGATGTTCGACAACAACACGACATCCGCGTTCCCAGGCATCGGATCGCGAAACATGTCGCACGGCTGAAGCGTCAAGCGCTCGGTGACCCCGAACGCCTCGGCCAACTCGCGCGCAACCTTGAGCACTTCGGGGCGATCGAGCACGACCGCGCGAAGGTTGGGATTTCGCCGCAAGAAGGCGATACTGTAGATGCCCGTCCCGCCGCCGACATCAACGACGAGCTTGGCCTCGGATAAGGCAACTTTCTGAGCCAGGATCGGCGCCACGTTCTTGGCCCGGCCGGCGAGAGCGAGCGTGAAGTGGCGGGCGGCGGCCTCGTTCTCCATCGCCGAGGCGACGCCCTCCCGATAGATGAATGCGACCCCCGACCCGTGCTCGGCCGGGCGATTGGTCTTTAGACGATCCACCATCGCCAGTACGCCGGGGCTATTTGCCGCCAGGCTGACGTAATCGCCAACATCGAACCTGCCGCCCGGCAGAAGGTGTTCGCACGCCAGCGCCGTCAGGTGGAGTTTACCCTCGACGTCCGTCAACAGGCCAAAGGCTCGTAGCGCCGTGGCCAGCACCACGGTCGGGCGTTCCGCCAGGCCGAGCGCCTCGCCGAGATCCGCAAGAGGCATTGGGGTTTTCGACAGGCGTCCGAAGACATCGAAATGCGCAACCGCGGCGGTCAGCAGTTCCGTACCGTAGTTGCCGCGAAAGAGTTCGAAGATCGGCGTCGGGTCGATGGTCGGTGGTGTCATTGTTGGCCTCGCGTTTGCCGCCGCTTGCGGCGTAGCGTTCGCGTGGCGTCATGCGGACGCTAAACGAATGGGCTATTCCCCGATCGCGCTGGAGCGGCCGATGGCGACATCGAATTCGCTCATCAGCGGAATCGCCATGGCGATGAGGGCGAACCCGAACGCGCCGCCGGTGACGATCATTGGCACCAGCGGGTCGGTCGATTCGCCCGTGCCTGGTTTGCCGATGAGAACGTTCGTGATCGAGTAAAACACCGCGATGGGCAGCAGGGCGCTGGCCAGGTTGAGGGCGGCCGACGGACGCTCGGCGCTCAGGACCCACCACAGCCCGCCGATGCCGGCGACGATGAAGCCGGCGAAGCTCAGCCATTGATACTCGAAGCGCCCGTTGATGACGATCAGGTAGATGCAAACTCCGGTCCCGATCGACAGAAAGAAGACCGTGCCCAGCGCATTGATGGCGGCGAGCCGGCTGTTGTCGGAGCGCAGCGCGACGTGAATCCCAAGCATGACCGTGAACGACATCAAGATCAGCAGCGTCACCGTCAACGCGATCGCGCCTTCCATGTTCTTCCACGCGGCGCCGGCCTCATGCCCACGCGGCAGTGTGGCGAGGTCGCCGCGCACGGCGTAGACGACGATCAAGATCAACGGCGGAAGGATGTATTCCTTGGTGTTATACAGGATGCCAAAGACCTTCCCGAAGATGAATTCCTTCGGCGCCAGATCGGTGATGACGAGCAAATCGAGCGAGCCAAGATCGCGTTCGGACGTGATCGACGTGACCGCCTGGGCACTGATGAGCAGCAGACTGAGGATGCCGATGGGTACCAGTCCGTAGGCGGCAACCCAGCTCTGGCGTTCCGAGACGAAGAGCGCGTAGTAACTTACCAGCGCCAGCACGACGAAGTACGCGGTCTTGACCAGCAACGGCCGCCGGCCATAGGCGCGCGTGGCAATTTCGCGCCACAGAATCGGGTTGGCCCACACCGGCCGCGCCTTGCCCGGCGCCGCATGAATGCGGTCCGGATTGTCCGCGGTGACACCCACGACCTCGCGCTGCATGATCGGTTCGCCGCTCGGATTCCAGACGCGCAGCTTCCAGATGCCCCAGCCGTTCAGGAGAATCGACAGCCCGGTCATAGCGAGGCAAAAGGGGATGGCGGCGGTCAGCGCCTCGATGTCCCAGTGGCCGCCGTCGGTCAGGCTCTTTTCGGTCATCGCCGGATAAAGCACTTCCCCAAGGGCCAGAAACGGATTCAACGCGTTCTGCCAGCCCTGGATCGTTTCCGCGGAAAGAAAACTGGCACTGGCGCCGAAAAGCAACGGCGCCAGGGAAAGCGCCTGCACGACGCACAAGTAGAGCACCAAAAACAGCACGGTCATCGCCAGGGCTTGAAACGTCTTCTCACGCCAGAGCGCAACGAGACTGCCCAGCGAACCGGCGGCCAGCGCGGTCGTGCTCAGCACCAAGAAAGTCGCCAGAACCTGTGGCGGATCGATGCCGCCCAGCATCATCATCAGACCAAAAAGCGGGATCGAGCCGAGCAACAACAGGCCAATGTGAAGCAGGCTGCCCAGGAGTTTGCCCAGGACGATTTCGTAATTGTGCAGATCGGTCAAGAGCAGCAACAGGAAGGTACGGCGATCTTTTTCCTGGGAAACCGTACTGGCGGCCGACAGAGCCGAGAAAAATAGCAGCAGCGTCAGTTGCACAAAGGAAAGCACGCGAAACGAGGACAGGCCGAAGTGGGCCAGATCGCCAAGCGTGGCGCGGTATTCCCAGCCGATGCTGGTTTGCCAGATCGTCAGCAACAAGACCCACAGGGCGCCGAGATAAAAGGCGCGCGTGAGATAATGGCGAGGCCGGCGCGGCAACGTGAGCCATTCCCGGATAAAGATTGGCCCGAGCATGTTGGTTGCCTAGCCCTCGGTGTGAATTGCGCCTTGTGTGTTATACGTTGCAAGGTCTCGTTTGGTTTGGTGTCGTATTGTTTTATACTCCGCGCGTTGAGAAATGGCCCATTCGTTAAGCTAAACGCAATACCGTTCGTCGAAGAGCACGTGACCAACCCCCCAGCGAAAGCTGGGGCTTTGGGAGGCTGCCCACACCCCCACGCTTGCGCGTGGGGCTGGTATCGCTTTGCCGAGTGCGCGAGGCTTGAGCTACGCTCGAATGAAGCAGAGGGAAAGGAAACAGGATCGGGATCAATACAGAAAGCGAAATTCCAGTCGATAGGTGTCGCGTGCCCAGATGTCGCCAGTGAACGAGCGCCCGTAACCCCCATAAAGCTCAAGACGCTGGCCGTAGCCAACGCGCAGGCCGAGGTAGGCGTTGACGATGGTCTGCCCGGCCGCGTCACGCACGGTGAAATCGGTGGCCGAGTTGGCGTACATCGTCTTGCCGTTGAGCATCGTCCAGCCGATCCCCTCGGCAACGGGCATGTACCAGAACCCCGCGCTGCGTTGCCCGTAGGAGATGCCAACGCCGTAGCGCATCAGGTCGCCGGAGAATTCGCTCCCGCCCAGAGCGGCCCAATAGCGGAACTCGCCTTCGATCAGGATTTTTTCGTTGAGCCGATACGCGGCCAGGATTCCCGGTTCGATGCTCCAGTGCGTCGTGCCCAGGGTCTCGTGGCGCGCCGACGGCTGATACAGACGCACAAGGAACGTCGCGATCAGGGCATCGGACGACCAGGTGCATACCTTCAACCCGTAGCGCATGTCGCCGTTGCCTGACTGATTGTCATTGATTTCAGGATTGATCCAGCGGAACGAGCCTTCGGCAAAGACCGAAAACCAGGGGACGATGCTGTACTCGGCGAAGCTGGTCAGATCCAGCGTATCGACGCGGGTTTCCGGCAAGCGAAAACCGACGCTATTGGGCAGACCACCCTTGGCAAACAGATACTCCAGGCGCATCGGGCTGCGGTTGCCGTACATGCCGTCGAAACGAATGCCCACCACGTTGCGCGGCACGGCCGGGTCGATGAAGCTGACGAACGATTCCAGGACCGCCAGCGGTTTTTCCGCCTCGGCGCCAGGTTTGCCCGCGCCGAATATTTGCCCCGACGGCGTGGAAATCGCTCCCATCGACGGCATGGTCATGTTGCCCATGCCCATGCCCTGCTGCGCGCGTGCGGCCGAGGCCAATCCGCCCAGAAGGAGGATCGCGAGCAGCCAATCCGAAATTCGGCCATGTCGGCGCATGGCGCCACCATAAGTTGGGCGAGCTAATTTGCAAGGCCGGTTTGGTCGCACGGCCAAACTTCCCCGCTTGCGCGTCTTGACGTACCTTCCCCAAACGTTAATAATTCAGTTCCACCCTTCACAAGGCGCATTCCCATGAACAGCAACAATCAGCTCAAAGTCTTCAGCGGCCGCGCCAATGTGCCGCTGGCGGAGAAAATCGCGCAGTATCTGGGCGATCCGCTCGGCAAGATCGAGTTGAAGAACTTCCCCGACGGCGAGTTCTGGGCGCGCATCGATGAGGACGTGCGCGGGCGCGATGTTTTCGTGGTGCAATCGACCTGCCATCCGGTCAACGAAAACCTGATGGAACTGCTGATCATGCTCGACAGCTTCAAGCGCGCCAGCGCCGCCCGCGTCACGGTCGTCTTGCCTTATTACGGGTACGCCCGGCAAGATCGCAAGGCGGAAGGCCGCGTGCCGATCACCGCGAAACTGGTCGCCAACTTGCTCACGTCCGCCGGGGCGCAGCGCGTGCTGACGCTCGACTTGCACGCGGCACAAATTCAGGGCTTCTTCGATATCCCAGTCGATCACCTTTACGCCAGCCCGGTCTTGCTCGATTACGTCTATCGGCTCGGCATTGATCGGCGCGAAATCATTGTCCTCAGTCCCGACGAAGGCAGCGTCAAGCGGGCGTTGCGCTATCAGAAAAAACTGGACGTCAACATGGCCATTGTCGATAAGCGCCGGGTCAGCGCGGACAAGGTCGAGATCGCCAATTTGATCGGCGCGTCGCTCGAAGGCAAGATCGCCTTGATCTTCGACGACATGATCTCCACGGCAGGAACGGTTGTCGGCGCCGCGCGCACGGCGCGGACGATCGGCAAGGCCAAGGCGGTCTACATTCTGTCCACGCATGGCGTGCTGTGCGGCGACGCCATCAAGAACCTGCGTGAGGCCCCCGTCGAACGCGTTGCCATCACCGACACGATCCCGCTGACGCCGGAGAAACGGCTGCCCAACATCGACGTCCTGACCGTCGCGGAGTTGCTGGCCGACGGGATCAAGCGAATTCACTTCAACCAGTCGGTGAGCGAGTTGTTTGTTTAGCCGCTTGCGGCTTGGCGTTCGCACGGCGCCAGGCGAACGCCAAGCCGCTTGCGGTGTCAGATGTGCAATTCGACCACGTCCTTGTCGTGCAGAACATGTTCGCGCCCGACGGATTGCCCATCGTGAACGCCGGTGCCCCAGATGCGGGCGGACTTGAGGGAATCGGCGAAATCGCGATGCACCAGGGCTGCCATCTCCACCACGGTGCTGCCGACGGGACAGGTGAAAGGCGAGGTCATGTCGGCGGGCTTGCCGGGCTGCTTGGTGTAGACGCGGATGACGTTGAGGAAGGCGTAGATCGCATCGCGTAGTTCTTCCAGGCCGATGCCATGCTCGGCGGAGATGACGTGGATGGGGAATCTTTCGGCGAACATTTCGCGGACGATGTCGAGTCGATCGTTCGCCCCGTCGAGGTCGATCTTATTCGCCACCAGCAGGGTCTTCACGTACTGAATCGACAGGTCGTCCTGCGTCGCGGGTTGCTGGCCGACGAGTACGGTTTTGACATTCGCAAGGCGTTCGAGGACTGTCTCGGCCGTGAAGGGGCCGTCGTCATCGCCGAGATCGAGCATGAGGATGGCGGCGTCGGCGGCGCGGACGAGGCTGGAGACGTAGCTTTCCAGGTAGTCGGCGGTGATGGGGGGCGTGTCGATGAGCTGGACCTTGACGTCGTGCCAGTCCATCATGCCGGCGTGGGGTTCGCGCGTGGTAAACGGGTAGGCCGCCACCTCGGGGGCCGCGCGGGTCAAGCGGGTTAGCAGCCGGCTTTTTCCCGCGTTGGGGGCGCCGACGATGAGGTACTGCCCCGCACCCTGCCTGGGAAACTTGTAGCTGACGCCGACCTTCTTGGGATGCTTCTTCGCTTCCTCGATCTCACCCTTGAGTTCCGCCATCCTGGTCTTGAGATCGGCCTGTAGCTTTTCGCTCGCCTTGTGCTTGGGCACGAGCTGAAACATCGTCTTCAGGCACGCCAGCTTTTCCTCCGGCGTTTGCGCCTTCTTGTACGCTTCTTCGGCTTCCAGGTATTGAGGCGTGAGGTTCGTGGCCATGGCAATGAATTCAGTTTAGCCGCTCGCCTTGGGCGAGCGATCGCGAACCCCGCTCGCCAGAAGCGAGCGGCTAAACCCGGTCATTATTTCTTGAGCCGCAGCGTCGTTGTCTGCGTCAGGTTGACCGTTTGCCCTTCGATGCCCATCTGCATCGTTTGGGTAAGGGTGGATTCCACGATACGGCCCAGCTTGTTGTCGAAGAGGATCTTGCCCGTGCCCTTGGCGTCTTTGAGGGTTGCTTTCACCGTGGCCTTTGGGTCCGGTTCGATTTTCTTGGTCGACTTGACGCTGATTTTTTCGAGGGTGCCGCCGCCGCTTGGGGCCGCGCCCTCGTAGGTGTAGGTGTTTTCGGTAACGCCTTTGCCGAAGGGGGATTTTTCGTCGCTCTTGTTGGTCCAGGTTTTCCCCTTCGCCATGGCGCCAGCGGGGAAGACCAGATTGCTGACCAAGGACTTGAAGGAATCGGGATTGGAGAAGTCGCCGAACTTGTCGGCGCCGGGGACCGATTTGAGCGCCTTGAGCGTTTTCTCGGAAACCTTGATGTCTTTCATCTCCCCGGTCGGGAGCATCACGCCCGCCACTTCCATGCCGCCCAGCGCCTTGATCATCGGCGAGAGGATTTTGCCGACGGCATCTTCTGGTTCATTCTTGTCGCTCGAATCGACTTCAACCTTGCCGGTCAGCGCGTCGAGCGAGATCTTGGCGTGTGTGACCTGGAGCTGGACCTGGGCGGATCCGTCCTTGTTGACGTCGAGCACGTTGAGCGACATCGCCATCGCCATGTTGGTCTTGGTGTCGATGTTGATGCCCATGACATTGATGGACATGTTGGTTTTCTGTTCCACGGCATAGGGGAGGTTTTGGCCCTTTTTGAACTGATAGCGCAGCGTGGTCTGCGCGGCCGCCGGCGCGGCGAGAATCAGGACGGCAAGCCAGGCATATCGGAAGCAGCGCAACATGAGCAAGGCCTTTCTGCGGAAGAAGGTGGTGGAACCATGTTTAGCCGCGATACCGTTCGTAAAGCGGAGCGATACCAGCCCCACGCGCAAGCGTGGGGATTCGGGCAGCCTCCCAAAACCCCTAGCTTGTGCTGGGGGCTGGTCAGGTAACCTTCGACGAACGGTATCGCGGCTAAACGCGTCGAACCCATCGCATGCGTTTCATTTTCCGAAATCCCGGGCGGCGTACAAGGGGGAAAGCAACAATGTGGGACGCCGGGGGGTTGGCCTGGAAAATCCCGGCTGAACCCGTTACAAGATTTCCTCGATGCTCGGGCGCCGGATCGCGGCGCTGTGTCATTCAACGGGAGAGTTCTCGGATGTTCAAAAAAGCTGCGCGAATTGCCTCGGTTTTCATCTTGATCGGAATGGGCGTATTCTGCGCCGATCCCACGACCTCCCAGGAGGCGGTGCCGCCGCCGATCCAGGTCCAGCCGGCGCCGCTGGCATCCACGTCCGGGAGCGAGGTTCCCAAGGGCGTGGAAGTGCTGGCGCGTGGGCCGGTGCATGAGGCATTCGCGTCGCCGTTGACCGAGCCGAAGGCGACGCCCGTACTCGCCAAGAAGCCGCCGCAGCCCATTGAAGAGATGCCGCCGGAAGACAGGCCGGAAGGGGACGCGGTGTGGATCGGCGGGTACTGGGCCTGGGATGACGATCGCGCCGATTTCCTCTGGGTCAGCGGTTGCTGGCGCGTTCGTCCCGCCGGCAAGGAATGGGTTCCGGGGTACTGGCGCGCCAATGCCGCCAACTGGCAGTGGGTCTCGGGGTTCTGGACGGCGGCGCAGGAGGACTATCGCCAGGGCGTCACTTATTATCCCGAGCCCCCCGCCCCGCCCAACATCGCCCCGCCAGGGGAGCCGCCCCAGGCCGATGCCTTTTACATTCCCGGTTACTGGATGTGGAGCGGCACACGCTATGCCTGGCGCGCGGGCTACTGGGCGCGCGTGCGCCCCGGTCACATCTATGTCTCGTCTCACTATCGCTGGACGCCCAGCGGCTACGTCTTCGTTTCCGGTTATTGGGATTATGCCGTCTCGCGCCGCGGCGTGCTATATGCGCCGATCACCGTCAACATCGGCCTGGTCGGGCCTCGCTATGTGTACACGCCGTACTATGCCGTGCGCGACACGATCGTGCTGGATACGCTGTTTGTCCGCCCAGCGTTCGGGGCCTATTATTTTGGCGACTACTATGGCCCGCGCTATGTCTCGATTGGCTTTGAACCGGTGGTCGTGTTCGCCCGGCGTCGGCACGATCCGATCATTGCCTATGAACGGTATGTCTATCGCGACAATCCGCGCTGGCTGGACACGCGCGTGACGCTGGTGATCGAACGCAACGCCGGCCGGGCGCCGGTGCCGCCGCGCACTCTGGTACAGCAAACGACGATCATTCAGAAAAATGTCACGATCAACAATGTGACCAAGGTGACGAACGTGACGAATGTGCTCGCGCCGACGAGGACGGTCGTCGCCGCCAGCGGAGGCAAGAGCGTGCCGCTCAGCACAGCCGCCCGCGTCCAGGTGCGCAACAACACCCAGGTCGCCCAGCGAACGCTCGCCGCGGAACGCCAAAAGTTGGAAACGGGACGAGGCGCGGGCACGCCGCTCACCCGGCCGCAATCCACCGCGCTCAAGGTCCCCGCCACCACGCCCCGCACAGGCGTCAAAGGCGGCAACGTCACCCTGCCAAAAACGAAGATCACCGACCGCGGGCGCGATCCGTTCACCACCAGGGACCGCCCCGGCATCGGCACGACCCCACGCGACAAGGGCAAGGGCGGCCCCATCCCACTGCCCAAGAAAAAGAAAAAGCTCTAACGCGATGCCCTCATGCCATTGCGACTACCAGCCCCCGGCGCTAGCCGGGGGGTGAAGCGACCTTGCTAACACCAGCCCCCGGCGCTAGCCGGGGGGTGAAGCGACCTTGTTAACACCAGCCCCCGGCGCTAGCCGGGGGGTGAAGCGACCTTGTTAACACCGGGGGGTGAAGCGACCTTGTTAACACCAGCCCCCGGCGCTAGCCGGGGGGTGAAGCGGCCCTTACCCCCCGGCTAGCGCCGGGGGGCTAGTAAAACTTTAACGCTTTGCGACCGCCGCACACAATTCGCACGCCCCGCAAACTTCGCAATCCCGTTTTTTGTTGCGATTCCTTGACCGGGTAATATCGAAAGCACCTATCTGATCCATGCACGGCACAGAGTCGGCATAGATTCGGCTGCTTTTCCACACTTCTTCACTCCCGTCACTTTCCCAACGCGCCGATGTTAGGCATATTGGTGGTGAGTCCAAATCACTCGTTGTCGATCCAAACCTGGCGGGCGTGTCCGTAGGGGAAAACCGGATCGGCGTGTATTACCAAGGAGAAGGCATGGTGTGCCAACCTGTTCGTCTTGCTCTGTTGATTGGCGCCATTACCGCCGTGGCGGTTTCGCCCGTAAGGGCCAGTTTCCGGGCGCCTCGATGCTGTGACCCCTGTGGCCCGTCGTCCAGTGCGACAGCCCCCGCGTTCCGCTCTGTTACTTGCACGGAGTGGGTGCGCGAAACGTTTACGACGACCCGCAAGGCTTACAAGATGGAGTGCCGTACCGAAGCCTACAGCACCTTCCGTTGTGAGCGCGTCCCGGTCTGCAAAGACGTGACCGTGACGGTCATGAAACGCGTTCCCGTCTGGACCGAACAGGAACGCAAGGTCTGCTGCAACGTCACCGTCTATGAAGACCGCGTTGTCAACAAGACCACCCACAAGTATGTCCAGCAAACCGTCATGAAGAAGCAGCTCGTCCGGCTCGGCCACTGGGAATGCCGGGAAGTTCAGCCAATCTTCAGCGGCTTCGGCGGCGGACTCGGCGGCGGCATCCTCGGCGGCCACGGGCATCACGGCTGCAGAGATAACTGCGGCAAAGCCTGCGGCAACCCGTGCCCGACCACGAACGCCTGCGACAACGCTTGCCGTCCCGCCCGCACTCGCAAAGTCTGGGTTCGTTGCCCAGAGTACAAAGAGTGCCCGGTGACCGTCTGCAAGAAAGTTTGCGTCACGGAACCCGTGAAGTGCAAGGTCGCGGTTTGCAAGCAGGAATGGAAAGTGACCAAGGTCAAGGTCTGCACGATGCAATGCGTCGCCGAGAAGGTCGTTCGCAAGTGCACCGTGTGGGAAACTCGCAAGGTTGAATGCAAGGGCACCCGTACGGTTCGCGTCTGCGTCCCCTACGATCAGACCGTGACTTGCACCAAGCTGGTTCCCAAGACGGTGACCCGTCAAGTTCCCTGCACCCCGGCTCGCGCCGATGCGTGCAGCAACGCTTGCACGACCAGCCGTGATTGCTGCGAATCGCGTCTGCGTGGCTTCTTCCGGAACGCCGGTCATCGCCTGCGTTGCAACGCCGACTGCGGAAGCTCCTGCCGCAGCTCGTCCTGCTGCAAGTAAGTGATCCCCAAGCGGTCGGATACGAAAGACCTCGTCACCCCAGGTGGCGAGGTCTTTTTTTGTCTTCGCCGCTTGCGGCATCAGGGGCGTTCGAGTTCGACCGGCGGGGCGATGCCGCGGTGCGCCGGGTTCCAGAGTTGGAAGCCGAGGTCGGTTCCCTTGGCGAGCGGATTGGCGCGATCCAGCTTGCCGCCGTCGTCCGCCTTGTCCAGGCCGACCGAATAGACCACCGCCCCCGTCGGCGTGATGCGCCAGCGCAGCGGCTTGCCGTCGTAGGGGTCCATCGGCAGTTCCAACAGCAGCGTCTCAGCGCGCAACTCCTTCAACGTGGCCGGCCATTTTCCATGCCGCAGGCAATAGCGCTCCGCCGCCAGCGCCGCCACCGCGCAGCGCAGGTTGGCCTGGGTGCGCCGCGCCGCCTCCGCCACCTTGGCGGCCGCCGGCATCAACATGCGGATCGAAAAGTTCCGGGTTTGCCGAATCTTCGCCTCGGCCCGCGCCAAGGCGTCAACGCGCTCCACTTCGGGAAGCTGACTGGCGGCGACGTACTCGTTCATCAAGCGAAGATGTTCGGGCTCCCCGCGCAGAATGATGCCGGAGAACAAATCCAACAGCCGTTCCTGAGCGCCGCCAGGACCTGCTTGCTGCATCGTTCGTGCGACGGATATTTCGCCCGCCCGAACACCCTCAAAGAATCGATGCGTGCCGGCGCGTTCGCCGCGCATCCCGAAATAGAGCGTGTTGGCCTCGACTTCCGTCTCCAGCGCGGTTTGCAGTTGTACGAGTTCCGCCTCGCGCACCTTGCCCTGGCCGAGCAGACGTTCAATCGCCGCCACCGAGATGCCCTGCCCCGCGTTGCGCACCAGCTGCGAGATCAAAAACGGATGATCGTTGATCGCATGAGCCGCGTGAACCAGCGCCAGGCACGACTCGGCCGAGCCCTGAAGGGAAGGCTCCGTCTGCCCGCGCGCCATCGCGTCGCATTGCAACAAATGCACTACTTCACGCGTTTGCTGAATCCAGTCCAGCTTTATCTCGAATGGATTGACGACCGGCTCAATCGGGAATCGCCCGCGCGGCAAGTCCTTGAGCTTGCGCGCCTCCGCAAGGCAGGTCGGATCCAGCCCGGCAAACGCGACCTGCAACGCCTTGAGATTCTCCGCGCTCACCCGCGCGTTGTGCACCGCCAGTTCCTTGTCATTCACACCCTTCGCCCATCGCCCCCGGGGATTGAACGGCTTCGCCTTGAGCAGCCTGGCTACTTTGAGGATCTGCACGGCCGCATTCTGATCGTCCGGCGGCGGTTCGAGTTCAGCGATCAGGTCGGCCCAGCGCCAGTTGGGATCGTCCGCGTCCATCTCGGCATAAAGCGCTTCGAGTTCGCGGTCCGTCTGCCAGCCGGTGAGGAAATAGTAACCCACCAGCACGCCGAGCAAAAACAGCGTGATACCCGCGAGCCATTTCCAGCGCCGTTTCCTGCGCGGCGGCGCTTCCATGGGTGGCGTCGATGGGGTTTGCATGAGATTCTCCCCGCCGTTTGCGGCATAGCGTTCGCGTGGCGCCGCGCGGGCGCTGAACCGCAAAGGCGCTTAGGCGAGCGGTCGGTATTAACTTACCAGCCCGGAGCGCAAGCGACGGGGCAGATGTCCGCTGGATCCGTCGCTTGCGCTCCGGGCTGGTGGGGATATATTTTCCTGCCGCTCGCCTTATTGCTCCACTTCCGGCATCGCGATCGGCGGCAGCGGGGCGCCGCGGCGTTTGTTGGGGTCCCACATGCGGAACCCGATGTCCACGCCTGGCGCCGCCGCGCGACTGCGATCGACATTTCCCTGGTTGTCCGCCTTGTCGAGACCGATGGAATAAATCACGATGCCGTCCTTGGTTCGCCGAAAACGCAACGGCAGGTTGTCCATCGGATCCATGGGAACGGCTCCGAGCAGCTTCTCCTGGACGAGCACATCGAGCGACTTCGGCCACTCGCCATGCCTGAGCCGATAGCGCTCGCACGCCAGCGCCGCGGCCACGGAGCGCAGCATGGCCTGGCTGCGGCATTCGGCGGTGTGAACCTTGGCAAGCCCCGGCGCGAGCAGTTTTGTGACGGAGCTCTTGGTTTTCTTGCGGTCCATTTCCCATTCAGCCAGCCTGGCGTGTCGCTCGTGGATGGGCAGCTTGGCAATCTCCACGCAACGGTTCATGAAGTGCAGGTGCTCGGGATAATCCTTGACCATCAAGATCGGGAAGGTGTCGATGAACCATTCATCGAAACCACGCCCGCCGCCACCGCCGCCGCGCGACATGCCCAACAGGCCGCCCAGCGATGCCTTGCCGGTGCGAACGTTCTCGAAAAGGTGATGGGTCCCTCCCCGTTCGCCGCGGATGGCAATGAGCCACTGGTTGACCTGGCTCTCCTGTTCAAGGGCCGTCTGCATCTTGTGAAGCGCGTCCTCCGAGGGCGTCCCCTGCGCCAGCACGCGCTCGAGCGTGTCGCAACACATCGCGTGCAAAGCGATCCGGATCAACAGCGAGATCAAAAACAGGTCGTCCTGCATCGAACGCCCCGTGTTGAGGATCGCCCGGCACGATCCCATGGCCGCATCGTCTTTTCGATCTTGCGCCAGCAGATAGGCATCGTGTTGAAGTAGATACCCGACGCCACGCGCATTCTGATGCTCGGGAATGAGCGAGCTAATGAAGTCGTCGCTGTACTTGATAGGAAACCGCCCGCGCGGCATGTCCTTGAGCTTGCGAGCCTCGTCCAGGCCGCCGGGCAAAATCTTGGCGAAATCGACGCGGATGACGTTGATCTGTTGCGAGTTGAGCTGCGTGGTCGGCGTCAGTTTTTCAAATATTTGCTCAAAGTTCTTGGACGCACCCAGGTTGGCGACGCGGATCAGGCGGTAAACCTTGATGATTTGCAGCGCGGAGTTTTCCGCATCGGGAACCGTGGGCCGATCCGCCTCC
>JACPPF010000043.1 GCA_016191165.1 Planctomycetota bacterium
CTGGCGTTGACCTGCAAGGCGACGACGTCGCCGCGCAGGTTTTCCTGGTTGCTGATCGAGAACGTCGGGGCGGTGTTGGCAACGGTCGCGCCCGGGTTGGCGGTCATGCCGGAGGTGTAGGGGTCGTATGGCGTTATGACGACCGAGACGTAATCGTTCTTGTTGCCGTTGCCGGAGGTGCTCAAGTCGAGTGTGTCGCTTGTGGATGAGGTGCCAAGAGTGTACTTGACGGTGTTGCCGTTGACTTTCCAGACGTAATCGAAGGTGATGGGATCGCTATCGGCATCGCTGGCGGAGACGTTGACGGTGAGGATGTCGTTCGTCTTGGGGGAGAACGAATCGAGCATGGCGCTGTTGATCATCGGCGCGGCATTGGGCACGACGCGGTCCTCCAGGCGCTCGATGGTCAGCGCGGCGTAACGATCCCCCCGCTTGCGCGGGGGGCTGGTATTAACGCGCCGCCCCCCCCCCTATATACATAAGTTTACGTATCCAGGAGCAGAGTGGGCTGCACATGGTGCGATTCCTTGCGTGAGAAGTGGGGCCGATTTTTCAATCTGGGTGAAGTCTACCGAGGGTGGGCGAAACTTGTCAACAACGAAATCGAAATTCATTCGTTTTTCATTTATTGCCGCACCTCAATTATTTTGAGGCCTGGCAATAAATGGCAGACAGGCCCATACCCCCCGTTTCGTGAACAGTCCTCAAGAAAATCGCGGCAACCGACTACCCCGAAGCGACTTGCGACGCGATTACGACTATTCACTTATTTGGCGGTCATGTCAGCCCCGCGATCGGCTGGGCCCGATACAGTTCATACGGTCTGCCGTCCGCATCCTGCCAGGTGGCGTTGTTACGCCAGCAAACATTTCAAGACGCATGATATCGCTTGCCGGACATAGTTCTTTTCCTGGTAGATGGGAATACCTAGCGGCAGCGTCAGCGTGTATCCCAGAGCCGTGCGGATCAACTCCCACGCACCGACGCGCGGATCGAGGTCGGGACGGAAGGCGCCTTTCGCCTGCCCCACGCGGATCACCTGGGCCAGCATGTTCTCGCTGTCGAGGTAAAAACGCCGCAGGCTGGCGGCAATCTCCGGGTCGTCCGTCTCCACCAGGCTGCGGTGCATGATGTGAAAATCCACCGCATGTTCGCGCGTGCTGCCCAAATACAAATCAACAATCGCGTTCAGACGGGCCAGCGGATCGGCGATGTCCGCGGCTTCGGATTCCCAGCGCCCGATCGTCGCCAGGCGGATGTCGTCGAGCACTTCGAGGAAGAGGGTCTTCTTGCTGTCGAAATGCCGGTACAACACCGGCTCGGTGACGCCGGCGGCCTGGGCAATCTTCTCGGTTGTGGTGTGCTGATATCCGAGCGTTACAAACAGCTGTTTGGCATGTTGCATGAGTTGCCGTTTGCGATCGGCCTTGCGCATGCGGGACGTGGATTTAATTTTGGTCCGGCGGGTTTTCTTGGCAGCTTCCATTCGTGGCAGCGATCCTATATTACGGCCGCGGAACGCCCTGCGAGCGCCAGGCCGCGAGCGGCGAACCCCGGGCCAACCTAGTTCCGCATGGATTTCCAGACTTGCAGCGCCCACTCCAGATCGGTTTCATCCTGGAAATAGATGTTACACAGCGCGAACGTTCCTTCGATGGCCGAGTACCCTTTTAGATTCCAAAGCGTTTCGCCTTCTTCCTCGTAGGGCATGAAGACGGCCCGTCCCACGACGGGACCATCCTCATGTTCGATGATCTGCCCGTCCTCGGGCCAGGGTCGGCTATCGAGAATCTCGCGGGCCGACAGAGATTCGTCGTTTTCGGCGCTGACGGACCACGAGGTAAACCAGATGGTTCGCCCGCCCAGCCAGGCGCTCCAGGTTTCGCCGTTTTCCTCCCATTCCTCCGCCATGTCGCCAGGGATGACCAGGGACCAACCCCCGGTCAACATCGCCTGAACCGGCCCGCGGCGGTAACCGACCAGAGGCTTGGCGGGATCGACCTTCCCGGCCCGGCGTTCGATCTCTTCTTCCAGCGTTTCGCCGTGCTGGAACTCGGCGTAGCCAAAGTACTCGGTGAGGTAGCCAATCAATTCGCGCCATTCGCGCCAGGGGATGTCGGCGTCGGGATCGAGATGGAAGGCGCGCTCCAGGTCGAGGTGGATGTCCATCAACAGTTCGCCTTCGTCCTCGGTGGCGGGTACACGCCAGCGGGTTTCTTGCCAAAGTCGGCATAGCGCCCGGCCCGCGAAAAAGGCGGCGCCCACTCCTTCGGACCACCACGGGAAGAACGAAAGGCCGCGCTCGGGGTGATCAACCAGCTGGGCGAACCAGACCGGTTCGCGCGGGCCCATCGGCGTCAGGATGCCGGCGCGATCCGGATAGGCATAGTCCAGGGGCATCGACACCATGCGAATGCCCACGTCGTCGCCCTTGCAGTTCTCGAGCACGACGCGGGCCAGGGCGCTGAGCCAGCGCAACATCTCCTGCCGAACCGCGTCGGCGTCACGGTTGAAGAAAAAACCGGTCTCGTCGCCGACCACGATTTCCTCGTCGTCTTCCCCTTCGGGAGCGGGGCCATCCCATTCCAGCTGAAACTGGCTGCCCAGGGCGTGTAGCAGCTCACACAGGAAAATGTGATATCCCGGCCCGACCGTGGAGGTCTTGGCCATGACGACGCAGACCCCGGCCTCCGGAACGGTGATCTCAACCGCTTCCGCCCCGGGATGAATCTGCACGGAAAGGCATGCCTGCTCATCGGCGTTGGCGCCGGCCTCACACAACATGAGCGGCTCGACCTCGTGGCTCTCAAGCCACGACGCCACCTGCTCGAGCCACTCCTCCGCGGATTGACCGATTTCCTCGGTCGCATAACTCCCGGTCAAGAACAGGCCGACGCCCATGACTTTCCACTCGTGTTACGCGGTTGACCACCAGGCCGGTTGAGCGCTTCGACCCTTGTAACCGACTCGTTACGGGGCCTGGCTCGCCGGTAGTATACTCTAAAGTGATTGGTAACCGTGAACAAGGCAGAAGGTGAAAAAAAAACGCTGGCCTGGACACGTCTGGCCGCGATTCGAAGTGAAGTGCGGACCGCCCGTCCTGCGGGAGCACGGCATTCAGCCTGCGCTTTCCATGGAGTTGCGGTCGGGCGATTTGGTCCGTCATCCCGCCTTGCGCTCGAATTGCTCGCGCAGCGCCGCCAGTTGCGCCTTGCGAGACGCCTCGGGCGCAAAAGCGTCGAAAGGGATCGGGCGCTGGAGAATGGCATGAAGCACCTCGACCGCGTATTGCCGCAGCTCGGCATCGCGGCGTTCCAGAGCGTTCATCAGCGCGGGGACGGCGGCTTGTCCTTTTTTCACGAGCTCGTCGGCCGCCCTGACCTGATCGGAGGTTTTCAGACTCTCGATGAGCCGTTGGATTTTTTCGTGTTCAAGGATTGCATGCGCGGGAGACGGCTTGGCCGAGGCCCCTGGGAAATCGAGTGTTGTCGCGGCCGGGGCTGGTTTTGGGGCAGGGGCCTGGAATTCCAGCGGCGCGACCGGGACGGGCGGGAGCGGGACCAGCTCGCGCACATGTTCGTCGGGGCTGCGGTAGTTGTTGTCGCTGAAGCCGGCGCCGAGGTATTCCGCGATGGCAACCGGATCGCGCACGATTTGCGCGGGCGTGCCATGCGTGCGCACCTTGCCGTCCTTGATGAGGTAACTACGAGTCGTGATCTTCAGCGCCTCATGGACGTTATGATCGGTGAGCAAAATGCCGATGCCTTCGTTGCGCAGCTCCAGCACAATCTGGCGAATCTCGGCAATGGTGATCGGGTCGATGCCCGTGAACGGCTCGTCGAAGAGGATGAGCATCGGTTCGCACACCAGACAGCGCGCAATTTCGACACGCCGCGTTTCACCGCCGGAAAGTCGGGCGCCGACGTTCTTGCGCACTTTCTGCAACCCGAAGCGCTGAATGGCCGCCTCCATGCGCTCGTAGCGCTCCGAACGCCACAGGGCTCGGCCAAGGGAGCGGGATTTGGGCAGCATTTCCAGGATGGCGAGGATGTTTTGTTCGACGGTGAGCTTGCGAAAGACGCTTTTTTCCTGCGAGAGGTAGCCCATGCCAAGGCGCGCACGCTGGAACATGGGCAAGGCAGTCACGTCCGTGCCGTTGAACCAGACCGTCCCCTGGTTGGGCGGAACCTGGCCGGTGGCCATCTTGAAGCTGGTTGTCTTCCCGGCGCCGTTGGGGCCGAGCAGGCCGACGACCTCGCCGGCGTTGACCTCGAAATCGACGCCATTGACGACCGGCCGACTGCCGTAGTATTTGACCAATCCCTTGACCTGCAACAGCGACATCGCTCATCCTCCTTGGGATCTCGCCCTGGCGTATATACTGCAAAGCGGCGAAGCGAGTCAAGAGAGAGAAACGCGGGACTGGTCTTTGGCCCTGGTGGCGCCGACCTACTTGGCCGTGCCACCAGGCCGATTTGCGGTTATCTTGCGCCCGTGTTACGTGATCAAGGCAGTGGCGGCGGGGGTAGCGGCGGCGGCGGCGCGGGCGGCGGCGGCAACGGCGGCGGCGGAACCGGCGGCGGCGGCAACGGCGGCGGCGGAACCGGCGGCGGCGGGCTCGTCGGGGGCGGATACGTCGGTTCGGACATGATCTCTCCTTCTTGGTTTCTTGAACGCGCGCTGATACGGAAAAACATCCTATACGATTCCGGGCCGGGCAACAAGAAAAAACTACGAGTCGGCGCCGAAGTAAAACTCCCGAGCCTCCCGGACCTGCCCGCGAATGGCCCCGCTCACCGTGCCGTCGTCGGGAGGCACGTTCCAAACCTCTTTCGCCGCCGTTTCGCTTACAAACCTTCGCTTGTCAAAGCCCGCGTCGGCGTAACAGTAATGAATCAGCGAGGCCCCGCCGGGTGTCAGCGCAGGGCGAGGGCGAGTCCCATCATATTGGGAAAGGCACCAGTGCGTCAGCCGCGGCTCCAGGCCGATTCGATGCGCCGCCAGCACCAGGGTCCACATTGCTGTCAGCCAGACGCGTCTTGGCGCAGCCGGCTCCCCCGGCGCCGAGGGAAGAACCGGAAAGAACTTCTGCAACCGCAGCCATTCGTCGCCGAGTTCGCGCTGCCAGCGGCGTGGAATGACATGCGGCACCCCGCCATTCGTGCGACCATCGCGAAGGTGTTCGAGCGAAACGCCGACCTTCGGGCAGACGTCAAGGAGCACGGACCGCGAATCGGGATGGGCCGGTTCGAGATAGCCGACCTGGTCGAACGTGATCGCGCAATCATGGGGTAAGGCCACGCCAAAATCGATCGGTTGCAGAAAAATCATGTCGGGATCGCACAACACGATGGCATCGGCATCGGTCCGGACGTGGCGCAGGGTCGCGGCCGTGTTACCGGGCGGATAATGCACGCCCCCGAGGGTGCGGTAATTGGGCGCCGTCTGCACCACGCCGCCGCGGGCGATCATGCGTTCAAATTCAGGCAACAAGGGCTCATCTCCCTTGTGCACCACCACGATCGGCGTATGCGCCAAATGGCGGGCGCAAGAGTAATGAAACAGCATGGCCTGCCACGCCAGGTAGGCACTATTCTCGGCACAGACGACAATCTGAAAACGTGACATGAATGCTATCGGTCCCGTATCCGCCTGCTCCCAATTTGGAACCAGGGCAAGCGCTATGGTAAAACCACCTAACGACGCAACCGACTTTGTATATCCTTGGGCGACGTGGTACAACCACGTAAAGACACGACCGCCCAACTCACTCACGCACTCGCCGTTCCTGGAGGGACCAACCGATGGCAATTATCGTCGAGCGCTTGACCGAAATGGTTCTGCATTGCGCCGCTGATCAGCCCACGCGTAACATCACGTGGCTGGTTCCGGGCCTCATCCCGTTCGGCGCTATCACCATCATCGACGGTGATCCGGGCCAGGGTAAAAGCTTCCTGACGTTGGAGCTGGCGGCAGCGGTTTCACAGGGCCTCACGCTTTCAGCCAAGGGGCGCGTCAAGGACCCGGACCGCAAAGGCCCGCTGGCGTCTATGATTTTAAACGCGGAGGATGACATGAACGCCACTTTGAAACCGCGCCTGGACGGCTTAGGCGCTAACGGCAAGTATATCCATTTTGGCGGCGAAGGCTTCAACCTGGCGGGCGAGCCCTCCTCGTGTTTTTTTCCCGAGCACAACGCCATCCTCGCCCGCGCCATCCATGTCACCAAGGCCAAACTTGTCGTCATCGACCCGATCATGCAATTCCTCTCCCCCGACGTGCGCACCGCCAGCGACCAAAGCGTCCGGCAGGCCCTGAACGGCCTCAAGCTGCTCGCGCGCAAATATGAGGCAGCCATCGTCCTCGTCCGGCACTTGAACAAACAAGCCGGGCCGAAGGTGTTATATCGCGGCGGGGGCAGCATTGGCATCATCGGCCTGGCGCGGTCGGGGATTTATATCGGGCCCGATCCCGAAGACCGCGACACCAAAATTATGGCGCAGGTCAAAAACAATCTCGGCCCCCTGCAAACCCCGTGGACGTTCCGCATGGAGCAACGTGCCGCCGGGCGGGTCATTCGCTGGGGCGGTCCCACCGATGTGCCGCTTTCGCGGGTCCTGGACGCGCCGGCCGAGCCAACCCCATCTGAACGGTGTTTGAAGTTTTTGAACGCCAAACTTGGGGCTGGGGGGATGGAGCCAATCAATGCCTTGATGGCCGAAGCGAAAAAGCAGGGCCTGAGCTACGGGACGCTCATGCGCGTCAAGCGGGAGCTTAACGTCGAGTGTACCAAGGTGGGCAAACGCACATTTTGGTCGATCCGCAAAAAGAGTAAAGGGCGATAACGTTATCGCCCCCTGACCGAGTCGCCCCATTTAAGGAGTACCGATGCATGTCCAAAAAATCCGTCTCGACCGCGGGGAAGGTCCCGAACAAGACAGCGCCGGCGACACCGAAGCCGAAGGTGCCGGCTGCGGTGAAAGCGCCCCAGGTGGGGTTCATCATCTATCTGCCGCAGCACAAGCCGACCAAGTGATGGCGGCGGTGCGCGCTGGCTGCGTGCCGACGACGGCGGCCATGGCCTTCGGGTTGGACCCCCTGGAATTGCACGGTAAGCAAATGGTCGAGCTCCTCGAACGCGCATTTGCAGAGGCCGTCACCAAGACCAATTTGCAGGTCTACCGCGACGACCCCATGAAGTGGTTTCAGGAGGTCTATCCGGTGATCTGTCGGGACATGGGTTCGTATTCGGCCCGTTTCGCGGCCAACCGCAACGCGCTCACCGACCCCGCCGTCCTGGAATTGCTCACGGACCTGGCCAGTTTCGTGCGCTGCGAGTTCGGCGTTGACGCCAGTCGTCAAATGAGCCTTTGGATCAAAAATCAACAGCGCACGCGGATGAAGAAGCCGTAAGCGCCCCAGCCCCCTAGGGAAAGCGGCATGAGTGAGTTAGTATATAGGTAATTATATATATATTATTTACTTATATAGTCACTCACTCATCCGCCTGTCCCAGGGGCCCTACCCACACCCTTTTTTCCCGGAGGATTACCCGATGCGAGCGAAAAAACGCGGCGCCTACAGCTTCTGCGCCTTTGACCTGGAAACAACCAACCTGTCCGCGGATTTTGGCGTCGTCCTGTGCGGCGTGACGCAAATCGGCGGCGAGCCGTACGCCCTGCACAGCCAGCGCGAGTTAAGCCCGATGTGGCACAGCCGCAGCGATCGGGATTTTGAGGTGGTGCAGGCTTTGTTGCATGAACTTGGCCGGGCCGATTTTTGGATCGCCCATAACGGGGCGAATTTCGACATCCCGTTTTTGCAAACCCGGGCGGCCAAGTGGGGCCTGGCCTTCCCGCCGACGCGCCCGCTGCTCGATCCCGTCATCCTGTCGCGCCGCAAGTTTCGGCTGTCGAGCAATCGCCTGGAAACGCTGGCGCGCGTGTTTAACTGCCCACCCAAAACGCCTTTACATCCCGGCGATTGGCTGGCGGCAACGCTGGCCAGGGACGAACCGGCCATCAAGCGAATCGAAAAGCACTGCATCCGCGACGTGCAGATTCTGAACGCCCTGGCCCCCCGGTTTCGTGGCATGTGGCGTCATCTTAGCTCCACCGGCGTCTTTATTTAACCCTTGAGTCCCGCTTTGCAACGCAATTGTAGGTCAGGCTTTCCAGCCTGACGCGAAGCGCCCATTATCAATCAACATGGGCTACGCTGTCAGAACCGGCGTCTTTATTTAACCCTTGAGTCCCGCTTTGCAACGCAATTGTAGGTCAGGCTTTCCAGCCTGACGCGAAGCGCCCATTATCAATCAACATGGGCTACGCTGTCAGGCTAGAAAGCCTGACCTACGAAATGCGTAGCAAAGTTCTTGAGTCCCGCGTCCCCCTTCAACGAAAGGATTGCCATGACAAGCCTGAATTTTGGCGCCACGCCCCACTTGATTTGTGCCAGGGTCGTTCGCGCGCCGCACCGCATTTGCTCGATGCCACTCGGCCATCAGGGTATTTGCGTGGACGGCGAGTTGCCCTTCATGACCCAAACGTTCGCGAGCCCAGTTTTCGATGTCGGCTGCTTCGCCTATTACGCCGAGGAGCGCCCCCGCGAGCGCACGGAGTTCGCCAACATCGTCGCCGCCGCAGGGCTGGCTGTCCTGGCGAGCAAATTGGCCCCATTACCCAACGGCCAAATCGATGCCGAGACGTTAAAGGACTGTGCGACGAAATGGCGACGGCTGGTGCTGTTGATGCACCACCTGGTCATTAAAACGAGCGAGGAACACAATTACTGGTCCCCCAGCCAATTCGCCGAATGGGCGGCCAACCTCTTGGCAGCCTACCACATCGAGATCGCCCCAGAAATGGCCGGCCCGTTCGCCGACCGAATTTTCCAACTCCAGGGCAAGCGCCAGCGCCGCGAGCACGCACCGAGCAAGAACGGCACGGGCCGATGAAGCTCCGTGGCCGCGCGCGGTCTGGGGTGGCTCCCCCCGGACCTCGCCCGCGCGCGGTTTTTGTTTTCCCCCTTGTTACATGGAGGTAGCACGCTATGTTCGACCTGCCGGCGTATCTCTTCCCGCTTGACGGCACGGCGGATTTGCCAACGCCACCAGAACCCACCCAAGCCGAGCCGGGGTCAATGGAAAAACCGATCGTGATGCGGGAACGCGCCTGTAGCGGTTTCTGTATCTTTCATCCCCTGGATCGAATGCGGTTTCAAGCTCATGAGTTACCAACCCCATGATGTGACCAAGTGCGGCTGTGTGGCGGGCGGGCCATGCGCGTGTCCGTGCCAAAAATGCGCCGATTATCGCATTCGCGCCTGGCGTCTGGAAGGGCTTGAATTGCTGGAGCGCCGCCTGCACGCCGGGGGCATCGAGGCAATCGATTTGGCCGAGCTTGTGTTTTGTCATCTGCGCCCCATGCTTGATCGCCTGATCGAAACGGAAGTCCGGCGCGAGGTGGCGCGCATGTTGAAGGGGCGAGCGGTGGTCTCCTTTTTGGACCCGGGTTGAGCCTCCCCCTGAAGGGGCGGGTGAGTGAGCGAGTTCGGGTGGTTGTTACGCAACGCCGGAACGAGCCCCAGGCGCCCTTGTTGGTCGGCAGGGCAACCCAAAGAAACATCTCGCCAACGAACCGACCCGCCAGGCATCCCGCTGCGCCGAGCGGGCCAAACAACAGGACCTTCCGCAGGTTGATCAACTGGTCCATGGGCCAATCCTCGTTCGCCAGGCTCACAAGGGGGATCAAGGCAAAACATCGGCAGGATTCACGACCATTTACGTTGACATTCGACCACGTCTTCTCCCACTTACTTCGCCGCGATGGCCGTGATGTAGCCCAGCTCGTTGACGTAAAGAAAAACACCGACATTGGGATCGCGGAAGACCTCGGCGCCAAAGGCCTTGGTCGTGTCGGAGAAGTCCTTTTCGCCGTAGCGGCGGGCCTTGACGTTGAGGCCGTGCGTCCATTCGGGTTCCTTGGCCTTGACGGTGGGCGCGGCCAGACCGGCGGCGGCGGGCGTGACCGCAATGGAACCGGTTTCGCTGATGAAGATCAGGTTGCCCGTGGTCACGTCGTGGTAGACCTCGACGCCAAACTTACGAGTGTCTTTGGTGAACGATTTTTCGTTTGATGCACGGCACGACAGATCGAGGCCATGAAGCCATTCGGGCGCCTTGCTGTCGGCCTTGACCTCTTTTTCTTCGGGAACGATGGCGATGAAGCCTTGCTGGGTGATGTAGATGAGGTTTCCGGTGTTGGCGTCGCGGTAGACTTCGATGCCGAACTTGCTGGCGTCTTTCCACTCCTTGACGCCGCCCTTGCGAACCTGGAGATCGACGCTGTGGACCCATTTGGGATCCTTGCCGGTCTTGCCCGGGAAGAGTTTGCCGTTGCAAGCCGCGAGGTTCCCCTTGTCGGTGATGAAAAGCCAGTTGTCGGCATTGGGATCGCGGAAGAGTTCCATGGGGTGGACCTGGGTGTCCTTGTCGAATTTGAGGACGCCGGCCTTGCGCGCGGGGAGGTCGTTGCCGGTGAGCAGGGCCGGTCCCTTGGAGGGGTTGAGCGGCGGGTTGAGGCCGACGAAGTTGGGGGCCAGAGCCATGCTGCCGGTTTCGGAGACGTAAAGCCCGACACCGCCGAGGGTGTTGTTGTCGCGGAAGGCCTCGACGCCCCAGCGTTTGGTGTCCTTGGTGAATTCGGTGTCGCCCAGTTTGCGCGTTGCCAGGTCGAAGGCGTGCGACCATTGCAGCTCTTTCAGCTTCTTCTCCTGAGCGCCGGCGTTTTTGACGCCCGAGGCCGCCAGAGCCGCGAAAACAACGAGGGAGAAGATGCGCAGGGCAAATCGGAAGGGATACGACATCGTGAGGCCTCATCAAGGAAGGAACGCGATTCAAAACGGCGTGTTGGGATTTTATTAAGACGAGTGGCGGAAGAAAGGCTAACGCGCCAATTCCGCGAAGCCCAGGGGTGAGCCCAGCGAACCCCTGGGATCTTTTCCAACCCCGACCCCAGGGGTTCGCTGGGCTCACCCCTGGGCTTCGCTTAGATAATGGTGGATGCGTTCGGCCAGGATGGCGCCTTGTTCCGTGCAATCGTTCAGCGCGACGCCGCGGTAGGCGTTGCCGCCCAGCCATAATCCCGGGTGCTTTTGCAGCCGCGCTTCCAGGGCCGCGACGCGTTCGAGATGGCCGACGTGATATTGCGGAATGGCCTTGTCCCAGCGAATGATCTTGTGGAAAATCGGCGCCGCGGTGACGTTCATCGCCAGGCGCAGTTCGCCGCGCAACGCGTCCAGGAGGCGCGACTCGTCCCAAGCGACGATGTCGGCACGATTCCAGCCGCCGCACATCGCGCGGAACAAGACGAAGTTATCCGGCGCCCGGTCTGGATAGATCGATGAACACCATTGCACGCCGAGCAAATCACGGTGGGTGTTTTGTGGCGCGATGAATCCGAACCCGTCCAACGGCATCGGCACATCCGCGCGGCGGAAACCCAGCGCGACAACCGCGACTCGGTTGTACGGGATGGCCCCGATCGACCGACTCAATTCGTCGTCTATGTCCGCGAGCATCCCCGTCTGTTGATGTGCCGGACAGGTCAGTACGGCAGCGTCGGCGTCCCAGCCGTCGTGTCCCTCGGCTTCTACACGCCATACGGGTTTCTTCGCATCGCCGGTTTTTCGGATCGCGCGCACCGTCACGCCGAACGCCGGGGGGCGCCGCAAGTTCGCCGTCAACGCCTCGACGAGCACGCGTAAACCACCCGGAAACGACCACATCTTGCCGGGTTTCTCGTAGGGGACGCCCCGGGCCTTCGCATCCGCGCGGCGTTTTTTCGCCTCCCGGGCAAAACCCTTGATGACGCTGCCATAGGTATTTTCCAGATCGGCGAGGCGCGGAAAACAGGCCGGCAGACTCAGCAATTTCGGGTCGCCCGCGTAGATTCCGGTGACCAGAGCATCCGCGAAAACGTCGGCGGCTTCGTTGCCGGCCCGGCGGCGCGCGAATGCGTCGATCGATTCATCGCCAGCCTGAGTGCGTTTGCCCCGAAAGCGTTCCCATAGGAGGGATAGCTTGCCGCGCCAACTCAACAGGTCGGTCGAGATGAACGCGGCAAAACCGCCCGGGAGCGGTTGGAGCCCATGGCCGAGGAACAGGTAGCGGTTTTTCGCGGCGGCCTCGGTGGCTTGCACCAGCTGGGAACCGAGGCCAAGTTCGCGTGCTAATTCCAGTGTGAACCGTTTGCTATCGAGGAAGCCGTTCGGGCCCGTCTCGACGAGGAAGCCATTCTCGCGCAGCGTCCACGCGGCTCCGCCAGGGCGATCGCCTTGCTCCAGGAGCGTGATCGTCGCGCCCGGCAGGCGCTGTTGCAAGCGATACGCCAGCGATAGGCCGGAGATGCCGGCGCAGACGATGACGATGCGGTGGGACATGGTGAGGGTTTGACATCCCAGGGGTTCGCTTCGCGCACCCCTGGGCTTCGTGGTGTCCTATTGCTTCGTGGCGAAGCGATGCCCCGTTATTTCCATGGGGATGGTATAAAGCGAGGTGCGCGCGGTCACGTAAAGCGTGCGGAAGTCGGCGCCGCCGAACGTGACGTTGGCGGGGGTTTCCGGCAAACTGATGATGCCGAGGAGCTTGCCTTCGGGATTGTAGACTTGCAGGCCCAGGCCGGAGGTGATGTAGAGGTTGCCCTTGGAGTCAATGGTGAGCCCATCGCCGCCGGTGTTCTTTTTGCCCTTGGGTTGCTTGAGGCTGCAGAAAACTGTCCCCTTGCCGATCTCGCCGGGAGCAGTGATCGGGTAGGCCATCATGTCGGCCTGGCCGCTGGGAATAACGTAGAGGGTCGCTTCGTCGATCGAGAGAATCACGCCATTGGGGTTGGGCAGGTTGTCGATGATGCGCGACACCTTACCGGTGGCCGTGACGTAGTAGACGCCGAGTTTGCCCTGCGGGAGTGGCTTCGGAGCGCGAAAGACCGGGTCGGTGAAATAGATGCCGCCGGCCTTGTCGATGACGAGATCGTTGGGAGCGTTGAAGCGTTTACCGTTGTGCTTGGCGATGATGGAGCGTGTCTTGCCCGTGGCGATGTTGTGGGCGACCAGTTGGCCGTCCATCTCACACGCCACCAATTCGCCCTTGGCGTTAAACATCAGGCCGTTGGCGTGCTTGGATTTGTCGGTGAAGACGGAGAGCTTGCCGGCCAGATCGACCTTGTAGATTTTCTCGGCCGGGATGTCGGTGAAGTAGACATTGCCCTTGGCGTCGGCGGCGGGGCCTTCGGTGAACTTGAAGTCGGTGTGGAGCTTGGTGACCTTCCCGACCGGTCCGATGCCGGGGATGGCTTTCTCGCCGGCGTCGATGAGGTTGGTGTTTACCGCAAGAGCGACGACGAATACAATTGCCTGACGCATGATGATCCTCCAGAGTGTATCGATTTACCGCTTGCGGTTTCGCGTATCCTATTTTTTATATGACCGCTGATCGCGTAAAGTCGGCTTTTCGATTTTGCGTTGATTCTTGCCGCTTTCGGACAACAGGCGTTGCGCCTTTTCGAGATTGGAGACCTTGAAGATGCCGAAAACCTTGCCGTTGCGTCCGCCGGAGCTGCAATAGGCGTACTCAATGCTAATATGGTCCTCGGCGAGGCGTTCACAGATGTGGGCCAGGGCACCAGGCTGGTTTTTGAGTTCGACGGCGAGGACATCGCTTTCGGTGAAGTGGGCATTGAGCGTTTGTAGGGCTTTGACCGTGGCGGCCTCGTCCTCGGTGACGATGCGCAGGACGCCGTGCTCGTGCCGGTCCATGACCGACAGGGCAACGATGTTGATCTTGGCCTGGGCGAGCCGCGAGAGAACCTGGGCCAGCCGGCCCGGTTTGTTTTCGAGAAAAACGGTCACCTGTTTGCGGGTTTGCATGGAGGTTTTCCTGGTTTGCACGGCGGTTTGGCGCGCTCCGACGGAACGGGGGCGCGGCGCCAGCATCGGGGTTCTACCGGGTGAAGCGGGGCTTATTGTAATGAGATAGCGCCTGGGTTGCCAGCGCTTTGCCCATTCTATCCGTACAGGCGCACCATGTTCCAGCATCTCTCGGCGTGCGAAACCGCCACGCCTCGTGGACGAGTGGTCGCCTCAGGCTTGCGGCGAAGTTGGATTGAATGCCAGGAGTTCCCGGCGTTGACGTGTACACGACGTGAAGATCGGTGCCATAAGTCAGATGTCACCATGGCCTTATTTCATCATGGTGGACACTTGGCAGCTGAACGTGATCGCGAAACGTGTACATTTTAACTATATGCTGAGTTAAATTGAACATAGTTTTCCTTTGCCGACCTTGGCGGCCCCGGATCGGGTGGATTTCAGGTAATGGCACAAACCGAAGAGCCCAGACTGGACGCGACGGAGACGAAAGTCGCCGTGCCCCTTCACAAAGAAGGGTGTTCCATCGCGGACTATCGCAAGATCGTGCGCCTCGGGGAAGGAACGTTCGGCGAGGTCTGGAAAGCGGAACGCGGCGGCTTCCCGGTTGCGCTCAAAATCCTCAACAAGTCGCTCAACTCCGAGGACGCCCAGCGCGAATTGAAATCGCTGGAGATGCTCAAGAAGCTCCATCATAAATATCTCATTCACACGGAAAACTTTTGGTCCGATGGCGACCGCCTTTTCATCGAAATGGAACTGGCTGATGGCGGGACGTTGAAAGACCGCATGAAGGCGTTCCAGGCCGCGGGCAAGCTCGGCATCCCCGAAGACGAATTACTCAAGTATTTCCTCGAGGCCGCCAAGGCGCTCGACTACATGCACGGGCATCGCCCGGTTTTCCTGCATCGCGATATCAAACCGCATAATATTCTTCTGGTCCAGGGTTGCGCCAAGCTGGCGGACTTCGGGCTTTTGCGGCAGGTCACCGGCGACAACACGAGCACCAAGACCTCGGGCGGCACGCCGGTCTACATGGCGCCCGAGTCGATCACGGAGGACAAATTCAGCGTCCAGACCGACCTTTGGTCCTTCGCGGTCACCTATGCCGAGTTGCGCCAGGGCAGGTTGCCTTTTGTTGACAAGACCCAGTTCAATATCTTCAAGAAGATCTGCCAGGAGCCTCCCTACCTGACCGATGTGTTTCATCCGGACGAAAAAAACGTGCTGCTCAAGGCCCTGGAGAAGGATCCGCACCATCGCTTCTCGTCCTGTGGCGAGTTTGTGTTTGAGTTGAATCGCGTGGTCCCCTGGGTTCCGGCCACGGAGATTACGGTCCTGGAACTGCCGGAGGGCAGCGAATCGACTCCTTTCGCTGAGGTCAACTCGCGGGTCCCCGTTTCCGATATGCCGCCGGCGTCGGAGTTTGGCACGTCGCGCAAGCGTTCGCCGAATACCATGCAGGACTTCGAACTGCCCGGGGTGGGCGGTCCGTCGGGCAGCGCGCCGACGCTTTCCAGGCAAGACGGGACCGTGAGCAGCGATCCGGACCGGCGATCCGCACCGGCGCCAGAAGAAACCGCCAAGAAACCGCGAACCGATCAAGGAACGGACAAGGTCGTCGCCCCGGATCGCCCGAAACCCATGCCAGCGGCGGCGCCGCTCGAAAAGAAGTTCGAAGCCGCGCCTCCCGCTCCTCCGCCACCGCCGCGCCGAACCAAATCCCGGCAGAGCACGCTGGCGCGCTTGTTCTTGTCCACGGTCATCCTCGCCGTTTTCGCCGGCATCGGCTGGATCGGCTATCTGGCCGTGACCAGCAAGGATGCAGACAACAAGAAAAAACCGGACGAACAGCCGAAGGTGGTTTCCGCCGCCGACATCGAAAAGGAAGTCGAGGCGGCCATAGCCTCGGATAATCTGGTGCAGGCGACGGACCTGGTTGACAAAAACAAATCCATTCTCGACCAACGTGCCAAGCCGTTGGTCGAGAAAATAGCGAACAAAAAGAAGGTGCTCGCCTTTTTTGCCAGCGCCAAGGCGCTCATAAACAAGGATGACTATGTCGCCTGTCTCGCACTGGTCAAGCAGACGGACGCTCCGTTTGATTACAGCCAGGACAAGCAACGCAAGGACAACCTCAAACGGTCAGCCGAGACGGGACGCCACGAACAGCTGGTCGCCGAGGTGCGCAAGCAAATCCGCCAGAAAGACAAGCAACAGCAGCAGCGAATTGGCGCGGCCCTGAAGACGCTAAAGGAATTCCGCAACGACCATCCGCGTCCCAGCTGGTCGCCGGAATTCAAGGAAATGCCTCTCCCCGTCGAGTTGGTTGCCGCGGCCTGGAAATCGCTCCTGGACAAGAAAACCGACGTCGCCGATTGTCGCGTCCACCTAAGGAATCTGCAAGCCTATTCGAATCCCGCGCAGCCGGATCAATATGTTCTCGACCCGGCCTATGAGATCACCGTCAACGCCATCGAGGCGCTGGTGCAGGCGCACGAGGCCGAGCAAAACGCCTGGCCCGCGGCGTTGGCGAACGTCGTGATAAGGCTGCGCGAGCAAAAGCCGCCCACCGACTTGACGCCGAAAATTTGGCTGGCGCTGGAGAAGTTGGCCCCGCGTTTTCGCATCGAGGATCTCGAGACGCTACCACCTCTGCCAGGCGATGCCGATGCGAAAACCGCCAATCAGCGTCTGTTCGCGCAGGTTCTCGAACGCTTGATCAAGGCCAGCAACAGCGCCTGGATGCCGACGAAAACGCAGGCAGGCAGCATCGTGGCCTGGATCCCGAAACGAACCGGCGATCCCGGTCCCTGGCTGCGCGCCCTCCAGACCGAGTGTCTCGTGCTTTCGGGCGGAGACGACAAGGCAATCGAAAAGGTGGAATTCCAGAAGCAGACCGGCTGGTATGGCGCTTTCGTTTATGCCTGTGCGGAACACCATTCCGGTCTCAAAAACAAGGACAGCAAGTGGAAGGATCGGGCGGCCGAGACCTTGACCAAGCTGTTTGAAAATGAACCAACCGCAGCCTTGAAACCGGCCGAACGTATGGGGCGAGCGCTGGTGATCTTGCGCGACGCCGTGCGGTCGTTGCCCCGGGAGGACGGGGATTTCAAGACGAAGGCCGCAGCTGAAAAGGGCGTTCGCTGGCTCATGCTGGTGCTCAGTATCCTGGACAAGCAGGTTCAGGCGAGCGGACCGGATGAACTCGCCGATTTGGCCCTGGCCGCCGTGAAGAGTGAAGCCCCGAAGGTCGGCGACATCCTCAAAATGGTCGCCACTCGTCTTGACAAGCTGCCGCCAGCGGAAAAGGTCAAGGGCTATCACCTTTTGGCGCGAGCCTACAACAATGATCTGGATCAAGCCACCGCCACGCTCGCCGGCGCCACGCTCAAGAACAAGGTTTGGGACGCGGCAAGTCAGGCGAGCCGACGCGCCGAAGAATTCGCCTATGTGCTTCGTACCATGGAGCCATTGAAGACCGCAGCCGAGTTGAACGCCAAGGCGGTTGTGCTGGAAGCGACGGTCGTATTCAGCCGAACCGAGGCCGGCAAGCAAAGGATGGCACAGTACGGCGTCTTTGAGACTGCTATTGAGAAGGCCAGGAATGCCGCGCCGATGAAAAAGCTCGATGCCTTCGCCCTTCCAGTTGTGGTGGCAAAGCTGGAGGCGCTCAATTTTTCCGAGTCCGTGCTCAAGTCCACCATCGACGAGGCCCGCGCCGTGCTCCTGGACCTGCCCCTGCCTGAGGGCGTCTGGTGGGAAAACTTACAAGCGGCCGGTCTGGGAAGAATGGCGGATCACCAACTCCAATTTGCGCTTGCCAAAACCAAGGTGATCACTAAATCCGAAGAGATCAAAATCTACACCGAGGCTTTACGATCCTACAAGATCGCGAATGAAAAAAAACAGTACCGGGAGGTTTTTCCCGGCGACCTGACCTGGAAAATCGCCGGCACGTACTACCGTTTGCATTCGCTACAACCAGTCAAATTCAAGAAAGCCGACGTGATCAAGGCATTGGACGAAGCCAAGTCTAGGCTGGCGTTGAACAAGACGCCCCCCAAGGGGTACGAGAAATACTTTGAGAATGCCAAAAAAAGTGTTGGGGTTCTTTTGGAGAAATTGAACCAATAATCGTGTCCGCGTCCGATGCCTCATCGCGGCCCATCCATCGCCAAGGCATCAGTTCACGCCCTCGGTCAGGCCACTTTTTCTCCGCCCAGGACAACCATCGACGACGAATAAGCACAAGCCGGGCAGGAAGATCGCTACGATTCCTGGCCCGCGCGGGCGCGGCCGACGCAAAAACCCTGGAAATTCCGCGGCCCGCGCGACACCGTGCCGAGATAAATAAGCTGGCTAAATCCAATATGGGCCACCTGGCGTTGGCGCGAGTCCTTCCCGGGGGCGTCGCCAAGCGGCGTGAGCCCTTCACTTGCAAGCCGGTTCCCCGAAGGGGGCCCCGTCAGCGACGAGGTCGCGAAGTGGTCAGCGGTTTGCTGTTCGATGCACGACACCTGGAACGCATGGTCGTGCTTTCCAAATATGACGTTGCCAGAAGCTGTAAGGGGTGAGGAGTGGAGAATCGATCCGCCCGCCTGGACGATTTGCATCGTTCATTTCGCCGGCGTATTATCCAGGCGTCCGAGCAGGCGCAATAGCCCATCGAGAATGGTCCAGGGATGGGGCGGGCAACCTGGGATAAAGAGGTCCACCGGCAACAAGGACGCGCAGCCGTTGTGGACCTCGGGGTTGTCCACGAAAGGCCCGCCGCTGATGGCGCATGCGCCGACCGCGATGACCAGCTTGGGAGCAGGGATGGCCTCATAGGCCGTCAGCAGGGCGGACCGCATGTTCTCACTCACCGCACCGGTGACGACCAGGCCGTCCGCGTGGCGAGGCGAGGCGACGAACTGGATGCCAAACCGCCCAAGGTCGAACACGATGGTGCTGAGCACGTTCACGTCGGCTTCACAGGCGTTGCAGCCGGCAGCGCTCACCTGGCGGAGTTTCAGCGATCGGCCGAAAAGACGGCGCGATTTCTCGTCGAGCGCTTCCGCGAGTTTCAAGGTCTTGTGTTCTTGGGCAATCAGGTCGGCCCGCGTCCGGGTGGACAGTCGATACTCCCGAGTGTATCGGATGGCGCCTTCGGGGCAGGCTTCCATGCAGTCGGTGCAGAACAGGCAACGGCCCAGGTCGATACGGATGCCGCCGTCGGTGGTGATCGCGTCGGTCGGGCAGACCTGCGCGCATTCTCGGCAGCCCTCGGGGCACCGGGTCGAGTCCACAACCGGAAGCCCACGGAAGCGATCGGGAAGCGTGGGCAACTCGAGCGGATAGCGCGACGTCCAGTGTCCTTGCTTGAGACGGGCCAGGGAAACTTGCAGCATGGGGACTCCTTATAAAGTGCTGAGTGCTGAGTGCTGAGTGCTGAGTGTTGTGTCCTGAGTCCTCACTCAATGCACTCAGCACTCAGCACTCAGCACTCGGCACTAACCTTACAAGTCGTGGCCGCAGTACGACAAGTTGAAGCTTTTGTTGCACAGCGGAAAGTCGGAAATCTGTTGGTCGCGCAGTGCCAGCATCAGCCCGTTCCAGTTGTGGAAGGACGAATCGACCATTTTGTAACGGGCAAAGCGGCCCTGATCGTCGGTGAGGGCAACGTGGCATAGCTCGCCGCGCCAGCCTTCCACCAGGGCCACGGCCAAGTGGTTCGGCCGCAGCTTGCCCACCTCGGCGCGAACGGGGCCATCGGGAAATTCACTGAGCAAGCTGCGGATAAAATCGACCGAGCGGCCAATCTCCAGCCAGCGGACGAAGGCGCGGGCAAAGACATCCCCGCTTTCCGAGGTTGAAATGGGGATCTGCTTGAAGCGGAAAATGCCCCAGGGAAAATCCTGGCGGATGTCACATTCCATACCACAAGCGCGGGCTGCCGGGCCGACCATACCGATGGCGCGGCAATCGTCCAGGGAGACGGCGCCGGTGTTCTCGAAGCGAGCTTGCACCGAGGCAGAGTCCCAGAGCAAATCGACCGCCACGGTCACGTCGCGATACGCCCCCGCCAGTTTGTCGAGGAACTGGGCCTTGCGAGCATCGTCCAGGTCGAAACCGACGCCGCCCGGACGAATCATACCTCGGCCAAAGCGGTTGCCACAGAGCAACGCGGACAGATTGAGGAAGTCGCCGCGCAAGCGGCCACAGAAGGAGGCGGTAGGCAGGAAGGCGACATCGTTGGCGAGGGCGCCCAGATCGCCGGTGTGGTTAGCCAACCGTTCGAGTTCCAAGGCAATGCCGCACAGCGCTTGTGCCCGCGCGGAAACCTGAGCGCCCGTCAGCGCCTCGACCGCCAGGCAATAAGCGGTGGCGTTGCCGATCGACGTGTCGCCGGCGACAGTTTCGATCGTGTGCAGCGTGCGCTTGTTGGGCCCGCCGACCAGGGTGCGTTCCGCCCCGCGATGTTGATAGCCGAGCGAGATTTCCAGGTGAAAGACCTGTTCCCCGTGGCATTGAAACCGAAAATGCCCTGGCTCGATGACGCCCGCATGAATCGGGCCCACCGCCACTTCGTGGATCTCTTCGCCCTCGACCCGGTAATAGTCCATCACGCCGACGATCGGTGTCGTTCCCTCGGGCCGGTCCCAGGCGTCGTGGCCGGGGCGGTACGAGGCGTGAAAACGGACTGGCTTGAGCCAGGGGTGCCCTTCGGGACGCAAGCCGTACTGTTCGGCAATCTCGCGTTCGAAAAGATGGGCGGGGTGGCAATCCGGCGTCAGGGATGGAAAGCGGTCGGAGGTGAGCCGAGTGGTGCCGACGTGGATTTGAGCGCGAACACTGTCGGCAATAACCGCGTACAGGGACATCGCATCGGCGCCGCTCGACAGGGTGGACGCCGGGTCGCCAAAAAGGCACGCCAGCCGCCCGCCGCTGGCGACGGCCTCAACCACCCGGGCGCGAAAGTCGGCGAAGGGAAGTTCGGGAATGTCGCGCCGAGGAATGGCCATGCCGTTGCGAATACATGCAAAACCGATATTGGCGTTCATCGCTGACCCTCCAGGAAGGCGGCGGCCTCACGCAACAGTAGCTCCAGCGGTGGTGGAATGTACAACCCAAGGAGCAGCACCAGGCCCATGCACAGTAAAACGGGGGCGCAGGTCGCGAAGGTGTCGTTAAGGTCCTTGGGGACATGGTCGGGCGCGTTGCCCTGGACTACCTGCAAAACCGTGGCCCCCATGCCGATGAAGACGATGCCCAGAAGGACGAGAAAGATCCCGCCCACGACGAATTCGCCGCTGGCGAAGGTCGCGGTGACGATTGTGAACTCGCTGACAAACGGGCCGAAGGGGGGCGAGCCCGTGATGGCCAGGAAACCGGCCAGGAACAGGCCGGCCGACAGCGGCATACGCTGCAAGGCGCCGCGAACATCGTCGGTTACCTTGCTGCCATAGACGCGATGGATGTTGCCGGCGCTAAGAAACAGTACGCCCTTGGTGAGCGCGTTGTTGACGAGGTGCAGCAAGGCGCCGTAGATGGCGTTGCCGCCGATGCCGATGCCGATGACGAGGATGCCCATGTGCTCAACGCTGGAGTAGGCGAGCATTCGTTTGAAGTCGCGTTGCCGCACCATGAATACGGCGGCGAACGCCATCGAAAACAGCCCCATGAAGATCATGATTTCGCGGGCGAAGGCGGCCTCCGCCACCGAACTGGCCTGGCAGATTTGGTAGATCCGCAGCACAGCCAGAAAGGCACAGCTGGTCAAACCGCCCGCCAGCAGCGTCCCGACGATACCGGGCGCCTCGCCGTAGGCGTCTGGCTTCCAGGTGTGCATTGGCGCCAGGCCCATTTTTGTCCCGTAACCAACAAACAGGAGCACGAACGCCGCGTGCAGCCAGGGCGGGGAGAGTTCCGACGCATGGTCGATCAGTTGATCAAAGTGCAACGTGGATTCGAGGCCGGCCTTGAGGCCCGAGTACGCCAGGAAGAAGGAACCCAAGAGGGCTAGCGCGATGCCGACCGAGCCGATGAGCAGATACTTCCAGGTCGCTTCCAGCGAGCGTGGGTTGTGATTGAAGTAGAGAAGCGGCGCCGTGACGAGTGTGGTCGCCTCCATGCCGACCCACATGAGGCCCAGGTGGTGCGACAGCGACACCAGCGTCATCATGGCCTGCATGGTCAACAGGTTGGCGCAGAACACTCGGTTGGGGCGATCGGAGCGTATGGACAGATACGCCGGCGCGTATAGCGAGCAGAGGAAGAACAGGCTGCTTTGAACGAGGAGGATCACCTTGCCCAGGGGATCCAGCAGAAGCCATTCTTCGGGCCCGTGCACCGGCGCGGTCGTGCCAAACACCGCGTACAGCACTAAGGCCAGATGACCGAGGCCGCCGACGGGGAGCAGGAACGGACGCCAGCGATTCGACGTGACGGCAAACGTCGCGGCGGCCACGACCAACGGAAACACAATGAGGAGGTACACCATCGCTTAATCCTTCAACTTCGTGAGATGGTCGGTGCTGATCGAGGGAAACTCGCGGCTGATGTGATGGATGATGATGCCCATCACGAAGACGCCGGTGAACAAGTCGAGCAGCACGCCGATTTCCACGAGAAAGGGCATCGCTTCCAAAAGGAGCAGGCCGAAGAGGAAGATGCCGTTTTCCAGGAGGAGGTAGCCGAGCACTTGCGTGATCGCTCGCTTGCGCGTCGTCAGCAGGAGCAAACCGGTCCACACGGTCGCCAGCGACGCCGGCACCACCAGCAGGTGCGTGTGCTGGTCCGCCAGTGGCAAAGTCGAGGAGAACACCATGGCCAGGGCCGTGCCCACGGCGCCCAGCAAGAGGGATGTCATGTTGTCGATCAACGGTTTCACCTCGTGCTCCTGTTGCGCTTCGCGCATGGCGTGCGCGAGCAAGGCTGGAAACCCAAATCCTTTCAAACCGACGGTCACCAACACAAGCACAATGGTCCGAAGATCAATGTGTTCGTGCACGAACAGCGCCAGAATGCCAAGGATGATGCCCTGCAACGCCACGGCATTGACGATGGCACGCGTTCGGCCAACCCCCAAGGCGACGAAGTTGAGGGCCAAGGCGAGAATCAACAAAGGATCGAGCAAGACCATCGATTCACCTCACCAAAAGAATGATGCCAAACGCTGACAGCAGGCAGGCGGCGGCCAAGAGGATCGGAATGTACGGCAAGGGGAGGCGGGCCATGGTGGACTCCACGACGCCGATCACCACCGCCACTGCCAGCGTGCCCGTGATGAAGACGGGCCAATCCAGGAACGGGTTCCCCGTCGCCAGCGGGACCGCCAGATGAACGATCAGGGCGGCGAACGCGAACAGCTTCAAGGCCGCCCCATAGAGAATCATGCCGAATGCGGGTCCGCTATGATCGAGCACCATGACTTCGTGGATCATGGTCAATTCCAGATGCGTATTCGGATCGTCGAAGGGAACGCGGCAGTTTTCGACCAAAAGGACAATGAACCAGCTTAACACGACCAGCGCCAGGGAGGCGCCCTGCTTCGGCCAGTTGTCGGCCACGTGGCTGCCCAGCATGCCGGCCAAATCCAGCGATCCGGATAGCTTCGCCAGCACCAGCAACCCCAGAAAAAACGCCGGTTCTGCCAGACACGCGTAGGTTACCTCGCGGGCCGCTCCCATACCTTCAAAGGGGGAACCGGTGTCCATCGCCGCCGACGCCGTGAAGAATCGGCTCAGGCCGAACAGGTAGGCCAGCAAAATCAGATCGCCCGTGAACGACACCGGCCCGTGCGCATTGCCAAGGGGAACCAGCAGCAAGGCGAGCACGCCCGTCACCAGGGCGACGACGGGGCCTGCCTTGAAAACCCAGGTTGTTGTGGTGCTAAAGACTGAGCCTTTCTGGAACAGTTTGATCAAGTCCCAGTAAGGTTGCAACAGCGGCGGCCCAACCCGTCCCGCAAACAGCGCCTTCGTCTTCCCGATCACCCCCAACAGCAAGGGCGGTAGCGTCAACGCGACGACCATATGCAGCGTGTTCAAGACGAACGTTTCCATGGTAAGATCCCATCGTCGAGCAGTTTGCTCGTTCATCCTCGGCCAATGACAATGGACCAATGACTAAGGACGACCACGCCACAGCAAGAGAAAAAACAGCGTAAGAAAAATATAGAGCAAACGCAGCTGCATATTCCCTTGCTGGATAATTCGAATCCAACTGAACAGCCAGGCGCCGAAACGAAACGTGGGCATGATCCCTTCTTCCACCACGACATCAGGTGTTTCGCTGCGGAAACTCGATGGTTGGGGGAAAAGCGACAAAGCCTCGGGCGCCTGTCGGCGCGGACGCAACACCCAGGCGAACAGGCTCACCAGCATTTGGGCGAAGGAGGACGCGGTGTATTGCATCCGCGCGGTGGGGGCCGCATAGCCGCAGCCCCAGGTTGGCTGCGTTTCCACCCTGCGATGTCGCAGGCGATTCCACAGCAGCATGGCGGCCAGCAGAATCGCTCCTAGCAACACCAGCCCCATCACGCTGATCCATCCAAGCGGCGCGAACGAGTCCAGGCGCATATCCGATTCCGCCAACTCGGGGGCCCATGCCTGAGCAGCCTTCATCAGGACTGGGCTCACCAAGGTCGGGAGAAGTCCAATGACGAAGCAGCATCCCGCCAGCGCAAACATAGGTCCGACCATCGTCATTTTCGACTCGTGAGCATGTGCGGCATGGTGCGAACGTGGCGACCCGAGAAAGACAGCAGAGAAGACCTTGACGAAGCAGGCGAGTGCCAGACTGCCAATGAGCGCCAGAGCCGGCACCGCCGAGGACACCCTGGCGAAGCTCAAGCCCTCGCTCGGACTGAGGGTGCGAAAAAGGCCCAGGTAAATGAGGAACTCGCTGACAAACCCATTCAGTGGGGGCAGGCCGCAGATCGCCACCGCGCCAATCAGAAAGCATAGGGCGGTCTGCGGCATCGTCTTGGCCAGACCGCCCAGGTGGTCGATCTCACGGGTATGCGTGGCGTGAATGACGGAACCGGCGCTGAAAAAGAGCAGGGACTTGAAAAGCGCATGGTTCCAGACATGGAGCAAGCCGCCGCACAAACCCAGCACGATCCAGTCGGGCCGTCCAAGCGATCGGCCCAACACCGCCAGGCCGACGCCCATGACGATGATGCCGATGTTCTCGATACTGTGGTACGCCAACAGCCGCTTGATGTCGTGCTGGCCGATGGCATAGGCGACGCCCAGCACGCCGGAGATGCCTCCCAGAGCCAGAATGATCACACCCCACTCCTGGGGCGGCGCCGGCAGGAGCGACGACACGCGGACAAACCCATAGATGCCGATCTTGATAAGGACTCCCGACATCATCGCCGATACGTGGCTGGGCGCCATCGCATGGGCACTGGGCAGCCAAATGTGCAACGGCATCAACCCGGCCTTGAGCCCGAAACCGAGCAGCGCCAGCACGTACAAGGCATTGACCTCTTTAGGCCCCGCCTTGTCCTCGCCCATCGTTTCCAGGTCAAAAGAGCCGCTCCACGTAAAAAGTAATCCGAACAGGGCGAACAGGCACAAAGTCGAGAAATGCGTGGCCACCAGATAGAGCAGGCCGGTCTCGCGCACTTCCTGGTCGTGCTCCTCCGTGGTGACCAGAAAAAAAGCGGACAACGCCATGACCTCCCAGCCAACCAGAAAGATCAAACTGTTCCGGGCGATCACCAGGAGCGCCATGCCCGCGGGCATGAGACCGAAGAACAATCCGACCTTACGGCCATTGGTCGGATGTTCGCTTTGCTTCCAGTAAGTCAGCCCGTAAACATTGCCGAGCAACGCAATCAAGAAGATCGGCGCCAAGAACAGCGCCGACAGCCCATCGATGCCAACCCAGCTTTGCGCGCCCGGGAAGGGCGGGATGGGCTGGGGCAGGCCGATTTCGGGGCCGTCATGTCCGCACCAGAAAGCGCCAATGCCGATCAAACCCAGCACACAACCGGTCACGGCAATAATCACGGCGATCCACTGGCCGGTACAACGATGGCGCGAGAAGAACAAGCCCGGCACGCCGCTGACGGCGCAGGCGAAAAGACCGACGACGACGAGCTGATTGCTCATCTGGTCCCTCCTGGCCAGGTGCGATACGTCATCCACGCCAAGGCCAGCACCGTCGTCAGCACGATGTACGCCAGGTAAATGTTCACTTGCCCTTGTTGCAGTATGCGCAGATCGGAAAACCAACGCGCCCAGCGGGTGAAGAACGGGGCGTACACCTTCTCGGTGAGCGGATCAGGGCTTTGGGCGGAGAACTCACTCGGCGAAGGGAAGACTCCCGTCGGCGCTTTGCGCTCGCGGCGAGGACGCAAAAATCGGGGCAACAGGTGTTCCGCCAGCATCTCGGAGAACGAGAGCCCCGTGTATTGTATGCGCACCGTCGGTGCCGCGAAGCCACAGCCCCACGTCGGTCCCACCGCGCTCCCGGTCTTGCGCGTCAACACCATGAGCAGCACGGCGCCCAGTCCGATCGCCGCCAACAACCAGGCGTTGAACCATCCCAGGGAAGCGAGTGTGTCCTTGGGGAGTTCGAGCGACATCTTAGCTGGATCGCTCTGAAGCTGCGCGAGACATCCCGACAGCAGGTCCAGGCCGAGATAGGGAACGACCGCCATCGTCACGCAAAGCATGATTAACACGCCGATGGGCCCCAGCATCCACGGCGACGACTCATGCGCATGCTCGGCCTCCTCGGAACGCGGCGAGCCCAGGAGCGCGATGCCGACCAGTCGCACATAGGTTATCGCCGCCAAGGCGCCCACCATGGCCAGAAGTCCGACCGCCAGGAGTGCGGTTAGCCCGAGATAGCCATTCAGCCCACCTTGCATCAAGGCGAGATACATCAGCCATTTGCTGGTGAAGCCATTGAGCGGCGGCAAGGCGGCCATGGCCAGCGCGCCCAGCGTCATGAACGTACCGGTCCACGGCATCCGTTTCGTCAGGCCGCCCAGACGTTCCATGTCGCGCGTGCCGGTCCCGTGCAGGATGCTGCCGGCCGACAGGAACATCAGACCTTTCATGAGCGCGTGATTCCAGATGTGCAACAGCCCGCCCGCCATGCCCAACCCGGCGACAATCGGTTTGTTCGTGGCTTGCCCCCACAACCCAAGACCCAGGGAAAGACAGATCAAGCCGATGTTCTCAATGCTCGAATAAGCAAGCACTCGTTTGATGTCGCGCTGTTGCAGAGCCATCGAGATGCCCACGAGGGCGGTGAGCATCCCCATCGTCGCCAAAAGCAGTCCCCACCATGGCTCGGACGGACCCAGGAAAGTCAGGATTCGCAACAAACCGTACAACCCTACCTTGATCATCACGCCGGACATCAGAGCCGACACATGTGAGGGCGCCGCTGGATGGGCCTCTGGCAGCCACACGTGAAACGGCACCAGCCCCGCCTTGGCGCCGAACCCGATCAAGGCCAGCACGAACACCGCGCCCGCGCCGCCCGCCGCGCTCAAGGCCCTTGCGGGCTGGAATGTCACGAAATCCAGGCTTTCCGCGTGGTAGCCCAGCACCAGAAACGCCGACAACAGGAAGGCTACTCCCAGCTGCGTCGTGACCAGATAGATCCAGCCCGCGCGGCGAACCTCTTCGCGCTCATGCTCGAACGTGACCAGGAAATAGGCGGCCAGCGACATCAGTTCCCAGGCGACGAAGAACAGGAACACGGTGCGGGCGATGACCACCAGCACCATGCCGGCGACGAAGAGGTTGAAAAAGAACCACGGCGTGCCCAGCGACTTCCGAGCGCTGAAGCCGCTCAGGTAGTTGGCGCCGTAGATGGTGGCCAGGATCGTCAGGCCGAGAATTGGCACGAGAAACACGGCCGTCAGCGAATCGACTTCCACCTGGAATTCACGCAGGTGATTCGGCAGCTCCCACGGGATCTGCAATGATTCCAGTTGCCCGCTGGTGAGAACGCCGAGCGCCGACGGCATGCCGAGCAGCGCGCCGGTGATCGTCGCACCCGCGCCGATGATGGTCGCCACCCGCGGCAATCGGGAAAGAGCAACCGCCCCGATTCCACCCAGAATCTGTACGGCGATCCCTGTAACCAGGAATTCCATGTCACCGCCCGTCCTTTCCAACGGTCGCCATGGGGTTGTCCAACCTGGCCTCGAGCCGGCGAAGTTCGGCCAGGATCTCATGCGCCGCCGCCTGACGCATTACCGCTTGGCGGAACAACTCGTCATGCAGGGCGAAGGAAAGACGGGACAAGAGTTGCAAGTGCTCCCGCGTCGTCGCGCTGATGATGGAGAAAAACACATGAACCGGCTTGCCATCGAGAGCTCCAAACTCGACCGGCTTTGTCAGGAAAGCCAGCGTGACCATTGGCCGGGCTACGTGAAGCACGATCGGGTTGCGGACATGCGGGATGGCGATACCGTCCCCGATGGCGGTCGATGCGGAAGCCTCGCGTGCCAGAAAGAGGTGCAGGATTTGCTCGCGATCTCCATCCGCTATCGGCAACACCTGCACCAGGGCATGCAACGCTTGCATCTTGTTGGTGTCCTGAAGCCCGTAATGAACCCCCCCCGCATCCAGGGCTTCCGCCAGGCTCGGCCCGGCTTCCACTTCTTCCGGGTAATCAAAAAGCTCAAGCGAAATTTTGATCTGTTTCGCCGTCGCCCACTCCAGGAGCTCGCTTCGATTCACACGATACTGTCCGCTCACCTGATGGGCGGGCAGGTTGCCCTTTTTGATCCAGCGGGTAACGGTGGATTCCTCTGCGTGTAGCAGCTTCGTCAGATCTCGGATGGTCAGTTGCATGATGTTCCTCGTTTCCCCAATATTCAAGCTCAGACATCGGGGGCCGTATCGGCGTGGCTGCCGTTCCCTGATTCCTGACCGCTGGTCGCTGGCGCCTGACTCTTGATTCCTGAATCGGCCGCCTTACTTCGCGCCGAATGCGGATGGGCGGAATGACTCGTGTGTTGGTCGAGTCCAATCACGGTTAGCTTCCGGCCCGCCTGCTCGAACTCCGTTTCCAATTCGTGAAGCTTCTCCATGACCGTATGATCGACCAGCCGGGTTTCGGATAAGTTCAGGATCACGTTCCAATCCCGCCTGAGCGAGACGATGGTTTGCCGAAGCAAGATCCAGTTACTGAAGACGGCGAAGTCACGGACGTGCACCACGTAGATTTTGTCGTCAGTTTCCTCAATGCGCAGCTGAGGCCTGAACAAGGCCGACAGCGGCATGGCATTGTTAATGTGAATTATGAACTTGACGGCGATGCCGATGGCGATGCCGATGAGCAAGTCGGTCGCCAACACCGCGATCAAGGTGACGACAAAGATCGTGAGCTGCTCACGGCCGACCTTATAAACGTTGAGAAATTCGCGCGGCGAGGCGAGGCGGAAGCCGGTGTACACCAGCATGGCGGCGAGGGCAGCCAGGGGAATTCGATGAATCAGCCACGGCACCAGAGACACGAACACCAACAGAAACAGACCATGAAACATGTTGGCGAAGCGGGTCCGTGCGCCATTGTCGATGTTGGCCTTGCTGCGAACGATTTCGGAGATCATCGGCAGGCCGCCCACGAGCGACGCCAGCACGTTGCCAATTCCCACGGCCAACATATCGCGGTTCATGTTGGTTTTGCGATGCCAGGGATCGAGGGTGTCCACTGCTTTGGCGCTCAGCAGCGATTCGAGGCTGCCGATCAAGGCGAACATCAGCACCCACTTCCACCCCTTGCCGGTGGCCAGGCTGGAGAAATCCGGGGTTGTAATGGCGGCGAACATGTTGTCCGGCACCGGCACCAGGAATTCCTCGCCGACCTCGTAGTCGTAGTCGATGAAGCGATAAAAGTGATGATGTTCCAGGTCGAAGTACATCCCCAGTGGAATTGCCACCATGACGACAATCATGGGCGCGGGAATTCGCTTGATGTACTTGTTGTTGATGAGTGGCACCAAAAAAAGAATGGCCAGGCTGATACCGCCGATCAGGGCGATCTCCGGATTCATTCCGGCAAATTCCTCCGGAATTTTCACGAGCAATTCCAACGGCTCACCGGCGTTGCCCACGCCCAGAGCGATGGGGATTTGTTTAGCAATGATGATGACGCCAATGGCGGCGAGCATCCCGTGTACCGTGGAGGTCGGAAAGAACTCGCCCAGGATACCGGAGCGAACGAGGGCGAACACGATTTGCAGAATGCCGGCGGCAACGCCCACACCAAGGGCCAGCCGATACGCCTGAAAGCCGGCGTCAGTCAGCGGAATTTGTGCATCGCCACCAAAGTCCTTGACGCACCCGATGGCGATGACGATCAATCCCGCCGCCGGCCCCTTGATGGTCAATTCCGAATTGGTGAGAAAGGGGGCCATCACGCCGCCAATGACGGCCGTGAAAATTCCCGCGATGGGCGGGTACCCGCATGCGGCGGCGATGCCCAGGCACAGGGGCAGGGCTATCAAGAAAACCAGAAAGCCTGCCAGAAGATCCTTATGCCAGGACTGGACCAGACCCTTCCAGTCGCCTCGGAGCACGTCGTTTATTGCCGTTTCCATGAGGTCGCTCTCCTGCGGCGTCCATGTCAAAAGGTTTGGCCCAAAAAAGGGCCTGACTGCGGCGGCGTAGAAAACCAGCGGTAGGATGAAGGTCTTTACGAATGGAGCCGATTTACATCAGCAATAGAGAATTCAGCGCAGACTCATGCAGAGCGCCGTTGGCACCTACGAGCACGTGAATCAAGTACGCAGTTTCTTGAGAGTGCAAAAAGAAGTGAACGAGGCAGACAGGAAGTGGCCAATGTCAGCATGGAGCCAACATCTCACCGTGCAGAGATCGGTCTTGCGATCACCGAGGCTCGGCGTTTCTTCCGCTTCAAATTCCAGGTCAAATTCCAAAATGACCGATTTCTCGCCGTCGTCGTCGGGATAACCATCGTCCGGTGCACTCGAATCAGATTCAGACGTTACCGCGGTCTCTTCATCAACGTGAAGGGCTTGATCACCATCGTTTCGGTCCAAACCGTCAATTGAGCGACCCTGCGCCACGGAAACGACACGAAAGGAAGAGTCTTCCCGAACCGTTACGGAGCAAACGAGAATCAGAATCAACAACCGATTCAGAATCATCGGCCAGAACTACCTTTTAATTTTGTGGTGCAGTTAAATGTAGTATACCCGCTGGCATGGAGCGAATCAAGGCAACTGCGGGATTTCAGGGCGACCAGCTGCCGCACTTGCACTTGCTTGCGCCGCGTGCTTACGTTACCCACTGAAAGTCGCGCCAATTGCGCAGCGGTCAGTAGGCCAGGTTGACCCCGGTGCGTTCGATGTGGATTTGGTTCTGCGGGAGGTGGGACGTGGCTGAGAAACCCCAGGCCGCGCCAGCGCGTCTCCTGGGGTTTCTTGTTTCTTCAGCCCCACCCTTCGTTGTGCTCAGGGTGGGGCTTGAGCGTTCAGATGATCTCGTTGATCGGCACAATGCCTGGTTCGACGAGGTACTGGGGCCGGCCGTTGGGGTCGAAGATGCGGGTGGACATCGGATTCAGGCCGATGTTGTGATACAAGGTGGCGAAGACTTCCTGGAACTTGACGGGGCGGCGCGCCGCGGTGCCGCCGATGCGATCGCTGGCGCCGACGACCTGGCCGGTCCTCATGCCGCCGCCCGCCATCAAGGCGCACGATAGTTGCGGCCAGTGGTCGCGGCCGGCGGTGTTGTTGATGCGCGGCGTGCGGCCGAACTCGCCCCAGACGACGATCGACACGTCGTTCAACAGGCCGCGAACGTTGAGGTCTTCAACCAGAGCTGAAACCGCGGCGTCGAGCAGCGGCATGTTGCGCCGGCTTTCGACGAAGTTCATGCCGTCCGGCCCGTGCCAGTCCCAGCGGCTGAAGTTCAAGGTCACGACGCGCGCCCCGGCCTCGACCAGGCGGCGGGCGATGCAGAAGTTGCGTACCATACGCGGGGCGCCGTCGCGCTCGAACGCCGGGTCGTTGAAACCATAACGCTGCACGACGCGCGGGTCTTCCTTGGACAGGTCGAGCGCGTCGCGCAGCCGCGACGACGTGAGAATGCCGAGCGCTTGCTGCTGGAAGGAGTCGATGCCTTCCATCGTACCGGTGCGATCCACCTGGCGGTTGAGCGTATCGAAGGAGCGCATCAGGCCGACGCGGTCGTTGAGGCGATCGAGCGTGACGCCGTTGAGCGTCATGTTGGCGCTAGCCATGTTGTTGCGCCCGCCGACCATATTGAAGGGGTTATGCCCCATGCCCAGGAACCCGCCGTGATAGGGATCGCCCCAGCGCGATTCGCCGGTGGCGTACATGAGCGAGAGGTTGGCGGGGATCGACGGGTTGACATTGCCCTGGAAACGCGACACCCACGAGCCCATCATGGGCCAATAGGTTTCCTGCTGCGGATTCTTGCGGCGGCCGGTCATGCACTGATAACCGTCGTGCCGGCCGTCGGCGTCCACGATGGAGCGAACGAAAACGAACTTGTCGGCGTTGCGCGCGATGCGCGGGAAAAGTTCGCAGATGTCGATGCCGTTGACGTTGGTGTGGATCGGGTTGAACTCGCCGCGGATTTCGCGTGGGGCCTCGGTCTTGATGTCCCACATGTCCTGATGGGGAGGCCCGCCAGGCAAGTAGATATTGATGATCGCCTTGTGCTGGGTGCCACGGCCCTGGTTCGCTTCAGCGCGAAGCACGTCGGGCAGCATCAGCCCGCCCGCGATGGAGCCGCCGATGGTGAGGAAATCGCGGCGATTAAGCCCGTCGCAGAAACCGCCTTGCTTGTGGGGTTTGGAAAAGATCGTCAGCATTGAAGGAGTTCTCCGTCAGAGCCTGAAGCGTAAGCGAAGGAACACACGGCGGGAGGGTTTGTCCGGTGGGTAAGCGCAACGGTTGCGCCGATGGTTTATTGGTATCATATCGGCACGCGAGCCGCAAGACGTTGCGGTGTTTTTCGTTCGCGAATTTCAAACTTGGAAAAGGCAACGGACGGATCGGCACCAAGTCACCCTGGTTCGCTTACGTTCTTTGGGGTAGAATAAGGCATTGCATTCCCTCGGTCTTTGCAAACGGGCACGGACATGCCGAAAACCACGTCCGAGCTTTTTCGACGCGGAAATGCGTCTGGCCCTCGAATGGACCAGGTCCGCATCGGGAAAGACATTGATGTCTATCGGATCAACGGCATCGAATGGGTCGCAGCCCGCTCCGGCGGCGTTTCTACCTTTTCCGTTCAAGGGCCGGGAAGGAATTGGTGGTCGTTGCCAGCCGGCTCCGACTATCCGGACGACTTGGCCATCCTCAACGATCATGGCAACCATTTCAACTGGGAACCGAACGTCGATATGACTTTGGCGGACTTCCTATTTTTGTTGGCGAATATCGAGAAGGACTTTCGCAAAGTCAGCTAATCCGGGAGATGACGATGAACCTATCCCTCAAATCCATTCGATTCATACTTGAAGCCCTGGATCATTATGAAAGAGATCATGACCGCCGACTCGCCGACAACACGTTATCGGAAGACGAAATCTCCGATCTGACAAACGACCGGCAACTGCTCGTCGCGATCAAAAAGGACTTCGAAACCTACCGCGATCATTTGATCCAGGATCGGCAGCACGTAAGCGCCGAGGCTTGAACCCCGCTGCAAGAGAAGGAGCAATGCCAGGCCGGTGCGCCTTACATCGGTTCCACGGGCTTGCCGGGGAGAATCCAGATCAACCCGTAGGGCGAGGCTATGAAAAGGACTTGGCGAATTCGACTGGTCACGTTGTCCCTGTTCCTCGGCTTGCTGGCGTTTATCACGATTTCACTCGTGGCTTTTCCTGAGATCATCCTTATTGTGGCCACCGCTTTCACACAACCACCGATGGATTATTCCGTCAGCGCGGAGTTTCGTGAATTGCCAGCCGACGACAAGGAACTCAAGCGCTGGCTGCATGAGCAACACGGAGTTTACATTTGCCTGGTCTCTCGCACCGGCAAGCGCATTCAGATCGTCTGGGGTCATTCCCAAACTCGCTTCTCGGACCCGGTCACCCCCGATTTGCGGAAGGAATTCGACCGGCTCGGATATCACGGACTAATCGCATATGAGGAAGACAAATCCCATCGCGACAGATAGCGAACGCCGATTCATGATTCCAGCAATGGTCCAAAGTCCCACCACCGCGATGCGAATGCGACGGGGGAACAATCGATTGCCAAAGCACGACTAAAAACACCAGCGAACTCAGGAGACTTCAGCCATGTGCAAAACTCGGTTCCGGCTCATCGCCACGGTAGCCGCATTCTCTGCCTCCGTCAACGTGGCAAACGCTGGCAGCGATGAAGTCCTGAAGGCAATTCAAAACATCGCCAACGCCGACAGCTACGCATTCACGTCAAGCGACACTCCCGGGACCGCAGCCGTGGAAGGGCGCTACCAGAAGGGCCGGCCGATCGCCTTCAACGCGGACCGCATCGACTTCTTCCGCAAAGGGAAAATCCTCGTCTACCAGCAAGGCGCCGCCTGGCAGCGCACGCGCACCGGCACGCTCTCGGACCCGCTTCGGATTCTCATTCCGTCGGCGAAAGTGCGCGCGGCTCGTCTTCCTCACGAGGACCTGGTTATCGTGAGCAAGGTTCTGAAGAAAACCACGAACGAGAAGGTGAAGGGCCATTTCGTCGTCCGCGGCGACTTCGGCGCTGACACGGCAAAGCAGCTGGCCCGCACAGAAGACCGCGACCTCGCCCGCGGCGGAACCGCAAAGCTCTGGCTCGACGCCAGGGGCCGGCTGGTGCGGTACGAGATCGCCATCCGCGTGCAAGGCGTCCGCGGCAACGCCGAGGTGGACGGCGTCATGACGCGAACTGCGACCATCGCCGAGTTGGGCAAGGTTAAGGTCGTCGTGCCGGCGGGGGCCAGGAAGGCACTGGAGTAGCGGGGGTCGGCCGTGGGTTTATGGCAACTTCCACTTCCGCAGCGTCTTGTCCTTGCTGCCGGAGATCGCGTACCGCCCGTCGGGCGTGAAGGCGACGCAGGTGACCCAGCCATCGTGGTCGGTAGACTTCGCGATTACCTTGCCAGTCAGGATGTCCCAGAGTCTAACGGTTTTGTCCATTGCCCCGGAGAGAAGGCGTTTGCCATCGGGCGAGAACGCCATCGCGAGGACCGCTTCGTCATGAGGTTCCAGGACGGAAACGTCAACCTCCGGTTTGTCCCACTTACGCAGGTGGATGGCACGTTCGCCCTTCATGGCCAAGCAGAACTGCCTTCCGTCCGAATCCAGGCAACCCCGGATATTCACTTCAGCAGAGGCAGATTCTGCATCAAGCTTAAAGTGTTTCGCCCCGTTCGCCTCAAACAACACGAGTTGGCGCGTTGTCGTCAGCAACAGTTTGCCCCCCCTAGCCGACCATTGCAAATTTGTGGGCCAGTTCTTGGCTCCAGGGTTGTCGATCTGCATCCCCCGAAAGTGATAATCCTTGGCCTCGAGCTCCTGAGGTTTTCCGGACTGGTCCCCTGTTGGCCGCACGTCCTTCGAAAGTGCAGCGTAATCATATAAATCGACATGATTGGCCAATGCCCTCCCGACTGCCAGACGTCCATCCGAGGAAATGGCAGCCGCCAGCGGCGATCCCAATCCGGCTGGGTCGATTTGCAGAAGTCGCGACATCGTCTTTGCATTAGTCTTCCAGAGGAACAAGGGCTGACGGAAGGATCCGAACCTGAGATGACTGCAACAGACGACGACCATGTCGCCGTTCGGAGAACATGCGAGCCCGCTGACTGTCTTGTAGGACTGTCCAACAATGGGCGGCTCCGCCTCGGCAATCTTTTTCTCGGCTGCCCAATCGAAGAGATAAACCACATCGCCGTTACCATTGCAGGCAACTCGCGTTGTCTTAGCCCCCGCGGCAACGGAGAGGCTGGTGATTTCCTGGGGGAGTCTCGCCAGGATCGACGACGGTTCTTCTTTTTCCCCGGTGCTTTTCAATCGCCACACCACCGCCAGCGCCTGCACGCCGCTGTCGGTTGCCAGCAGGCTGCCGTCGTTTGATAGCGCCAGCTGGCCGACGCCGCGATCCACCTCCTTGCGGTAGACCTCCTTGCCGGTGGTTGCGTCAAACATGAAAAACGTCTTCCCGAAGAACGCGACCACGTTGCGTCCATCGGGCGTGAAGCGGGCGACCGACGGATGGCCCTCTGCCTCGATCTTGATCGGTACGAGCTGATTGGTTTGCCAAAGTAGAAAATATTTCGCGTTGACGTCGCCCACGAGGAATTGCTCGCCCGACGGGGAAAACGTCAGCGTGCGGAAATAGGAGTTGTAACTGTCCGGTGTGCGTGCGCCACGCAGGTCGTGCGTCTTCTCCTCGCCCTTCTCAAGGTGATACAGTGTGACCCGGCAATCGTCGCGCCCCAGCAGCACGCGATTGGGATCGGTCGGGTGAATCGCGATCGCGCGCACTGGCCGCTTGAACTTGGTGGCGATCGGCGGCCGCGCCTTGAGCTTGCCGTCCGCGTCGATGTCATAAACGAGGAGTTGCCCGCCGCCAAACGCGACAACTCGTTTGCCATCTCGTGAAAGGGCGGCACAAGTTACCTCCGGCCCTTTCCACGCGATTCCTGGGTTCGGGCCCGTCAGTCGAACCCATTGCAAGGGCAGGCCATAGTTATTTGGGTAGTGGAGCGCGAAGCGATTGTCGGGAGTCAGGGCAAACTGCGTGCGAAATTCGCCGGGGATGGTTTGCTTGACTTCGCTCTTGGCCCAATCCCACTGCGTCAGGGCACCGCTGGACATGACCGTCCACAGCGACTTTTTGTCGGACGAGAACGCGAGATCGGTCACGAGTGCTGGGTGTTTCAGGCTCGTCTGGAGCGCGAGGCCGGGCTTTTCGAGGGGTTTCTTCTCTGGTTCACCCTTTTCGGTTTTTCTGTCGGCGTCGCCCTTACCTTTCTTCGCTATCGGGGGCCCCGTCTGGTCAGCATCGCCATTCCAAACGCGATGCATCACATAACCGCCGACCGCAACCGCCACGCACGCCAAACATGCTGCCAGAGCAATCGCGGTGATCCAGCCGATGGGCCGCCGCTTAACCGGCTCGGCTTTCTTGGGCGCAACGACCGGTATCACGGGCTGCGCGTTGATCGTCGCCGCAATCGTGTCCAGCGCCCGCAGCAGTTCCCACGCCGTCGCGAAACGCCTCTCCGGCTGCTTCTGCAACAGGCGCAGGATCGTCACGCTGAGCGCCTGCGGCACTTCCGGATTCAACTCGCGCGGCGGGATCGGCAGATTGGCGGCGTCCAGGAGCTCCTGCTTCCATTTCGCCGTCACAGCCTTATCCCACTTCCGGTGCGAATCATACTCGCGCGGAAATGGCAGCTTGCCCGTGGCCATGCGATACAGCACGCAGCCCAGGTCAAAGAGGTCGGTGCGTTGATCGAGATTGTCCGGCGCCTCGAACTGCTCCGGCGCCATGTAGCCAGGCGTGCCCGCGACATTGCCGGCGTCGGTTGGGCGGGCGTCATCGTCGAAGGGGCAGGCGAGCCCGAAGTCGAGAATCTTGACGCGAGGCTTGCCCTCGTCGGGTCGATTTTCGAGAAACAGATTGGCCGGTTTCAAGTCGCGGTGAATGATGCCTTTATCATGGGCCGCCTTCAAGCCGCGCGTGATCTCCTGGCCAATACGGACCACTTCTTCAGCCGGCAAGGCGCCCTCGCGCTTGAGCCGCGTCTCAAGAGTCCTTCCCTCGAGAAACGGCATGGCCATGAAGTATTCCGGCACCGTGCCCAGGTGATGTACGGTGACAATGTAATCGCTCTGCAACTTGGCCAGAATCTGCGCTTCGCGTTCAAAGCGCTCGGCAAATCCGGGCGCCTTGGCGTACTTCGGCTTGATGGTCTTGACGACGTACTCCTGCTTCAACGCCCGATGCCTGGCACGGTAGACCACGCCCATGCCGCCGATGCTCAGTTGTTCAAGTACGACGTAATCGCCGTAGGTCAGGCTTTCTAGCCTGACATTTTCGGCGTCCCCGTCAGGCTGGAAAGCCTGACCTACGCTGATCGTCGCCGGCTCGGCAGCAGCCAGTTTTTTCTCCAGCGGCGATTTCGTCACCGTATCGAGAAACTCAGCGCAGGTGTCGCAGGCGGAGACGTGCTCGACGACGACACTCTCGTCGTCAAGCCGTCCTTGAGCGAAGCGGATCAGGTCGTCGCTGGTCGGATGTTCGGAATGAGCCATGTCGGCACCTCGGTAAACGGGATCCGTGCGGCGCGGACCTTCTCGGTCTATTACAAGTGCGCACGATCGCGGAACCTTTCACGAAAATATTTCAATCGTTCGTCCGGCGTCGAGCGAACGCCAAGCCGCGAGCGGCGGATGTCATTCCTCGATCATCCCCTCGGTCTCCTGACGCAAGCGCTTGAGCACCCGGTGTTTCGCGATCCACACGCTATTGGGCGTGGCGCCCAATTCCTTGGCGGCCTGGGCCGGTTTCATGCCTTGTACACAGACCATCTCAAAGGCTCGCCAGGTTGTCGGTTCAAAATCGGGCCGGATTCGCGCCAGCGTCGCCTGAAGGACCGTGTCATCGTGTTCACGGTTCCAGAATCGGCTGAGGTCGGCCTCGGGGTTGGCGATCTGATCGAAGAACTTTTCGAGATCGCCTTGTTGCGGCCAGCGCTTCCGATCGCGAACGAGCGTCAAGAAGCGGTGGCGGGCGACCGTTGCGAGCCAGGCGCGCAGGGAACCGTCGCGCTTGCGCTCGAATTTCCGGACCTCGGCAACCCACGTCGTCAACACTTCCTGGACCAGATCCTCCACCTCGGCCGTCTGAATGCCGCGCGATTGCAACAGGCGTTGCAAGAACGGGCGATACTGCGCGTCGAAGCGTTCCCAGTCGTCAGGCGTGGGTTGCTCGCGTAGGCGTTGCAGCAAACTGGCAGGCGTGTTGGTCATGAGCAGGGACCGGGCGTAGGGATATCGACCTGATTAGAATCGCCGCAGTCGCGGAAGTCAAATCATTTGCCCGTATTTAGAGGCGTGCCCCGCGCGGAGCAAGCCCCGCGGCAAAATAAAGTTTTCAGTGAAAGGATTTGCCCCGTCCTGCTCTCTCCCAATAGTCCGATGCGTTGGCGCGCGGACCGATTCAATTTCAAGAGAAGGAGAGAGCCATGAATTCTCAGGTTGATGTCCGTCCGTTGTGGGACGTTTTGAGCGCGGACCTGGGTGGCGTGCTGGATCAGGCATCGGCAGGCCGACCGGATTGGGCCCGGCTGGAGTTGGTGCTCGACTGCCTGCCGCTGGCGACCGCGGAGCATGCCCGCTGCTGCAATCAGCTGCGGAACGCGCGGGCCTACTTCAACGCTGGCGAGACCGGGGCCGGCGGATTCGAGTTGTCCCAGCTGATCCGGCGGTTGAGGCAGGTCACGGCGTGAGGGGAGCGTCGCTGTTTGCGGGGATGTGTTCGCGAGACGCGGCGGGCAAGAAACCCCAAAACATCTCTTGCCAAAAGTTGGCGCTTCGGTTAGGATACTTATGTTCTAGGACCTTTCAAAGCAACCGTGGTCGCGATTTCCTTGTGGTAATCCCCATCTGCCTTTCATCGTCCCGGATCATAGCGATTATCATGCAACCTTGTCGATCCACCGTGGATCGGATCGTTGCGTGAGGTTTTTCCGCAGGAGGCCCTCGTGGCTGCAAAGTTGTATGTTGGTAATCTGGCGTACGGCGTGAGTGACGCCGATCTCGAAACCATGTTCGCGCCGCATGGTACGGTTCAGTCCGCCCAGGTCATCATGGACCGGGACACCGGACGCTCGAAAGGTTTCGGCTTCGTCGAAATGGGCTCGAGCCAGGAAGCCCAGGCGGCCATTGCCGCGCTGAATGGAAAGGAAGTCGATGGCCGCAAGCTCACCGTCAACGAAGCTCGTCCGCGTGAAGAGCGTCGTCCCGGTGGCGGTGGCGGCGGCGGTGGTGGCGGCGGCCGTGGCGGCTACGGCGGCGGCGGCGGCAAGCGCTACTAAGCCAACCGGTTCAACAAACCATTCAAGGCGTCAGGACTCGCGAGAGCCTGACGCCTTTTTTTGCGCCCACGGCCACTGGGCGATTGACTCCTCTTGCATGCCCAAATCGGCAAGATATCCTACCCGGAATGGAAACTGATTCCTTCTTTTGTCAGTTGCTAAAACAGTTGCCGCAAACGCTGTTTGAATTGCTGCACCTGCCGGGTGAAATGGCGCGCCATTATCGTTTTGACTCCGTCGAGATAAAAAAATCGTTCCGAATCGACGGGTTGTTTCTACCGGACGCGACAACCTTGCCGGTTTACTTCGTGGAGGTGCAGTTCCGTCGCTCAGCGAACTTCCACGCGAACTTGTTCGCCGAGGTGTTCACGTATTTGAACGACTGCAAGACGCGGACGGACTGGGCGGCGGTCGCGATATTTGAAAACCGGCGAATGGAGCCCAAGTACCTGGCACCCTATGAAAATCTGCTTCGCTCGAAGCGGCTGACGCGAATCTACCTCGATGAATTCGAGATGCCCGCGGACCCACCGCTCGGATTGGGCATCCTGCAATTGGTATCGGCACCAGAGAGCGCGGTCAAGAATTTGGTTGGCCGACTGATCCAAAAAGTCGAGCGGGATTTCACCGATTCCGACTCCGCGAAAAAGGTGATAGAATTGGTGGAAGAGCTCTTGCTCCGCCGTTTCACGGAGCTTGGTCGCGAGGAGATTCGAAAAATGTTTCAACTGCACGATCTTCGCAAAAGCAAGGTATGGCAAGAAGCGCACGAGGAAGAACATCAGGAGGGGCGCCAGGAAGGCGAAACGCGAACGAAAACCGAACTCGTGCGCAAATGGCTGGCCCGTGGCAGGTCCGTCCAGCAAATCGCGGAATTGCTGGAGATTCCGTTGAAAGATGCCCGGCGGCTTGTCAGGGACGCGGCCAAATTGCGATCGTAAGAAAAAATATGAGCACCAAGCCAGAAACTTCACGTTCCTCCCGTTGACAAAAACCAAACGCCAGTTATGAGCCAAAGCGTTGGCAGACATTTCGCTCGAGCGACGGAACGTAGAGGAAACGCCATGCCCCGTAAAGGCGCGCTGGTCGGCTTGATCGGCTTCTTCCTCTGCGGGAGCAGCGGGGGTGGGACGATGGCGAATCTGGAAGGCAGGCCGTTTTTTGCCGCCATTACCGTTCCTTCTCGTCCACCGATTCCGTTCGGCGCGGTCGGAGCTGATGTGCTCGTCATTGGCAATGCCATGACCCGTCCGTTCGGAGGCGATGGCACAATGATTTTCGCAACGGCTGCGCTGATTGACCTTCCCTTCTCGACTGTTGGCGATTTGGTCACCTTCCCCTGGGCAACCTACGAGTTCACCCGCGAAGCATTTCAACCGACGGGCAAGTATTCATTTCTCGCCCAGGTCGAAAGGCCAGGGCCACTCGAAGCAACTTCACCCACGGACGATTCGCGCGTCGGAGCGCTCGGCCCGCCGACGAAATCCGTTCCCGGGCAATCGTCAGCTGGCGGCGCGATAAGAAAAACACCGTAGATGAACGATGCCCGGCGACCGCCGCGAAGGCCCGGAATCGTGAATATACGACAATATTCGCAAAGATTATTTTCTTACATTGCTTCTCGAATACGAACATCTTCTTGCTCGGCGCGTCGCTTCCGCGCGTGCTGCGCGAATATTTTTCAAAAAATGCGCAGTTGCCCCAACATCGCTCTTGTAATTCGGCAACATGCGTGTACTATTCTATTCTTAATAGGATAGCGCGGCTGGTGTGAATGGAGCGCTCGCCGGCGCTGGGATATCTGGGTCCTGCTGGAGGTCACCGTTTTATATGTTCGACAACGAAGAGCGGTCCGGGCTATATGGACATCTCACCGCTCGTCAGCATGAATGCTGTACGTTCGACGATGAGGAACCTCCCGGTAAACCGAAGCGCCATCCGCTCTGGCGCAAAGTTCCCAAAAGGCAATGGGACGATTGGCGTTGGCAGTCGCAGAACGCCATCCGCTCGGTGCGTCAGCTCCGAGAATTGCTACCCTTCTCTCCCGAGGAACTGGAAGCCATCGGGGCCCTGGAAGCCGAGTACAAGCTCGCGATTCCTCCCTACTACTTCTCTCTCATCAACTGCGCCGACCCGAACGATCCGATCCGCTTGCAGTCGGTCACTTCTCCGCTCGAAGCGAATTCCTCCTTCGAACTTGAAGACCCGCTTGACGAGGACAAGGACTCTCCCGTCCCGGGCATCACGCACCGCTACCCGGATCGGGTTCTCATGGTCACCACCCACGTCTGCACCATGTACTGCCGCTTCTGCACTCGCAAACGCGCCACCATGGTCCGCGGCGGCTGGGACGCCATCAGCCGCAACGATGAAAGGATGATCGAGTACGTGCGCGATCACCCGCAGATTCGCGATGTGGTTGTCTCCGGCGGCGATCCGCTCTCGCTGCCAACCGCGAAGCTCAAGTATTTTCTGCACAACCTGCGCGACATCCCGCACGTCGATGTCATCCGCATCGGCACGCGCGTGCCGACGACGTTGCCGCAGAAGCTCTACGATCCGGAACTGCTTGACATTCTGGAAAGCGCGGAGAAGGTCTGGATTCAGACGCACTTCAACCATCCGCGCGAGATCACGCCCGAGGTCGCCCGCGCTTGCAAGAGCCTGGCGATGCGCGGGATGCCATTAAACAACCACTCGGTGTTGCTAAAGGGGGTAAACGACGACCTCGCGACGATGCGTCAGCTGTTGCGAGCGCTGTTGCGCATCAAGGTTCGTCCCTATTATCTGTTCCACTGCGACCCCGTCATCGGGGCCGGGCATTTCCGGACTTCGATCTGGAAGGGGCTGGAGATTCTCGAAGGCCTGCGAGGCCACATGTCCGGGCTGGCGATCCCGACCTATGTCGTGGATAGCCCGCACGGCGGCGGCAAGATTCCGCTCATGCCGAACTACATGGTGTCGGCGTCCGACGACTGCGTGATCCTGCGCAATTACGAAGGGATGCTGGTTCGTTATCAGGCCGAGGACAAACCGACGACGATTCGTCCGACGGCCAATCGCGGTGTCAGCCAGCTAATCCAGGGAACGCAGACGGCGATCGTGCCAAAAGAAAGCGAACGGCTTGAGCGTCGCCGGCAGTATTTGCAAAACAAGCCGGCTCAAGCCGAGCCAGCCGGTTGTTCCGAAACGCGCGACGAAGAAGATCCCACGGCGCGCCGTTCGCGCGGCCGCAAGCTCGTCGCATCATTGCCGGTGGTGGCGGAATGAGATTGGGATCGATTGGAATGGCGAAAGGGGACCCGAAGAAAAGCGGGTCCTCTTTTTTTGCGTATTTCGTCAGCGCCTTGGGCCGGATTAGTTGACAAGCGACGTGCCGATCCTCTTTTGGTATTCCTGCTTGGCAATCCTGAGTATGTGCCTGGCCACGGTGGCGCAAGAGCTATGGGCGATGATAATCCTTTTCCTCCTTGAACGCCGACCCGAGCAGATCGTTGATTTGCCTTTTGACAAGTGACCGTCGATCATTGGTTTGGTACACGGACCGGGCCAGGGCGATGAACTCGGCGCCGAAGTCCTGTCGGCTCTCGCAGGCGCGGATGGCGTTCTCGATGTCCCAGAGTTGTTCGTTGATCCCCTTCAACTCCTGAATCAGTTCGTCAAGGCCCGGCGTGGCGTTGATCGCGCGGCGGCGCGTGTCGTCTACCACGTCGAATTCCGCCAGCACGTTGCGCAACTTGCCCTCAGCGCGGATCCGTTCGGATTTGATTTTAAGGATCGTCCATTTGTCCAGAAGTTCCCCCGGGGCCACCTCCACCCGGATCGTCGCATTGGGACTACGCAGGGTTTCGATCGCGCGTTGGAGCGCGGCGAAAGCCTCCGGCCAGCGCTGATCCATCGCAAGCACGTCGCCGAGTTGCACGAGAGCGTCAACATCGCCTGCGCGAGCGTTCAGGGCCAGGCGGCACAGGGACTCCGCCCTATCCAGTTTTCCAGCCTGGACAGCGGCCTGGGCATCCGCCAGCCAGTGAGAGATCGGGGTCATGCTCGGTACCTCGGCGCCGGGGCGGAACCAAATCCGCGCCGCAAGAAATCAAAACGCGGGCAGCCCATTTTTTTTACACCGCGCTTTCATTACAAAACCGCATGACCCTATTGTAATGGATTGGTACGCGAGCAACTTGCGGAAATGTCGTCCGGCTGAGACCACCACGATGGGGTCGCGCGGAAGACGTTGGGCGAGTTGATGCACGAAGCGTTCCGACCATTTTCATGGCGACTTGACCGCGCTAACCGTGGCCGACCTCGACGAAATCGATTCGCCATCGGCATACAAATCAAGCATGTGAAGGTGTTCGAGAGCCGACTGGATTGCTTGCTGCACCGTCCCGGAATTCCAGATATCAAGAGTCATCTTGTTTGTCTCCGGCCCGGGATCCTCCCAGCGTTCTGCGATCAATTGATGGATGGACCAATCGGCGTCCGAGGGATCGCCACGCCGCGTTAGAAGGCGCTGGCGGACCGCCTCGGGATCGGATCGACATACGAAGAAAACCGCAGGTACTCCCCAATGGGCGGCGGCGTCCAGGAAAGCATGGCGCCACCCCTCGGCCATGAAACTCGCATCCACGAGGGCGCGGCCGCCATCAAACAGAAGAAGATTCACCCGGCGCAAACACTCCGCGTAGGTCCGGTCAGTCCACTCGCGCGTGTAGAGTCCCCCACCCGTGGTCAATCCACTGGGTTCCGTTCCGACAAGTTCCTTGCGCACGACATCGGACCTGATTACCGTGAAGCCGGCTTGTGCCGCGAGACCCTGTGCCAGCGTGGACTTGCCGGAACCTGGTAGACCGCCCACCAGGACCACGCAGGGCTTGCGGCCGCGTTCCTCCAATTCGGCGAGGGCAAGCAGCCAGTGCGCCCGCGCCTGGGCGAGAGCCCGCGCCTGCTCGGTTGGAGGGACTTCGGTCTCGGCGGCTTTCAACCCTTCCACCTTGGCGCGGACAATCGCTCGATAGGCCGTGTAATACGCCAGCAAGGCTCGGCCTTCTTGATCTCCTGACGCGTGGAAATAGGCATCGGCAAACGCTCGTGCCAGGTCCCGCCTGCCATGGAAAGCCAGGTCCATGAAGAGAAATGCCATGTCGGCGACGGGGTCGCTGAAACGGAAGCGTTCGTTGAATTCAATGCAGTCAATGATGACCAGGTCTGCCGGAGGCTGCCGCTCGGGAAAGAAGTAGACGTGTTCGAGGTGTAAATCGCCATGCGTGTCCCGTGGAACGCCGCGCAGCGCCCGCCGGTCGATCAGGGGCTGAAGTCGGTTCAGTGCTGCCTCCGTGAGCAATTGCAGGCGATGGAAAACCGGCGTGCTGACGGTTGCGTCCACCTGAGGCGCCGATTGCTTGAAGTTCTCACGGGCGTTGGCGGCCACGATTTCATGTCGCCCAAAAGCCGCGATGTGGTCCCCAGCATCTGCTTGTCCATGAAACGCCGCAACGCGGTGAGCCAGCTTCTCCACGATGGCGCCATCGATTGCTCCACGATGAAGCCAGTCAAGGAGGGTTGCGTCGGCCGGTAGGCGTTGCATTTTTACCGCCCACTCAACGACCGCGCCAGCCCCGTCGAATGAGACTTGATCGCGTTCTTGAGTCACCGGAACCACGCCGTGGTAGACTTCGGCGGCCAAGCGCCGATTCAACCTGACTTCCTCTTCGCAAAAATGGCGACGCCTGGCGAGGTCGGTGAAATCAAGAAAACCCAGATCGACGGCTTTCTTGATTTTGTACGCGCAAGGCCCCGCCAGGAAGACAACCGAGATGTGGGTTTGGCAAACTTCGACGCGTTCGACCGGATAAGGATAAGCCGCCGGCCGCGAAAGGGCTTCAATCAGGCGAGCAAGCACCATGATACGTTCCTGGTCGTCCCGGGTTTGCCAATCGATTGCTGTCGCGATTGCCCTGGCATCACTCCGCTGGCGTTTCGCCCTCGCCGTGCCTCCCGTCCAAATCATACTTGGCAATCAGGCGGTAAAGGGCGCGCCGGCTAATGCCGAGGGCCTTGGCAGCGTGAACCTTGTTGAACTTGAACTGCTCCAGAATGCTCCGCACATGATTGCGTTCCATCGCCTCAAGTTGAAGTGGACCCGTTTCAGACGCCTCCAGCGGAGGTGACCGTGTCGTTGCCGTCGGATGAACGATCATGTTTGCCGGCAGATCGTCCATGGTGATCGTGTGCTCCTCCGCCAGGATTTGCGCCCGCTCCAGAACATTGACAAGTTCGCGGATATTGCCCGGCCAGGGGTAGCGCATCATGATGTCCAGGGCGTCCGGGTGAACCTGGTATTTGCGCTGGCCCATCTGCCGAATCGTCAAAAAGTGATCGATCAAAAGCGGAATATCCTCGCGCCGTTCGCGCAATGGCGGCAGGGCAATCGCAACCACATTGAGCCGATAGTAAAGGTCCTCTCGAAAGCGGCCGCTCTTTTGTTCTTCCTCCAGGGGCTTGTTGGTAGCCGCGATGATGCGCACATCGGCATGGTGCTCCTGCGTGCTGCCGAGACGTCGGTAGCTGCCGTCTTCGAGGACGCGAAGCAGTTTCGCCTGCATGGTGGGGGACATCTCGGCGATTTCGTCCACGAACAACGTGCCCCCCTCGGCGACTTCAATCAAGCCATGCTTGGCATGAGTGGCGCCGGTGAATGAACCCTTTTCGTGGCCAAAAAGCTCGCTCTCAAGGAGGTTTTCCTGAAGCGCCGCACAGTTGATCGTGACGAGCGCCTTCTTGGCCCGGGGACTGTTGTAATGCAGGGCGCGAGCGACCAACTCTTTGCCGGTCCCGGTGTCGCCGCGAATCAGGACGGTCGAATCGGTCGGCGCCACCTTCTGGATCAGCTGGGTGATCTGCCTCATGCCCGGGCTGATTCCGATCATCTGGTACCGGGCGGATTCAAAGGTCAAGCGGGCGACATACTGATGCAAACGAACATTTTCCGTGCGCAGGCGACGCACCTCCATGGCCCGGCCCAATACCGGCACGACCTGATCCGACTTGAAGGGCTTCAATAAATAATCAAAGGCGCCGGCCTTCATGGCATCGATCGCCGTTTGCACGGTCGCCTGACCGGTCATGATAATGCCGACCAGTTGCGGGTCGATCTCCAGCGCCTTTCGCAATAAATCAATGCCGTTCATTCCAGGCATCATCAAATCACTGAGGAGTAGATCGAAGTTGCCGCGCTCGATCAACTTGAGACCTTCCTCGGGGCTGGTCGTGACGCTCACTTCATAATTGCGGCGACTGAGATTACTTTCCAGGGATTCCGCCAAGTCAATCTCATCGTCCACGACGAGAATCCGACCCAGGAGGGGTTGTGCCATGATACAAGACCCATTGATGCGGTTGCTTTGGGATGTCATTATACCACGTGGCGATACCCGGCACACCCCATGCAGAACGATTCCCTGTCGGCCTGACGTCGGGCGCCAATGAATCGTGAGCGCGATGTGGAAAGAGCCATCCGAATGGCCGCGACCCGACGGGGAGCGTACGCTCGGCTTCGGACCACGGCCAAACGCATTGCCGTGCGTCGAAGAGCCCTTGACCAGCCCCCAGCGCAAGCTGGGGGTTTTGGGAGGCAGCCTAACCCCTAGGCTTGCGCGTGAGGCTGGTATCGCTCCCGGGTGCAGCGTGAGTTGATTGTGATCGGGCAGCGCAAGCAAGCTCGTCACTTGGCTGCCCTGCGTACTCAGAATAACAGGGACCTGAAGAATAGCGGCATAATCGATTCCCTTGGAGATCACGGCCATGTCCAATGAACGCCCTGAGTCGCATTCCGAGAAGCCATTGCCGGCGCTCGGGCCGCAATCGGCCGCGGAGTTCTCGGAAAAGCCGCTACCGCCGATCGGCGAGCGGGAACCTGAAACGGAAGAGCAAGAGCGGGAATCGGAAGGTTTGGCTGTGGCGTCTCAGATCATGGAATTGCAACAGAGAGGCCACAAGGGCGCAAACTGGTTCTTCTGGGTCGCCGCACTCTCGGTTGTCAATTCGATTTCGGTACACGGCGGCATGAGCGGGTATTTCGTCGTCGGACTGGGTATCACGCTGATCGTGGATGGTTTGGCCAAGGTGCTTGGCGAACAGAACCCGGACTTTGACATCGGACTCAAGGTGTTCGCCATCGGATTCGCCGTGGCGGCGGCCCTCGTGGTGACCGCGTTCGGCTTGCTGGCGCGAAGGGGCGCCCTCATCTTTTTCGCGATTGGCATGTTCCTGTATCTGCTCGACGGCCTGCTCTTCCTACTGGTCCAGGGCCTGATGAGCGTTGCCTTTCACGCGTTTGCGCTCTTTTGGATGTGGAGCGGTTTCAGCGCGTTTCGGCAAATCAATGCCATCCAGGCGACGCTAGTCGAAGACGCGGATTGATCCGCACGACCGCGGCGCGTGGCGACGCTACTTCAGCACCTCGATCGTGATGTCCTTGTAATACACCTTGGCCTTGGCGCCGCCGTGCATTTGCAAGCCGATGATGCCCGTGCGTTCGATCTTGGCGTCCTTCTCCGTGAAATCGACCGTGAGCGTTCCGTTCAGCGACAGCCGAATGCGTGGCCCCTCCGCGCGGATGACGTAGTCGTTCCATTGGCCGTGCTTGACGATCTTCTCAAGGAGCTTTTTGTCCGGGGCGGCCAGGACGCGATTGCGACGCGATTCGTCGTAAAGCGCACCCCAGTAGTGTTGGCCGATGTCGGCCTGATAGCCGCTCACTTCGTGATGCTTCGGAATCCGCCTGGTCCGGAACTGGATTCCCGCGTTAACGGACTTGCGGTCGCCGAGCAGTTTGAACTTCACTTTCAGCTCGAAGTCTCCATAGCTCTTCAGCGTGCAGAGAAACTCATTGCGTGGCACGGTCTTGTCGAGCGAGCCGCCGACGATGGCGCCGTCCTCGATGCGCCAGGTATGCCTGGTATCGCCTTCCCACCCGGCCAGGGTTTTACCATCAAAGAGTTTCAGCGTTTGACCCGACGTCAGCGCCGGGAACGCGAGCCAGAGTAAAAGCGTCAGAATTCGACTTTGCGACATGCGTTCGTTCCTTTCTTGTCTCGGTTGCGGACCTGTCCTACCCAGGATATTCCGACACTTGTATTCAAGCCAGCAAAACTCGAGATGGAAGCAGGCGTCGATGCGTGTGCGTTGAGCAGGCGATGCGCTGGGGGCTTGCATCCAGGCGGCGCCATGAATCAAAACCGTCCCGGGTTTCTTGCTGAGGCGACCCTCATAACTGGTTGAAAAACAAACGAGTTACGGCAACGCACTGCCGCCTGGTTTCATGGCGAACTCCCGATTGGCACGCAACGTGCGATAAGACCCTCCACTCTCCAGCTTGCAAAAAAAATCCAGCCTCAAGCAAGCTCCTCTGCAAACGCGACGCTCTCCGCATTCACGCTTTCCCAAACGGAGCGTCTCTCTCCCACGAAATGGTAGGTCGGCACGCCGACGATCCGCTTGCGCTTTTCCATGCGCCGAGCAGGTTGAAGGTGCGCCTTGTTCAGACCCAGAGCGGCGCACCGATGTCGTACATCGGCGGCCATGATTTGGGTGCGCGCCGGCATGAGTGCCCGCGCATCGATCTTTTGATTTTGCGTTACCCGATTCCAATAACCATGAAAGGACCGAGGAATGTTACACCATCCACGTTCGCACCGCCAGGGGTTCACGTTGATTGAACTCTTGGTTGTTATCGCCATCATCGCGATTTTGATCGCACTGCTGGTTCCAGCCGTGCAAAAGGTCCGCTCCGCGGCCGCGCGGACGCAGAGCCTCAATAACCTCAAGCAGATGGCCCTTGCCGCGCACGGCTATCACGACGCCACGAAGCGTCTGCCCCCGAGTGCAATTTACGACTACTACTTCAGCTACACGTACACCAACGGCAGCCTGACGGCCTACGACTACAACTACACCTACGTCAACTTCTTTTTCCTGATCCTGCCGTACATTGAGCAGGACGCTGTTTTTCGCGCCGGTTCGACGACCTACACCGCCAATTACGGATATACCTACACCCAACGCACCACGAGTTGGACCAACTCCAGTGCCGTCTATGGACAGCCGGTCTCGGTCTACAATAATCCGTCTGACCCGTCGGTCAGCAACGGCATGGCCACCAACGGCACCTATGCCGTCAGCGGTTATTCCGTCAATGCCTCAGTCGTTCCCAGCTATTACCACTACGGCTACAGCTACGCCGGCATCACGGCCTCCCCTTACGACTACACGACTGGCAGCAAGGTGAGCCTCGTGGCGGGCATTCCCGACGGCACATCCAACACGGTGTTGCTTGCCGAGCGTTACGGCAATTGCAACACGTCGCCAAACTACTGGGGTTACTACGGCTATGCCGCGTTTACCAGCGCATACACGATCCAGGCGGCGCCACTGATGACGGCGTGCAACCCCAGCCAGGTGCAGGCCTCTCGTTCGGAGGGAATCTGCGTGGCGATGTGCGACGGCACCGCCCGCCTCGTGCCCACGACAATCTCGACCGCTCAATGGGTCGGCGGCTGCAACCCGAGCGATGGCGTCAACCTGCCGCTGGACTTCTAAGAAACTCCGCCAAAAAAATCTCGCGAACGCTATGCCGCTTGCGGCCTGGCGCTCGCGAGACAACTTGCTAACGCTACGCCGCCAGCGGCGAATACGCGGCCCTGGTTACCTTGGCAATTGTCGGTGCGATTCGACGCGCTCGGTCCACCCTACCTCCAACCCGTGTTTCCATTCAGGAGTGTCCACTACATGCGATGCCAACTTGTCCGATTTATGTTTCCCGCGATCGTCGCCTTGGTATCCCTCGGTTGCGGCGGCACGCCCACTCGCCCAGGCGCCAAGGTTGAAGGCGTGGTCAAGGTGGACGGCAAGCCGTTGCCAATGGGCAGCGTCCTCATGGTTAGCCTTGATGGCAAAACCGACGACTCCGGGTCGATCGACGAGGAAGGCAGATTTGTCATCCCCAATGCGCCTCTCGGTAAGGTCAAGGTTTGTCTCGTCGTCCCGGAGGTGCCCCCGCCGACCAAGAAACCGCCGATGAAGCTCAAGGGCGGTCCTCAAGAAACCAAGGAGGACGCCGAGTTGAAAAATCCGCTTCACACACGCAAGAACCTGGAACTGTTAAGCAAAATCCCGGCCAAATATCGAGACAGTAACAAGTCCGGGCTGGTGTACGAAGTGAACCCAGATCAGAATTCGACCTTCGTGATCTCCATCAAATCCCGATAAAGGAAGGTCGTGTGGCAAGAGGGGGGAAGCCCAGGGACATCCGTCTCTGGGCTTTATCGTTGGCGCATTTGCTCCTGGCCTTTTTGCGGCCTATAGTTTGTTAACCGAAATTAACAATCTGGAGCATTTTGATGTCTGCCACGCAATGGATCGACGGGGCACGGGAAACAAGCGAATATGCCGCCGCCGGCATGAGCGTCCTGGGCTATGTGGACTGGGATGGCTCGGATGCGAGCAACGAGCGAGTGCTCATGCGCGCGCCGCTCATCAACCGCGATCGGATCATTCGCGATCAATATGTGCGCATCGAGGACCCGCTTGGTTCACGCAGTGGATTCCTGGGCCGAATCGTGGCCGGGCCGTTCTTTTCTCACAAGGGCGCCTCGACCCGCTCGGCGTTTGCCACCCTGGGTCGCGGCCTTTCTGGTGAAATCGGCATCCTGGCGGAAATCGAATTGCAAGGTGAGATGGTTGACGGCACGACGCGCGCCAGCAAAAGCAGGCCCGCCTCGCGCGCAACCGTGCAAGCGTTGAACGCCGGCGAAGTCGCCGATCTCCTTGGTTTCTCCGGCGACATGGTCTTGGGCGCCATTTCCGGGCAAGACGACATCTGGTTTCGCCTGCAAAGCAAAAACAAGGGCGTGCTGCCCAGAAATGTCGGCATCTTCGGCACGGTCGGCTCGGGGAAGTCGAATACCTCGCAGGTTGTGATCGAGGAAGCCGCCGCCAATGGCTGGGCCGTGGTCGTTCTGGATGTCGAGGGCGAATACACCGCCATGGACGCCCCGACGACGGATCAGGCGCTTCTGAAAAACCTCGCACAATTCGATCGCACTCCGGCGGGCCTGAAGGATTTTCACGTATTCCATCCCGTCAGCTGCACGAGTGAGGCCGAGGCAGCCGAGGCGTTTACGCTGCGGCTGGCTGACTTTGAAAGCAGCGTCATAGCGGAATTGCTGCAGGCAACCATCGCGGAGCGCAACGCGCTTTTTGACTGCATCGAGCATCTGGAAAGCCGGGCTCGCAACAAGCTCTCGACGAAGGAATCGGAAAGCCTGGGCGTACTGCTCGACCCGTCGCCCGAGGCCAAGGTGCCTTTCACGCTGCGCGCTTTGAAGGAGCGCGCCAGCGAGCGGGCGTCGCGCAGCAACGAGTTCTTCGATTACACCGCCCTCGCCACCAAGCTGATGTGGCTCGTGCAGTCCGGCGCCTTCGATCAGCCCAACATGCGCTCGCTCGATCCGCAGAAAATGCTCACGCCCGGGCGGGTGAGCGTGATCGATGTCAGCGTTGCCAACGATGTCATCAAGAACCTGGCGACCGCCGACTTGTTGCGCAAGATGTTTGCCTACAAGGCCGCCCACGAGGACTCGCCGCCGACCCTGCTGGTGATCGAGGAGGCGCATTCGTTCATCAGCCGTGAGAAGGCGCAGACCATGCAGGCGACCATGCAGATGCTGCGCAACGTGGCCCGCCGCGGGCGCAAACGCTGGCTGTCGCTGGCGTTCGTCAGCCAGCAGCCGGGCCATCTGCCGCCGGAGATTTTTGAGCTGTGCAACACGCGCTTCGTCCATACGCTGCGCAGCACCCACAACCTCGACGTGCTGATGGCAACCGCGGGAGACATCAGCAAGGAGATGTGGTCGCGCTGCCCGCTTTTGGGCGCCGGGGAGGCGATTGTCACGTCCCCGCAACTTAAACGTCCCGCCGTCGTCACCATGCGTCCCGCCATGAGCCAGCGACGCTTCACGCGCTGAAGCATGGGAACGAGCCGCGACGGTCAGGGCTCATCTTTGGATGGAAATGGGCCGCCCACATCGGTGATCAGGATTTTAGGCCGGAGGTGTACAAGCATGGAGCGTCCCTTCGGGGTTACGGCAGCGCCTCCCAGGGAAACGAGTCGCAACTTTTTTATCCCGGCCAGCTGAACGATTCCGTTGTCGGTGATCGGCGTGCCGCCCAGGTCGATGGTCTCCAGGTTTGCCATGCCAACCAGATGACTCAGGCCGACGTCGCTGATTTTGGTTCGCTCCAGACACAAGCGCCGCAGGCTCTTTAATTTCCCGAGGGTCTTGAGGGATTCGTCGGTGATTTTGGTATCGTTCAGGTTCAGCTCACGAAGTTTTTGCAGCGTGCCCAGGCGCGTCACCGCCACATCGGAAATTTTCGTGCCCTGGAAATTCAACTCCTCAAGGTTTGGCAAACTCGCAAGCTCCTGAAAACCCTTGTCGGTAACCGCGGCTCGAACGAACCTGATTCTCTTCAGGCTGGTGATCTTGGCGATCCCCTTGAGAGATTCGTCGTTGACCTGCGTGTACCAGAGAAATTCGAGCGTTTTCGACGGGGCCAGTTTTTCAAAACCCTTGCTCGAAAGAAACCCGCTGACATGTAATTCGCGAAGTTTCGGTAACGCCGTCAAATGGGCCATGCCCGCATCGGTAATCGTTCGGCTGCCGATTCTCAAATTCTCAATATTTTTGCCCTTGGCAATGATCTTGAGTCCAGTGTCGCCCATCCCGCCCGCCCAAAGTTTCTTCAGTTTTGGCGCGTCCGTCACAAGCCGGGTAAGGATCTCATCATTCATTCCGTAGTCCGGAACGTACCAGATACTTTCAAGTTCCGGGAAGTATTTGACGCGATCAACGACCGTCTTGATGTCCTTTACCGCATAACTGATTGTTAAGGCGAGGGGCGTGCCCTCATAGTCGCAAAAAATGTTTCCACCCGCCTTGTGAATGGCTTTGAATGCTTCCCTGTCAACCGCTTTTTTCTTCAAATCACCAGCGTTGAGCGAGGCGGTCATGGCAAGGAGCACGGAGTAAACTGCAATCATTCGTGTCATTTGGATCTCCCTCGGCGCGTCATTGGATTCGCGCAAACTCGGACCCAAACGACGTTTCCACAAAGACTACCAGCGACCCCTTGTCATACGGCATCCGGGTCATAGGCGCCTCGAGTCACCACCTGCATCCGAGGGCGAATTGACCAACCAAACGGCGGGCGCGTCGCGCCTTTCCAGAACCTCCAACGCGGGGCGAAAAAAATGGGTCGTAATGGCAGGTGTTTTTCGGGTCCACAGACGTTCGACTAGCCGGGGGGGGCGCGTAGACATGGTAAACTCCGCAATTGCGTTTGGGGGAAACAACTACTCAACGAAGAGTACCAGAGCGAAATGCCCAATGTCAAGGAAAAAAAAAATCCTTGCCTGGCCAAGCAGGACCCACCGGATGTAGCGGAATTGCGTCCATACAATGGCCAAAAAACCCATCCGCTTCCGAGGTCCACATGAATCGAATCATCGCCGCCTTATTCACCTGTCTCATCGTCGCATCCCTCGGCAAATCGGCCCGCGCGGACGAGAAGCTCGTGCTCGCACGCATCGCCTTCGGCTCGTGCGCCCGGCAGGACAAGCCGCAACCCATCTGGGACGCAATTGTCGCGGTCAAACCGCAACTCTATCTGGCGCTGGGCGACAACATCTACGGGGACACCCAGGACATGACGGTCATGAAGCAGAAATACGACTTGCTCGCGGCGATCCCCGGCTGGCGGAAGTTGACGAAGACCTGCCCGATCCTCGCCACCTGGGACGATCACGACTATGGCGCCAACGACGGCGGCGCGGATTTTCCCAAGAAGGACGAATCGCAAAGGCTCTTCCTCGACTTCTTCGGCATTGCCAAAGATTCTCCGCGCCGCAAGCAGAAGGGCGTTTACCATGCCGAGACGTTCGGTCCGCCCGAGAGGCGCGTGCAGGTAATCGTTCTGGATACGCGCTACTTCCGCGGCAAACTCAGGAAGAAAGCCGGCAAGGTCCCGTTCGGCGTCGGCCCCTATGAACCCAGCTCGGACACCCAGGCGACCTTGCTCGGCGCCGCCCAATGGCTTTGGCTGGAGGAGCAACTCAAAATCCCCGCTCGGGTGCGTGTCCTCGTTTCCAGTATCCAATTGGTTCCGCAAGATCACGGCTGGGAAAAATGGATGAACCTCCCACACGAACGCGAACGCCTTTTTGAACTCATCAAAAAAACCAAGGCCAGCGGACTGGTCTGCGTCAGCGGCGATCGCCATCTGGCCGAGCTTTCCGTCATGGACGCCGGCATCGGCTATCCGCTCTACGACCTCACCTCCAGCGGCCTGACGGAAGCCAATCAAAAATGGCGCAAACTCGAAGTCAACCGCCATCGCCTTGCCACCATGAACCGGGGCAACAACTTCGGCGTCATCACGATCGACTGGCAAAAAGACGACCCGATCCTGCGCCTCCAGATCCGCGACACCGATGGCGAAACCACCATCCAGGAAAAACTCCCCTTGAGCCTTTTGCAACCCGGCGCCATCAAAAGCAAAGTCGTCCCTGGCATCGTGCGGCTCAACGGCGCTCCGCTTTCGGCGGACCTGGTCAAGAAACTGCTCAACAAGGAAATCACGCTGGAAATGAAAGTCGTCGCCACGGGCGCCACCAAGAATGGCAGTCTGGTTTTTCTCAATTCCGCGTTCGACCGCGCCAGCGATGAAAACTTCACGGTCGTCCTGAACAAGCAGGCCCAGGCGAGTCTCGCCAGCGCCGGGCTCACGTTGCCGCGCACCCATTTCGAGGGCAAAACCATCCGCGTCGCCGGCACGTTGTCGCTGTTTGGCGGCCGTCCGCAGATCGTGGTATCGCGAGCCGCCAGCATTCAGGTGGTTGCCCCGAAGTAGGTTATTATTCGGATTGGGGGGCCCCGTGAGGAAACCCATTGCACAACTCCGCACGTCGCGCCTGCTGCTCGATCGGGTGAGTTCTGACGATCTCGATGATTTCGTGTGCTTTTATGCCGATCCCCTGGTGACGGCGACGCTCGGCGGGGTTCGTGAACCGACCTGGGTGACGTCGTATCTTCACCGGCAGGTGGAACACTGGGAGCGGCATGGCTTCGGATTCTGGACGGTGCGCGACCCGGCCATTCGCCAATTCATCGGCCGCGGCGGCCTGCGCCATGCCACCATCGCTGGGCGCACGGAAATCGAGGTTGGATACGGCCTGATGAGCGAATTTTGGGGCCGCGGCCTGGCGACGGAGCTGGCGTTGGAAAGTGTGCGCGTTGCCTTCGAGGTACTGGATTTTCGTCAAGTTGTTTCTTTCACGTTGCCGTCCAACGTGGCTTCACGCCGCGTGATGGAAAAAGCCGGCTTTGAATACGATTGCGACGTCGTCCACGCCGATTTACCTCACGTGCTTTTTCGACAAACTCGCATTCACTGATTCTTCACAATCGAATCCGGCGTCGCGCACCTGATTTTTCCCTATCCTGCCCTCGTGGCGTGTGTCCTTCGTGGTGTTTTCTCATGGCGGACGAGAAGTGGATTGCCGGCTTGCGCGGCGACATGCCGGCGAACGAGGCCGCCCGGCTGGCGCTGGGAGCACGGCTTGGCGCGGTGCGGGATCATCTCCCCGCGGCCGTGTTTCACGCCGACGCCGACATCGAGCACGTGCATCAGTTGCGGGTTTGCACTCGTCGCGCCGCGGCGGCGCTGCGCATCTTTACGCCCTGCCTGGCGGCGCGTCTGGCCGAGAAAACGCGAAAAACCTTGCGTGCCCTGCGCCGTTCTGCCGGCGAGGCCCGCGATTGGGACGTTTTTCTCGTTGAACTTCAAACGCGACTACGGAAGACGGCCGTTGCGAATCGGCCGGGATTGTACTTCCTCGCGGGCCAGGCCCACGCTCACCGCGAGCTGGCGCAAGAACATCTGCGCCAGGCGTACCACGCCAAGGCTGAATTGTTCAACCAGTGCACCGATGAGATTGCCCAGGAACTGGGCGAGTCCGAAGCCGAAGAACCCTTGCACGATCTGGCCGGCCCAACGCTGGTTCACCTGCTGCAAGAACTTGAAAACGCCGCCCGCGCCGATCTGCAGTCCTACGATGCCCTGCACCAGGTCCGAATCCTCGGCAAGCAGCTGCGTTATGCCATGGAAATCTTCGCGAACTGCTATGCCGTGGCGTTTAGGGAAAAATACTACCCCGCCGTCACCGAGATGCAGGATTTGCTCGGCCTGGCCAACGATAGCCATTGCGCCGTGGAACGTCTCAAGGCGCTTCGGCAACTTTTGCTCGACCGGCAGGCCCCGCACTGGCCCGCCTGTCAGCCGGGCATCGACATGCTCATCGCCTTCCACGAACGCCGACTGCCGCTGCAGCGCCGCAAATTCGAGAAGTGGTGGAAGGCCTGGCTCCAATCGGGCGCGGAGTCGGCGTTTGGGAGGTTGATTGGGAACAAGTACTGACGCCCGCGGCCGAGAGGCCGCGGGATTCGCGGGTTCGCGCGTAATCCCGCAGCCTTTCGGCTGCGGGCGTGAGATTACTTTTTCTGCGCCTCGCGCAACGTCAAAAGATATTCCACGAGGTTTGCCAGCTCCTGCGTTGTCATTTCCTGGTGCAAGTCAGCCGGCATCAGCGAGATCGGCGAGCGGACCATGGTGTCCACGTCGGCCGCCTTGAACGTTCGCACGATCGCGTCGGCCCCCTTGATCGAGACCTCGGCGGCTGTCTTGCTGACCAGCACACCATTTGCCGAGGTGCCTTGCTTGGTCTCGATGACGTAGGTCTCGAAATTGTGGCTGATGCTGGCCGAGGGGAATAGGATCGACTCGAATACCGCCTCGCGGCTCAGCTTCTTGCCGATCTCGGAAAGGTCGGGGCCGACGCTCTTGCCAATCCCGTTGACCTGATGGCAATCGGCGCATTTCCCCGCTTTCATGAAGATCACCTGCCCGCCGGCGACATTGCCCTTGAGCTTGACCAGATCGCTGATGGCCGGCAGCGGCTTCTTGTCCTTGGTGGTCGGCTGTGGAAATAACTTTTGCGCTTGATCGCGAATGGCCTTGACGGTTGATGTGCTCAAGGCGCTACCCGCGGCGACTTCTAGGTCCTTGGCGAGTTGTTTCGACTTGGCCAACTTGATGAGTTCGGCGGCGCCCATCTTGTTCCGCGCCAGCGCCCGCGTCGCCTGGCGGCGCAATTCGAGATCCTGTTTTGTGTCCTTGATTATGGGGAGCAGCAAGGAATTCGCCTTGTCGTGTCCTGCGCTGGCGATGGCCTGAGCGGTGCTCGCGGCTGTTTTCGGCTCCTTGCTTGTCAGGGCGGTTTCGATCAACTTGATCTGGTTGCGGTCAAGGAGCACGCGAATCGCATCGACGCCGACCTGCTCGCTCGGATGCTTCTGGGCAAGCGTCAGCAATTCGGGATAGCGCTTGGTGACGTTGAACTTGCCGACCATCTCGACAAACGCGGTCGTCCCCCTGGAGCGGTCGAGAATTCCATCGAGCGCGGCCGCGTGCTTGGGGTTGTTCTTGACATCGAAGTTCTTGAGCCGCGCGACCGATTCAGCGACGATCAGATTCCGGCGTGCCGGATCGGCGTATTCGCCAAACGCGAGCTTGACGAGGATCGCGGTTTTGAGCGTGCTGTCGTTCTGAAAATCGAAAGCGCGGAAGAAGCGAGGGAGCTCGGAAGCGTTCGTAGCCTTCGACGTGATGATCGACGCGAGCAGTTCGGGCGTCCGGGTTCCCCGCGAACGCCAAACAATGTTCCGATAGGTTTCATTGAACTCGCCGAGTTGGCCCCCCTTCAGCACCGTGTCCAGCACGCTGTCCCAATTCCCGTCGGCGCCGATCCCAAGGGCTTCAAGATACCACCGGTCTTGCCGAAATCCCTGGGTTGCGAGGATCGACCATTGTAGGCCCATTTCCTTGTGTTTTTGGCCGCGGAGGGCAATCGCGCGTTCGCGCAGGCCGGCCCAGTTCTTGTTCGCGCCTTCTTTGTCGCCCATGTCCCTGGCCAGCCCCAGAAGGGCCAGCGACAAAGGATCGACCTTTACCTGGCGGCCAAGGCGAATCGCAACGACTCGAATGTTGGGATCCAAATCGTTGCTTGCCTTTTCAAAGTAATGCCTTCCCTTGCCCTCGATGCGACCCAGAATCCAAAGCGCCCGCGCCCGTTCATGCGGAATCTTCGATTCATACAGCTTCAACAGCGCCGGCTCCGCCTTCGCTCCGGCCTTGTGCAAGTTCGTCCATGCGATGTAGCGGGTTGCGTTGTTCGGGCTTTTGAGGGCTTCGATGTTGCCTTCGATGGTGTCGAAGGTGTACTTCGCCACGTTGTATTTCACGCCGGGCGGGGCGACGCGAAACACGCGACCGCGGTCGATGTCGCGTTGCTGGTGGCCGCCGACGCCGGGGTCGTACCAGTCGGTGACGAAGATTGAACCGTCGGGGGCGACGCAGACGTCGGCGGGGCGGAACCACTGGTTCTTCTTGGCGCCGTCGAGGATGTTGACGATTTTCGGCACCTTGTAGCCAGCTCCATCGGGGACGGCGGGATAGCAACGGACGATGCTCGGCCCGGCGTCACAGTGGATGATTTGGGTTTCTTCCGCTCCCTCACGGTCGCGGCTCGTTGATTTCCCGTTACGAGCCGCGCCGGTCAAGAAGCGTCGGAGAAGATCTCCTTCATAGACGCAGATGCCAGTCGGCGAACCCTGATAGGTCTGCAACAAATTGGGCACGACGCCGGGGTCGTTCAGGTGCCAGTGGCGCAGGGGAATTTCCTTTTCCATGTTGGTGCGTTTGGCCTGCCAGCCGGCGCCGGTGATTTCGTCCACGTAACCGAAGTTGCCGTACTCCATGACGTAGTTGATGCGTACGCCGCGGTTGCCGTCGTCGTCGTTATCGGATTGCCAGAGGGTTCCGAAGGAATCGACGGCGACCTCGTAGTTGTTGCGGAAGTTATGGCCCAGGACGTCGAAGTTGGAGCCATCGAGTTCGCAGCGGAAGACCATGCCCTGGCGGTAGGGTTTGCCGGAGTTGTTGACGACGTTGCCATGGATGTCGATGACGGGTTTGCCGTTCTTGTCGTGTACGCTATTTCCCGTATTACCGAAATTCCAGTAGAGCCGGCCATCGGGCCCGAAGACGAAGGAGTGGGCGGAGTGATCGTGCTGGGGGATGCCGGTCTTGGTGAAGAGAAGTTCCTTTTTCGTGACCTTGTCGTTTTCGTCAAAGTGGAAGACGAACACGTTGGGGGAGGCGGAGACGATGACCTTGTTGCCCAGAACGCATATGCCCATGGCGGAGTCGATATCGCGGCCTTGATAAAACGTTTTCACGGTGTCGGCGACGCCGTCGCCATCGGTGTCCTCCAGGATGAGGATACGATCGCCCTCGGGCCGCCGGCCGTTGTTGCCCCGGTAATTCATGACATCGCAGATCCAGATGCGGCCACGGTGGTCGATGTCGAGATTGGTGGGGTTCGTGATCTTCGGCTCGGAGGCGAAGAGCGTCGCCTGGAGTTGCGGATGAACATCGAGGTTCTTGACCGCATTGGCCGGGTCGTGGATGGCGCCCTGGGCGGGAATGGCCGACACGGGGCGTTTGGCCTTTTTCTTTTTTTGAGCGGCGCTGTCGGAAACGAAAAACAGGAGCAACCCGAGTGCGAGCGCGGGAAGAAAGAACCAACGTGTCATGGCGTGAGGCCTCCGGAATAAAAGGCAATGACGCAAAAGGACAGCGGGAAGCCGACAGGTCCTTGAGCACCTAATTTTTTTCATGGTAGCAGTGTTTTTGCCGTTCTTTGAGATACTGATCACGCAGGAAAGGTCATCGCCGAGCCCATTTTCAAAAACGCGATTTCGGCCTGCGGAAATCAGGTGGAACGTCAATGTGTCGTTGCTGCCATGGCAAACGAGGTGATAGGGATTTCCCCATCGGTCGGTCTTACGTGCCGCATGTGGCTCGATAAGTCTCTGGTTTATTGCCACATTCAAAACTTCTGCAAGCGTTGTTGATTTTTGGCAGTCATTCCAAGACAATCGCGCGATGTTGCGCCCAATTATCTCCATATCGCCTCGGGTCCATTCAACACACGAGTCGCCGACTGCACCGAAGCCACAACCGGGCAAGATAAGTATAGCCAAATATAGCAACAGGGGCAAAACCAGACGCAAGCAAAATCGCATTGGTCTTCGATGAAAGGGGATATCCGTGCATTTCATTGCTCATTTTCCACGTTTTGCTCGGTGGTGGGAACGCTTTCCCGGAGAACGCGTTTCAACTCCGCTCCAAGTATTTCAAATGAACTAGGCCAGCGCCATGTGGAGGTTTGCTCAGGAAATGGGACAGAGCCACCATTTCCGACCTTGCGATGAGGAACGATTGCTAACTCGTTATCCGTCAAATCGATACCTGCGAACACTCCATTTTTTGAAACATCCGCCCAGGATTCCGCTCCCATGAATTCAATTAACGGCTCGTCCATGGCTCTCCAATTCTCGGGATGAGGAATCGTTTGGCCAGACGGCTTGAGTGCTTCGACGATGGTCTCGCCGAGCCTTGCGTCCTTAATAGCAACTTTCATCCTGAAAAACGGGGGTGCTGCAACCAAAATACCGGTAGTTGTTTGTCGGGAGGACGTAACAAGAATCGTGTCGTTCCAGAAGTAGGCCATTGCCGATTTCATTATTCGATCTCCACGATGGTTACGATAACGCCACGTTCTCGCCCGTAATCCACCAAACCGCGAAGTGCACGCCGCTGAGCCGCCGTTCCAACTAGCGGAACAGCCAAGTCTAGGGCACGTTGTCTAATCATCAGGCCGGTGATTCGTGTGGTGCCGGTCTGCCCACCTTGAAAACGAGCAACTGTATCAATGTACCCTCGGCCCGAATTGGTGATATTAGCTGGGATTTGATAGGTAGCATCGGCCAGGTTCATACTCTTTATGCTCGTCGCAATCCCGTTTTCAAAACGGTCAATAGTCGGGAAATTCTGTGGCAGGTTCTGCCGCAAAATGGTTTCGATCACTCGACCCCTTGCGAAGTGATTAATTCGCCAGACGCTGACGGTGCGCACTGGTCCCCGTTGGCTGGTGAGATTACCCCATTGTGTCACTCCAACACGATACTGGCCCTGTTGATTCCGAAACGCATACGCTCCCTGTGTATTGGTTCAGCCTGAATTGGAAGATCGCACGTTCGAGTTAGCGAGTAAAGGATGACATCCCTTGAAACGCTCAGGGGATTGTACAGGTGCTTTAAGGCGTGGCTACGGGTTCCTTCTATGAGGTCGTTGGTGTCAAG